>CAZNBY010000006.1:0-106003 GCA_964571525.1 uncultured Planctomycetota bacterium
GGAAATGAAGTTGCGAAAGACCTTGACCAGAAAATTTCTCGCGGTGTGAAAAGCCTGCTGATTCAAGGAGTGGACGGCTTGATTGATTTATCTAAGATTGCATCAATCGCGAAAAGTGATGTTGGGGAAACCACTGGAGAAGAGATTAGGTGGTTCTCGGCACTGATGATTCATGAAGTAACCCGCCTAAACCTCATGGATATTGGTGACTTGCAGGGCGCAGGTGACTTCTGCAAATGGGATGTAATGGACTTTGAAGACGAACCGCGGGAACATGTGCAAAAGGTTTGGCGCGAGTTAGGCAGAAACCCGATTCCCGGCGAAATCTGCAGCTTGCGGATAACTGACAAGGGCAGAAAGATGGCTGAGGAACTGAAGAGGCAGAAGGGAAATGAGCCTTGACATGTCCACGCCAATCAACAATGTCGAAGCCCGAAAGGAGGCAGTAAGTGGTGAAAATCCATAAGCGTCTGGTCACTCTTCTTCGTGAAGTACTAACAAATAAGGTGCATGTGAAACAATGAACATCCAAGGCTTTGTGAACGAGCTTCTGGTTCGTGGGTATAGTGATCGGATTGATGCCTATGGCGTCGTTTCCGTGATAACAGACATAAATGGGCCGACACCTCCTGATGCGGTTTGCGAAATATCGCTTGATGTTATCCGTCAGGTCGTCGAACAGGGTCTAATGGAGATCAGCGATCCTATGGAGCAAGGGGAGTGCTATCGAAAAGGGGAAATGTGTGAGCAAAAGGCGTTTGAAAAGGTGGAGACCGAGTGGTGTGCTTTGGACAGATGGCCGAAACCCAGCGAGATTTGCTTTTTGCAGATTACGAACAGGGGCAGGGAGATAACTGAGGAACTGCTAAAAAACATACAAGACTGCATGAACGCCGTTCTGATTTATGGGTTGGATCGCGGCGGGATAGGAGCCTATGAGCTCTCTATCATTGCAACGGAAGTCCGCTGGCCAGCTTCTCCAGAAGAGATTAGATGGCTTTCGGTGCATGCGATCCTTCAACTACTTCGAAAGGTTTACATGGAGATAGGTTATGTTCTTAATTTCAACACAGGTCGAGCACCAGACGTTACACCATGGCGGTTTCTGCCATGGAATCTTCCCCACAATGAGGCAAAAGAGCGGGTGGAGAGCATGTGGCGCTCCTTGGGCAGAAATCCGAGGCTTGGGGAGATCTGTTACTTGCAGATCACACCCATGGGAAGGAAGAAAGGTGAAGAACTACTCCTTACGCGCTCTGACATCCGAATGAACAGCTCGGGACGGCATCCCATGGTAAAAATCCCTAACCGGCAAATAGCTGTGTTTCAAGAGTTACTTCAGAAATACAATCCGAAGCTTCTACCAAGGTTTTCTTCGTCCGGGTACTTTGATATAGAAAAGGAGGAAGTTGATTCTATTCAGCATTTTGTATGCAACGAGATGGTTGTATTCGGAAAAAACGAGGACGAATTTAACCAGTACGGACATGACATGGAGGAGCTAATAGATGCCTTAGGGAGACCGTTTATGTGAGAGGCCATGATGGTTACAGTGACGATCTATATTTATCTTCCCGATGAGGCTGTGGATGTTTGGCGGCCGGTCAAGGCGGAGTACCTTGGCGGCGACAAATACCGCATCGTTGACCAGCAGTATGACAGAGTAGATGAATACTGGGAGTTTGAGCCCGGCGATGTGGTGATTTGCGAAATGATATCGCTTTGCGGCATTTGGTGCTTAGTTGCAGCTTTCAAGGATGGATCGCCTCAAATTGCATCTGAAGGTCTAAAGGAGAGAATCAAGAAAGCAGAGCATTTTCGAAGAAGAAATGACAAATATCCTGAAATAAACAAGGCAGATGGTAATCCTGCGACAAGATATGTTCATTTGATGACAGTAAAGTCTGCGGTTATAGACGATGTTAAGGGCACACTAATACACATTGGCGGTTCTGCTTTTCAGTATGGCCCTGCGACGCGACAGACTGCTACCAATCCCATAGAGATCTATGTTTTTCTTCCGAAAGAAGGCGCAGGAGCATGGAAGGCAGTGCAAGCGGAGCATCTGGGTGGCAATAAATACCGTATCTTAGACCAGCCGTATGACAGAGAAGATGCATACTGGGAATTCGAACCCGGCGATGTGGTTGTCTGTGAAATGACAAAATTAGCCGACCGCTGGTGTCTTGGAGCGATTTGCAAGATGAACTCAATCCGACGAGCGCATACTGCCAGAGACAAGTATGGGAGATTGCTTTCAGATGGCGATTGTCGAAAAAATCTTCAAGTGTATATAAACGAAGCGATAATTCGCGGAACAGAAGAAAGGATTAGCCTTCTAAGATTTGAGGAACTTGTGCGACACAATAGCTGCGCAAAGTCGTTGGTTGTTGTTCAACGGATGACCAAGGAAGTTCTTCGCGAAGTGCTTCATCAGGGGCTTATGGAAATAGGGGATATTCGACCGGATGCCTTTCTCAAATGGGAGGCATCTGAACAGGATGCCCTGGAAAAAGTTGAAAGCGATTGGGATATTGATGATCCAGAGGAAAGCTGGGGATCTATCTGTTGGCTCCAAAATACCGCCAAGGGTAATGAAATGGGGGATGAGCTTTGGAGAAGGATTAAGCTCTGTGCAAACGAACTTCTACTGCGCGGATCGGATGACTTGGTGCAAGCCACCGATGTTGCATCTGTGGCAATGGAAGTCGGTGGGATGATCACCCCTGAAGAAGTCAGTTGGATATCCATTAAGATGATCGAGCATGTTCTCTTTCAAAACTTAATGGTGATTGAAGATATTGCTAATGGAGGCGATCAAGCACACTGCTTCGAGCTGCAGAGTATTGAATTGAACCTTGCCATAGAGCGCATTGAGGACGAGTGGCTTGCCCTTGGCAGAAACCCGATTCCCGGTGAAATCTGCTGCTTGCGGATAACAGACAAGGGCAGAAAGATGGCTGAGGAACTGAAAAGGCAGAAGAGTGAGCCTTAACCCATCCGTGCAAATGAATAACGCCACAGCAGTCATTTACATCATCAGACAAAGAGAGCACACATATCCGAAGTCACCAGGTTTGTTATCTGCCGTTTTCGAATCGGATTAAGCCATTCCGAGACTTAGGATATCTGCAGTTCACACTCCCAGATAAGTCACAGTTGGGCTTTTGAACGAATCTGAGACAGCAGTTCTGGTATCCCATCCTGCGTGTTTTCAAATTCGAGTCGCTTGAAATCAGCCAGATTCTGCAAATGGTCGTTCAACAACCCAGTTGCATAATTGGGGTGCAAATGTGACCAGCGGGGCTGGCGAAGCAACTCGAAAAGCCTCGTGCGTCCCACCACAGCATCTTGATGCAGGCCAAGGCAATCTTGGTACTTTATGCAAGCATCAATCAATTCTTCAAACTCTGGAGGGTAGAGCTGAGAGAAATACTCGCAGGTGTATCGAAGCCTTTTAAATGCAATTCGCAGTTCGTGAAGTTGTTCGTCCTCTGGGAACTCAGGAAGCGCGGAATACATTTCGCCAATATAATCACAAGCTGAGTTGATGAATCGCGGAGCCACAGACCGGGCTGTTTCGTTGGGATCGCTTGTTGCTCCGGCATAGACATCGTCTGCAACAATTCTAAGTGCGCTGACAATTGGGCCAATACTCTTTACGGCAAGTATCCTTCTAAGAGCGGTGCGTGCTGGTTTGCGCTCAGACTCAAGCATTGCGCGAAAATCCTCGATATAGTCGTCTGTGGTATGAAAGAGCTTCAGATACCCGATAGACATCTCAAGAAGCACATCACAATCGCGCACCGCGCCGAGGGTCTGCGCAACCTCCTTGAGAGATTTCGCGGTCTCGATGCGCATGTCAGGTTCTAAATACTCGACCATAAGCCTTAGAGCAAATCTGGCGCGGCGCGTTGCCACACGAATATCGTGCACATGCTCAGGGTCTCTGCCCGTTCTTGCACCGGTCAGGTTCTTATTGATGCGGGCAGCTTGAGTATGAAAGACCTCACGCGCCAGTTGGACAATCGTTATGCCGAAAGCAGATTTTTCAAGAACACCTTTGCTCACGATCCAATTGGCTGTCATTGCGTTTCCTCACTGCCTGAATTAGGCTGCTCGCCAGTTGTAGGGACGGACAACGAAATGGGTGTTGCCAAAACCTCGTGCCCTTCCGGTGCGTGAATTGGCTGTTTGCCGTCAATGATTCGCATAACACGCTGCTTGATATCCTCATGTATCACCTCAATGGGGCGGTCTGCATCAATAATCTCGAACGCGTATTTGTCTTGAAGAAGCTCGAAGTACTTCTTTACACGCCTTTGATACTTTAAAAAGCTCTTGTACCAGTTGCGGGACAGGCCGATATCCATGCCCGATTCCCAGTAATCAAGACACCCCTTAGCCTCAAGTGTGCGTTCGACAAGGTTTTCGACAGATGCGTTGAAGTAGAAAACCGCATCAGGCACAAGAGCCATCGAGTAAAGAGACTCAATGTAATCGAGTTTGGCGCCACGAGCCATATCACGGACGATCAGCGTGAATATGTAGCGGTCGGCGATAACAAAGTAACCAGCACGCAACGCGGGAATGATATTGTTTTCGAGCTGATCGTAGAAGTCTGTTGCGTAGAAAAGGGACATTGTCTTTGGGCCGAGGATGTTGCCTTCTTGTGCCTTTTCAAGCTCTTCGCTGACAAGCGTAGAGCGCTTGAGGCCGGTCTGCGCGACAGCGTATCCCATTCGTTCAAGCCAGTTGCTCAGCATTGTGATCTGTGTCGAACGACCTGATGAATCCGGTCCCTCTATGACGATTAACATGCCACGAAGCTCTGATGGGTCAACGCCGCCTGGAGGAGTGCGATAGAAGTACTTCATAATGCCACCGCCCTTGTCTTCTTGTAAGAAGGAAGGTCAATCTGTTCAGCGACTATCTTGCGCACAAGATTCTGCTGCTCGTGTATCTGCAAAGTTGCGTCAATAACCTCGAATCCGAATTCTTCAATCATGCTATCGTACTGACCAGAGGTCATCTCGCTGAAGATTCTGAAGCTGGTTTCAACATCCGTGGATAGATTCAGATCCATTCCAGCCTCAAAGTACTTCAACTGAGGTCGCCCCGCGAGTATGCGCGACAAAGCAACACTCACAGGCACTTTGAAATAGAATGTGATGTCGGGGCGAAAGACAAAGCTGTACATCTTTCTAAGCCAATCGGCATCGCATCCTCTTGCACCGTCGCGAGCGAAGGATGTGAAGATATAACGATCGCACAGCACGATGTACCCACCCTCAAGCATCGGTAAGATCTGACGCTCGTAGCGGTCGGTGAAGTCTGTGCCATGAATCAGCGAAAAGGTGGTCGGTGTCAGCAATTGCCGTTTCTTACCCTTGCTGGTGGCGTCTTTGACAAGTTCACTCGAATTCCATTCGCTGAAGAACACCTTGATGTCCATCCCCTCAAGCCATTTGTAAAGAAGATGGATTTGCGTGGACTTGCCAGAGCCGTCAAGACCCTCGACGGCGATAAGCTTACCCGATAGCGAACTCTTCTCTTTCATACTTCGTCTCGTGGATAGTGAGTTTTACATTAAAAACCGAAGTGAACATCTTCGATTTCTTTGACAGCACGCTTCGATGAATAGTAAGCACGCCAGAACCTTGAACTATCATCCTTACGGCGCGGTCGGCAGTCTCTACCTTCACGCTGTAAACTTTCTGCAGATGCTCGCGGTCAAAGACATCCGCGATTCTAAGCATAGAGGCAAGCCTGCAGACCTTATCCCGCTCGGGTGCAGATAGAATCACGAATTCCTTGTGACTTGGAGAAGGCTCTGCCTTTCGATGATAACGCGCGACATTTGCGACAAGAAGCATCTGACGGGGCGTGAAGTCCGGCAGCTTCGCACTCATAATGAGGTAAAGTGAATGCTTGTGGTGTGAATCCAAGTCTATATATGTGCCGATATCATGCAGAAGCGACGCGGCCATAAGTATTCTGCGGTCGCCTTCTGAAAGGCCATGGAGAGACTTAAGCTGGTCGAACAACATCAGTGCCAGCTTTGAAACCTGAACTGCGTGGGGTTCGTCAAAGAAGAACTTTCTGCCGATTGCCAAGGCGGCAGACATTAGTTCGCGGTCATCGCTTTCCATGCGTCCATTCGATTTGGATATGTTATCAACAAGATCGAACATCGCACCTTCACGCACACCGACAAAGGGGACAATTATCTCGTCTGACTTAATAAGTTCGGCAATTCGCAGATACACCGCTGCAGCAGGCAGAATGACATCAGCGCGGTCCTCGCGCAAGCCAAGGTCTTCTACCCTTTCGCGGAAAGACTTGCCGTATATTGATTCTGTAATAGAGCGAATCGTCTTGACAGGAACGACACATACGCCGTTGGAGTCTGGCACTGCGCCGGTAAGCTTTGCGAGAGATTCAATATTGCCACCAGTTGCCACAAATCCTGCCAGCTTCGACCTGTCAAGTATGGCGGGAACCTTTAGCATTGAGATGTACTGCTTTAGCAAACGCCGAAAACGACCGGGATCCTCGTCTGAACCCGCCAGTTCCTCTAAAAGCCTAACCGCGCCAATCGAATGGCACTCTGTGGCAAGTATGCCTGATCCATCCACAAGAGAAACCTCGACGCTTCCGCCGCCCAACTCTGCGATAAGCCACTGTTTTTTATCAAAGGCAATCTTGTGCGCGGCGGCAATGTAAACAAGCCTCGCCTCATCTGATCCTGTGATTATCTGAAGCTCAATTCGGGCAAGGTCGCGAATCTTCTCTATAAACTCATCACCGTTCGAGCTTTCGCGCACTGCGCTCGTTGCAACGGCAGAGTAATGCTGCACTCCGTGTTCGTCCATTGTTCTGCGAAACGAGACAAAAGCAGCAAGAGCCGCATCGAAGGCCAGCTTTGATATCTTCCCCGATACAAATACACCATGTCCGAGTCGCACGGGTGCGCGCTCGTCCACAAGCACCTCATACTCCCTCGCATTGGTGAAACTTGCGATAGTGAATCGAATCGCGTTCGATCCTGCATCAATCGCAGCCACTTTAACGGGGAAGTTAAGCTGCCCGAATATTGGCTCGTTAGGTGAAAACCCCAAACTCATCGCCTAATATGCTCCAGTTGGTGCTGTGCTGGCATAGATATACATAATTATATCGCCAAAAGAGAGTATGTAAACCTTAACCTCTTGCGCAGAGGAAACGGTACAAACTGTAGAGTATTATACAGCAGAATGTTAGGACAATATTAGCACTAACTTCGATTGCTGTCAGCTTGCGCGACTTTGTCCAACGCACCACGCAGCTTTTTAAGCGATTCAATGATTGCCTGATGTTCGTCACATGTCAGGTGAGAAAGAAGCTCATTCACCTTCGCCACATAGATCTCGTCAACCTTATCAATGAGCTTTCTGCCCTTATCGGTCAGCTCTATTCGCCGTTGCCGCTTGTCGTCATGCACCATACGCCGCTCAATCAGATGGCTTTTTTCGAGCGCATCTATAAGACCAGTTATGTTGGATTTATCAACAAGAAGCATCCGACTGAGGTCGTTTTGGACAACCGGCTCTGTGGCGTACTTGAGTATACGCAGAATGTGAAACTGGGCTTCTGATTTCATCACGCCCCTAAACACGCGCCTGAACGCTTTCTTTAATAATGCACCTGTCAGCCATACGCTGACAAGAGCCTCATGTTCACGGCTTTCAAAACTGGCAAGCAGTCTTTCGAAGTTATCATTGCTCATCTTCATCCCATTCGTTATGTGTAATACAGTTATACTATACAACCACACTTTGTTTGGGCAACTCAAAACTCAGAATGCACGGAAAATCCGTACTTGTCGCTTGTTTTTTGCTTCAGTAAGCTATAATGATTGCAGCATTGCTTGCACATCACACGAAGCACAAGAATTCCGCTGCCACAATGCGCTCTCAGCGCGGGAGTATTCAGATGAAAATACTCGTGATAGACGACGACAAGCTGATTCGCGAGAGTATTCAGGACATTCTTCATGGTGCGGGATACGATGTCATACTTGCTACTGGTGCACAAGAGGGTCTTGCTTGTGCGTTTTCTGACTCGCCTGACTTGATACTATGCGATGTTAAGATGCCGGGAATCACAGGCTTTGATGTCGTTAAAACACTTCGTGCTGACCAACGAACCTGCGCTGTTCCGATCATTCTTATGACCGGATACGCTGAGGACTTCACAATGCGTGAAGCGATGGATCTCGGCGGTGACGATTTTATAACAAAGCCTTACACAAGTCAGACCATTGTCAATGCGGTCAAAGCGCGATTGAGCAGGATCAAGAGCTACGAAAAGAAAGCTGAAGAGAAGATTGGCCACTTCATTGATAGAATCTCTATTGTCATTCCACATGAGCTTCGCACTCCTCTTGCTTCCATAATTGGTTACTCAGACTACTTGCTGCGCTACCACGACGCAATACCGAAAGAAGAGATGCTCGAAGTGCTTCGCGTGATGTTCTTAGCTGGTAAGGACCTTCACGACACCATCGAGAAATTCATACTTTACTCTCGATTGCAGGCTTATGGCTCTGATCCCGCAAAGGTCAAAGAGCTAAGACAAAAGCGAACAATGGTACAACCAGTTGTTAACGACCTTATCAACAAGGCTACCTATCTTTGGGAACGGATTGAGGATGTCCATCTTTCTGTTGAAGACCTTGTGATAGCCATAGATGATCACTATCTTTCGCGCATGATTGATAACCTTTTGAACAACGCTGCGAAGTTCTCCCCGACAGGAACGCGAATAACGCTTAATGTTGTCAAGGAAGACACTTACGCGGCGATAAGCGTCTCTAACTTCGGGCGTGGTATGACTGAGACACAGATACAAGCAATCTCTGTCGGCAAGCAGTTCGAACGGGAAAGGTTCGAGCAGCAAGGGCTTGGTTTCGGCTTAGCAAATGTGCTGGGAATAGTAAGGCTCTTTGGGGGCAAGATGAGCATTCAGAGCACCCAGGGTGAAGAGACAATCGTTACTGTTCACCTGCCGCTTGCTAAGTAATTGGTCGTTTGCGATAGGTCTTCGAATATATCAGGATGCTTAGGCAAACAATCCTGAGCGATAATTGCATATCAATTCGACGCAACCTTCGGTGGTATCGGCAGTTACGCGCTAACTTTATTCTAACATACATCTAAAGTACAGCTATTCTCTTTTCATATAATTCCGCAAGTCAGGACGCGATATTCGCGCTGGCAAACAATAACCGGAGGAAATATGAGAAGGGCATTGCTTCTGTTTTTCGCGTTCATCGTCTCTCTTTCTGGCCTTGCGTACACCGAGTCTGTCGGCAACGATTATCTTTCGAAGCTGACGCTTGAGGGCGCAGGCGCGTCTTTCCCCTACCCGATCTATTCGAAGTGGGCCGACGCCTACAACAAAGAGACGGGTATGAAGCTGAACTACCAGTCAATAGGGTCTGGCGGTGGTATCAGACAGATTAAGTCGAAGACTGTCAATTTCGGCGCATCTGACATTCCATTAAAGGCAGAGGAACTTAACGAAGCTGGCTTGATGCAGTTTCCGATGGTAATGGGCGGAGTGGTGCCGGTGTTCAATGTCGCCGGTATTGACTCTGGCAAGATCAAGATAAGCGGCGAGGTTCTTGCTAATATCTACCTTGGCAAGATCACGAAGTGGAATGATGCCGCGATCACAGCACTCAACGCGGGAATAACACTGCCCGACAAGCCAATCACTGTTGTTCACCGTTCAGACGGTTCTGGCACAACATGGATATTCACCAATTATCTCAGCAAGGTGTCTGCAGAATGGAACGCCAACTTCGGCAATAACTCAAGTATTGCATGGCCGACCGGTATCGGTGGCAAGGGCAACGAGGGCGTTGCGAACTCCGTCAAGCAGGTTGATGGTGCAATTGGTTATGTCGAGTACGCCTATGCATTGCAGAACAAGCTTACCTATCCGCTTCTTTTAAATGATGCGGGTAAGTATGTTGCTCCTACAGGCCAGAGCTTTCAGGCGGCAGCCGCGAATGCAGATTGGAAAGGCACTCCAGGTTTCAGCGTAGTGCTTACGGATCAGCCCGGCGATGATTCTTGGCCTATCACCGGCGCTTCGTTCATTCTTGTCTATAAGAATAATACCGACTGGAAGATGACGCGTGCGATGCTCCAGTTCTTTGATTGGGCTTTCCGCAACGGTGCAAAGATGGCTGATGAGCTTGATTATGTACCAATCCCGCTGAATGTCGTGAACCTTATCGCTGCTGTTTGGGCGAAGGAGATTGTCGCTGACGGGAAACCGGTATGGGAAATTGCTGCGGCGTTCGAAATCCCTCAGAACATCAAGGATATTATCAGCAAGCACACACTTGAAGGCGCAGGGGCTTCATTCCCCTACCCCATCTATTCCAAGTGGGGAGATGCCTTTAATAAGAAGTATGGAATGAAGCTGAACTACCAGTCTATCGGTTCAGGTGGTGGCATACGACAGATCAAGGCTAAGACGGTAAGCTTCGGCGCATCCGATGCACCGCTATCGGTCGAAGACCTTGATGCGGCAGGAATGATACAGTTTCCAATGGTTATCGGCGGAGTTGTGTTGGTTGTCAATCTTGAAGGCTTGGCACCCGGTTCAATAAAGCTTGATCCGTCAATCTTGGCCAATATTTATATGGGCAAGATAACCAAGTGGAACGACGCAGCGCTTGCATCAATAAATCCGGGAGTAAAGCTGCCCGACAAGGCCATCACGGTTGTTCATCGTTCTGATGGTTCAGGTACAACATGGATATTCACAAACTACCTTTGCAAGATATCCGAAGAGTGGAAAGCCAATTTCGGCAACAACGCTTCGATCGCTTGGCCAACCGGTATCGGTGGTAAGGGCAACGAGGGCGTTGCTAACTCCGTTAAGCAGGTTGATGGCGCAATCGGTTATGTCGAGTACGCATACGCGCTTCAGAATAAGCTCTCATACACGCTTATAAAGAACAAGGCTGGCATTTATGTCGCACCGACTAACGAGAGCTTTCAGGCCGCTGCTGCCAGTGCTGACTGGGCTGGAACTCCCGGATACAATGTTGTGTTGACAGATCAGAGTGGTGAAAAATCATGGCCTATAACCGGTGCGTCATTCATACTTATCCACAAAGATCAGCCCGACATGAACAATGCCCGTTGCATGCTCACTTTCTTCAATTGGTGCTTGCGTATGGGCTCGGATATGGCTGCAGAGCTTGACTATGTCCCCATGCCTTTAGAGGTCGCTGACCTTATCGAGACCTATTGGCGTGAGAATGTGAAGTCTGCTGGCGTGCCTTGCTGGAAATAGAAGGACAGAATCACTAATCAGGATTATGAATAATGAACGCGACAAGCGATTCTGATCAACAAAGAGACTCAGCGGCATTGGCAAATGGCGATGCTTCAGAAGCAAACATGCTGAAGCCCAGGCGGATATCCACCTTTGCAGATGCGTTCTTCAAGTATTTCACTGGAGCAAGTGCATTGCTGTTGATCTTTGTTGTCTGCGCAATAGTCGCTTTATTGGTCTATTACTCCATTGATTGTTTCAAGGCATTCGGATTCAAG
This sequence comes from uncultured Planctomycetota bacterium, assembly GCA_964571525.1. Classification (GTDB taxonomy): domain Bacteria; phylum Planctomycetota; class B143-G9; order B143-G9; family B143-G9; genus CAZNBY01. The sequence continues at coordinate 11,619 of CAZNBY010000006.1, forward strand.
TTCCCTTTCACTTTGGCTTGGAATCCGATGAAGGAGCAATACGGAGCCGCCGGAAGCATAATAGGTACGCTGATGTCAACAGGCATCGCAATGCTTCTGGCGGTTCCGTTCAGCCTTGTTATCGCCTTGTTTCTCGTCGAGTTAGCTCATCCTGTCGTCAGCAAGATACTTGGCACTGCAATTGAATTGTTGGCCGCGGTTCCGAGCATTATATTCGGCATGTGGGGGCTGTTTGTCTTCGCCCCGTTTCTTGCAAAGCATGTCTGCCCTGTTCTTGAAAAATACCTTCAGCCAATATTCGATCCCATCGGACTTAAGTTGTTCGCCGCACCTTATTACGGTGGTTTGAACATCCTAACAGCAGGAATAATCCTTGCGATTATGATATTGCCGTTCATCACCGCGGTCGTTCGGGATGTACTCACTATGGTGCCGCCTGTGGTTAAAGAATCTGCACACGGTATGGGAGCAACTCCTTGGGAGGTAACGCACAAGGTAACATTCAAGTACGGTCTTAGCGGAATTATAGGTGGAACCCTGTTGGGGCTGGGCAGAGCGATCGGAGAGACAATGGCAGTCGCCTATGTGATTGGAAACTCTCTACCCAATAAACTGTCATTCAACCTTTTCAGCGCATCAAACTCAATCCCCTCTACCCTTGCCAACCAGTTCAATGAGGCAGAAGGCTTGCAGCTAAGCGCGCTGATTGCAATGGGGTTGATTCTATTCCTCATCACATTCTGCGTTCAGATTATCTTTCACTTCTGGATGAAGTCGGTTCGCAAGAAAGCTGGAAGGGGATTATGAGGCCGCGTTCGATAGCCTTTCGCAAGAGCCTTAACATGGCGGTTAACATCGTTTCATGCGGTGCCGCGCTGCTTGGTCTGTTTTTTTTAGTATGGATACTTTACGAAGTGATCATCCGTGGTGTAGAGGTATTCAATATCGCCCTTGTAACCGAGCTTCCACGCCCAGTGGGTGAAAAGGGTGGCGGTTTTGCCAATGCGATACTTGGCACATTGATTATGACTGGCATGGCTGCGGGAATCGCTGTTCCAATCGGCATACTGACAGGTATATTCCTTGCAGAGTTTGGCAAAGGTACTGCTATAGCAGCAACCGTTCAGTTTGCACTCACAATTCTCTTAGGTACACCCTCAATCATCATTGGCGTATTCGCGTACACATTTCTTGTTGTTCCGTTCGGCATCAAAGGTTATGCAGGAGCATTTGCGCTGTTCGTCATAATGGTTCCTGTTGTTGCACGCACAACTGATGACATGTTAACAATGGTGCCTAATTCTCTGCGAGAATCAGCTCTTGCATTGGGTATGCCAAGGTGGCGCGTTACATTCAGTGTGGTTTTTCGTGCGGCAAAGAGCGGTCTGATAACCGGTGTGCTTCTTGCAATCGCCCGAGTAAGTGGCGAGACAGCTCCCCTACTCTTTACAGCAGGCGACAGCGCGTATTGGCCGTCTGACCTGACCAAATTCACTGCAAACCTTACAGTCAAGATATTCACATACTCCACATCGCCTTATGATTACAACATCAAGCTCGCTTGGGCGGCTTCGTTGTTGATCGTTATCGGAGTGCTGAGCGTCAACATTCTCTCACGCCTGATGTTCAGAGAAAGGAAACAAAGATGAACACAATGACAACCCTTGAGCCAGTCTCGTCACACGCATTCAACGCACAAATCAAGAAAGAAGGAGCGCCTGAGAGCAGAAGGACATTCTTCGATGAGACCATAACTGACCCGATTATTGATGTTAAGGGACTGAACTTCTTCTATGGGAAGCATCAGGCTCTGTTCGACAATAACATTACTTATGGCCGAAACAAGGTAACTGCGGTCATTGGCCCCTCTGGATGCGGTAAGTCAACGCATCTTAGAGTCTTCAATCGCATATATCAGCTCTATCGCGACCAGACAGCAACAGGTCAGGTGTTGTTTAATGGTGATAACATTATTAACCCTAAATACGACATCATCCGGCTTCGCAAGAACATAGGCATGATATTTCAGAAGCCAACGCCCTTCCCCATGACTGTTTTCGACAATGTGGCATTTGGCCTGCGTTTACATTATAAGATTCCAAAAACTGAGCTTCGCGACAGAGTTGAATTTGCTCTTAGACGGGCAGCCCTTTGGGAAGAGGTAAATGACAAGCTGAAGTCACCGGGGATGGCGCTTTCGGGAGGACAACAACAGAGGCTCTGTATCGCGCGGGCAGTAGCAGTCGAACCTGAAATTCTTCTGATGGATGAACCGACCTCAGCGATAGACCCGATTGCGACGGCGAAGATTGAGGAGCTTATTCGCGAGCTTAAAACGCAATACACGATCGTAATTGTTACGCACAATATGCAGCAGGCATCGCGAATTTCAGATTACACGGCTTTCTTCTATCAGGGAAGAATCATTGAATACGGGGTAACGAAGAGGCTGTTCACGAAACCGCGTGAAAAGCAGACCGAGGACTATATCACAGGCAGATTCGGTTAGTATCACCAACGAGTTCAACAAGATTATTTGTCGGCGTATAACAACTTGAACACAATGCGGCCGATATCGCAGCGGCTTGGCTTGGTTGCCCTGTTAGTCAGGTACCAACGAATATCGTCGTAGGTAATAGAGGACAAGATTGAAAGGGATTGCTCATCAGGGATTTCGGCAAAATATAGGTCGCGAAGCTCATCAATGAAATAGGCTTTAACCCCTTCCTCAGCATGAATTGGAATCGCGATGAACACGCATACAGTTGAGGTATGCTTGCCATCGTCATCAGCATCGTCCCCAAAGTAATAGAACTTATAGTCGTGCTTGACCTTTGTGTCTCCGAACTGGTATGTTCCGTTCTCCCAGTACATTCCTGAGTTGTTGCTGGCAAAATCGAACGCTATCACCCCGAGTTTCTTCATCGTGGCTTGGACATTTAGCTGACGGTTCTCTCTGGCTATAGGAACAATGACCTTATAGTAGATCAATGCACCTGTGCCGATGACGATTGCGACCAATATGGTCCATAACAACACAGCAAGATAGGGAAATTTCGGCGGTGGAGCCTCGGTTGGTTCCGAAAGGTACATAGGCAACTTTGTGTTGCAGTTCTTGCAGTATTCGTCGTCGTAATCGTTCTTCCAATTGCAGGAGGGGCAAAGCTTAGGCAAGTTCGATTTCGCCAACACCGGTTTGACAATTCGAACCGAGTTTGAGCTGGTTCGTATTGTGTTCGATCCTATACGAACAGAGTCTGAAGTTTTTGTGGGAGGCGGGGCCATGTCCGCGCCACAAAGTGTACATTTTGTGGCGGTTGCATCGTTTTCGAAGCTACAGATCGGGCACAACTTAGAGGGGGAGCCTTCATCACCGGAAACAACAGGAGGGCCTTCCGAGACAAACGGAAGACCGCACTTTTCGCAGTTTTTCGCAAAGGGACTGCTTATAAAGCCACAGGTGGAGCACTTATTGGTCGTCATTACCCTCCATCCAGCCTTGCGCCTGTGTCAACTGCATATTTATACACGGTGCAGACAAAAACACAAGTAAATCAAAACCGGATTATTAACTTATAGTCAAACAGCAGCAATCACTTCGATTTGCGCACTAAGGGGATTGTCAACCAAACTAAAACGCGCTAACGGCAGATATAATGTTGCTTTGCGCGGCCGCGAAGAAACGCGGTAGTTCATAGGAGATCTAAAATGAAAAGCACGGTAAGCATGTTGGCTTTGGTCTTGGCGATTTCGCTGCTCTTTGGCCTTTCTGCGGCCTGTGGCGGCGGTTCATCAACCGAGACTCCTGAAGAATCAGCATTTGACAAAAAGCTCGTTTTCACAAGCGCATACGGCGCTTCAATAACATCATCTTGTCCTGACGGAGCAGGTGGTATGTGGGTGGTTGGCTGGTTTAAGACAGATATCATCATCAACGCAGTCGCTTACATCGCTCAACACGATGTTGATATTTTTGCCGCACGCATTGCAGCGGACGGTACGATTATCGTTGTTGCTACCGCTGGTGGTGATGATGAAGATACCCCTTTGTATGTCTGCACTGATAACTCAGGTGGATGCTGGATCGCAGGCATGTTTGAATCAGACTGCAAATTCGACACCATAACAATAAATGCGTCAGGAACAGACGATGTCTTTCTTGCGCACCTTGATAATGCAGGTCTTTGGGTTTCAGCAGTGAGGGTAGGCTCAAATGCCACGGCAGTATCGTCTGAATTCGTGTATGGAATATGCAGTGACGGTGGCACTGGTTGCTGGTTGTCGGTAAGTCACAAAGCCGCATTGACGCTCGGTACAATAACGATCCCCGCCCCAACTGTCGCTAATTCTTTCGTGGCAAAGATCAATAATGCCGGCACATGGACGACTGCAACTGAGATAACATCAACTCACACCGCAAAAGTCGCCGCAATATGCACGGATGGCGCAGGTGGTTTCTGGGCAGCAGGTTTTTATAACCAGATACTTACACTCGGTGATGACACTCTTGTCGCCAACACCGATTTGACTGACACGACTGGAGACATATTCATCGCACGGGCTGACAACGATGGCGAATGGCTCAATTCCGTAAGCCCGTTGGGTACATTTAATCTGATCGGTGTAAATGTTAACCTCGCACTTACCCCCGCAAGCACCGGTGGAGTTGTCGTTGCGGGAGGATTCACCGGAACAGCAATGTTTGGCACAAACATCATCACTGCTGTTGGTTCAACGGGTAAGGATGCGTTTATCGTGAAGTTGAACAACTCTTTCGAGTGGTCATTTGTTCGTTCGGTGCGAAATGTCATTACTACCGCGATATCCACTACTGCATCGGGCTCATATCTAATCACCGGTCTGTATGACTCCACGACGGTGTTCGGCGATTACACGCTTTCGTCTTCATATCCTGAATTCTTCGCGGCGTTTATCACATCCACTGGCACATGGACAGGAGCGGTAACATCCCGAGGAAGAGACTACGGCGACCCGTATGGCATCGTGGAAACCGGTGCAAACAATTGGATTTTAGGTACCTTTAAAGGTGCAGTGAATTTCGGAGATCAGTCTCTGTCATCGAACAGCAGATACTCCGCCTTCGCCGTCAGAACGAAGTAGATCTCATAGTGGAAATGCCGTGAATGAAGCGATAAGGACGAGTTGCATAAAGAAATGGGCTGTCGCGGCGCGATTGCCTTTTGCGGCAGCCTCTGTTTCTCCCTTTTTATTAGGGTGCTTTGCCGCTTATCGCACTGGTTATCTTATAGATATCGTGGCCGCGGGGCTTGGAGTGCTCGCGGCCTTTTTGATTCACATCTCGTGCAACATGCTCGGTGAGGCGACCGATACAACGGAAGATACGCTTACTCTTATGTATGGGCGCACAAAATTCTCAGGTGGAACGCTTGCTGTCGTCAGCGGAAACCTGACAAAGCGTCAGATTTACTACGCTGTAACGATTGCGTTGGCCATCGCCGCGGTTCTTGGCGTTATCATCATTATCAGATTGCAAGATTTGATTTTGCTTTTGTTAGGTTCGATAGGTATTTTTTGTGCGGTTGCTTATTCACTTCCCCCAATCCGCCTTGCCAAGCGCGGTCTGGGCGAGCTTGCGATTGCAGTTTGCTTTGGTTGGCTGCCTGTCGCTGCTGGGTTCGCATGTTCGAGCGGGGTGCTGCCAATCGAGTCCATAATCCTTTCGCTTCCCGCGGCCATAACAATCTTCAATGTCATTTTCCTTAACGAGTTCCCCGATTATGAACCAGATCGGCAATCAGGAAAGCGGAACCTTGTAGTTCGAATGGGACGAAGAGCTTCTTCGTTGTTCTTTCTTGCGACATCCATTCTTGTTGCACTATCATTGTTTGCGATTTGGTTTCAATACAAGCAAGATGATGCTTGGTTTCTGTTTGCCGTTGCACCCGGCGCGCTTCTTGCGTTGTTTCTTAGTATTCGCGTGGGATTGATGAGCGCGTGGAAGGATAACTCGAGCCTCGAACCGCTTATGGGGCTTGGTGTGCTGCTTAATTTAGTCGCTGTCGTCTCGACAGGAGCTTTGGTCTGGTAGAAATCAGAATATTGCCGAGTCCTTAGCCTTATTGGAGTATTCTGTCTCGTCCTCAAACGACTTTTCTATCATCGCAGAAAGCTGCTTTGCCAGCAAAGAAGCTGCTTTTTCGCGCAATCGTGCAATAGGATAAAACCCAACCACTCGAATAACAACTACCGAGCTTGCGTTTCGTGCAGCCATTTCGTCGTAGTATTTTGCGCGAAACCTCACCTTAAGCTCAATTTTGTATGTGCTTACAGCCCATGAACCGACAAGAGGCGGGTCACAGGTAATCTCACCCCCAATGTACAAGGCTGGCGCAATACCCTTCTTTGCTGATTCGGCTAATTCAGGTGGAAGGTCAGATAGAACATCATCGGTCAGCTTTTCAATCAGGTGCTCGGTAGCCGCTTCCTCACCCAATAGCAGTTGCTTTGGCCGAAGAGCGTAGAAATCGAGCTTCAGTTCCTCATTCAGGTCTCCAGATATTCCCCATTCAGGCAGATATCCCTTGCCCCGTCCGATTGCGTTCAGCCTTTCGCCTTGCTCAACATTTACCTCAACAACTTGAACGACCGCGTTGCCAAGCCATCCGCAAGAGAAACTGACAATCGTAAGCACAACAAGCAGCATTATCACCGCTACAGCGAAGAAGGTTCTCATTTATTCGCCCTTTCGAGGCAGTGCCTCGGTATGTACGGACGACACAACACATCTAATACCTCATCCTCTCGCTTGACAGAGATAATGAACTCCTCAAGAGCTCCAGCGCCCCAAAGGGTTTCATCCATTTCAAAGTGAGTCGTTATTCGCCTTCCGTTTACGGCAAGAATCTCATCGCGCGGCTTCAATCCTGGCGCGTCAGCGGTTGAATATGATGTAGGAATTGCAAGTCTGCCAAGCTTCTCAGCACAGATAAGGTCAGGCAATGGCCTTCTAATAGACGATATAAACTGCCTTACGCTACAACCTAATACCTTCTCCATCTCACTTACACATTGATTTGAATCGTGAGTTCCACTCTGAGCCAATGCGCCTAAAAAGCGGCTTGGGAACCTGCCACCAGTAGCATCATACACAGCCCCCATAAGACCTAACGAGGCAGCGTAACCCCGCTCCCAACCAGCGCCTGAAGTCTCGCGCCAATCAAGAAGCTCGGCCCCCATCTGCGAAACATAGTGATATTTGTGCTCAAGTTGGCTTCCCTTAAACGGGTTGCAGACAAAGAACCGCTTAAGAGACTGCTCGGCAAGATATGTTGAAAGCCCCTCGCGCAGCCATCTTAGTTTTGATTCGTCACCATAGCCTATTGCGACACCGTCGCCGAACATGAAAGCTGCTTCTATCAGTTCGTGGAATATTCCAAGCAATTGCGATGCAACGAAATCATCAAGCCTCTTCCACTTGCCAACTTCTTTGACCGCGTGAGTGCCGGTATAGTAAATGTCACAATGAAGTGTTCCGTCAACTAAAACGCCACGCCACTTTGCGGGTGTTTGCGCATCCTGTATAAATGCAAGCCTCATGCTCGCAAGTGGGCGTATTTGCATGTCGGTAATGTACTTATAGGCAAATACAAAGTAATCGAGCAGAATATCAGCTTGAGGCTCGAACTCTGGGGAAAAGTAGAGAACAACATTGCCGTCAGGGGAATGCTTCTGCGCTTTGAAGTTTCGTTCTGGAACCGCGCCAACCTTGTTAACTGTTGTTCGAACCTGTTTGAGCCTTCCCTTTTCAGTTGAAAACTCAAGAGTTGCGCCGTGCATCGTTTCGGGCATTTTTGCTTTGGGCGGAATGGTGCATGCGGGGGCAAGCAATATCCACGCCACTACGAAAAACACCAAAGCAATTCTCACCGCTGCGGCTCTGCACAGATCCAATTCATCACCTCAAGGTCAAACGGGTCTTTTACGATGACTAACTCACGGTTGTCAACAAGAAGGAAATCTGAACCGCCGAAACCGAATGCTGCGCAGACCTGAGCGTCTTCAACAAGCCTTGCGCGCACTTTCTCGCTTCGTGCCTCTTTTTTAAGGATGTTTGGCTCTATTCCAGCCTTTATCGCAGCATCGTCCCAATAAGAAGAACCGGGATTTTCACATATTGCCGAAAGGTACTTAAGAGCCTTGTCAGGAAACACCAAGAACGCCGCAGCCAATCTTTCGCACTCCTCTAACTCGGCAACTCCACCCGCGCAAAACTGTCGCCCGTCCAGCCCCTTAAAGACAACAAAGCGAATTGTTATTGACCGGCTGATATTCCCTTTTGTGCATAGAGCTTTAAGAAGCTCGACCGACTGGGGCGAGTGGGGAGAAACAAACAGTTCGCTTCCCTTTGTTATCGCGCGGTCGCACTTGAAATTCGCATTGACAGAGGCCGGTTGAGCAAGAAAGCGACCATCTTTAAGTTCGGTAAGAGAACCGGATATTGCCTTAAAGCGATAGGCTTTCCTAATTTCAGGCTCGAAGATAAAGGCTGGTAGCCACGCAATGTTGTACTGGTTTATAAAAGTGCGCCCAGTTTGGGAGCTTGCGTCAATATCTTTAACGACAAGGCCCGGCATGAGATTCTTCATTCCGATAACTGCAGCATTGTATGGATCAGAGATATGGTTTGTGGCGCGGATAGCTGTTGCTCTCACTTCAATATCTCTAAACGAGCGACACTTAGCGTCCTTCGTGCCCGGATTTTCGCATATCGAGATCATACCGGTCTGTGCGCAGTCGGCATCAGAATAGCACTTAGGTAACGACTTGCATGCATCTATGTTCGCGGCTGATTGCAGTCTTCGGCATATTCCGAAAAGCACCTCATCGCGGGTGTAATTGCCTTCAAAAGGAGCGTTCGAAATCATCAAAGTGGGAGACGCCTCTATTCCTGTAAGACGGCATCTGGCAGCGTGAAGTTTAAGCTCCGCGTCAATCTCTCCACTGTCTAACGAGGCTTTTATTCGAAAAGGATCAATTGAGTTTGCAGCAAGCCACTTTGCAAAGTTAAAATTCTCTATTGCCGACTCGGTCAAGTACTTGAGAAGCGCAGCGGGTTTATAAAGCCATATTGCTAACATCCGTCGGTTGTCTTCAAGTTCATCCTCGCCATGCAGCGAACGCAACTTGTCGTCTTTATCAATAGAAACCACAAAGTACAGGTTTAATTTCACCTTGTCTGCGATTGCAGACCAAGCATCAAGCACCGCTGTGGTCGCAGGTCTTCCATACGGGCATCGTGACATAGTATAGAAGTCGAGCGTGACCTTTTGCAGACCGCTTGAAGCGTATCCGTGACCAGAAAGAAACTTAACTGCATCTTGATCGTCATCAAGCGTTGCGTCAACAGAAATAGTGCTATATCCTTGGTTGGGAATCCACAGTCCCAACTCCCTGCCCTGCGGTTCGACAGAAGCAAATTGAACACCACGAATACGATAGTGTTTTCGCCCTGGGCGCTCCCTATTTGATAGAAAGACAAGGTCAACGCCCTCAAGCTCAAGCACAAGCTTGACTGTATCCCGCTCTGACATAGAAGAGAGCATTACTACTCGTTCTGCGCCAGAAGCCTTTGCCTCAGCAATCTGGTTTTTCGCAAATTCGGCAGGATTCACGATGCTTGTCATGCCCATTGATTTATACAAAGGGGTCATCAGGTTCTCGTTCGCAACACTGAAATAATACACTCCGCGAACTTTCGCTCCTGCAAGACCGCCAAGAGGTGTGTTGCCGGTGATGAATTTTGCCGCAGGGCTTTGTGCAGTCTTCTTAAGGACATCAGCGCCCAATGCAAGGTCGTCTTGAGCAATAGAAATCACATCTGTTTTAGCGAAATCAAGCGTCTTGGCGATTACAGAAGCGCGCGAGACCTGTTCGTCACGCCCTCCGCTCATCTCGTCGAGAATACCGCCCGGCATCCAACCGCCGGCGTTAATCACGGAGAGGTCATAGCGCTTTCGCAGGGAGTTGATTAAAGTGGCTTTTTTTGCGAACCCACCTTGCGGGTTCAACGGGCAGACGCAGGAAAACAAAGCGCCCTGCTCTTGTGCGCTAAACACTAATGCAACAGGGCGCGATTTAGTATCTTCTGCAAGTGAAATCGAAGCAACCGCGAGAACCATTAGCAACGCGGCCGCAGTGTATCGCCTCATTATTGGTTTGTCCGTTATTGTTCTGACTTTATGAGTTTGAGGAACTTTTCAGCATCTTCCTTTGTGCCTGCTACCACGCCGAAGTGCATGGGAAAAACGCCCTTCTTGGGGCGTATTAGCCGGTAAGCTTCGGCGGCCTCATTGGGATTCATCACATACACCCCGCTTACGGGAAGGCAAGCGTAATCAGGCTCTAACCCCTTCATCTCGGGAATCAGGTCTGAGTCGCCGGTATGATAAATCGTCTCACCGTCAATTTCGAGAAGATAGCCGACCCAGTTGTTTGCCTTAGGATGAAACTTCTTGTCAATGTTGTATGCCGGAATAGTCCGTATCTTTAGGTCTTCATACACATAGCTCTTGTTTGGCTCTACGACCTTATGAATAATCGCGGTGTGAATCTGACGAAGGGTATCTTCACAATCCTTTGTGGCAAACACAACTGTGCCGGGGGTGCATATAATCGCAAGGTCAGTAGGTGAGCAATGGTCGAAATGATTGTGCGTGATAAGCACTACATCCGCCGGTGGTTGAGAGGCGGAAAGCTTAAAGGGGTCAATATAGATCGTCTTGTTGCCTGTTATTCTAAAGGTTGCGTGTCCAAGATGTTCGATTTTGGCCATTGTAACCTCCTAAGCTTTCAGAGCATCGCCAGCGCTTCTGCGGCGTTCCCTGAAGATGATTCGGAACGGAATTTCTGTCGCCTTAAGTCGCTTTCTCATGTAGTTTACCAGAAAACGGCGATAGGTGTCAGGAATTTGCTTTGCCCGATTTACGAAGAACAGAAAAGTCGGAGGCGCGGTGCTCACTTGGGTAGCATAGAAGACCTTTGTGCGCTTGGTTGAGGAAGATAGAGGCACTTGTATGTCCTTTGCCTCCTCGACTATCTTGTTAATCTCGGGCGTTGGCCAAGTACTGTGATATTGATTATACAAGTCTTCGGCGATTTTCAGAACGCTGCCAACTCTTTGCCCATCTTTAACTGAGATGTAGGCAATTGGCGCATGGTCAAGCCCCGGAAGCGTCTTGTTTATATACTCTGTGTACTTGTCGGGGTCAAGATCGCCCGCAAGGTCCCATTTATTGACTGTGATTATTACTGGCTTAAATTCCTCTTCAACAGTTGATGCAAGGCGTTTTTCGATCGCCGAAATCCCCTGTTTCGCGTCTATCATCAGCACTACCACATCTGCACGGTGAATTGCTGACTCGGTGCGGCAAGTGCTATAGAACTCGACAGGATGGTTAATAGAGGATTTTTTGCGCACACCAGCCGTGTCAATTGCGACAAGCTTGTACTTCGGCGTTTCGATATACACATCAACTGCGTCGCGAGTAGTGCCCGGAACATCAGAGACTATAACCCGTTCCTCGCCTGCAATTGCGTTCAAAAAGCTCGATTTGCCGACATTGCGTCGCCCCACAAGGGCAAGTTTTAGGCCGGTTTCAGGTTCGTATTCGCTTCCGGGGGGCAATATTTCGCATATCGCCTCAAGCAAGCGATCAAGCCCTCGCTTTTCAATAGCAGATATTGTAAAGACATCATTGAAGCCGAGCCTGTGAAACAGATGTGCGTCGAACTCAAACTTGGGGACATCGCATTTGTTAACCACCACGAACACGCGCTTGCCGGTCTTTCTGAGGCTCTCGGCAACATTCAGGTCAAGGGGGGTTATCCCGTCACGGGCATCAACGGTAAAGAGAATTAGGTCGGCAATGCTTATACCGCTTTGTATTTGAAGCTCGACGAGATCTTCAAGGTCTTGCATGTCAACAATGCCGATGCCGCCTGTGTCCATTATGTCGAACGCATACTCTTTATGCGTGATAGTGCGAATTAGCCTGTCGCGTGTTACGCCAGGGGTTGGATCAACGATAGCAACCATTTTCCCAACAAGCGCATTGAACAGAGTTGATTTGCCGACATTTGGACGACCGACGATAGCAGCGAGAAATGGGGATTTCCAAAAGGGTTTAGTCATACTTGTATTGTAGCGTATAAGCCAGATTGGTCAACAGCACAAATGGTCATTCAACTATCTCAAATGATACTTTCCCCTCAAGCGCGGTAGCCCAATATCCACCGCCTCTTACACCGTGAAAGCATTCTTCGGTTAGGCGGATGATACAATTGTAGTGACCAGTAGTAAGGCGCGTTTTTCCGGCCGGAGGGCGATATCCTGACCACCTGTTCTCGCTCATAGCCCAGATGCGGGCGATCTTAGGCTCATGAAATCTATCGTAAGCAGGAGGTGAGAACCTGTTCACAAATACCACCTCGGTCCTTTCACCTTCCGGTGGAGGTGAATCTTCAAGGTTCGCGCTTACAATAACATGATATGATGAATCCAATGCAAACTCAAGCTGCGCGTCGCCGTTCGAATCGGTTGTGAACCAATCGAAAAGGATGTACCCTTCGGCCTTTGTCTTGTCTGCAAGCATTTGGTAGTCTGTATCGGAGAAGTTGGTCCCTCCGCCTGAGATAAGCCAACGGCCAGCGTAACCGATTCTCTCCATCGCAGTCATATCGGAATGGAGGCCAACCAGTTTAACCTGATATGTAAAGAAAGGCTTTAGCTTCTTCGCATAGAGCTTTCCGCGAAATGTGCTGTTCTTATCGTAATAGACGACTTCTACGCTTGAGGGCTGGGCGTAAGAAAAGCTCTCGATATATGACTGATTATAGTAATTACCGGCGATATCTGCGTATCGCTGGTTCTCGACGACTGGCGGTGGGTTGAGTGTGACTCTCTTCAAAACTGGAATCTTGGCAGTGTCTGAAGAAATGAATGCGATAAACGCTGCTGCCAGAACGGTGAGCAGAAAGGTGAATCCCGCAATCCGAAATGCCGATGACCTGCGCATAGGCTAATTATAAGGTGTTCGCAGCACGAGAAAACTCTGTTTGGCGCAAATGCACTTTGAACACAAAAAAACCGGCGCGAAGGCCGGTTTTTTTGTGCATTGTCTGAATCAGAGTTAAGCCATGAACGGCGCTTTGCCGATTATGTCAGAAAGCGTCGGCGTGCCGAAATCATCAAGATCATAGCGGACACGGATATATGGCTTCTTTATCGTAAGGATTCGCGCAAGATCAATCGGAGTTGCAACGATTACCGCATCGCATTCTGTTGAGTTTATCGTGCTTTCAAGGTCTTTGATCTGCTGCTTTGAATAGCCCATCGCGGGAAGCAGAATGCCGATTTCAGGATACTTGGCGAAGGTCTCAGCGATTGTCTTTACTGCCCAAGGGCGAGGATCAACAGGCACTGCGCCATGGTTCTTTGCGAATACAATGCCAGCGCCGTACTTCATTTCACCATGGGTAAGGGTCGGACCATCTTCGACAACCAAGACCTTTTTGCCGCGCACAAACTCAGGATTGTCGCTCGTTACAGGTGAGTTTGCAAGTACGATTCGAGCCTTGCTGTTATACTGCTTGGCGTTTTCGATAATTGAATCAATGTTCTTCTTTATCGCAGAATCAACCTTGTTGATTACGATCGTGTCGGCCATTGTGAAGTTCTCACGCCCTGGATAATATGAAAGCTCGTGACCCGGACGATGAGGATCAGCGACGCAGATGTGAATATCGGGCTTGAAGAAAGGCGTATCGTTATTTCCACCGTCCCAAAGAACGACATCTGCCTCTTTTTCAGCTTCGCGCAGAATCGCCTCGTAATCAACACCGGCATAAACAACAACACCGTTTGCGATATGGGGTTCGTATTCTTCCATCTCCTCGATCGTGCATTTGTGCTTTTCCATATCCTCGATTGTGGCAAAGCGCTGCACGCGCTGTGCGACAAGGTCACCGTAGGGCATTGGATGGCGGACAACGACGACTTTAAGTCCTTTTGCCTGAAGGATCTGAACAACGCGACGGGTTGTCTGTGATTTTCCGCATCCAGTTCTTACAGCGCAGATAGCCACGACAGGTTTGCATGATTTCACCATGACATCCTTCGGGTCGGGGGTCAAAAAGACCGCACCGGCCGACTCAACGATCTTGCGCTTTGATTCGATGTAATCGTAGGAGACATCTGAATAAGCGAAGACGACGAACTGCACATTGAACTTGCGGATCAGGTGCGGCAGCTCTGACTCGGGGTGAATGGGAATTCCATCCGGATAAAGCTTACCGGCGAGAGCGGCGGGGTAGATGCGCCCCTCAATGCCCGGAATCTGCGTTGCAGTGAACGCTACGACCCGGAAGTTGGGATTATCGCGGTAAACTGTGTTGAAAGTGTGGAAATCCTTGCCTGCGGCACCCATAATGAGAACATTACGCTGCATAAAAACTCCTCTGTACTACTTCGCAGAACCTTATCGTTGGCGATGGTTTTGTTGCGAAAAGACAAGGCAATTCTAACCAGTTATACCATAAGGCAAGTTTTCAAATCGGCTGTTCTTCACCTTTTCACAATATGAACTGAGACAAATACGACCATCGTTCACCGCAGAATGCGCATTTCCACAAACAGGATAAAATTACTGAATGGCACAACCAGAACCCTTCAGCCCAGTGCAGTGCTTTTTTGCGATGCTGTATGTGAACTCAGACTTATGCGACCGAGCCTTGTCAGTTATCGAGACACGGTTAGGCACGCTGTCACATAGGTTCGGCCCGATTCCTTTCACTTTCACAGATTATTATGATGCTGAGATGGGTAAACCTGCGCTGCGCATGCTCGTGCAAATGCGCGAACTTGTTTCACCAATTCAGCTTGCCGACATGAAGATCGAAACAAATCGAATCGAAATGGAAATTGCACAAGGAACTGGGTTTGTGCGGCCAGTCAACATTGACCCCGGTTACATAGACAGATACAAGCTCGTGTTAGCATCGTGTAAAAACGGCCCGATGCGCATACCATTAAAGGATGGAGTCTATGCCGAAGTTACAATGACATGGCGAAAAGACGGATTCACTGCACACGACCTGACTTATGCAGACTACCGGTCAGACGAAATACGCGGTTTTCTCGCTCAAATCCGGCAAGACTACTTGAAGAAGCTGAAAGACCTGCGAAACTCTTCTACATAAATCCATGTTCGCGCAGAAAGTCACCATCAACCTTTGAGCCTTTTTTCGCCCCCTGCTCCATCCCGCTCGATAGTATGCGCTTAACAAATTTACCCAACATATCGGTCTCGATATTAACATGAGAACCGGCTCTTAATGTGCAGAGATTCGTGTTGCTCCAGGTATGGGGAATGACCGCGATTTCTACGCCCTGTTTCGTAAGCTTGGCAATAGTCAGCGACACACCATTGACTGCAATGCTGCCCTTTTCGATGCAAAGCACAAGCATCTCGTTTTGAAGCGCAATCGAAAGTGTATGTTGAAGACCATCGTCAGATGCGCTAATAACCTTACCAACACCATCAATATGACCGGATACGAAATGCCCACCGATTCTATCACCGACCCGCAACGAACGCTCAAGATTGACCTTCTCACCAATACTTCGACGGGATATAATTGACCGCGAAACCGTCTCTTCTACAGCATCGAAAGCGACTGATGTTCGTGCAACACTGACGGCTGTCAGACAACAACCATCAACCGAGACACTGTCGCCTAAATTTACCCCTTGTGCAAATGCAGTTGAGCAGGAGACTTCAAGCGTCAACCCGCCTGCATTTGGCTTTATGCGTAAAAGAGCGCCCTGCTCCTCCACCAGACCTGTGAACATCGTGCCCCCTTGTTTTCGTCTATTATATCGGGTAGTACCCTTTTTTCTATAAGCATCGCATCTGCGCTTATCACTGCAATTACCTGCTGCAATATTGCAGTATAATTCTGTATGAGGTGTTCATGAAAGCCACCACCAAACACATTTGCCGCACTCCCATCATCTTCCTATGCGTTTGCATGCTCCTCTTCTGTGCGCAAATCATCATTGCGGAAAAGGCAATTAGCGAGGACGACCGCAAGAAAGAGGCTCTTTCAATCCTTTCGGACATTGAGGCAAAGTACCCTTACTTCGATCTGAAGGGCATAAAGAACGACTGGAAGGCAAAATCGAAGGACTGGAAAAACCGTGCCAAGAGCCTTAAATCAGACGAGCAGCTAATAGAACTTGTTCACGATTACCTATCCGCGTTACGGGATTGCTCAGCTCGTCTTTCAGGTACTAAGATACAAGTTGCGGAAAGCAAACCACAGTTTCACACTGGCCTTCGGTTCGCAATTGCAAAGGATAAGACCGTCTTTGTAATCGAAAACACAAGCGGAATCTATCCTGAAGCCTCAAAAGGATCTGTTGTAACCAAGATAGACGGCAAGTCGGCACTCACTTGGATAAACGATCGGACAAATGAGCTGTGGAGCGAGGGTGGTCGCTTCTCAAGCCCCACGCAACTTATGGACATGGTCGTGCGCAACCCATTTGCTGGTGCGCAAGGAGATAAACACACGATTAGTGTAAAGGGAGATGGCG
This sequence comes from uncultured Planctomycetota bacterium, assembly GCA_964571525.1. Classification (GTDB taxonomy): domain Bacteria; phylum Planctomycetota; class B143-G9; order B143-G9; family B143-G9; genus CAZNBY01. The sequence continues at coordinate 28,255 of CAZNBY010000006.1, forward strand.
AAGAAACCGATATTGAGGTGACCAATACAATCGCATATGATGAAACGAGAGCCTCTGCTTCGCTATTATCGAATATGATGACAACCAAGGACAAATATGTTACCTTCAAAGAGCTTCCTGAACGAATCTGCTACATCTTTGTGCAACATATTTCTGAATGGTGTGAAAGCGCAATCGGTGAGATTATCGAGGACAAGTTATCAAATCCAAGGGCGATAATAATCGACCTTTCAGCGGCATCGGGAGGTGACTTTGTCGCTTGGACTTGCCTTGGAAGACATGCCAGACGCATTGTGCTAATTGTGTCGGGACGCACATCTGGCAACACAGAGCTTTTTGCGCGCAACATTGTCCGTTCTCTTGGCGCTCGAATGATCGGATCAAGAACAGCGGGAGTAGGCTCAAAGACGACCGAATTCGACCTTCCCCGCGGTCTTGGCAAGATGCACTTACCAACATCTTCTCACGATGGGCTTGCGGGTGTGCTTGAGTTCAACGGTATGAAACCGCATATTGAAATTTTCCCAACAAGAGAGGATTGCGTTGCAGGAAAAGACAGCATGGTTGAGGAAGCTCTTAAGGCAATTAAGGCAAGCGTAAAATAGGCTGCCATATAAAAGAACCCCGCGGGCGCGGGGTTCTGCAAGTGCGATTTATAGACGACTACTTCTTCTCGTCTATCTCACGAACCTCAAAATTGTCGAACTTCACCTGCTTGTCAGCGTAGAGTCCAACTTGCCCAACGGTGAACTGCTGGTCAGAAGTTGCAAGTACCTCTTTTCCGTCAACATACAGCACGAATCTGTCATTTTCAGCCTTAACTTCCATTGTGTGTGTTGCGCTCCAGTCGAAACCCTTCGGTATTGGTGCTTTGTCAAGCTCAATGTATTTGCCGTTGACTATTTCAGTGTAGATAAATGCATTACGCCCGCGGTCTATCTCAAGGCCATATCCTGTTACAAGCTTAGTACCACTTGCAGTCGCTCGAAACACGATACCTGCGGAGCTTTGCGGATTTTGAAAATTGACATCCACCTTAATAGTATTGTTTGTAAGGTTCTTATCGTTGCGAAGTAATAGACTGTATTGCCCGGTAGGTGCGACAAGAGCACCGTTTTCAACTCGCCAAGAGCCATATATCTTGCTCCATGCCTCCATACCAGCGCTGAAGTCGTCAGATGCTAATATTCGCTCAAAGATTATTTCGTTTTCCTCTTCTGTTGTCGAAACTGCATGGATAGAGCAACCCATAATCGCCTGATACAGGTCTGAAGTAGGTTCGAAATCGAGCCAGAAATAGACTCCCGCTTTCGGACATACCGCACTATGGTAAAGATCTGCATTGCGAAGTTCATCTATCGAGTAGCTATGGCGATTAGTGTTCGCATAAAAAAGCTGCTCGGCGCGTGTGAGCGCTTGCCTGTTTGCAAAGCAGATGCTCGCATGTGACTTCTCACGAGCATGAAGCATGTTCGGTATAGCAATCGCGGCGACAACTGCAATTATCCCGACAACGATTACGATTTCTAACAGCGTGAAGCCGCTGTTTCTCTTCGAGGAAAGGTGTGGTCTGATGTCTGTTTCTGCCATGTTACCTCCAGCGTATGATTAGAGGATAGCAAATGTTATGCCAGTTTTCTGGGCATTTATCCACAGAAAAGCGCACATTATAGACCGCATGGTGACAATTTCTGTCACTTCACTGACAAATTTTGTCACGCATGACAATTCGTGAACACAGATTATACATGGCGTTGATATTAACCGAAAACACACTGCGGCATCTTAAGTGGTTCATTGTAAGTCGCCTGCTGATAGTAGCTTAGCAAGTTCAGGCTTGCCACGAGCGATAGCAAGATGCAGTGGTGTGCGACCGCGCGCATCTTCTATGTCCTTTCTCGCTCCAGCGCTTATAAGCAACTCGACAACCTTTGCGTTACCAGAAGAAACAGCACGATGTAAAGCTGTTGCTCCCGATTTGTCAGCGGTATTCAGTTCTACGCCATTATCTATCAGCGATTTCACAATTTCCAAACGAGCGAGAAATGAAGCAATATGAAGTGGAGTCGCGCCAGCATCAGAGACGCAGTTCACCGAGCATCCTGCTTGTATTAGAATCCGCATGGTCTCTATATCACCATTGAAGGCGGCAGGAAACAATGCATTGCCACCCTCAGAATTCCTACCGTCAGGTTCCGCTCCGCGTTGAAGCAAAAAGTGCACCATCTGCACATTCTTTGCTATCACAGCAAGCTGAAGTGGTGGAATCCCCTGCGGATTTTGCATATTGACAATCGCCGGTACCGCCTTGATTGACTGAGTAACAGCATCGAGGTCGCCACGAGAGACCGAATCGAAGAAATCTTTCTGTTCCATAGTGTCAGTATATCAGATCGCAGGAGTCTGGAACAATGCGATTGAATGCTGTGCTTCTTTCAACCGTATTTGCTGATGCGCGCGCTTGACCCTTAGCAAGCCACCGCTTGCATTCACTTGAAAATGAGTATTGAATGCACTTATGTGTACGCATGAAAGTAGTGGCAGATATGCGTAAGACCTTGGCATATACTCTTACAGCAATCCTGCTTCTTGCAGCAATCGCCTGCGGTGGTAGCGATGAGGATTCATCTTCAAAACCTCCTGTATTCAGCCCTACGAGAGTGATAGACATTGATGAACTGCCATTCACTCTGCTTGAAGGGAGTGAGCCATTTGTCTTCAACAACAAAGTGTGGATGAGGGGTACTGAAAAGCCAACTGGAAAAGCCGATAATCCTGCCTCTTCTATCTCGATATGGTCATCGGCAAACTGCTCAGTTTGGACAAAGATCGCTGAGGATGAAGCTTTGCCGTGGAAAATCGGAGGTTTAGGAAGGTTGTTTGTGTACGGCAAAAAAGCGCTGTACTTCGGTGAGGCAAAGATTGGAGAAGCAAAGTTATGGCAGACAACTGATTTTGTTCAGTGGAGTGAAGTCGCTGACATGAATGCCTTTCCGTTTGTCGTGGACTATAGTAGAGCCCCAGTTGAGTTTGCGGGCAAATCGTGGTGGTTGGGTGTTGAAAAGACGGAGCAGAAAGACGATGGAACTTCGGGCGGAAACAAATTGTGGTCAACTTCAGATTTCACCGAGTTTTACGATATTGTGTTGCTCGGTTCTCTGCCGATGGATATTGTGAACTCGGACCTGTTTGTCTTCAATCGTAAGTATTACTTCGATGTCTATCAGCAGACTGTGGTGGTTGAGGACAGAAGGCTGTATGCATTTGCGTATCCAAATGAAACTGGTAAACTTGATCGTGATTTTTCCGAAGGGTTCTTATACAACACTCTTAACGGCATTGACTGGTCGCGCATCGAGGCATCTCCGTACTCTCAATTCAGGATGGTCGCAATACCGGTGCAGACCATGTTCCACTGTGTGGGCGATTATCTTGTCTGCCTTGCGCAATATGCGCCCGATGATGCAAAGAGCGATTCAGAAAAAGCGGAAGGGGGCTTGTACTTCTGGCGATCAAAGGATGCAGCGAGTTGGGTAAGAGCCTTTGCGTTGTCAACTGCTGAGTTTATCACTGACGACTCGACTTGCTTCTTTGTGATGAATAGGGCAATGTGGGCTATCGCATCAACACAGGATGGTGTAATGAATGAGGGAAGGTGCATTTGGAAGATCACGAGGTAGCTCTGAATTGCGCTGATGGTTCTGTCAATCGTTTGTACTTTCTTCACGAAAGGCCATCCTTTTTGCATGGACGGGCGTATTGACAGCAATGAAGATCCGCTCTGCAATCAAAATACCAGATCGGCCTCAGAGCTTGATTTTGAGCAATTTGAGGCTTCGGATTTCCATTCACTGTAAAAAATCCGTGAAAAATCAGTGTAATGGCTTGCAACTTCGAAAAAACTTGTATTTTAGAGGTGAATCCAAGATTTCTGAAAAGTGGAGGTAAACATGAGAAAAGCTTGGGCATTCCTGTTGGTTTCTATCCTTTTCTCCGTGGCGGTTGCTTGTGGAGGTGGAAGCAGTTCAACAACCGCTTCAGCACCTCAATTCGCACCGACAAGGGGAATCAGCGTTGACGACCTACCGTTTGATATCGGTGAAGGCGACGATCCCTTTATTTTTGCCGGTAAAATGTGGATGGGTGGCCCTGAAAAGGTCGCCGCCAAGACTGATCATACCGCAAGCAACATCTGGATCTGGTCATCTTCCAACGGCACATCGTGGACAAAAGTCGTGAATGCTGACGACCTTCCGTGGGATGTCGATGGTGATGGTGAAATCTTCATTTTTAACGGTAAGGCATATTATTATGGCGCTGCGAAGACCGGCCCTGACATGATCTGGTCAACAACTAACATGATCACATGGACAGAAGTCGCAGAGCTTGATGATTTCCCGTTCTACACGAATTTCGATCAGGAACCTATCGAGTTCGGTGGCAAGGCTTGGTTCTTAGGCGAAGAGAAAGTGCCCGAAAAGGTTGATAGAGATTCAGGTGATATCTACCTTTGGTCAACGACGAACTTCACTTCATTCACAAAGGGCGCGATGCTCAGCGAGCTTCCGATGAGCCTTGAGTATTCAAGCCCGTTTGTCTTTGACAACAAGCTGTATGTCTATGCGTATCCAAATACCGCTGACAAGTTAGACATGGGTTCATCCGATGCCCGTTTCTACTACACAACAAACGGCACACAGTGGATCCAGATGGCTATAGACATCTATACGGCTTTCCACATGTCTGCTTCACCGGGTTATACTGATTTCTTGTCCCTTGGAAGGTATCTCATTTGCCTCGCTTGGTACATGGGCTCTTCATCCACCAAGATGGACATGACAGACGACGATGACAGCGACGAAGGCCAGTATGTCTGGTATTCAAAAGACATCAACACGTGGGTTCGCGGTAAGTCAACAGACGAGTTCGAGTTCGAGACATACTGCTCGACCTGCTGGTTTGTGTTCAACAACGCGCTTTGGGCAATCGCAGACACAAAGGAAGGTGCGACGAACCCGGGCAGGTACTTCTGGAAGGTAACTAAGTAATTCGTTTCTCAGCACTTTTACGGCGCACCGGAACAACCGGTGCGCCGTTTTTTATCAGCCACAATGGATACTGCGTATTTCCTTTACCGCGCGGCTATTCAGTGTATAATATCGGCTTCTAAGCTCATCTTTTCAGTTGTATTGCAGGTGAGTTAGATCAAACTGAAGCAAATACGCGAGTAACATGCGTAACCGTAACGAACGAATTCACAGCATGATTCACTTTCTCGGGCAGCTACTTCTGTTGCTCGGGTTCTTGTTGCTTACTCCCCTGACCTTCACTTTTTTCTATTGGGGCAGATTCGGTGAAGGTCTTGTCACTTTGCTCGCTTTCGTGCTGCCATCAGTCATCTCTTTTTCTGTTGGATATGTACTAATACATAAATACGAGTACACAGACCTTGACCAGACGGGCTCGATGCTTGTCTGCGCATTAGCTTGGATTGTGCTATCCGCTTTCGGCGCAATCCCCTTCATCACCATATTGGATGCGAGCTTGATTGACGCTTATTTCGAGGCTGTTAGCGGCTTCACCACAACAGGTTTCACAGTGTTTGAGAACCTGATTGATATGCCTCGCAGCATCTTGTTTTGGCGTTCGCTAACGCAATGGATCGGCGGTATTGGCATTTTGTCTTTCTTCTTGGCACTGGCAATTCGAGGTGGTGGCGAACACAAGATATATACGGCAGAGAGCCACAAAATCGCGTCAGAACGCCCTACGCCAGGGCTCTTTTATTCCGTTAAGATCTTGTGGGCGATATACCTTTTCGTGACAATTCTCTGCAGTGCGATCCTAACGCTTCAAGGCATGCCATTGTTCGAATCTATCTGCCATTCCCTATGTGCTCTTTCAACAGGTGGTTTTTCGACTCATGACGCAAGCATCGCATATTACGAACAGGCAGGATATACCAACTTTCGTGCATTTGAATACACTCTTGTCTTGTTCATGATGATCGGCGGCACAACATTCATCATCCACTATCGAGTGCTAAAAGGTCAGTTCAAAGCGCTGTGGGATAACATCGAAGTGCGGGTCTGGTGGATATTTATTGCTGTGTTTACAGCAATCCTGATGCTTGATCATGTGTTACGGGCTGGTATGGATTTTCCGCTTGAGACAGTCTTTCGGAAATCTCTGTTTCAGGTTGTATCTCTGATCACCTCGACCGGATTCGGCACAGAGGATCTATCAAGCTCGTTCTTCCCAGCAGTGTCGCGGCAGATATTTCTTGTGCTAATGGTAATTGGTGCTTGCGTTGGTTCAACTGGTGGTGGTATCAAAGTAATGCGCATAGTCATTCTATCAAAACAGATGGGACGCGAGCTTTTTAAAACGATGGTATCGCCAAAAGCATCAACTGGTTTGGTTCTCGACAAGAGGATTGTCCCGACGACAGAGGTTGACCGCGTTGCAGCTTTGTTCTTCACTTGGATGGCTCTAATTCTGATAGGTGGCGCGATAACGGCCTTTTTCACGCACCATGGCGCATTTGAGTCTCTGTCTGTGATGTTCTCTGCTGTTGGAAATACCGGCCCGTCATTTGTCTCCGTGCGAGATATGATGGAAATGCCCGTTATAGCAAAACTGACTTACATTGTCGGTATGTTAGCGGGAAGGCTTGAGATTGTGCCGGTACTGCTATTGTTAACAAGAAAGGCGTGGCGATAAGGCGCGATTTCCGCGCTCTTAACCGGAGGCCAATATGAGAGTTGTTATTTGTGGCGGCGGAATGGTCGGTGGAGAGCTTGCTCGCAAGCTTATTCGTGACCGTCATGATGTGGTTGTGGTTGATGACAACAAAGAAATATGCGACAAGCTATATGCGGATTTCGGTGTCGTCGCGGTTCACGGTGATGTTGCGTTGCTCGAAACTTTGACCGAAGCTCAGTTAGAGAAGGCTGATCTTGTGATCGCAGCAACAAACACAGACGCAGACAACCTATCTTGTGCTATATTAGCAAAAAGCCTCGGCGTACCGCAAATCATCGTGCGCGTGAATAATCCCGCATACGAAAAGGCATACAAGCTCGCTGGCGTAACTGCGCTTGTGTGGGGTACACAATTAGTTGTGAATCAGATTATCATGGAGATCGAACACCCGCGCGCCAGAAACATTTCTTCTATCGGCGGCGGAAGAGCAAACATCTTCTCTGTCAAGTTGCCAAAGGGCTCTCCCTTCGACAAGAAACCCGTGAAGGAAATCGTTGGAGACAAGAAATTCCCCGCTGAGTGTGTATTCATCGCGATATTCAATCCTCGAAACAACTCTGTCACAATACCGCGCGGCGACAATATCGTCGTTGAAGGTGACGAGCTGTTTCTCATTGCCACTTCAACTGTAATGGAGCGAGCGATTGACTTGCTTACATCAGTCAAGAAGGGCGCGGTCAAGCAGGAGGGGTCTTAACAACTTTTGCGTGATCGGAATCACCATAAATCACTGCGAATCGTCGGCAAGAATCATCACCTTTATTGGCATTTGGCGATCGCGTATCGTCGCATCGCCAAGCTGGCCAGATGAATTGCATCCCCAAGCCCATACCACGCCGTTGGCATCAAGTGCAAGCGAGTACTTTCTCCCCGCGTCAATTTCGATTATGCTGCTAAGGCTCTCTATCTTGGAAGCCTCTCTATTTGGTAAAACCTGACCATTGCCTGTCTGACCGTGCATGTTCTCACCCCATGCGAAGACAAATCCTTTTTTGTCAAGCGCAAGATAATGAGAGTCACAAGATACTTTTACGATTCCGCTCAATCCGCCAACCTGTTGCGGTTCGCCTTTGTAAAAGGCCTTGCGCGCATCTGTGCCGTCGCCAGTTTGTGAAAGCGAATTCCATCCCAAAGCCCACACGCTGCCGTTCTTTCGTACGACCAAAGTGATATCACCAGCCGATGCAGACACAGGTTCATCAAGCTCAACCCTATACACATCGAATGGATCTGGCACAGCACCCTCAGTAATCTTGCCCAACTGCATCTGCTTGTTTTCACCCCAAACATATATGCTGCCGTTTCGGCTCAAAGCCACAACATGCCGGTTATTGCATGATACAGAGCGAACTGGACTTATCTTTCCTATTCGGGCTGGGAGATTTCTGTTGATGAAACTGCCAATGCCTATCTGCCCCTCGCTGTTTGCGCCCCATGCGTATAATGTGCCGTCGGACTTTATAGCATAAGCTGAGACCGCACCCGCGCAGATGGCGACTATCTCTGTAAGGCCCTTTACCATCACAGGTACATCTCTCTTTTCGTAAGTCGCATCGCCAAGCTGCCCAAGGTCATTTGTACCCCACGCCCAAACGGTTCCGTCAGTCTTCAATGCAAGCGAATAGTACATGCCTGCTGAAATTGCCTTTACATCGCTAATGGACTGCACCTGAACCGGAACAAGCGTCTTTTCACCTGCCACAACTCCCAACTGACGGTACTCATTTCCACCCCATACCCATATTCTGCCGTCGGTCTTAAGCGCAAGCGAATGATTGTATCCCGCTGCAATGGCGCAGACAACCGGTGGTTTTGTGGGGGACGGGGAAGGTTGAGGCGTGGAGTTTTCACCCGATGCGGATACAGAGATCAGAAAGGTGATAACGAATATCGCGCTGATAAACAATGTAGATTTTGTCATAGCTCCCTATATCTTGATGCTTTGCGTATTGTAGCGGCCTTGCGGATCATGCCATTTTTCGTATTCTGGTTAGCATGTCGGCAAAATCCGACCGTGTTTGAAGCAAAAACCGGAACATCGGCTATACTTGAAGTCAAACAAACGTTTGATTGAGTTGTTAATCAGTCGGAGGTAGTGTGCTTCGAAGTTCAGACACGCGCGAACGGTTAGTTGATGCTGCGGGCAAGATTTTCGCCAGCGTTGGCTATGATAAGGCCTCTGTACGCGAAATCTGCCGGGCCGCAAATGCGAATATTTCTGCGGTAAGCTATCACTTTGGAGACAAAGCTGGTCTTTATGAGAGTGTTGTTCATCATGTGATGAGCGACATAATCGAAGACCGGAAGTCATTTCTATCAAGTGTCAGTGAATCTCCGCAAGAAGTACTGGAACGATTTGTCGCGATGCATGCTGATAGAGCCGAGAAGACCCCACATCGAAAGTGGTTCAAAGGCATAATCATGCATGAGCTTGACTCGCCTCGATGCAAGCTAAGCCTTGAGTTTCGCGAAATGAACAAACAGATTGAGCAAAAACTGCAAAACGCTGTCTCACAACTTCTGCCTAAAGGCACACCAGCAATTGGGATCGCGCTTGTTACCGAAAGCCTCATCGCCCAATGCATATCCTTCTTCAAGCATCAGCGGTTTTTCGATGTGCATATCAGTTCTACTCAGAAACGGAGTGCACTTGCCCAGATTATCAAAAAGCACATTCTGAGCTTCTCCATGACTGGGATGACATATCTATGTAAAGCAGAGGACAAGCAATGAAGTACTTGAAAATTGCGCTATTCTTCGTGTTCGTTGCCGCCGGAATTCTCTTCTACCAGTTCTTTGTTAAGACAGCACAGCAACCCAAGAAGAATCCGATCACCGAGACGGCGATCAATGTCGAATTACTTGAGGTTAAGCATTCCAACTTCACCCCCGCGATTCGCGGATACGGATATGTCAAACCTTTGAAATCATGGAAACTCGTGCCCCGTATCGAGGGGCGTGTTGAATATATCGCCCCTGACCTGCTTGCTGGCAAGATTGTTAAGAAGGATTCGCTGCTTGTGCGGTTAGACAAGAAGGAGCTGGAGCTTGACAAGCTCGCATTGCTTAACAACATCAAGTCTGTTGAGCTTGAACTTCAGCAGCTTGATGTTCAGCAGGCAAATCTTGAAAAAGACCTTGCCCTTCAAAAGGAGTATCTTGAACTTGTTAGGAAAGATCTGACCAGAATCGGTGACCTGTTGCAGCGGGGTTCTGTCTCTGAGCAGCACTACGATACTGCCTACCTGAATTACATCAATGCTCAGGCAAAGATTCGCAGCATCGAAAACAGCATGGCACTTATACCAATTCAGCGGAGCCTTGCTGAATCCAAGAAGCAACAGCATTCGATTCAGCTTGAAGACCTTGCGTTGAGAATTTCGTATTGCGAGATCACCCTGCCCTTCGACGCCATTGTCATATCAAAGAGCGTTGAGGAAGCTGAGTATGTGAGAATCGGAGCAACCTTGGCAGAGTTCGACGCGATATCCGAAGCCGAAGTTCATGCGCAGTTTCCCATAGACCAACTTTCGCGCATTATTGAAGACGCAGAGGGTGACACAAGCAAGGTGATTGCCTATGTTGATGTCGAGTTGTTTGGGCAGAAGTACACTCGCAGTGCGAAATTTTCGCGCACTTATCCAGTGGCAAATCGAGCAACAAGAACGGTCAATGTAATCCTTCTTGTCAGTGATCCCTTCAGCATTTCAGAATCCTCAGGCTCGCCTTCACTTATCCGCGAGCTTTTTTGCCATGTTCGCCTTGAAAGCCAACCACAATCTGGCAAGCTAATAATACCAAGGCTTTCTGTGTATGATGGAGTAGTTTATCTGTCGGTAAACGATAGACTTAAGCAGCAGACTGTTGAAGTTGAGCGTTTTCAAGAGGATGTCGCAGTTATTCGTTCAGGATTGAATGTCGGCGACAAGGTGATCATATCGCGAGTTGTCTCTGCAATTGAGGGGTTGTTGCTTAATGATGTGAATGCCCCGAAAAAAGGCAAGAAATCCGAAAAAGCCGATGCTGACAAGGCAAAACAGGCCCAGCAATAAGAGAAAGGAACAGCCATGATCCGATTCTTTGCAGGGCATCCTACAGCATCTAATCTTCTTGTCATATGCATGTTCATACTTGGCCTTATGGCCTTGCCAAAGCTTGAGCGCGAGACCTTTCCCGAGTTCGAACCGACCGTAGTGGCAATATCAGCAAACTATCGGGGTGCCTCTGCCCAAGAAGTTGAAGAGGCCTTAGCCCAGCGCATTGAGAACTCGCTTGAAGGTATTTCCTTTGTGAGCGAAGTGCGTGCAACATGCGTTGAAGGAAGGCTCTCCATGCGCGTCGAGATGGACTCGAAGGGCAATATAAGGACATTCCTCGACGACATCAAATCGGCGGTTGACACAATCACCGATTTTCCCGCAGAAGTTGAGGATATCAAGGTAGAGGTTTCTGAAAGAATGGAAAGGGTGGTCTCGATCGCTGTAACTGGCCCGATGGACGACCGAAGCCTTAAGAACTACTGCGATGATTTTAAGGATAGACTTTTAAGCTTATCTAAGGTATCACAAGTGACTGTGTCGGGGTTCCCCGATCGTCAGATAAAGATTGAAGTCACCGACGATACCCTTGCCGCATTTGGTCTCACGATATCAAGCCTTACAAAGCAAATATCCTCGCAGAGTCTCAATCTACCTGCCGGAACAATGAAGACAAAGGGCAGAACCTTTCTTCTGCGATTTGATGATGACAGGAAGAGCGTCAGCGAATTTGAAAGCCTTGTTGTGATTTCAGACAGTGGTGCTGAACGCAAGTTAGGAGAGATTGCGGTTATAACAGAAGGCTTTGTTGATGATGATAGTATGTCGCAGTTCAATGGCAGGCGAGCTGGTATTATCACCGTCTTTAAATCCAAGACTGAGGACGCGCTTGTTGTCTATGATCAGGTAATGGAGTTTTTAGAACGAGTTAAGAAGACTGCGACGCCTGGCGTGGAGCACTTTATCACCGACGACTTTTCGTCTATTATCCGCGATCGCATTGAAATGATCTCTGTAAACGCGGTTCAGGGACTGGTGTTGGTATTCTTGGCAATGTGGTTCTTCTTTGGCCTGAAATACGCCTCCTGGGTAGCCCTTGCTCTGCCTGTTGCGTTTATGGGCACATTCTTCATCTTCCCGCTGTTCGATATCTCGATAAACATGTACACCACAATGGCGCTTCTGATGGCGACTGGCATATTGATGGATTCTGCAATTGTGCTTTCGGAAAACATGGCGACGCAGTTTGCCAAAGGGAAGAAGTCGCTTGACGCGATTGTTGACGGCATATCAGAGGTTTGGATAGGTGTGCTGTACTCGTTTCTTACAACAGTTGTGGTCTTCGTCCCGCTAATGATGATAGAAGGCCGAATGGGACAAGTCCTTAAGTACCTGCCCATTGCGCTAATTATTGTAATCACGGTCAGTTTCGTTCATTCATTCCTTATTCTGCCCCACCATATAAGGGGGACACTTGAGAAGAGACGGACCACAAAACCGTTCATCGTTCAGAGATTTTCTAACTGGCTGATTGAGTATGTTCGCGAGAAGGTTGTGGGCAGAATTGTTGATATCGCAGTGGAATGGCGATACGCAGTGATCGGCTTTATGATACTGCTTCTTTGCCTTGCGTTCGCGATGATCGCTGGTGGAAAGCTGAAATATGAGGCTTTTCCCGGGCTTGAGGGCGACAACATAAAATGCTCGATACTCATGCCACAAGGCACACCGGTTGAGGAGACGCAGAAGGTTGTGGACAGGGCACTAAAGGGGCTTGAAGCAATCAAGCCGATGTTCAACGACCGCAGCAAGACTGGGCAGATTGTCGAAAGCACTTCATGCGTGATCGGTGAAAACAACTCTGTCGGAGAAAGCGGGCCGCATGTCGCAACACTGACCGTTGACCTTGTTGATAACGACTCGCGCACCGTTCGTAACACTGAAATTATTCGCGAATGGCGCGCAGCAACCGGAGAAGTTGCTGGTGCGCTTGCATTGCAGTTCGATGAAGCAACATCAGGCCCAGCGGGAAGGCCATTCGAAATACGCATTTCAGGAACAGACTTAAATGAGCTAAAGCAGGCATCTTACGAAATACAAAACTGGCTCAGCACCTATGATGGCGTATATGATGTGATTGACGATCAAAGGCTCGGAAAGCCAGAGATAACGATGAAACTCAAGGAAGGAGCCAGAACACTCGGACTGACTATGCTCGACATATCATCGCAGGTTCGATCCTCTTTCAGTGGAAGTCGAATACCTGACATTATCGTAAACAACCGCACATACGAAATCCAAGTGGAGCTTATCCGTGGCGCGATAGAGACGATTTCGGATCTTGAGGAGCTTTCGATAGTAGCACCTTCTGGACTTTCGATTCCATTAAGAAACCTTGTATCGTTTGAACAAACGATCGGCTGGGCGAAGATTTCGCGCGTAAACGGACGCAGAACCACCACTGTTCAAGGCGCAGTTGACCGTACCCGCGCAAACTCGCTCGAAATAACAATGCAGTTTCGGCGCGAGCTAATGCCGCTTCTTGTTCAGAAGTACCCTTCTCTAACGACTTCGATTGAGGGACAGGCGCGAAGATCGCAAGAGACGGGTATGTCGCTTCTAAATGCATTCATAATGGGAGTAATAGGAATATTCCTGCTATTGGCGTTTCAGTTCAAGAGCTATATCGAGACCTCCGTAGTGCTGATCTCGATACCGCTTGCGATCGTGGGTGTGGTATTCGGTTACATGGTGATGCGAACAAATCTGTCTATGCCGGGCTTAATGGGTTTCGCCTCGTTGTGCGGTATCGTGGTGAACAACTCGATTCTTCTTATGGAATTTGTAAGGTTACGCGTCAAGACAATGGATTTGAAGTCTGCGGCAAAACAGGCGAGCCGCGACCGTTTTCGAGCGATAACCCTTACAACAATCACGACAATATTCGGCATAGCGCCGATAATAATGGAGCGCAGCTTCCAAGCTCAGATGGTCAAACCTATAGCCATAAGTATCGCGTTTGGACTCGCAATCGCAACAGTGCTTGTGCTGTTCATTGTGCCGTGTTTGTATGTGATACTTGCTGACTTTGGCCTTGCACGCTTGAAACACGACGGCTCGCGTGCTGAATGATTAGGCTCATTGTTTGAAAGGCGGTCGCGGACAATCCGTAACCGCCTTACTCCCGCACAAACTTGTTATAAACAACGATTTCATCGAACTCAAACAGCGAACAACCGCCCTCAAACACATCTGCAAAGGCGCACCTTCTGCCCTTTCTAATGATCATGTATCTATCAGCGATAATCTCCAAAGAGTCACATGCTTGCGCAAGTTCGATCGCAGTTCCTTTATCCTTGACAACAATCACCTTTTTGTTCTTCAGAAACACGATTATGCCTTCGAAACAATCAACAAAGTCCTTTAGAATTGCACCTTTTTCAGTATAGACTGGCGTGCCGTCAGCCTTGATGAGCACAACGCCTTCATCACTTTGCGCGGCAAATATGATTGGATCTCGCGTTCGGACTATCTTCTTGTATCGTTTCTCAAACGCTGGTGTACCATCATGAAGCACAATATAGTACTTTCCGGCTTTTTGGCACACACAAGCGTATCCAAATAGGCTGTCGGACCCCTCAAGATACATGTTTTCGCTTATCTTTTTCAACTCAGCATCAATGTAGTAGCAGCCCTTCGATGTGACGACTCGTGCTATATTAGCACTAAATGGATAGACATAGCCGTCAACCACCTGGAATGCACCCGTCATTATGTTACTAATCTCGTACACATCTTCACGCTTTAGGAACAGCAATTGGTTGCCAAGGTAACGAATCTGCTTTGCACAGTATAGGGATTTGCCTTGTGAATCGAGAACGCAATACTCATTGTCAGACTTTGCAAGATAGTAACCCTCAAGATACTGGTGCGGTAGCTTACTGTCTGAAATTGCCTTATCATCATACTTAACCATCAGCTTTTCTACTGCCTTGTATGCGGTATCCGAAATCCTTTTGCCGTCGAATCCATACAAATACCACTTTCCGTTCTCGACGACATAGACCGTCTCGTTCCAGCCGAAACCCACAACCTTGCCCGGGTAAGCGACATAGAGAGTTCCATCTTGATTCAACAGTGTTGATGCATTTCCAGTTGTCTGCACAAAGACAGTCTTGTTGCCCTTTAACTCCTCGTGGCAATGGAGTATTCCCTGCGCATCGCCGAGCACGATGTCTAACTGAAAATCAAAGACATCTGTAAGCCACTTCTTGTCCACGCTCTTCGCCATGTACAAGTACTTGTCATCGTACACAATGCTATCGTAGGTTATACCGACGGCTTCCTTTGCGTTTCTGCCTAATAGACCGTATTTGCCCTTCTGCTTGACGATCGCGAACTTACTTCTCATTATCTCGCATAGCTTTATCTCCTCGTACTCAACATGTTTCGCTGGATAACTATCACCGGTACCCAATTGCCATCGGTTACCGACTTTTCCGGCAAACTTCACATCCAGTTCATTCTCCTCAGAGTATCCGATGGAAGTGAGTAGCACACACAGCAACGCAGCAACAATCACCAACGCAGAATACCTTGTCAATTGCGGCATAATTCACTCCTTGGTGCATGGTGAACCATCAACCATGCTTAATCAGTCAACCAATATCCCGCCTCGGAAATCAGTATTAGGGGATACCTTCAGGAGTTCCCTGTTCTGTAAGTCAAAACCGACTTCGATTATCTTGCCAGACGCATCTTGATAGATGATCGAGTCTTCAGCTTCAAACGCAAGATCATGACTACCCATGTTATGCTTAAAGCTATGTCGGATTTCATATTTGTAATAATAATAGATGTTTTCTTCATTAAGCAGCAACAAATCACCATTATCATATTTAAATATGCATATTCGATTATACGAAACTTCTTCTAAAGGCTCAGCATACCAACTATGAACTTCCTCGAAGGTATGGGAAAACAATTTTAATCCCTGATACTCGCGCAAAAGCACATATTCTGAAGATACATACAATAGTGGCCAACTATGACAGTGCGGAGCATAATAAGCGTTCCTTTTAGTAATAGAAATACTATCATCTGAGATTTGATAGACACTGAATACATCAGCCCTTTCAGATATAATAACGCCTAAAACAGGATTGAAGTGATATATATTAGGATCATCCTCATCCTCATCCTCATCCTCATCCTCATGATCTATATTATACTTTGTTGGTAGTTTTTCATGCAATTTTATCGAGACCAGTTCTCCATCGTTGATATTTATTAAGTGAAGCAAATTGCTCCCAAGACGACAATCTTCGTCAGAAAGCCAAATGTTGCCCGACTTGTCTATGCCTTCATTTCTGCAATGGCGCAGTTCGCCCGCTCGTTCTTTATCGTAGATCGTTGTGAGGCAATCAGCCCCATATTTACAGACGACATCATGTCTCTTAATACCCTTTGTTACCATATACATCACATAGGGGTGCTGGTATCTAATATCGTCGCCTTTCACCTCATACTCATTGAAGTTTTCAGGCGATGCCTTTTGCGCAAAGCGTATCTTGTTCTGCACACTTGAGTGTAATACAAGCCGATCACCTGCAACGCCAATCAACTTAAAGCTTTTGTACAAGGTTTCGGTGCAGACAGGCGGCTTTGGTGGTTCTAATGGTACAAACGGAAGCATTTGTTTACCGAGCAGAGTATAGGCATATATGCTCAGACACGCCACCGCCAGCCATATCGAGGCCTCAAGAACAACGACTGATTGTCTTCTCACAGTTCCTCCTCGATGCGTCTTGCTGAGGACAACAATCTTTGCTTCGCTTGGGATTCCGTGTTTTTAATGCTCAAAGATTTCTGCGATGTGAAAGCTAAAAACTGCTAAGCGAGGCAGGCGGCAGTAGGTTGCCGCCTGCTTCGCATAAAGACTCAAATTAACAAGCGATGCTTTATCGTTTCTTTAAATCATCCGGTTTGATCAGCGTAGGCTCTTCGCCTTCGCTCTTCTTATTCTCATCTGGCACCGCTTTGCCAAGGAACTCAGGCAGTTCGAGACCGACCATCTTTGCAAGCTGATGCATTGGAGGAAGCGTACCCATCAACCTCTTTCCAAGGTTGTTCAGGCCACCTTCGCCACCACCATCCCAGACAAATACCTTTTCGATAGGCAGATCCTTGATTGCCTGAGCTTGGATGCCAGCGATATCGGTAAGCTTTTCGATGAGCAGCAACGCCGCAGTGAGTGAAGGTTCTGAATTGCATGCCTGAACAAGCGCGCGGTATCCTGCAGCTTTAGCGTCGAGGATAGCCTGTATGCCTCGGGCTTCGGCCTGCATTTTAAGTACAACGGCTTCAGCTTGGCCAGTTGCGATGCGAATCGCGCGTTCCTTTTCAGCATCAGCATTGATGATTGTTTTCTGCTTTTCGGCTTCTGCTGGAACAACAATTTCAGCCTTATACCGGGAGGCCTCGCGCAGTGCTCGCGCATCTTCTGCCTCTTTCTCGGCCAACTCCTGTGCAACGCGAATGGCTCCATCGGCCTTTTTCTGCGCTGAAAAACCCTTTTGACGGGCATCTTCCTCGGCAACTTTCTGATCTGCGCGATATGCAGCTTTCTTCGCCTCTGCTTGAGTTTCTGACTCAACAGCTTCTGCGTCAAGGCCCGCGACATTCTGACGGCGGTCCCTATCGGCTTTAGACTCGCCGATTACAGCAAGAGCATTTGCCTCAGCAACTGCCTTTCTGCGGTCGCGCTCGCGCTCAGCTACACCGGTTTTTCCGCGCTTTTCCTGTTCAGCAACATCAACCAGAGCCTGATTTATAGCCTCAGCAGCAGCCTTTCTACCAAGAGCCTGTATATAACCACTCTCGTCCTCGATGTCCTTTATGTTAACATTGATAACAGAGAGGCCAATCTTTTCAAGCTCGTACGATACAGCTTCGTTCACCTTAAACATAAAGGCTTGGCGGTCGCGGTTAATCTCCTCGATTTGCATTGTGGCGATAACAGCGCGCATCTGGCCGAGAATAATATCCTCAGCCTGCTTGCGTATCTCCTGCTCTTTCAGACCAAGAAGACGAATCGAGGCATTTTCGATGATTCCCGGCTCAATGCTAACTGCCGCGGTAACAGTTGTAGGAACAGAGACGCGAATGTTCTCTTGAGAAAGTGCGCTTGTAAGCTCGATTGGGACAACGAATGGCTCAAGATCAAGCCAAGCATATGACTGGATGATAGGCCACACAAATGCTGCACCTCCATGAATGCACTTTGCTGCCCCCTTCCCCGTTTTGCCGTATATAACAAGCACCTTGTTCGAGGGGCATCGCTTGTATCTGCGCACAAGCGTTATGAAGACAACAAACGCCACAATGACGACAATGACACCAAGCAGGAACTGGATTGGCACATTGGACTCATATGCGGCTGAAAGACGCAGAAAACTAAGGTAACCACTCATTCTCCATCCTCCTTATTTGTATGAAGTAAGTGTGACCGTTGAGGCCGTAGTTTACAGCTTGACCACTTCGACAGTCTTGGCGTCAATTATCTTTTTGACCAAGACCTTGGTGCCTGCGGGTAGGCTTTCATTATTTGCGCTCCGTGCAGCGACACAGCATAGCCTTCCGCTCATCATGATGCGGACCTGGCCCAGTTTTCCATCCTTGATGTCCATGTACACTTCACCATGGGTGTTAAGAGAGGTCTGAATTGAAGCATTACCGGTCTCCTGCATTCTGAGAAGTTGCCAGAACAACCAGGACACAAGGACCATTGCGACAATACCCCAAAGAGCGCTGTATAGCATAGCTTTGATGTAGGAAAAATGTATTGAACCTTCGTCTGCGAGGAAAAGGAAACCGGCCCAAGAAAAAAGAAGCAGAAAGGCCACAATCGAGCGGATTGAAAACAGCTTGAAGGCAATCATGGTGCCTTCGCCTGCATGGTCGGCAGAATCGCCAGCAGTATGCGAGGTTTCGGAAGCGTCAAAATCGGCATCTGCGGTTAGGCCAATCAAAGCCATGATGAACTGCCAAGCAAATATCAACGAGAAAAAAATCGCCAGGCAGAAGAACACCTGACGCATTAAGCTCAAGCCTTCCCAAAACTCTTGCATGCTTCCTCCACGATATTGGCTTGAACAGGCGGTTCAAGCGGTTATACACGGCAACGATTCAGCAAGATAGCATAGCGATTTTCGTGTTATCAATATATGAAACACCGATAATACTACAACACTTTGAGAAAAAAAGTTGATGTTTTTTCTTCAAAAGATATTACGAGAATTATTCAGTTTGCATTACGCTGCCTGAATAAACTGCAGATATTTGTTTCGCGGTTAGTCACCTTTCCCGAACAACCTTAGCAACCAGGCGAAGAATCCAGCTTTTTTAGGCCTTGATGCATCAACCTTGATTATCTGAGATTCACCCGTTACTGCGCGACGGCAGTAGATTGAGAAGCGACCAAGAAGTATCTCGTCTCCGGGTCGCACCATGCGCCCCGTTACTACCTTCTCAAGATTCACATAAACGCCTGATGCTGTGCCCATGTCGTCTATTAAAAGGCTGGTGCCGTCGAACGAAATTCTCGCGTGCTGGGGGGATACTCCGTCATCTTCGATGACAACATCGCAGTTTTTATCTTTGCCAAGCGTTACGGTGCCGTATGGAAGCTCGAATTTTCGCTCAGCGCCTTTTATATTGAAGCACAGAACATAAGGAGACTTGCGGGTGTCGGTGTTCTTTTTAGCTGCAACCGGTGGAGCGGTGGGAGGTGGTGGAGGAGAGGAAGCTCTTCTTGCGTTCTCAACCTGCTGCATCATCTCAGACATGTCAATAAATGATGTTGAGCCTGAATCGGGTTGTTGAAGCTCGGGTGGAAGCTCCTTTTCTTCGTGCTGCGACAGGTCGGCTTTGTCCTGCTGGGTTACGATGTTTCGCATGTCAACATATTCTGTTGACGGTGCTTTTTGCTCGGGGGGCTTTCCACCGAACAATTTGCCCATATCAACATATTCTGTTGAGGGGGCTGATTTTTTGGCCTGAGGAGCCGACGAAACTGCAGCATTCATATCAATGAATGCTGTTGCCTCACTTGCGTCAACATCATCAGGTGCGGATTGCGGTTGAACCTGCACTGGTGCTGCAGTCGGAGCGACGAACAGAAATTCTGCTTCGCCAACGCGAATCTTCTCACCGCCTTTAAGCTCGCGAGTGATAATCTGTTCGCCGTTCACATTCGTGCCATTTGCCGAGCCAAGGTCTTTGACAATGACCTTACCGATTTGCACGACGATTTCAGCATGATGACGAGACATGCCAGATTGCTTGATGACAAGGTTGTTGTCATCTGACCTGCCGATAGAAAGTCGGGTGGTGAACTTGATAACCCGGCCCTCAAAACCGGCACTGATACCGATGAGTTTGTACTCTTCCATCCAGACTCCCGTTTGGTATATTGTTGCACAAAATGCTGAGATGTCAAGCAGACCGATTTGAATTGTTCTGGAAAGCCGTTAGAATGGGCTTTCGGGAGGTTTTATGGATTTCGTTACAACGCTTTTAGAGCGCATAGAAAATGCACTTGAAACGCTTGTTGTCGGCGTACCAGTATGGCGTTTTGTGCTTGCCGCACTTATAATCACGGTTGCATTGATCGCCCGCAGACTAATTGCGACGCTGCTAAGCAAGCTGATGTCCAACTTCGCCGCAAAGACAGACACAAATCTTGACGATTACATTCTCGAGGCTGCCTATCGCCCAATGCAGTGGGCAATCGTGGTCATTGGTACAGAGATCGCGGTTCTTACTTTCCCGTGGCTGACAATCGCGGGTTCTGAAGAAGCCCATGTTGCGCTCGAGAAGAGCTTTATGAACATATTCGCGCTGTTCTATATATGGATAGGCGCGTTTTTCTTATGGCAGCTTGTCGAGAAACTTGGTCTTCTGTTCTTAGAGAAGCGCACGGAGGAGGAAAAAAAGACCAACATCTCGATTGTCGTTGTTACGATGCGGAAGTTCTTAAGGATTCTGATCATTGTGATCGCCGCTGCAATGACACTCGAACGGCTTGGGCAGGACATAAAGATGATCCTCGCCTCATTCACTGTCATTTCTGCCGCCCTTGCGTTTGCGGGTCGAGATGCGATCGCGAATGTATTTGCCGCTATTGTGCTGAGCGTAGATCGTCCGTTTTCGATAGGCGATTGGGTAGTTGTCGGTGGCACAGAGGGAACAATAGAAGAGTTGGGTATGCGTTCAACAAAGATCCGTACATTTGCCAAATCTCTTGTGCATATTCCCAACAATCAACTTATGAACATGACCATAGAGAACATGTCGGCGAGGCCTATGCAGCGTGTACGGGCTAATTTCGGCATAACCTATGACAGCGACCCCGAGAAAGTCGAACAACTTGTCGCCGGTATTCGCAAGATCATCGAGTCGAATCCACGAACTTACAAAGACTACATTCAGGTCTGGTTCACAGAACTTGCGAGCGATAATCTGTCAATAATGCTCTATTTCTTCATCGAATCGAAGGTGTGGGCCGAATTTCTTGAGGAACGCCAGCGGATTTACATTGATATTATGAAGCTTGTAAAGCGCATGGATCTCGAATTCGCCTTCCCGACCCAGACTATCTTTCTGCACGAGGATCAGAAGGAGCTTCCAAAGTAGCGGGCGTCAGAATTCTGTATCGCTTTCAACCTTGGGTTCAAGCGGCAGTTTTATTGTGAATGCTGCGCCCATTCCGACCCCTTCGGAATGGGCAGTTATCGAACCGCCCATCGCCTTCATCAGATTAAAGGATGAATGGAGACCGAAACCGGAACCACCCTTGGCTTTCTTGGTGCTAAAACCGAAGCCGAACAACTGAGCACCAGTCTCTTTTGAAAAACCAATTCCGCTGTCGGTCACCCTTATCTCAATCATGCGAGTCGTTGGGTCAAAGCTCGTCTCGACCTTGATCTCTTTGTTTTCGCTTTGGGCAGCGTCAATTGCCTCGATTGCGTTTTTCACCACATTTACAAGAACTTGCAGCAGTTTGTTCTTTTCGACCTTAACCTCGGGGACCTGCCCGAACTGGTAAGAATGCGATATCTTGCGCTTTGACATGGTCTCGCGATTCATCTCAATTGCATCAAGCACAAGCTTGGAAATCTGAATTGTCTCAATTATGCCTCGGATCATCGCGAAAGTGGCATGAAGCGAGATTATTTCTGTGATGTGCGATAGCTTCTCGCGGATGAATAGAGTGTTTTCTGTAATCTTCATGCGAGATTCAGCAAGTGCTTGCACAAGGCTGAGCAGATAGTTGTGATACCTTTCCCAATTTTGCACCAACTCCTGTGCATCCAATTCTGCGATGTAACTCAGCTTTTTGTCGAACTGCACCGAATTGAGCATGTCAGAAGCCTCGTTGAGTCGAACTCCGACAGAATTGATCGCATTTCCGATGTTATGCAATACCTCACCCGCGACTTGTACCATGCCTGCGCTGTGAGCATATTCAATCAACTGCTGTCGCGTTTCCCTCATGTCGCGCTCATGCTCTGCAAGCAATGTCGCCGTCTCGCGGCGAATGCTGGCGATCTCATGGTGAAGGCGCGAAATTACCGATGTATCGGTAAGGAACAGATATGTCTCGCCACTTGTTTTGTCCGACCTGATGCACTTAACATCTGCGCTTCCCGAACTTCCGTCAAACCGAATAAAGCTCACAGACCCTTTCCATATTTCACTTGTGCTGGCAAGAAACTGCCGCAGTTTCTTGTCGCTCGAATCGGCGAAGCCCAAGCCACTGAATATGTTGATGCCGAAAAGCTCGCGAGGGTCTGGGTATAAAAACAGGTCTGAGGCTGCCGAGTTGCAAAAAATTATGTTGCCCGCACCGTCAAGCCGCAAAACTCCTTCGAGCAACGATTGCATCATGTCTCGGGAATATTGCCGAAAACCTTCAAGCTCTTTTGAAGAGTCATGGCGTTGAGTATCGAGCTGTGCGTTTAAGCTGAGAACGCTTTGCTTAAGATCATCCTCAAGGCTCATGTCACGAACAAGTGTGATGCGAAAGTTCTCGTATCCAATTGTAATCTGCCGTTCGATTACTCCGACTGGTATTGTGGTCTCGTCCTTTTGCACCAATAACGGGCGAAATGTGTTGAATGAGGAATCGCCGGAAATATCCTTCTCTCGTTGTTCGCGTCGAAGCAAAGAGGTAATCTTCATCGAGTTCAGCTCATCGTGACTGTATCCTGATATGCTTACGATGGCTTTGTTACACTCGACAATGGTACCGTCCTCTCGTGACAACAAATAGCCATCAGGCAATAGGTCGGTAAGCTCTGTGAGCTTTAGGATGGTGCTTCTGTATTCTGCTTCCTTTTCATCAGAATATAGCAGGCGCAGGTTGTAGTCATGAAAGTAGTTATCGAACTCGTGCCAAAGCTCATCTGCCTCTGCAGGAAGAGATGCGGGTTTAACAGCATTCTCATCACCCTGAGAAATTGTGCGCACGCTTAATGTCAATTCTGAGAAAGCGTTTCGCAACCAAGATGCATAGAAGAAAGCGAGCAAGGCAAGAAGAATGATGAATGCAAGCAACATTAGAGTCTGTACGATAGAAAAGGGAGGAACAGACGCCAAGAGCTTTGCCTGATCGAAAAAGAGCACAAGCTTAAGGTTGCCTGATTTCATCTTATTCACGAAGGCAATGAACTCGTTAGCTTTGACCTCGACGGTTGTTCCGACCGCGTTTTCCTGTAGTAATGTCTTAAGCTTCCATTCTATCTCCTCTCGAACCGCAGCATCGTGCTTAACCGCGCTGAAAAGGCTTGAGAACACATGTCCATCAGAATCAAGGTCAAACCAGAGCTTTTTAGATACATCGTCAATAATCAATGCACCAGACAAGCTGGGGTAGGAATACGCGACATCGAGAATGTCCTCTGAAAGGTCTGCAAGTGACAAAACGACTCCGAGCGAATTGCTTGTTGTCGGCGACGAAATGCGCCAAAACCCCGCAACAGCGGGCACATTTGCGCGCCAAATGAAGGGTCTTGACCAGCAGAAACCTTCCTTGTTTTCTTCGCAGTTAAGAACATCCCACATCACGCTCTCTTCGAATATCTCAGAATCACGAGGAGGCAAAGGGTCGGGTATTATCTTGCCCCCAAAAACCACATACACCATAAGTGTGTTGGGAAGAAGACGGTTGATCTCTCCCTTTATGGTTCGAAGTGAGTCCACTGCTCTACTAATATCAACCTGCTCCGTTGCAAGAATTGTCTGCTGAAGCTCGGTTCGATACGCCATGGTCTTAAGCAGCGTCTCATACTTGCTCACATTTGCATTGAGCTGTGAGAGAATTGCAGAATTGCAGTGAGATGCAGATTCATTTATGCTTGAGGTAACTCGTTCGCGCTGGTACTTGATGGAGTAGATAAAGAACCCAGTCAACACGACCAGAATTGGCACGACGAGCATTATCAATGCCCGCGAAAGTATATGGCGGTGATTGAACTTAAATATTGACAAATACACCACCCATTAAACAGAGGGCGGAATAGCTAATTGCTATAGCATAATACTATCGAGGGCGATAATTCTATCCGGCTTTGTCGTCTGTCGTTCAAATCCAGTTTTCAAGCCATTTACGCACACGGGAACTTATTGGCGCATCCCCTTCTGCAGGAGTTGTCATTGAATGGGCACGATGCGCGAAAGTTAGCCGCAGCAAACCTGTCAAACGGGATGATAATGGGTCTTTACGCCCTGATTTGCTGACTTCAACGCGACCGGTTCTTACTGACGACTTGAACACGCCTCTGCATAGCTCAACAAGACCAGTAACATTCGATGAATAACCGCCAAGCACAACGGAATCAATGCCAGCGATTAGGTCGCGGGATTCAAGGCTCTTGCGCACGGATTCAATAAAGCCACGATAGTGCTCATCAACAATATCCCAGATTGCACCAAGAGTGATTTTCGCAGGTGGAAATCCCTCTGCTGCATCAAACGACACCTCAATGCCTCTTTCGAGCATAAAATCGCCACGAACATTTACTGAGGCATGGGCATCAAGTATGCATTCCGCAGTTAGATGAGATACATTGAACTCGCGCGCAATTTTGGCTACAAGCTCTTTTTGACCAAACGGAAACATAGCAGTATAGCGTGGTTTACCCTTTGAAAGCAGCATCACATCTGTGCATCGCTCTGCGACATCAATGATCAGAGTAGTTACGGATAAGTCGGATTGCGAAAGCAATGAGATAGTGTTCGCCCAACCATCATAGAAAACTGTCTCTACTTTCCATCCAGATTTTGTTACGCTTCTAACAAGATTGTCAAATGCCTCTGTTCTGCATGTGATGATGTGAGATTCGCATTCAAGCCGTGTACCTTCAAGTCCCTCAGGATTATCGAGTCGCCTTTTGTCGTCAACCGCAAAGCTGACGGGGATCACATTAAGTACCTTTCGATCTGACGGCAGTTCAATCTTCCCCGATGCGGCAATTGCCTTAGAAAGGTCTTCTGAGTTGATCGTTTTCGGTGAAGAGCCTAATATGACGGCACCACGCGAATTAAGACCCACCACGGGGCCTCCGCTTAGCCCAATGGTAAGCGAAAATATCTCAGCAACTTCGGCTTTTTTAGCTGCCTCGCTGACTGATTCACGCACAGACTCGACGAATCGGGGAAAGTCTGTTGGAATGCCGTCATCAATATCGCAAGAGCGTACTGAGGCAAAGGAAAGCTGCTTGAAATCCTCGCCCTTTTGCACCGCGATTCCCGCAATCACTCGCCCCTGCAATGGTAGCACTGCGGCCGCAATCTGAATCGTTGGTTCTTTAGTTTTTATCTCACCGTTTTCCGGCATCTTTGCTCCCCTTAAGGCTCAAAGTCGCATTCTCGTAAGAAAGGTCAATGTATGATATGTCGTTGATGTCCCCCACCCTCTTCAGTGCATCCTTGAGGTTCTGGAGTTTATGTGCGCTACCGGGTCTGCCGAAGGCAGATTCCTCTTCAAAATACATATCCCAGATTATTGCTCCGCCCGAAAGCAAGCGCATTGTTATCGCGGGCTTGCCCGTTGTAATGCTCTGGTTCGCAGGCGCACATTCAAAGCGTTCGACAGTGCTAAGTAGATTGATAAAGCCCTCTTTGTCGAGCATGTTATTCGTAATGTACTTCATCAAGCCGAGCGAGTCCTCCACATACTTTGTCTTCCAAATCTCTCCGCTGCGCGACGGTGGAGGTTCTTGCACACCAGTGATAGTAATAAGGTGGATGCCAAGATCGGTGTCAGGTTTAAGAGGCAGAAGCACACCCTGCCTGTCAATGATGTACTTCTTCCCTTTCCACGCCACCGCGGAAAAGGGCCTTCTTAGGCTAAGATTTACCCATACTATATTGGGAAAACGCCTTTGAATGCTGAGAACTTTTTCAACCCAGGGATTGTCGAGGAACGCAGTGCGAAGAGTTGAGAACAGCCTATCATCCCATATCTTCATACCTTCAACACGCCTTCCAGACGCAAGAATTGAGACGAAGTGATCGGCGGGTATATGAGGAGGACGGTATTTGGCAGAAGTTTCGAGTATGAAGGAGTTTGAACTGTTAACAGTGAACACCATCTTAGCGCAGTCACAGTTATATAGGCTGTTAGAGGAAGCCATAGAACCGGATGCGACTATGAAAAAGATCAATAAAGAGACAAGGCCCGCCGTTTTGAGAAATGTTGGGGATAGCATAATAATAAGAAGGGTCGAGCCAAGTTTGCTCCAGAATTTGCTCGAACCGGTTTCGTTCGGTTTAGCCATTGTCGCGTCTCCCGTAATACTCGCGTTCTTTCTCCAAGTAACGCGAGGCGCGCTGTATGTATGTTCGAGTCTCAGCAATTGGGCAGTTTCTAACGACCTCTTCCCCATCTCTTCCTTGATTTGCAGAAAGCCAGCGGTAAACCCTTGCTGGGCCAGCGTTGTATGAAGCCATTAAAACTTGGGGCTGTGACCCAAACTGCTCTTTTAGCCAAGACAGGTAGAATGTTCCATATCGAATATTGAGATCGGGCTCTTTCAAAGCTGAAATGCTCGGAGTAGGCTCTTTGAGAAGTTTGGCTATCATCTCCGCAGTCGCTGGCATGACTTGCATCAACCCAATTGCCCCTGCCCTTGAGACTGCGGCTGGATTACCACCGCTTTCTGCGCGTATGACAGCCATAACAAGAGCGGGTTCAACATCGTAGATATCACAGTATTTTTCAGCAATGGGACGAAGCATTTCGATGGATTGCTGGCTGCTTTCGAATAAGCCGTAAAGAAAGGCAGCGATAAGACCCAACGCAAGCGCTGATATAACTGTCGCCGCGTTTGATCTTTTCTTTCTCATTTCTACCTTCCAAAGCCGGCTGACATGATTCTGTTAAGCTCAGACCCCGCCCTTCTGCCCTCTGGTGTGTCGCTGAATTCCGAAGTAAGTTGGGTAAGGGTTGCAGATGCATCGCTTGCCTTTTGTAAAGCGAACTCAAGCTCATATTTGCGCCACAATATAGGTGGCTGCTTTGCATGAGGCAACCCCTCGTTTAACATGGCAATTATGTAACGCAACTCCGTTGCTTCAAGACCACCGCTAAACGCAGTTTCAATCGCGGCCTGAAGCACAAGGCGTCTTGCTTCCCCACCACGAATAAGGCAGAAATATGCATCGAACTCCACTAAAGCATCCTTGCTGCCACACGCCTTCGCGCGATTTACGAGCCATTCAGACAAGGCTTGAGCAGACTTGACGCTCGAATGGCGGCTTCCTGCCTCAAGCAACGCGATTCGGGCGGCATGTTCATATTCGCCATTCTCGCGCAACAAGCTGCATGCGATTGAAGCAGCACGGGAGGATTGTGGAGAAGATGGAGATTCACGGAATATCTGCTCAAGTATGGCGCAGCAACGGTCTGAATCTCCGTTATCACGATGGTGAAGAGCGATGTACATCAATGCGGCGGGTCTGCGCCACGAATTTGGGTATTTTGCCACAAATAGTTCAAGCGCGCTTAATCCGCTTTCTTCCTCACCCGCATTCATCCTTGCAAGGCCGCATTCGAATAAGGCACCAGCGGAAATTGAGGTCGAAGGAAACTCGCGAAGCACTCGTTCGAAGCATGAAATTGCCTCTTGAGGCTCCTCACGAAGATATGAGTAGTACATGCCCAGAGAATAAATCGCAAGAGGCGTATCTGGGGTGTCGAGCTGTGCGCAGGTTTTCCAGTTATCAACCTGAGAACCGCTTATTGGCTCGTTTCTTATAAAGCAGAAAGCATCGGTTGGGTATGTCAACGATTTATCTGTAAATCGCGTTTTCACCGCATCGAATGCGCGAAAATAAGCACGCTCTGCGAATAGCCCGCAGACAAATGCAATGGTGAAAAACACG
Source organism: uncultured Planctomycetota bacterium (assembly GCA_964571525.1). Lineage (GTDB taxonomy): Bacteria > Planctomycetota > B143-G9 > B143-G9 > B143-G9 > CAZNBY01. Next base: position 56,505 of record CAZNBY010000006.1, read on the forward strand.
ACAAACAGGACTGTCTTCATTTTCTTTTCGCCGCGGTTATCTTTGGCCGTAAAGCCTGATGTATCGCCATCTCGCAGAGCTGAGGCAGCTTGATGCCGAGCTTTGACGCCGCAAGAGGTACAAGGCTATGGTCAGTCATGCCCGGCACTGTGTTCACTTCAAGCACATAGGGGATGTCATCTTGACCAAGAATAATGTCAACACGGGCAATCCCGCTGCATTCGAGCACATTGTAGGCATCACGAGCACATTGTACCAGAGTTGATATCTTGCGCTCGTTTAGGCCATGGTCGAACGAAAATTCAACCAAATTATCGCCGTACTTGCATTTGAAGTCGAAAATTTCATGCTTAGGTTTGATTTCGATAACGGGCAGTGCCATGTTGTCAATAATGCCAACTGTGAATTCACGCCCCTTTATGAACTTCTCGACCAATACAACATCATCATGCAAAAAGGCGTTGCTGAGTGCTTCTTCAAATTCAACGGGATTGTGCGCAACAGAGATACCAAGCGTAGAGCCTTCACGCGAGGGCTTAACGACAAGTGGATATTCAAGAGCATTCGAATTGACTTTCGAACTTTCGCCACTTTTCACAACAAATCCTGCGGCAACACGCAAACCAGCACGCTCGAATAGCCTTCTCGATTCTACCTTATCCATCCCCCGTTTGGATGCAAGACTTGATGAACCTGTAAATGGGATACCCCGTTTTTCCAGTATCTCTTGCAGTCTGCCATCCTCACCAAATTTTCCATGCAAGGCGATGAAGACAATATCGCATTCGATTTCAGGCACACTGCTGACAAAACCTTCGTCAACATCAATAAGTGAAACCCGATACCCAAGGTGTTGAAGCGCCTTAGCGACATTACTACCTGTTTCAAGGGATATATTGCGTTCTGCCGATATGCCACCGTACAAAACTGCAACATGAAATCTACATCTATCGCAAGCCATTCATCACCTCCAGCGCATTTGCGCCGAATCCCCAAAGCTTAAGCTCAGGTTCAAGTCTTACACCGAACTTGGCAAACACGGCGATTTGGCACTCATTGATTAGTGTCATGATGTCATCGGCATTATTGCCGTCATTAACTATGAAATTTGCGTGCTTTGGCGATATATAGGCATCGCCGCAACGCCTTCCTTTCAAGCCAGCCGCCTCGATCAGCTTACCAGCGAACAAGGGCTGGGGATTTTTGAACACCGATCCCGCAGTTCTCCCCCGCGGGTGATTGAGCCTCTTTTTAAGCACATCAAGGCAACTTTCGCGCACGCTTACCTTATCTGTCTTCCTTAGTGCAAGCTCGCACTCAAGAATTATAAAACGCGCAAGGTTCGATCTTCTGTAACCAAAACCGCATTTTTCGGCGGGAATACTGAGAAAACGACCGCCGTCAAAAACAGTAACGGATGTAACTACATCACTGATTGTCCCAAGTGGGGTGCCTGCATTGCCGACTATCGCTCCACCAATTGTCCCCGGAACACCCATGCAACCTTCAAGCCCTGATAGTCCATTTCGAATGCAGCCAATCTGCAAAGCGCCCATCATAGTACCTGCGCCTGCACGAACGGTACAGCCGTCGAAGTCCAGTCGAGCAAGTGTACCTTTCAAGCATATCACCATACCGCGCACGCCTTCATTCGCGACGAGTAAATTCGTGCCTCGTCCGAGTAATAAGATTGGAAAACCATTTCTATATGCGAATTCGCAGCACTCGGCGAGCTGATCCCGGTCGTTAACCTCGGCGTAAAACCGCGCAATACCGCCTGCGTGAAAGGATGTCTTTTCAGCAAGGCTGACATTCTCAAGGATAAGATTACTCGCCGCTTCTATCAACGAAACGCTCTCCTAACTTTCTGATATCGCCAGCACCCATCGTAACTAATAAGTCACCCGGTTTGCACATTGTTTTCAGGTGCTTAAGGATCAGCTCGTTTTTAGAGATGTACTGATAGTTAGTAAAGCCCAAGTCATTAAGATGACGAGCGACAAGATATGATGTGACGCCCGTTATCGGGGTCTCGTTTGCCGAATAAATCTCTGCAAGGACAACATAATCAGCCGCGGTTAGAGCTGTGGCAAGTTCTTTTGCCAACGCCGCTGTGCGTGTATATCGGTGAGGTTGGAAGACGATAACAAGCCGCTCAGCCTTTAGCTCACGCAGAGCTTTGATTGTCTCACGAATCTCGGTTGGATGGTGGGCATAGTCGTCAACAACGCGAATGCCACCAACTTCACCAAGTGCATCTTGCCTTCTGATGACACCACGCAGTTTTGCTGTGGATTTTGCCATGCCTTTAGGGTCAAGCCCTAACAGCGAGCATAGAGTAAGCGCGCCAACGCAATTTGACAAATTGTGTTCGCCAAGAAGCGGGCAATCGAACTCACCGATGCTTTTTCCACGAACCTCAAGCGTAAATGTGCGCTTAATGCCGTTCATTACGACATTCTTCGGACAGGCGTCGTTGCTGCCTTTTAAGCCATAAAACACGACATCACGGTTTATCCCTTCGAGCGCAGATCGGATGTTCTGATCATCACCGCAAGCCACGATGTACCCGCCATCCGTGTTTTCTGCATATTCCCTGAATACCGCTTTGACATGGTTTATGTCACGATAGTAATCAAGGTGCTCAAGGTCAATGTTAGTGATAATGGAGTTGTTTTGATTCAACATCAGCAGAGAGCCGTCACTTTCATCAACTTCTGAGATGAAGTACTTGCCCTTGCCAATGTGAAAACTCGCGTGCCATTCGTTGACGCGACCGCCAACCATAACAGCAGGATCGTAATCTTGATCGCTGAACAACTGCGAGACAATGTAAGTTGTGGTCGTCTTGCCGTGCGAACCAGCAATTCCGATGCTGGTGCGTGAACGAAGCAACCGCGCAAGCATAAGCGCGCGAGGCACAATTGTTATGTTGCTTTCGCGTGCGGTAATCATCTCGAGATTATGCAGTGGAATCGCGGACGAATAAACAACGATATCTGTGTTCTTTACATGCTCTGGGCTGTGACCAACACACACTTTCACGCCTGCCTGTACACAGGTCTTTGTCGCCTCGCTTTCGCATACATCGCAACCTGATACAATCGCGCCCTCCTTATGCGCCATTATGGCAATCGAGCTCATAGATATTCCGCCGACCCCGATGAAGTGGATGCGCTTGCCTTTTATCTCAAGATTATCAACAGTGGCACCCTGCGAGAAAATCATCTTTTGCTCCCCGAGCTTATACGCTCTATTAATTCTTTTGCGACGCAATCAGCCGCGTCTGGCTTTGCAACTGCTTTCATTGCATTTGTCATATCCTCGCGCTCCGCTGGATCGTGGGAAATGCTTTTCAATTCCTCTATCAGCTTGGCCGAGGTAAGGTGTTTTTCGTTTAGCACTTTGACTGCCGACTTCGCACGCAGCACTTCTGCATTTGCAGCCTGATGGTTGTCTGCAGCGGTCGGCAGTGGAACAACGACTGATGGCACGCCTGCCAATGCTAATTCTGCAAGCGTGACTGCGCCAGCTCGCGTCAGTGCCACAGTCGAACAGCGATATATGTCAGCCATTTGGTCGGTATAGGCATAAACCTCGCAGTTAGGTTTTCCCGAATAAAACTGCTTGGCTGCATCATAATCGAGCTTGCCGGTGATGTGTATTAATCTAAAGCCCGGAAATTCAAGCTGCAACTGCGGATACGCTGCTACAATAGCCTTGTTGAGAGCGCGAGCACCTTGCGAACCGCCCAAGACCAACAAACATTCGCCCTTACCGAGGTCTCGGGTATGTTCGCGAGCTAACTCACCGACTATCTTCGAACGCAACGGCACACCTGTTTTTACAAAAAAGGCGCGCTTCGAAAGATAATCTCGCGCCTCTGAAAAGTTTGAAAACACGCACTTGGCTTTGGATGCAAACCACCTTGTTACTGAACCCGGTATCGCGTTAAGCTCAAGCAGAAAGTACGGAATCCCCTTGATTCTTGCTGCGACCAAGGTCGGAACTGATGCGTAACCGCCAAGCCCAAACACAGCGTCCGGCTTTCGTTCGTTGAACATCTTCAGCACTGCGGGGACAGATACAACAGCTCCAAATCCACGACGCACCACTGGAAGAAGGCCTCCAGATACTCGCTTCATGCCATTCGATTTGTATGTAATCCCCTCGCGCGGGACAAGTTCGCTTTCAAGTCCTCCCTCTGCGCCAATCCACATTACATCACAGCCTTGCTTCACGAGGCTCTCTGCAATAGCAATACCAGGGGTGATATGCCCCCCAGAACCTCCTCCAGCAAGGACAATCAGCTTGTTCACAACTGCACTCCCGAATTGAGCCGTGCGCCTAATTGTTCAGGTGCGCTTTCAAGCTCACTTACTCTGTCAATAGACATAAGTATTCCAACACCGACAAGCATAAAGGCCATTGCACTGCCTCCAGCAGATACGAATGGCAACGCAATGCCCTTATTTGGCAGAATTCCGGTAACGACACCAAGATTTACAAAAGCCTGCAATCCAATCATTGTCGTAATACCACAGGCAACAAGCATGCCATACATATCTCGTGCCCTGGTTGCAATTGAGATGCCTGTCAAAACAAAAGCTATGTAGCAAAAGACGATTATCAAGGTGCCAATAAGACCGGCCTCCTCACCGACTACCGCTAAGGCGAAGTCTGTGGTGGCAAGAGGAACATAGTGCAGCTTTTGTATCCCGTCACCAAGACCAGTGCCTGTTACACCACCAGAGCCAAGCGCGATCAGAGCCTGCTGTACCTGATAGTCGTGTCCGCCACCCACAAATGTTTTAAGTCTCTCACTGACATGTCCGAAATTCATCAGCATGAAGGCACCGGCAACAACAAGCAAGACCACAAAGGTTGGCAAGAGATGCATTACTCTGAAACCAGCGACAAGCAACATGCCAAGTATCACGGTTCCTAACAGAATCGTTGTACCAAGATCAGGTTCGACTGCAATGCAGGCAAGAAGCACTGTCGCCCAGGCGACAGCGGGAACAAGACCATGCCAATACTCCCTTACGCGCTCTTGCTTTCTGCAAAAGAAATCGGCAAAAAAGAGAATAAAGACCACCTTAGCCAATTCAGATGGTTGAAATGAAAGAGGACCCAATAGGATCCAACGCTTTGCGCCATTAATGCGGGCACCAAAGATAAGGACGCCGACAAGCAGAATCACCGCGACAATAATCATTGGGATTACATAGGGGCGTATGTTGCGATAGTCAACAAACGACAATGCGATCATCGCACCAAGCCCGACAAGCAGGCTTATCACATGCTTTGCGACAAGCCATAGCTGACTTGATGAATCGGCAGTTGAAGAAAAGGCGAAAACGATACTAATCGCCAGCAGGAACGAGACTATTAAGAATATCTTATGCCGGGATTGAATCGTCATGATTTCACCTTATCTTCAGCGTTCCCAACGCCAAAAGAGCGAGAAAGATGCCGATTATATATGCGCGCGTGACAATCTGTGACTTGCTCCACCCTACTCGTTCAAGGGTGTGATGTATAGGCGCAATAGGGAAAAAGCGTTCATGCGTTATTTTGTACATGCCGCGCTGGATAAGGGATGACAAGAACTCGATGATGAACAGTGTGCCGATTATCAGCATCACTACCTCGAGTTTTGAGACAAGCCCAGCAAAACCGAACAGGGCACCGAGCGTAAGCGAACCCGTGTCGCCCATATAGACAGCGGCAGGCGATGCGTTATGCCATAAGAAGCCAAGACAGGCTCCAGAGATTGCAGCCATCAACACAGCGACCTCTCCTACGCCCGGAACGAAGACAATATACAGGTAAGATGCATAATCCGCACGACCCGCTATGTAACAAGCGACTCCGAGCGCAAGCGCGCCAATGGCGATAAGACCTGATGCAAGACCATCAACACCATCAGTTATGTTGACGGAATTCGACATAAGGAAGATTATTACAAGGAAGACAATCGCATAGAAGCCGCCGAGATATATACCAAGGTCTTTTTTGAACGGAAGCCATATTGTGTTAAGCTCGCGCATTGAACCGAGGAATTGGTACAGGTATGCAAGGACTATGGCGGTTACAAGAAGCCCGAGAAAGATCTTAGAGAACTCTGACATGCCTTTCTTAGTGCGCAGCTTTTTAAGATCATCAGCAAAACCAAGAGCGCCAGTCAACAGCATGAGCAACAAACCTGCAATAATGTACTGGTTGGATAAGTCACCTGCTAACAGCATTGCACCAAGTATGCCAGCAATAATCGCAAGTCCACCCATCGGGGCTACATTGTGAGGTTTCTTTTCGGCTGCAGTTGCGCTGCCATCCTTTACGAATTGCTGAATGTGCTCAAAATCCTCCCAGTTATGCTTTTCTGCAAGGGAGCGACGACGGAAGAATTGAACCAGCAAATTGGTTAAGAATACCGAGACGAGGAAGGCCACCACAGCCGCAATTATCATGCGGAAGGTGATGTAGCTGAAAAGCGCTTGTTTAAGTATGCCGATGTCGTGCAGCCAAGCCAGCATTTTACCCCCCGAACGCTACCCTATTCCTGCCCGTATTGCTTTTTAAGAGCCCTGATGAGAAGAGAGACCGTGTCTTCAAGCTTCATAAAGCGCGAGCCTTTTACAAGAACCGCACCGCCACCCTCAATACTCTCTACGATATGATTGACCAATTCAGTTCGATCTGTCGCCTCGAAATGCAGCGCAGTCTTGCCCTCGACCTTTTTGAATGCTTCAAGTGTAGCTTTAACCTCGCTGCCCACACCAATAAGGGTATCAATAGAGGACTCGGCAAGCTTGTCACCAATTTCTGTATGATACCGCGCACTCTCGCTACCAAGCTCGTTCATATCGCCCATAATCACGATTTTGTTCGGTGAAGGAATCTCTGAGAAATATCGGACTGCCGCTGCCATACTTGAAGGATTTGAGTTGTAGCAATCGCTTATTACTACCACTGGCCCAACATAGAAAAGGTTGCTGCGCATAGGTGGCGGAGTGAAGCCACGCAGGCGACGGGCAGAACGAGCCACATCAAGGTCAAGCCCCTTCACAACAGTAAGAGCGGCAAGCGCGTTGTAGATGTTGTGCACACCGCCCATCGGCAAAGCTGTTTGTACATCTGAAATGGTAAAATAAGTTGATGCCGTTTGCGATGCGACTTCAAGCGGTTTCATGTCAAGTTCTTCGCGGTTGATTCCGAATGTGAAAACTGGCACTTTAGACATCGCCTTAAGCTCTTCGAAGTTCGGATCATCACCGTTCAATACCGCAAATCCATCGCTGTTGACGGACTTTAGGAGCTCACCTTTCGTTGCGACTATGTTGGCTTGACTTTTGAATCCTTGCAAATGAGCAATGCCGATGTTTGTTATAACAGCGACATCCGGCGCTACTACTTTCGCAAGGGATGCAATCTCGCCGGGATTAGAGGCGCCAATCTCAATTACGGCGAAATGATGGTATCCGCGAATTTCAAGCAAGGACAGAGGAACACCGACATCGTTGTTATAGCTTTTAACCGAAGCAACTGTTGGCCCGACAGCAGATAGTAACCAGCGGAGTATTTCCTTTGTTGTTGTCTTGCCATTCGTGCCAGTAACGGCTATCACTTTTAAGTCTTTGTGTTTACGCCGCCAGAAGCCAGCGAGGTTCATCAGCGCCTTGCGTGTATCATCAACCTTGATTATAAAGAAATCAGAATCATCAACATCCACATCTTTCGAAACCACAGCACCCAAGGCGCCCTTTTCATGGGCTTCCTTTACATAGTCGTGGCCATCGTAGTTTGCGCCCTTTAGAGCAACAAATAATTGGCCGGGTCCCATTGCGCGCGTGTCTGTTGCGATGCCGAAGAAGGTGCAAAGGCACCCGTCGAGCATCTTACCACCGGTTGCTTCAAGGACTTCGTCAACGGTTATTTCAAATCTTTCCACAGCTCAACTCCTGCCGTTTATCGCTTCTAAAGCGACTTCGCGGTCATCGAAATGGATTGTTTTGTCAGAGAATATCTGATAGTTCTCGTGCCCTTTACCAGCAACAAGAACGATATCGTCTTCACCTGCGTTCCTCACCGCATGCATGATTGCATCGGCTCGAGATACGACTGTTTCAATTCGCGATCTATCGGTTATACCGGTCAGAATCTCGGCGATGATTGCTTCCGGATCTTCACTTCGAGGATTATCTGATGTAATAACGACCTTATCCGCTAATTTTTCTGCCGCTGCACCCATCATCGGGCGCTTGCCTCTATCGCGATCTCCTCCACAGCCAAAAACCACATGGAGCTTATTGTGCGGCAGTTCCTTCAAAGCTCTGAGAGCGTTGGAAAGCGCGTCGTCGGTATGCGCATAGTCAACATACACACGCGGACGGCGCGGCGCAACGCGTTCGAGACGACCGGGCACGCGATGCATATTTTCAATGCCATTCTTTACAGCATCGGATGAAACACCAAAACCGTATGCAAGCGTCGCGACACCCAACACATTGAAAGCGTTAAAGCGACCAACAAGTGGGCAGTGTATTTCGACCCGCCGTTCGCCGTACAACATGGTCAGCTTTGTGAAGTCGGCATCAAGTACAACTCCATCAAGCTGTACTGGACCTTTAAGTCCAAGCCCGAACGGGATAACGCTGCCGGAAGCCCTGCTCGATATAAAGGGGCCCCATTTGTCCGTCATATTTATTGCCACAATGCCGTCAGGTTTTACCAGTTCGAAAAGCTTCGCCTTTGCCGCTGCATAATTTTCCATCGTCTTGTGGTAGTCAAGATGATCGCGTGTCAGATTGGTGAAGATCGCGCCGTCGTAGTTTATTCCGCCAATTCTCTCTTGTTCAAGCGAATGTGAGGAAACCTCCATCACCACCCACTTATCGCCTTCAGCAACCATCTGTGATAGAAGCTCATAGAGCCTTATTGGATCGGGTGTGGTGAGTTTTGAAGGAAACGATTTTCCGCCAACGGTGTAGGAAATTGTTCCTAACAATCCTGCGTTTGCGCCAGAGGCTTGAAGCACTGACGCGAGCAGGTATGTTGAAGTGGTTTTTCCATTTGTACCTGTTATTCCTGCTGACTTAAGCGTCTTTTCAGGATGACCATAATATGCGGATGCAGCCTGCCAGACAGCACGACGAACATTCGGCACAATCACACGGGTAACTCCGTTGATCGGTATCGGCTTACTTGAAACAAGACATGTGGCACCGTTCTTGACCGCGTCGGCGAAGTAAGACGCGCCATCAAGCCGAGTGCCCTCAACGCCGAAAAAGACGAAATCACGCCCGACAAGACGCGAATCGGTCGCAAGACCCTTCACGACTGAGTCGGGACACTCAGTTACACACGCGTCTGCGTGACTGAAAAGCTCCGAGATACGCATGTTGTTTGCCTGTTGCTAATCTGTTAAAGCACGAGCGTCTGGAGGAACGCCCAAGTATCGAAGGGTTCGGCACACTACTTCGCGGACGGCTGTCCCTGCAACTGTTCCGCCGTACTGCGCCTTCTTTGGTTCGTCAAGGCTCACTAAGACAACAATCCTCGGATTTTGTAGAGGTGCAAACCCGATGAAAGAACTGAGCGTTTTGCTCCAGTCGTAGCGACCATTGACTACCTTTATCGCCGTACCGGTCTTGCCTGCAATCGCGTAATCTTTGTTCAACGCGTTTTTACAAGTACCGTCGGTTACCACCAGTCGCAATATTTTCCGCATTTTTTCGGCTGTCTCTTGTGAAATTGCCCGGCTCCTGCCACGCCCATCCTTATGAACTGGAATCTTGTTGCCCGAGCTATCAACAATGTAGTTGACCAGCGAAGGGTCAGGCAATGTGCCATCCGTCGCAATCGCGCCGTATGCGCGAACAAGAGCCATAGGAGTTACAGAAATCTCATAGCCGAAGGAAATAGAAGCGACCGATTTTTTAGACCATTTTGAAGGCGGGTAGAGCCATGAAATCTGCTCTCCCCTTAGACCGAGCTCTGTCTTTTGTGTGAAGCCGAAGTTGACAAGCGTTTCATATAGAGCCTGTGCACCCAAAGCCTCACCAATCTTCGCTGCACCAACATTTGATGATTTCGCTATGACTTCACCAACAGTAAGATTTCCATAACGATGATTGCCAGCATCCTTAATAACGCGTCCGTGAAGTGCATAAGCGCCATTCTCACAATAAATAACTGTATCTGGCGACATTACACCACGCTCGATTGCGCCTGCTGCGCAAAACGCTTTTGCCATCGAGCCTGGTTCATATATATCGCTGATCACGCGGTTGCGGAAATTAGCAGTCGGGTAGAGATTGTACTTGTTAGGATCGAAGAAAGGCCATGAAGCCATAGCAAGGACCTCGCCCGTACGAACATCCATAACAGCTGCCACACCACCGGAAGGACGGAACTCCTCACAGGCCTTTTCAAGTTCTTCTTCAAGTATATTCTGAATCCACAGGTCCAGCGTGGTGACAATGTCATATCCCTTGCGTGGATCAACAGAGGATTCTTTAGGAGAGCTTATCAACTTGCCAGTCGCATCGCGAAGCATCTCCACATAACCATCCTTGCCCTTAAGATATCGGTTGTATTGTAGCTCAATGCCTTCACCACCATCTCCATCACCGTTGCAAAATCCAAGGAGTTGGCAGGCGGCTCTTCCGTTTGGATAGAATCTTTTAGGGTCATGCGAAAAGTCAATGCCCGGAATGTTCGCCGCACGCAACTTTCTTGCGGTTTCACCGTCGAGGTGGCGAGCGATTCTCACATATTTGGGACCGGTTACAATCATGCGATAGAAATCAGCGGTCTTGCCTTCAAGAACCGTTGCTAACTTAACGGCAATTTCGTCGTACTTCTTCTCGTCAACGGCGGGTTTGTAAAGCCAAACTGATTCTGCATCAATGGAATCAGCAAGTGGTCGAAGGTTACGGTCGAGGATTCTTCCACGAGGTGCAGGCACAACACGATTGCTGTTGTGTTGCTGTGCAGCAATACGCGCATACTCGTCAGACTGAACAAGTTGTATACGAACAAGCTGCGCGGCGATCAGAAGAAACGCCGCGCAGAGTAGTATCTTATAGAAAAGCAGCCAGTATTTTGGCTTAGAGGCATCAATAGACATAATTCGCCTAACGGCGCTCGAAGAAGTTGATCACCTCAACATCGTTCGTCGCCGGCTTTTTTGCTGCTGGTTTTACGGGAGTAGTCGAGCCAGAATCCTTCTTAGCTTCCGCCTGAACCGGTGCCGGTTTGCCATCGAGGGGCGGTATGATGAGCTTCATACCTGTCTTTAAAGCATCGGGCTTGGGCAGTACTTTGCGGTTTGCCTCGTAAATGGCATTCCATTTTTTGCCGTTACCATACACTTTCTCGGCGATCTTCCATAGGCTGTCTCCAGCGACAACTGTATATGTCTCTTGCTTTGGATCAGCATTCTGCATAGCTGGCTTTGCATCGTTGTTTGTCTTTGCGGTATCAGTAGAGGCTGATTTTTGGTCAGTATTCGATGCAACTTTCGGTGCACTTTCACCCTTCGGTGCGTCAGGAATAATTAGGGTTTGACCGACCTTTAGCTGGCTATTCTGCGTAAGGCCGTTTGCCTCTGCGATCTTGTTCCACATCGAAGCGCGACCGTAGTACTTCTGAGCTATTACGCTTAAACTGTCGCCCTTTTGTACTGTGTGCTTAGTTGCAGGTTGCGGCAGGTTTTCGATTGCCTTCGCTGCATCTGCCTCGGGATTCGAGGTTATTGCGGGTTTATCAGATGGAAGCAAAACTTCGTCGTCATCAATAAGTGACGGCACAGGTGTTACGCCCGAAACAAAGTATGGGTTGTCACGCTTGATTTCAGGAGGCAGCTTGTAATCATTTGATGGTGTTGAAGCCTCAATGGGCACAAGCACCTCGTCGTTGTCCTCAACAGGAATCTGAGCAACATCTTCAGTATTGCGTCCAGAATCGCCACTGCCGATGATCACAACAACAGCGATTACCACAAGCACCAATACAAAGACTACCAGCTTATAAACTCTTCCGACATTCATAGCTACCTCCGAAATACCCCTACTTACGGACAAAACCCTCGATCTGCGCACCGCTTGACGCATCGAGGAAGTTCTTATCAACCGGACGGACATACGAAGCTGACTTGTCGCCTAATACGGCCATAATTCGCATCGGTCGTAATTCAGCAGCGACTTCGCTCTTAATCTGCATGTTCGACTTTGAAACATCGTTGATCTCTGCACGCAGACGGGCGATGTCGTAACCTTGCCGTAGGATCGTGCTGCGTTGGGCAACATAGACCACGGCAAGCAACACGAGCACGACAATCACGATTATGTAGCCGAGCATAAATGTTTTCATTGCATCAGCCTTTCCGAATCGCCCTCAGCATAGCGCTGCGGCTTCTGGGGTTTCTGCGAAGCTCTTCGTCTTTCGCACGGACAGGTTTGCGGGTGAGTATCTTGGCGCTTTCAAGCGACCCCAAGCGCTTGTTGAACTTCTTTACTATCCTGTCCTCGAGAGAATGAAAAGTTATCGTCACGAGGCACCCGCCTTTCGATAGCATCTTGTAAGCAATGGGAAGGACTGTTTCGATGTTGCGAAGCTCGTTGTTGACTGCGATTCTCAGCGCCTGAAACACGCGTGTGGCGCCGGATATCCTTCCCGCTCTCCTTCCTGTAACCGACTCGACTATCTCGCGGAGCTGTGAGGTTGTCGTTATCGGCGTATCTTCGCGCCGTTCGACTATCCTCGCAGCGATCCTCCTTGACCTCCGCTCATCGCCGAGCGTGTAAAAGATGTCGGCAAGCTCTTGCTCATTACACGAAGCGATAAAATCTGCGGCAGATGGCGAATCGCTTTGCGGATTGAATCTCATGTCAAGTGGACCCTCTTTTATAAAAGAAAATCCGCGTTCGGGCGTATCAAGTTGAAGGCTTGAACATCCGAAATCAAGCAGAATTCCATCGGCCAGACCGTTCGGCAAGAGACTTGCAACCGATTCGATGTCGGTGTAACAGGAATGAACGAGTTTCCAAGGAGCTATGGAGTCTGAAGACTCCAGTCGCTGAAGTCTATCTTCAGCTATTTGTAAAGCGGCTGCGTCAAGATCGCAGCCGATGACGAAACCTGTTTTGCCTGCCCGCTTGGCGATTTCTGCCAAGTGGCCGCCTGTGCCCGCTGTGCAATCGAGGTATATTCCTCCCGGTTTAATCCCGAGATGCTCAAGAACCTCGCTGAGTAGCACAGGCTCGTGATAGCGCTCATTTTGTGTCAACAAATCGAACCTTAGAACTGAAGACGAATGTATCGCCCTTGACGATTACAGTCGGCTTGAGAATCAGGCCGTTTTTAACAGCCGTTACGCTTTCGATTACCGCTTGTGTCCTTGTTCTTGCCATAAATCAACTCCCGATATGTCTAAGCCCTTGCTTGGTATCAGTCAGAGTTTGGATGACGGGAGGGTGGTGATGACCCCCTCCCGTCAAATCCGTCAGCATAGGGCAGGGATTGCATAAGTTTGCCAGCCATCTCTTCTTGATTGAAGTTCTTGGCCAGATTCTCTTGCTCGATCTGAAAACGCTTCGGTTCCCATGCTTCGAGGAAGAATATCTTGCCTGCAATTAGCAGCTCATCTTGTATATCGGCATAAGCAAGCAGTTCTTTGGGTACAGTGAACTTGCCAGCCTTGTCAATTCTGGCCGTTACAGCGGAAGGTCCGATATACGAGAACCAGGCGTATCTTTCTTGTCCGTCAAGCTCGCGAGTGGCGCGCATCACTGTGTGCGCCCAGAGAGAACGCCAGTAGATTGAGAGAGAACGGTTGAAATTCTTTGTGATGACAAGCTCATTAGGCTCGCCAGCATCTTCGAGAGAACGGCGTACCGATGCCGGAAGCACGATGCGACCTTGCTCATCGAGCTTTAGTTTCCAGCAACCACTGACAATGACCGGAGCCGTTTCTGTCATCTTCTTCTCAACACTTATTGATACTTTAGCCAACTTTTTCTTGCAGGTACGCGACTATGATATCACACCACCTTCACTTGTCAAGAGAATTCCCGAAAAATTTCTTAGTGCACCCACGAAATTTCGAAAGCGGCAAGAGCCCTATCGCAGAAATTTTCAGATATATAGTTTAATTAAGATATTGATGCTTATTCTTGGGGAAATTTCGCGCAAAATCACGCAATGAAAAGACCGAGCGTGTTAGCGCTCGGTCTTATATGACAAACGAAATGGGAAATTAGCGGGAAATCTGAGGCTTAGATGCGCGACTTTCGAGTTCGAGGCGCATAATTGCTGCTTTGACAACCTCGTCTTCGCGGTCCAGAGCAGGTCTGATGCGGGATTGACGGCAATATTCGTAAATAATCGCATGGCGAATCGCGGGCTCAAAGCAATCAGAATTGAACCATTTTTCGCGCGCTGCGCGTTTTTTAAGCGAGGATAAGCCTTTAACTGAGCTTATCGAAATCTCGCTTAAAGCGAGGTTTTTGGCGGCTTTCGGCTCTTTCTTTACGAATTTCTGGGCGAATTTGACGGCTTCAGGCCAATTCGCCGTGCGGGCAAAGGAATTGGTGTTCGAAAGCCGATGGCCATCTTGAATCTGAATATCTGGAAAAACACCAGTTTTGTGAATCGAGCGACCACTTGGAAGGTAATATTTCGCCGATGTTAGATACAAGAAGCGCGTGCCCCTTGATGCGGGAATTCCCAAAGGAACCTGCGCGCAACCCTTTCCGTATGAGGTCGTGCCGATGATAGTTGCGCGATGATGATCTTGAAGCGCTCCGCTTGTCATTTCAGAAGCTGACGCGCTTGCGCGATTTATAAGGCAGACGAGCGGCGAGTCTTCGAAATCGCTCGGTTTGCCTGGAATAAGCATCGGCACTGCCGTTCCATATTGCTCATTGAACATCTTGAAAATTGTAGCCACCTTCTGCCCTCGCAAGAACAGGTCGCAGAGATTTACCGCTATACCAGCGTTTCCACCAGGATTGTTCCTAAGGTCAAGAATGAAGGAATTCGCACCCTGCGCTTTCAGCCTCTTTAGCGCTGAATGTACCATGTTGTCCATGTCGCCACCGAAGATAATGCCACGCACATATCCGATCTCGGGTGTGAGCATCTCTGACATGACCGGTGAGATCAACTCCTCATTAGCGTACAGAGTAAATTCGACAGGATATTCCCATCCCTTTCGCAAGACGATTAACCTGAGATCGGTTGGCTTATCTGGCGCAATTGTTCGAACAAGATCATCTCTTTCGTAATCGGCAACAAGCCTTCCGTTTATTGCGAGTATCTCATCTTCATTTCTAAGGCCAGCATAATAGGCGGGTGAACCGAAGTTGACCTGAGCAATTGAAATATTGCCATTTGCCATGCGCTGCGGCATGAGACCATATAAGTCGCGCTCACCTGCGTCAATCATGCCGATCAGCCTTCGGTATTCCTCGATCGTGAAATAGCGTGAAAACGGGTCGTTAAGTGCATGAACAGCAGCCTCAATCAGGGCATCAACCGCGTCGAGCCAGTTTATATCAGCATTGCTTACAGCATTCCTAAGTTCAGAAAGCTCTGTCAAGCTTTGAAAATCTGCGGAAAGTAGAGGTTGGAGGGTTGTTTGAGCAAGCTCGCCATTCTTATCTGCCCAGGCCTTTAATGCCCTTAAACCTGATTGAGCAAGCAAGGGTTGAGCGGCAGCCTCGTCACCGCGGAAGGTTTGATTGATGAGCCTTATCGAGTCTGCAACAATATCGAAGAACGAGTCTTTATCGAACTTAACAGTGTGTGTTGGTTTAGTGGTTGTATCAGCTTCTTCTGCTGGTATAGCACAACAGAAGAACAGCAGAGCGATCGCAATGAAAATGACAAAAACACCTCGCATACGGTCTCTCCATTAAGGCATCGTCTATGAGACGCCAGCAAGCTCAAGCAGTTTTTCCATGTTTTCAGGATGTTCTAATCTAAGCGCACCGTACTTGCATTTCGCCAATCCACCAGCAACGAAATGCCGAATTTCAACCTCGCGGTTGCGGTATTTGACCAACCTTGTCAACTCACCTGATACTTCAATGTGCCTTGGGGTTCTGTTATGAGCCACCCTGCCCTGCATCAGTTCAAGCGGAAAAGCAGTCTGAAGGTCAAAGAAGCTTACACCATACATGCAGGCAAGCTGCTCGAATGTTATCGGCGCACACATAAGACCAAACAAACCAAGTGATCTTGCAGTACATTCTATCATGGCTCCATCTTCTGCCTCTATCTCGACATAGTCAGGAATCAGTGGACTCGACAACCTATCAATAACTACTTTGACTCCGGTAGGCAATGACCACTGCTCTCTCCAGCGTTCTTCGTAGCTTCCAGCAACTGAGAAGCCCGCTTCTTGCATGAATTTCTGCGCAAGCTCCATTGAGTCAACTATTGTCTCGAACTCATCACGGCTCTTCAGATCACCGACATGGCGCTTGCCTTTTGCAGTTATTGAGGCTTGACCGCCAACATCCCGAAGTCGGAACAGCAAATCTGGGCTTTTACCGGTGTAATCGAAGTATAGGGTTTTTACCAAGGATGAATAATCAAGCGATGCATTTGCGGAAGCGAGTTTTTCGCGAAGGATTTGGCTATTTACAGGCCAGTACTTTAGCTCTCGTTCAATCATCAGCACACTATTGAAACGCCAGCGCTACGCCGCGTTCTGTGACATAGACAACGAGATCAGGTGAAAACAGGGGATCGCAGATTATGCGTGAATCAGAATCGTATTTCCATTGTAGGTCGAGCGCTCCGGTATCAGTAAGCTTGAAACAGATAATCGCGCCTGTTGAGGAAGCGCAGTATAGCTCGTTGTTGAATATGATAGGCTGTGAAGACGCTTTACCGTTGAACGAGAAAGTTGCAGCTATTTTGCTCTCCACAAGATTGATCATTATGATGCGCCCTGGTTCGCGGTCATCACCCTTCTGCGCTGTGGTTGCAACAATGACGAAGTTGCCAAACTTCACCGGCCTACCCACCACCATTGCTGTTGCAAGACGAATAACCTTTACAACAGACAGATCGGCTTTGTTTAGAAGATAGAAGTCGCCAAGCTCGTTGCCAAAGCAAATCGTGTCGCCGAAGATCTCGGGTGTTGCTGAGATTGCCGCAGATGATGTCAGCTTTTTCGCGATTGAACCGTCAATCACTGACACCTTATATATGCTAAAATCGCGGCTCGTAAAGTAAATGAATCCTGATTCATAAACTGGTGATGACAACACGGGACCCTTGGTTTGTGTGCTCCAAAGCAGTTCGCCTTTGTCTGCGGAAAGACAATACAAGTTGCCGTTCTCGGCTCCAAACGCAATTACCTTTTTGCCGTGCTTGGGGCTGTCGAAGATTGCAGGCTCAGACCTAATGAAGTCCTTCACTTCATAATGCCATGCAAGGGTGCGTTTTGAAATATCAACAGCATATAGATTGCCATCAAGTGAAGGAATGTAAAGCAAACCGCTTGAATAGACTGAGTTTGCTGTTACATCGTGAACTTGTGACTTGTTGCCGGTAAGCTCTTCGATTGAATATGTCTGCTTTGTCGCTCCGCTGTTGCGATCGAGCACATAGATCGTGCCATTTCTTGTTACGCAATACACATCGTTGTTGATAAGCAGCGGGCGGGATTCAAATGAGCCTGTCGAGGTCGCTTTCACTCGCCATAAGTGCATTCTTTCAAGTGTAATCCTGTATGTTGGTTTCTCCTCTGGCATTAGCCGAATCGTAAGAGGCGCAAAACCTCGCGCGGAGACGACGACATCCACCGCTATCTTCTGCTGCAACAATAGCAGTTGCGGAACTTTGCCGATCAGCTTGCCGTCAACAGAAACATCAGCATCACTTGGCAAGTTGCAGTCAACATAGACAGGTATGCGGATTTCTGATACCCGCTTGCTTTGCGTGTATGTGGAAGCCAATGCGGTGACAATGCTATGCGCCTCAGCATGCTTACCGTTTTTCAATGAGTCTTCGAACTGCGATATCATGTCAGTAATAGTCTTGTTAATGTTCTTGATACGAGACTCGACTTGGACATAGATACGCTTTTCTTCTTCGAATTCAGACTCCTTCATCAACAAGGCAAGCTGCTCTTCCACCTCTTCGACTTTCATCCTGCTATCCTCAGCGGGAAGTGAATTCTTAAAGTCATTTGCCTTTTTTATTGCTGCGTTAGTCTTCTTCTTAAGGTCATCCGCAATCCTTTCGCGACGGTTTCTCTCAAGCTCAGAAAACTCGGTCATTCGCTCCTTTGCTTTTGAGAAAGTTGGGGCAAGCGGATAGTTGAGGATGAACTCCTCAATGCGGTTCGTTGCCTCAAGGTACTTGCCTTCTTCAACAAACTTCAACGCTTCTTTTTCCGCTTTCGCAAACTCTACGCGGGTATGTACTACATAACCCAGTGCAAGTCCAGCGACAGAAAACAGCAGAACAAGAAGCACACAGACACGCACGATTTGAAGCTTGCGCTTACGGCGCTTGCCCTCCAAATCAACCAGTTTTTCGAGCTTGCCGCGGAATTCTTGGTTCTCAGGTGCAATCTGCACCATGCGGTGATATATGTCTATTGCAGCCTTGTAGTTGCCTTGGGATGAGTGAAGAACAGCCAGTTCTGAAAGGTGGGCAAGCGCAACTTCCTTGCGATTTATGCGAAGCAGTGTCTCAACTAATTCCTCGCGAACACGGATGTCTGACTTGACTGTCTTGATCAGCTTCTCTGATACCTCGATAAAGAGGTCAGGCTCGTTTTTAGAGTTTATTGACTTAAGTGCAGTACGATATTCCTCGGCGGCTTTATTGGCAGATTTGCCAGCGACATAAAGGTCTGCCAGCAATACCCTTTCATTGTAATCGCGGGTATCGAGATTGAGTATTTCGGTCTGAACTTCGACAGCCTTCGGATATTCGCCACGATCAAAGTAGTACTTCACGACCTCTTTGAAGCGCTCTTTCGATTTGTCTGAATCTCCAATCGCCCGGTATGCCTCTGCGAGCCTTTCGACGACATCCGGTTGCCAAGCATCGTTTATCAGTACCAGTGTCAGTATAGAGATGCCGTCTTCATAAAATCCGTTGCGTAGGCAATCGTAACCGGTTTGAATCAGTTCGTTGGTTTCCTTAAGCCGCACATAACCGGTTTTGATAAGGTCTGCAAGAATCTGGCTCGCGATAAAATTGCCGA
This sequence comes from uncultured Planctomycetota bacterium, assembly GCA_964571525.1. Lineage (GTDB taxonomy): Bacteria > Planctomycetota > B143-G9 > B143-G9 > B143-G9 > CAZNBY01. Next base: position 75,745 of record CAZNBY010000006.1, read on the forward strand.
GAAAAGAGAGAGTGCATATCTTCTTAGCGTTATTTATGCCGTTTATAAGGCTTACGATTGTCTTCTGTGACTCGTCGAGAACATCATCTTCTGGTTTAACTATAAGGACCGGTATCTCGCGTTCCGACGGCAGATATTGGCGAATTCGCGACCATTCGTCAAGGCGCCGCATAGCCTCCATAAGGATGGAGTTTGTATTAAATAGCAAGTTGTACTTGGATATATCCGCGTCGAAAACTGTATCTACGGGGAATTGCTCGGAGAACTCGAATAGAGCCTCTTGCCATGCAAAAAGCTCGTATAGAGTCTCTTCTTGTTGGAAGCGGAGCGTCTCGAGAATCTGCTCGCGTGTAAGCAGGTTTGTTCGGACAAGGATGTCACCTAACAGCTCTTTAGTTGTTCTCTGAACAGCAAGGCTTCGCTCAAGATCCTCGCTCGACATCATTCCGGTGCGAAGGAGTATCTCGCCAAACCGTACTTTTGCAGACTTAGTTAAGGCGACTTGACGGATTAGACCGTCTTCGAACAAGACAAAACCTTCAGAATTTGACTTCTTATTGTAAATAGCAAGAGTACCCGTCTGCCGGTTCATGGAGAGGGTCTGGAAGATGTTGGCAAGATTGAATGTGTTTAGATCACCTTTAAAGCCCATTCATACCTGCCGTAACTATTAGTGGCAAGCCACTTTTGCTATTCGTTGAACAACTCGTCGAGATGGTTTTTTGCCTCCGCAGCCATGTCACCAGCAAATTGAGGTTCTTCAGAAGAGCCTCTTGCCAGCACTTCTTCAATCTTACGGGAAACCTCGTTTGCGTATAACCTAACCATTCCAATCGTTGTATTGTCATTGAAGAGGATGACGAGCATCGTTCTTTCAGCAATGAGGCTAATATGAATAGATTCTTGCTTGCCCTGATGGAAGAGGACCGAGAACTCTGGCTCACCAAGCAATGAGGCAACTTGCTTTGTAGAGGCAAAGCTGCCAGCGACAAGCGCGGCAACTGAGGTAATGTCAATGTTCTTGGTTTCGCCTTTTTTCGTAACAAGATGTCCGTCCACATCAATCAGCAGCGCCGCTGAGGAGCGGGATGCCTCGAGAAAATTAGTGAGAATGCTGTTGATTTCGCGGATATCGTTTTCGTAGAAGATCAGCCGTCTTTTGCGAAGTTTTTCGGCGTCTTTCATATCTCGCTCCTTTATACCAAATTACAAAGACTTTAACAGGATGAGACCGAGCAGCGCGAGAATACCGACGGCTGCAACGATGATAACAATCCAAAGCCACTTTTTGCTTGAGGGTGCGCTTTGAGCAGCAGGTTGATTTGCTGGTTGCGCAGCTTGCTTTGGTTTCTGCGGTACTGATGGCTTTGGTGCCGCTTTAGGCGGAGGTGGAGGCGGAGGTGGCGCAGACGGTCTTGGTGATGCAGGAAGAGGAGTCTGCTTTGGCTGCTCGGGCTTAGGCGGTGCAGGAGCCTTTGGCGCTTCGGGCTTTGAAGTTGCATCAGAAGGTGGTGCAGGAGGTGGTGGAGCTGAAGGCCTTGGCGGTGGTGGAGCGGAGGCAGGTTTTACTGGCGCACCGGTGGAAGAAGCCTCTTCCTCTTTCGCCTTTCCACCATACTCTTTGTTGAGCTTGTCGAGCACTAAAACTGCGATTTTCTTAAGGCTTTCAAAAACACCCTTTCCGTTTATCGCGACAGCCCCGCTTGTCGGCACCCCTCTTGGATTCAGAGTCTTTTGAAGCTCTTCATCCGAAGAAAGGTCTGGCAAGTCCTGCTTATTCCACTGCAATACAAGAGGCAAAGACTCTGGGTCGTATCCGTTCTCTCTGAGATTCTCATAGAGGTTGTTAAGCGATTCAACATTCTCTTCCATCATCGTGCGCTGGGAATCTGCGACGAACACAACTCCGTCAACTCCCTGCAACACGAGCTTTCGTGTCGCATTGTAATACACCTGTCCGGGGACGGTATAAAGTTGGAAACGCACCTGCATGCCGGCAACCTTGCCGATTTCGAGCGGAAGAAAGTCAAAGAACAAAGTACGGTCAGTCTCGGTGGCAATTGAGACCATCTCACCTACGCACTTCTTTGGGGATAGTAGATGCACTTGCTCGAGATTTGTGGTTTTGCCACTTCGCCCTGGACCGTAATAGACTATCTTACAGTTAATCTCTCTTGCAGCAAAGTTGATTTGAACCATTAGAACCTCCGCACGGGCCTAAAAGGCGATTTTCCGCTCTATTTGTCTTGCAGCGGATTTAAGCTCATCCTCAAAGACGGTCATTTTGACGGTTAGGTCAAGGAAAACAACGAGTATTGCGCGTCCTGTGTTGACAAAGACTATGCGCCCCTCGTCACCTGTAACCGTGAACATTCTAAGTTCGCCGACATTCAGTTTTGGCCAAGCACGATTTATTTCGACGATAATTGCAGACGCATAGGCTGCAATTGACTCAACATCGGTCCGGTCCTTAACATCGGCGACGATAAGAAAGCCGTCCTTGCTCATCACCATTGAACCCCGTATCCCACGAAAACCGTTAATCAGGCTAAGAGTTTCCTGCATTTGAGCACCCGCCTGCTAAAAGACCTGTTTGCAGAATTCGAAGATCTCGTGGGCGTCTTGATCGAGCCTTCTGCGCTTGTCGAACAGCAGACCAATGACGCATTGAGGAACTTGCACGATTAGAAAGCCGCCAGACTCACCTTCAAAGGCGGTGTAGAAGTACTTACCAAGCATCATTTGCTCGGATTGAGACATAGAGGTGCGCCACAGGTTAAACTGCGCGCTCTTCACACCGTCCTCCTCAAGTGCATACGGAAGATCAGAGCCAAGCACATTGCCGTCAAGGTCTGCAATAACCACGCCCTGTAAAAAGCGAAGCGTACGAAGCTTATTAATTTGTGTCAAAACGCTTGAGGACTTGCCTGCATCTGCTATTGCGTGATCAAGCGCTGATTCTTTGACAGCAGGTTTAGGTTGCTTGTATGCTGATTCAGGAGCCGAAGTGAACACAGGAGGTGGCGCATTTGTGGGAGCAACCATCGCCCTTTGTGGTACCAGTAGGTGCTCCAACAGCTTTCTTGTGCGGTCGAAGTCCCGAATCTCCTGATAATACTCTGATAAGTTGACAATCGAGACTGCCGACTGGTTGTCAAGCTTCACCGCATAGTCGTAATACTTTGCAGCCGCAACTCTGTCGTTTCTCAAAATGCAAATTTCGGCAAGAATCACATAAGAGTAAGGATGGGTTGGGAAGAGCTTCTGCGCGTCGAGCGCAACCTTCTCTGCCGCTTCAAATTTACCCGCATTGACATGAAGCCTCGCGAGTCTGCCATATACCCAAGGGTTGGGATCTTCGTTCATCTGCAACTTGACTTCCTCTATCTCGTCGTTGATGTTGAAGTTGGGGCTTTCCTCAGGTTTTGCGATATTGACAGTCGAAAAGTCAATGCTCGGGAAAAGCTCCTTGCCCTTTCTGCGAAGTTCCTCAGCTCGCCGGATGTCGCCAAGCTCAGAGAAAATCGGTACAAGCTTGATGATGTCGTTCGCTTGAGGAGACACTTTCAGCCTGTCTTCAAGCCTTCGCGCCTCTCGTTCAAGGTAAAACCTGCGAAGAAAATTCATCGCCGGCCCCCTAAGGTTGAAAAGTCCCGAAAAACGCCAAATCTGGCGCTCACGAATAGAGTACTATAGTTGAATAGCGCAGGTTTGTCAAGTAGTTTCTGTACTACAACGAATTTCAACGGTCTTGACAAGGCGCATTTCTAACGAAGTAAGCCCGCAAAAAGCGCCTTACAAACCCGATATCGTTTCGACAGAGACCACCTTCTTGTGTTACCAAGGTGGTCATTCTGCGCTACTTTCAAATGATTATGATTGCGTTGCATATCTTTTCAACTCAATTGACCTTTTCCCTCTGCCTCTATGGCGTTTGGGCAAAGGCGGGGAATTTTTCGCATTTAGCTTGACTAAGCAACAAAGGGGCAGTCTATCAATGCTGATAGCGTTGAACTGACGCGCAAAACAGCGACAATATTGTTGATTCGTGCAATTCAGCATGCTATTCGGCAGATACGGCGCAGGTTTTATACTGCGAGGCAAACGAAGCGGCAGATGCCGCATTGAGGTTAAAATGAACAGAACAAGGTTGACAGCTATCCTTCTTATTGCTTCTGCGATTGTGATGCTTGCCGTCAGCTTGCCCTCAGCAGAGAATGTTGGTGGCAACGCAATACAGACAAAGACCTACGACATATCGCACATAATCGGTCCAAATACCGTCAAGGTGCCAATACTTGGCTGGGCTGTGAATTATCGCGAGGAACCCTTCACATACCATGTTGATGACTTGATGGAAACAGACGATGTTATAGACCTTCTGTATAACGAAACTGGCACCGACAATTGGGGGCCAGAAACGGGGGCCTTTATCACATCAGCCGGATCGCAGCGGATTAATGTTCGCAACAAATTAGCGATTTTGCAGCAGGTTGACGCAATCATTCAGCGCATGACGCCCAAGCGGTTGACTTACAATCTTTCGATAAGCATGTTCACGGTGCCTGCAGAAGTGGCAATTGCCCTTAGAGGTATAAATTTCAACGATTATATTGAGGTGCTCGAGTCTTACTCGAAGTTTCCGACAATATACTCGGGCAATATGAACATCCGCCCGAACCGCACGACATTAATTGGGCAGGTGTATCACAAGAAGTATGTGGCCGATTTTAGCGCAAGACTCGCTGCAATGGCCGTCGGATACGAGACGATTACTGACGAGATATCATTCGGGCAGACCTTTCTTGTAAAGCTGACCGAGGTGGCAAACGGCGTTTCGCTTCATCTAAAGCTCGATTCGTGGAACCTGATGCGCATGGAACAGATGCAAACCACCGCGGGGACTTTGGAAAAACCTGAACTCCTGAACTATTTCCACGAAGATTACATTGACTTTGTAAATAACGACTTCTATGTCACAAACTATATCGTAAGTGGCTCACACTTTGCGGTGCTACTATCACTGAAATGAGAACAGCGTTAATTGTCATCCTTTTCATCGTGTTGGTTGGTACGGGTGCAGGGTACTTCTTCATCCGCTACCAACGAGTTCAGGCATACTATGATGTAGTATCCCGTCTTGGATATGATCTGCTTGACAAGGGAGAGCTTGAGGAGGCGCGGGTGATAGTCTCGTTGCTTTCGAATGCTAAAATGCACAGAAAGGCTCAACAACTTATCAACGCGATAGAGGAGTTTGAAAAAAGCGTTTCTGAAGTTGAGCGACGGATAAAACCCTATATTGCGGATGGGGACTATGAAACAGCCCTCTCGATAGTCAATTCTTCAGATTTCGCTGACAACGCAAAGCGTTATTTGCGCGAGCTTGTTTATTCAGCGTGGGGCTGGATTGTAGTAAGTGCAAATCTGACCGGCAGCCATGAGCTATATGCTGTCCGCCCTGATGGTTCACAAGCATATCAGATGACTTTTAACACCTTTGAAGAAAGCACGCCCTCTGTTTCGCCATCCGGCAAGCATATTGCATTCGCCCGACCAACGCAGGATTCATCTGGACGGGCCATCGTGGTTATGAACACCGAAACCGGCGAGGAACGCCAGCTTGAAGTCACAGGAACACATAATGTTGACCCTTGCTTTATGCCAGATGGGGATGGGTTGCTGTTCTCTTCACTTGTAGGCTCTTTCAGCGTGATATACCTTGCCCGTTTATCTTCGCCTGAAGTAATGAGGCTTGTAAGAGGACCTGTTGCTAATGCCCCAGCAGTATCGCCCGACGGCAGATTGATTCTATTTGAGGGTTTTCCGAAGCTTGATGAAGGCGCTCCACCCCCATTGAATGTCTCTATTCAAGTAATGGCAATGGGGTCAGATGGCTCAGATGTTCGCTCGTTAACTAACTTTGAACGAGGGCACTGTAGAAATCCTGCCGTATCGCCCGATAATGTATCGTTTGCGTTTAGGCGTGATGACGACATTTACATCGGTGGTTTTGATGGAAGAGAGCCTCGGGTAGTATCTGATCCCGCACTTGACGAAAAGCAGCCTAAGTTCTCGCCCGATGGAAGACACTTGCTATACATCGCATCGAAAGACGGCAAGAATATAATGGTTCGCCAAGATATCCGTACAGGGGACCGCATGTTCTACCAGCCAATGGGAACGAGTTGTCAACAGCCAGTCTGGGTAAAGCACCTTACGCTGCCGCCAAGAGCGAAGTTAATAGAACTACCCCGAATTGATCGGTAAAGCGTGCCCTACTCCATCAATCGAGTTTCGAAGGAGTAGAAAAACTCTCCCATAACATCAAGATCGGACAACACGGCATCTGCATTGACCTTATCCCCTTGACGAAACAGGTATTCCAAGTATATCCACTCGTTGTCAAAGGGCATCAGACCAAACATCTTCAGCGGCAATGTGAAGTCCTTTTTGTTTCGCGGAGACTTATCGAGAGCATCGGCAACAAACAATGGTCGCCAGAATGTCGGAGGCACTCGCTCATCGTTTGTTCTTCTTGCCCGGTAAAACTCCCTTAATGCGATACCATGCAATTGCTCAGGCTTCGGTTTGTCAGGCATTATTGACTTGCCAATAACCCACCACACCGGCATTCCTTCAAGCGTTGTTGTCCATTTCACCATCGCTTCGTATGTGATAACCTGCGCAGGACCACCCATCAGCTCAATGATATCGGCCACTCTTGTTGCGTGTTTCTCAAACAGCTCTGGCTCGAGCAACTCTGCAAGACCGGGACCTCCAAAGTTCTCATATACTTTTGCGGAAATTATTAAGGCTTCAAGCCTCGATACGCCCCAATCACCGGTCAGATCGTACTTAAGTTGGCGTTTAAGCATATCGAGCGAACCAGCATCAATCTCCTCTTCATTCATGCGATGCACAAGCATATATTTCGTGAATAGGTCTTCGCGTCCGATTAGAGAACGAAGCATACGGCGACGAGCGTCGGGCTCAAGGTTCAGCACATTCATCATTGCACGAAGTCGTATGTTTTCGTCAGGCGACTTTAAACCCTCCTCGATGTAGGCTTCGGGAACGATTATGCCGTTATTGTAGCAAGATAGAAAGAATACATCTGCATCTGTAACTGGTATCTCTCCATCTGCAAAGGCCTTTGATACCATTTGTCTTGCCTCATCCGAATTATGGCGAGATATGCTTGAGAGCATCTTGACTTTCACTTCAGGTCGTGCGGCCATGCCCACCTTGTACCATTCGAGTGTCTCTGAAAAGCCGATCTCGTTTTCAAGCAAAACGGGAGGTTTGAAGTCGTACTTAATGCCGTTCAATAGGTTGAAAGGAAGATCACAACGACCTTCGATCAACTCATTCAGCTTTGAATAAGAAATGCAAGCGACAGCCGCGGCGCGGGCGGGCGTTGCCGGAAACGGTCCTTCGTTGTAGCGGTCATAAGGATAGAATAGAATTGCCTGTAACAACCTTTGAAACTCATCAAATCCGAAAGCAATGTAGAAGTACCGCAAAGCATTTGTTGAGTGAAAGGAAGACCAAAATAGGGCTTCGTAGTTCTTTGAGGCAGCCATATCCTCCGGCTTTTCATGGTCAATAATCTTCTTCGCGCTTGCATAATCGCCCGCTGTAAGGAGGGAAAGACCGTTGCGATAGCGGTATTTAAATGCGGCGTATCTGGTTGAGGACATAAGCGCGAACTCGGAATCAATCGAAAGAGCAAGAGCATGTGCTGCGGCACATTGATGCTCGTCGTTAATATCGGGCTTTCGAAGAAAGCTGGTCATGTAAACGGCAAAATCTCGGTTGAAACGAAGCTCGCGAGACAGGTCAGTTACGGCTTCCTGTTGAGAAACCTCATCAAATTGCCTTACAAAGCTGTTATAGCGTTCGACAAACTTCTTGTTACCACTTGAAATCAACCAGGCCGCAACTGCGATAAACAGCACAAGCAAAGCAGCGACTATCATCAATCTTCGCGAGTTCGCGCTCATCGAACAACCTCATCATTGTTTTGTGAATTCGTGTTCAACATAGCCGAAAGCTCTCTGGCAAGCCCCTCTATTTCATTCCGAGTCCGCATTGCAGATACTGTAACGCGCAGACGCGACTCGCCTTGCGGAACTGACGGGGGGCGCACTGCCCCGACATAATACCCTTTATCTCTTAACGCTGAAGCGACCCGAATAGTTTCACTTTCGTGTCCGATTATTATTGGGAATATCTGGGAATTCGATTGCTTGTGCAGACCAGTCGCGCGAAAGGCACTTTTAGCAATCGCGCGATTTTCCCACAAACGCCCCAATAATTCCGGCTGTCGGCAAAGCACCTCAATCGCAGCAATTGCAGCCGCAACACATGGCAATGCAAGGCCTGTCGAGTATATGAAACTGCGACAGCAGTTGATTAGATACTCAGCAATGTCCTTTCTGGAGCACACAAACCCTCCCTGAGAACCCAACGCCTTACTTAGGGTGCCCATTATAATGTGATGCCCTATCGGCACACCATAATGCTCAAACACACCAGCGCCGGAATTCCCCAGCACGCCAGTCGAATGTGCCTCATCAACCATCAGCGTCGCATCATGCTTACGCGCTAATTCGACAAGTTCTGGCAACGGACAGATGTCTCCATCCATCGAAAAAACTCCCTCTGTAACGATCAACGCAAAGCCAAATGACTTACGATGCATTGTCAATGATCTGTCAAGCTCTTTGATATCGCAATGAGGATAGACAAATTTCGCTCCACCTGAAATTCTGCAGCCATCAATGATTGAGGCATGATTCAGTTCATCAGACCAAACTGCGTCGCCCTTTTTAGCAAGTGCGGGTATAACACCTGTATTTGTCGCGAAACCTGAGGGGAAAACCAAGGCGCGTTCGGTGCCCTTAAATTCGGCAAGCCTAATCTCAAGAGCGTGAAACAGGTCGTGATTGCCACCTAACAATCTCGATGCACCTGCACCTATTCCATGTTTTGAAATCGCTTCGCAGGCGGCTTGTATTACAGACGGGTGTTGACGAAGGCCAAGGTAGTCGTTCGAGATGAAATCAATGCCCGCGGGTGGTGGAATCGTGTCGCGCTTTCTGTCGAGTTTTTTGAACTCATCGAGCCTTTGTCTAACAATCTCTTCGTTGTTCGTTTTCATGGTGCAATACCATGCTTCTTGTCCCAAACATCCTCAGCTTCGGCGCGACGAAGATATAACGGCACAAGGCTTCGCCAATCGCAATTGCATGTCTGCGATACTCTCTCCATCAGAACTCGCGCGAAAACTTCAGGTTTGTAATCGGGACTACAAGAATGTACCTTTGAGTCTGCAGCATTTGGCACAAAACTCTGTGGAAGCTCGCCGAAGTAATGCGTACCGCTACCTGCAATACTTTCGAGTTGGCCTATCTCGACTACTTTTGGGGGAATAACTTCAGATAATGACTCTTTGCATTCATACAGCGCCATGTAAACAGAGTCGCGCTTTGCATCAAGACAAACAGCAATACGCTTTGCATTAGGATTAGAATCGCAATAGTCGCGTGCGAGAACCTCAAGAGAAGTGATTGGATAGGCGGGCACTTTCGCCAAGAAAGACAGCGATCGCGCGACAGAAAGAGCAATTCGGATTCCGGTAAAAGACCCCGGTCCGATATCGGCACCTATGCCCTTAATATCATCAAGAGCCATCGAACACTTTGATAGCATATCAATGGTCTCAGAAAGTATCCGCGAGCTGATAAGCCTCTTCTGCGCGATATGTCTGTAAGCAACTAACCGATTCGGCGTGATCAATGCAATTGCCCCCTTATCGAGCGAGGCAGAAAAGCCCAATATTAGCTTTTCTTCTTTCATCAGTCACCCCGAAATATGTGATATGCACCACCAAGCCCACCACTTACGGGCAGAGCGACAGCACAATTCGATGCAAGTTGTGCCTTTATCGCCTCGTATGCCAAACCGACAAGCCTCAGCCCAGAGACTCCCGTTGGGTGGCCAAGAGCAAGAGCACCGCCAAACTCGTTAACTCGGTCAGAACCTAAATCAAGGATGCTCGCACAAGCAATCACCTGCGGTGCGAAGCCCTCGTTGATCTCTATCATATCGAATTTCTGCAGGGAAATCCCGCACGCTGTTGCAAGCATTTGAAGAGCCTTGACAGGCATAATGCATGCATCAATGGGATCGCCCGCTGCGACAACACAAGCACCTAAACGAGGTAGGTTTGGTGCAAGATCTGGATGGCAAACAATCATTGCCACACCACCATCTGAGGTGGAGGAAGCAGTTGCCGGTGTAAGCACTCCGCCATCACCGTATAATGGTTTAAGTGAAGGAACTTTATGCAATTCCGATTTGCTTCTAAGGCTCTGATCGTATTCGATTACTTTATCTGCGATGTTGATCGGTACAATCGAGCGTTTGTGCAATGCATAGTTAAGGTTAGCTCTTGTATGCGATTGTATGGCGTAATCGTCGCAATGCTCGCGCCTAATCCCCTGCTTCACAGCAAGGGCTTCTGCGATCTCAGCCATAATCAAGCCTGTCTGTGGGCAAAGAAGGCCATCGCGAAGATGAAGGTCATCGTATCGAAATGCGTTCTTGTCGTCGCTTACCGGAAACATCGCGCGCGGTGTGTTCGACATGCTTTCGCCTGAACCGACAAGTACCGCTAAAGCTTCACCGCATAAAATTCTTCGTCTCGCATCGGCAAGCGCGTCAACACCCGAAAGACATGCGCTTGTTATCGTATGCGCTGGAATGTGATTTGGCAAGCCTGATTGAAGTGCAAACGACCGGGATGGATTAGGTCCCTGACCTGCAAGGCGTGATGTTCCATAAACCACAACCCCGATGTGTTTAGCAATTTCAGGCGCATCATCAAGCAAGGCACGGGCGGCTGCTGCTGCAAGAGAGACGGCAGACATGGAAGCAAGGGGACCGCCTCTTTTCGCAAACGCTGTGCGACGGTATGCGGCGATTGCAACCGCATTTACACTTCTGTGCGTCGGTCTATTTGACATGTGCGTTGAGGATTTCAAATGTCCTGTCAGGGAAGTACAGGGTCGAAAAGTCTATCACAGACCGTATCGCAGACGGTGTCATATCTTTGTTGGTGTCTATGTTGTTAACATCGCAAACTATCTGCAATCCCCAATCTTGTGTCGAACGATGGCGAACGGGGTTAAAGAATGTATTGATGTTCATTCCGCTCGATCGGAACAAAAAGCGGAAGTTGACCTCGCTTATATCGTCTTCGCCCATCTTAAACACTGTGAAGTTCTCAATCAGCCACTCGTGAGGAGAAGGCTCGGAAGACCAGCGGTGAACCGCTTCGACTATTCTGCCGACACGGGGGATCCTTCGTATCGGGTACAGTTTTCTCAATTCTTCAATCGTCGAAACAGTTACATCGTATATAAATTCATCGCGCTGGAAAAATTCGTCGCTGAATGTCAGAGTACCGCCCTTTGGAGTAAGGACGAACGAGTGCTCTGGCTGAGGCAGACCCGCCTTGGAGCGCACAAGAGCCAACACTCCCGGTCCCACTTCGGCAGCGCTTTGAAACATGTCGGGAAACTTATCGTAAAGGACGCTTAGCAATTCCTCCTGCTTTGGTTTTGACAACAGCAGGTCAGGATAGAAGTTGAAGCCGATCTTGTTGACCTTTTCAACTATTTCTGATTGTGAGAGCTTTGGTAACATTAGACAACCTCCGGTCGAGATTCGGTCTCTCGCTCCGATTTTCTGGCGGCTCGGTAAAACCTGTTGGCAAGCCATAATTCGCATAGAAACAGGATAAACAGAAGAGGTATCAGCAATGAGTTAAGGTCAAATGCACCTTTGAAATTGCCGAAGATCGAGTCTGCACCTTTGGTGATTTTAGCGCAGACGAACATCTCTCTAAGTTGTTGCTCGGTTGCGCGGTTTAGATCGCTCTCTTGCGCCGGATAGTTTACAGAGAAACCGCGTTCGAGGCGTTCATCGCCCTTGAATTCAACAACATAAGCGCCCGTTGGCAAGGAAAACGAAAGAACGGCGACATGGTTTTCAGAATCAAACAGCAACGGCTTTCTCGAACCCTGAGAGTCAATAAGCTCCGCGCTTCTTGCTGAATGAGAACCTGCAATCTCAACAGTGTCAACACCAAGCACAAAATCCCTTTTCTGAGCCGCATAAGGCGATGCCGACTTCAGCACCTCGTGCAATAACGGAACAAAGACTGCTCGCCTCATCAGGTTACTGTCGCTGTCGTCAAGTGATATGTTGAAGAACACAGACGAACCATTTCCATAGAAATACCTTATCGCAGCGGGAACACCATCGGAATACTCAAGCAGAATCGTTGCATTTGCGGCAGAAGAAAGGACCTTCACGCGCCCCATGCTTAGCACCGAGTCAAGCCTGCCATGCCCGCTTGTGCGGAAAAAGTTGACTATGAAGTTATCTGGAGATACAGATGACAGCGAAACAGGATCATCTAAAAACTGAAAACCGGACGATAGGCCATTTATGCCCGACCACTCTGATAGAGCCTTGCTGTCCATGCCCATTGAGGCAAAGATGAAGAACAAACCACCCGATCTGATCCACAAGGAGAGTGATTCGCTCTGTTTAACACCCGGCACATCGCCGGCAAGATAAAAGACTGCGCGGTAGTTGGCAAGGGTCTCTGGTTGAATCTTGGATATCGGAAGCGATTCGACCAAATATGGCGCAGATTCCCCAAGAGACTTTGGCGCGATTGCATTTGAAATCACAAACGCTGAACGAGTGGATGCGCTGTCGGTCTCGTCGTATAAGACTCCCACCATTACTCGGGGCACAGTCTCAAGAGCAAACCAATAGGAATCGTTCAATGGATAAGCATCTGGAGACACAAATCTAACGCAACCTGTAACAACCCCTCCCGATATCTTATCGAGCGAAAACGAGATATCGAAAACCTCAATTTGGTTGGCTTTCATATCAACAGCGCGAGATGCAATCTTCTTGTCTTGAACGACAAGCTCAACCGCCTGAGCCTTTATGTTTGTCGTTGAAGTAACCTCAACGCGTAAAGTAACCGGTTGCTTTTCTTTTATTATCGGTGTAAAAGGCTGAACCGAGAGCACGGCTCTGTCCTCGGCTATATCCTGGCCAAGGTCAATAAGGTTGACAGACACTGACTTATCGCCCAGAAAAGGAGTAAAAGGATCAAAGTTCGATGCGGCGAAGTCTGAAAACACAAAGACCCTCTTCGGTCTTTCGACGGGCAGAGAATCCATGCGCGCCACAACAGCATTCCACGCGGACGAAAAGCTCGATACAACAGGTGATGCACTTGCGTTTTCAACCATGTTCACCGCTGCGTCAGGATCCGATACAAAGTCCTTGCATCCGCCAAGAGAGGCAACTGCATATAGTGAACCGGTTGGGGATTTTCTTATTACTTCTATCGCACCAGCAACCGCTCTGTCAAGCAATGTTTTGCGAGCTGCAGTGAACAGCATAGATGGTGAGTTATCTACGAAAACAATAACTGCGGGCGGTATAGAGGACACAGAGGCTGGAGCGAACACGCCACGAGCAAACACAAGGGCCAGCATTACAGGTATTGCTGCGCGAAGAAGCAAAAGCAGAATCCTCTTCAGGCGCATACCAGTTGCATTGCCCATTGCCCTGCCAGAAAGAAAACGCATTGCCGGGAATATGAGCTTAATAGGTGGTCTGCGCACCAATAGGTGGACGATGAACGGCACCGATGCGGCCACCATTCCCCACAGCATTGCGCTTTGCAGAAACTCTAAGCCCAAATCATCCCCCAAACGCACTTTCGCGTTAACATGTGTGCGCTATTAGTATATTAGGCGTTCGCAAAATTCGCTTGTATTTCGGGCAGGTCGCTGAATAGTGTCAGTAAATGCCGCTATTCGAAGATTCTTGTTGCACAGATGTCTCAATCACCACGAATGGGGAACTTCTCGATATATAGCATTGTTCCCAGCAATGAGCCTTTTCCGCGAAGAAGCGTTATGGTGAATCTAACGACGAAAGCACCATCTATCTTCGAGTATTCGAAGCGCTTAAGCGGGTTCTTCATCGCTTCCTTGACCTCATCATCAATCTTGAACGGTAGGTCGGGATTGCTGAGATCTGCAAGGCTCTTTCCATGTAGAGGAGACTGGTTGACAAAATATGACTCTGCTTTGACATTGGTGAATATAATCCGGCCGTTGACATCTGCGCACAAAACCGAGCCTGGAAGGCCGGTAATAATCTGGCGGAACATCGAGACAAGCCCCTGCTGTTTAAGAACCTTATCCTCAGAATCTGCAAGCTTGGCCTCGACATCATGAAGAGCTTGCTTTGTCATCTCAAGCTCTTCAGTTGTGACATCAAGCTGCGAGTTCTTTTCTTTGACAAGGCGAAACATGCGGGTTGCGCTTTCAGAATCGGCTGATTTCTTAAGCGCATCAAGCTTTTCTTCAAGCTCGTGAATCTGGATTCGCAGAGATCGGTTCTCGGCGACAAGGGAATCAATCTGGGTGTCTTTTTCGTTATCCATCATTTTCCATCCGGCGTAGGGCGGGTGAACAAATGGAGAAGCCTACGAGCAACTCGGACGCAAAAGGCGAAGATAATCGAAAGATAACGGAAGCTCGCCCTCTTCGTCGGTAACAAGGCACACTTTCGGTATGCTAAGCTGAATTGTACACCCTGAACAGCCATTCGTCAAGAATAAGCAGAAAAAAGTTGAAAATTGTGCATGAGCGGGTGCAAACCAAGCGGCAAATCGAGGCTTAAGTGCATATTACAGCGCAGAGTGCCTATTCTTGCGAAATAAGAGAACTTTAGATAGAATTTAGGGTCAAACAACTCGGTGAATGCCGCCGTTTTTGTCTCAGAGTTCGCGAAGGCGGTTGCGCTCACACTCGCAAGTCAAGAATCGAGGGCAATTGATGAACAGAAAAGGCTTTACGCTGATCGAGCTTCTTGTTGTGGTCGTTATCATAGGCATACTTGCTTCTGTTATCCTTGCTGCATTAGGCAAGGTGAGGCAGAAAGCAAAGGAGACCGCGACATCATCCCTTATTAACGCCTTGTCGCTTGCTTGCGAAAGCTATTATTCAGACTGGAATGGAATTTATCCACCCGCCGTGCCCCCGGGTGGTTCGTCAGAACTCAACGGTGGCTGCGAGATGCTATATCAGGCTCTGACAACTCGCGAAGGTCTGTCAAAACGAGATTATGTTCGCGATATCAACACAGATAACATCGGCGATACAGACGGGGACGGCAAGCTTGAGTTCATTGATTCGTGGGGTAACACGCTGATTTATTTCGATTCACGCAACTATGACAAGACATGCGAGTACACAACCGTTGGAGGCGCACACTATACCGCGCAACCCCAAAAAGATACCCGCACAAACAAGTATTTCAAGTACGGCAAGTTTATGATATGGTCAATCGGCCGGTTCGAGAAGAACGCAAACGGCAAGATCGAAGACGGAAACATCTCGAACTTCTGAGAAAACCGGAGCACAGAATATGCGCAAGTCCGACGGCTTCACGATGGTTGAGATGATAACAGTGCTGGTTGTCTTTGTATCGCTGATGGCATTGTCAGCAGCCGCGTATCTGACCTTCCGCCGTGATATGGCTGTTCGCGGAGCATCTGGTCAGGTATTAGGGATGATACAGGCGGCGCACAACAGCGCCCTCGCCTCGCGCCATAAGGCGTATGTTGTCGAGGCGAACTTTTACAAAAACGATCAACTGGAAGAATCGCGCATTTCATCTTTCACCTTTCGAACCGTTGGTCTTTGGCACTTTGATGACGAGTCTAACATGACATCGAACGGTATCACTAAGGGATACGGCGGTGATGTGAACGTCTCTGGCTGCCTTATCGTCAATGGAAGGATTGGTGGAGGGATTAACACACAAGGTGTTACACTCACCTGCCCCTTTGACCCGAATTTTGTCACACCAGAGGGAATTGCAGGCTCGATATGGGCAAATCTTGAGCGATCGAATGAGACTTCATCGTCAGTTGACGATTGCGTGCTAATTGAGCTTCCCGGTGCTTACCGCTTCTTTATTCAGCAAAGCCGTCTTGGCCTTGACATTGGCGGCAATCAGGTTCTTTCATCAACAAAAGACGGTGCCGAGTACTACATACTGCCTGAAAGGTGGATGCACCTGTCTTTCACTTACGATGTCTATACACGCCAGATGGCGATCTATGTTGACAAAAACCTACGTGGATACCGCGACCTCACCGATGCGCCATTACTGCCTGATACTACTTCCCCTCTTTCTTTTGGTTCTGGCGTTAAGGGCAAGATAGACGAAGTAAGGCTCTTGGGTATTCTTGAAGCCGACACCTATGTGCTTCCCGCTGGTCTGAGCTTCAGTGTGCCAAGAGGAGCAGTCGGTATGTTGCCGTATGTGCGCATGTTTGAAAGCACCGATGGCAAGACCTATGTCAAGGTGACGACCTTTGACGAAAAAGGCTGGCTCGATTCGATGCACTCTGGTACAGCGACTATCTCGTTTTACAACTACGCAGATCCTTCTCGTGCTGAGCAGTCGCGAAATTTCTATATAAACCGACAGGGCATGGTTGAGTCAGAAAACCCGGGTGCAGCCGCTCCATCGGCGGCACCGACCGGCAATTGAGACAATGCCTTGCGCGACCTATCAAGTTTGTTTCTTTGTTTAGGCAGTATCGAGAGCTTGCGTTTCCAATTTAGCTTGCCAACGGCAATTCGATTCTCTAACCCAAACGGAGTATGAAATGCACCACTTATGCGATGAAAGAACGAAAAAGCGCACTGCCGGAAACGAATCCGGCATAGTGCTGCTTATGGTTATTCTTGTCATCGCGGGGGTGTTCACCATCGCCCTGCCCCTCGCGTTGCTATCTCGTTCTGCAGAGCAGCGCAACGAACGCCTTTTAGACAAGATGACAGCCAAGAGATACGCCGAGCTTGCACTTGCCCACACGAAAAACAGGTTGCGGCTCGGTATATACGAAAACGAGTTCTATTACATTTATCCCACCCCCACCGCAGAGCCTACGCCCACTCCTGACCTTATTGCAGAGCGCGCGCCATACGACACCCCCTTCTTCGATGGTGAGGCTGAGCTGTACTTCGACAGAAAGCGGGATTGGGATATTCGCTTCGGTACTGGCGCTATGCAAACTGGCGATGGTGTTATTGTCGGCATTCATGTTGAAGACGAACAAGGCAAGATCAACCTGAATTCTGTCACACCGGCATTGTTGCGGGGGCTTTATATGGCAGTTACAAGCATGGACCCCGCAGCGATGAGCGCATCAGAGAGGACAGAGCTTAAGGAGTACTTCGAGAAGGTAATTGACCCAATAGCAAACTACCGCATATCTGACCCGGATGTATATCGCATGTTCTCTTCTATTGACGAGATCGGGCAGATGGTCTTCGACGACGGCGACGAGACGCTGAGGCTTTCTACGAGCGAACAGGAGCTTCTAAAGAAGCACCTGACGACATACTCATGGCGGTTGTTCAAAGATGGTTTCAGCAACTCGACATCTTCGGGTTTCATACAACAAGAAATGCTGGAACGCGGCTATATTGTCGCTCTCGCAGGTTATAACAGCACATATCGCGATTATTGGTCGCCCTTCCGCGTGATAATCACAGACAAAAACGACGCAGTTCTGCGTAAATATACGGTATATCCGGTAGTTGTCAGCGACTTTTATGTATTACCTCTACCCGATGACCTGCCAGAAACCGCATGGCGCTATTATTACACGCAAGAGCACCAGCATATGGTCAACCTTAACACATGCTCTCGCGAGGTGCTGCTGGCATACATTATGGCGGGTATTGATATTGATAACCCAGAATGGACGCTTGAGGAAGCGGTCGAGGCTGTGAAGTACATAAAGCCCACCGGCAAGTTGGACAGATACGACAAAGGCGAGAAATATAGGTTCTATTTTTCATCAGACACCGATACCTCCTACTTCCTTTCGGTCAGCAGACAATACTCTGTTGCGGGCAGATATGTCACCGCGACAGTTACAGACGATTACATTGAAGTCGCCGAGGATATAGGCATCGCTCTATCTGAATATACCTTCCCTTTGTCTATCACTCGAACTCACTCCTCCAATCCAACATATCAATACGCTGGATTAGCAAATGAGTCTTTGAAAAACCGTTTGTCGGTTGTTTTCGGGTCGAGCCAGAATTTTGTCGGTAACCGGAAAAACAACATCATTTGTAGATCTTATGACATATACACTATCGTGATAACAGCATCGCTAAACTCTATCTTTGGCCTTGAGACAGGCACTTATACTATCAAGGAGGTGGTGGAACTTGGCGAGATGCGATCAAGCGACGAGACATATACGGCGGTTGACACATACGGGGATTTTGTACCCGCTCAAACACTAATTTCGACAGGCACAGCAGGACGCAAGACGCAAATGATGCCGGATGGATATTGGTACTCAGGCATTCTTGATGACAGAGTTAACTCGATAGGTGTTTCAGAGACATATCCCTCGACAAACGGCATGTATTACTGTTTGTATACTTCACCGAATTATAACAGCTCTTCTGGAATATTCTATTTTTCGAGGAACAGTTTTCGCATCACTTCTGGCACAATAGCATCATCAATTGGCAGCGAGTTTTTAGCATTCCGCCTCGTTTACACAGATTTTTCCCCATCCAACATGATCGAACCAATAGTAACCGAAACATCCAGCATTTCTCTCCAGAAAGTAATGACTAATGAAATCCCTACTATTCGCGAGCTTGGGAAGGAGAGCGACTTGTATGCTGGCTCAGGCAACATTGGTTTTACAGCATGGATAAAGGCAAAGGGATGGGATCCTTCTTCCACAACAGGTAAACACAGTATCTACACGGTTCGCCCCACAGAAACGAGCACTGTTGGAGAAATCGAATTAGCTGTCATTGACGGTGCCCTTACCCTGACAGTTACGGACGACGCGGGAGGCTGGGGTAAGCTCAGCTATCCGCTAACAAGCGCAATCTTCCCTAAGGACAGTTGGATGTTTGTGGGATTTCAGGCGGGTGGAAACAAGCGCGGGCAGATGGCAATATTTGTTGACAATATGCTTGTTGAAGCTGAGTACTCGGCATCCTCCGAAAAGGGATATTGTCATAAATCAGCAACGAGCTTTTCGCGAACCAAACCGACTCTTACGATGGCTGTTGACGCTGCCGCAGTTTCGCTTCAAGTGTCGTCTGCATCAGATTTTCCGACAAGCGGCTGGTTACGAATTGAAGATGAGCTGATCTACTACGGTTCACGAACCGACATTGCATTTAACTCATTGCGAAGAGGTGCTGCGGGAACCGACGCGGCCACGCATGAGGCCGGAAAGATTGTTGTCAGCGCATTCGCCATAAGTGGAGAGCCTGCTCCTGATGAGTTGCCTGCGTCTGGTGAGTCGGTAACGCTTATTTCGTATTACCAGATTGGCAGCTACGACCCTGTTCCCTATTATGCTCGTTCGCTCGATCGCACAGAGACCTTTACGCTTGATATGGATGCAAAGTACGACTCGACTGCAAACATGTGGGTATTCGCCCCACCGCTTGATGTCACTTATTCACAGCCAAGCCAGTTGAAAGTAAGTGCAACCGACCTTCTATTTGCCTTCTTCGGTAACAGCGGCACTCTTCTTACTGGCGATTACAATACCGGGCGACTTAATTTATTCATTCTTGCCGCAGACTCGTCTGCGCCTGCCTTTGTCGGCTCGATTGCTTGTGCCGCAGTATTGCGTCCATTTGAAAACACATTTAGAATTCCCATCTCGATTGAGGAGTCTGATTCGACCGCAAGTTCGACATTGTTTCCGGGGTCAGCGGAGTGCGGATTGGTCGCCGTGGGTGAAGAGATAATCGGATATCGGCGCGCTGATGGACAGCTTGTCCTGACGAGAGGTATGCTCGGATCCAAAACACAATCCCATATTGCAGGTGACTGGGCGCTTCCGGTCGCGATGCACAAGGTCAGCGTTCTGAACAACGATTTGACTCCAACTTTGTCATCTTACACATCTGATACGAGCGGATTCTCCGGCACATACCGAATAAATGATGAAGTTCTACACTATCAAAGTATGGCGCGAAAGATTGAATCCGAACCAATACAGTATGAGTATAATGTTTCAATGCTTCGTGGCTATCTCGGTTCCACACCTTCTGCCCATTCTGTTGGCGATCTGATGATTTCATTTCACACTTTCAACCAATTTACCTACGATGCGACAGGCACAACTTCGCTTAGGAACACCCATCTCGACTTTATGAGAACTAAAGCTGGTTCACGAATAGTCGCAATGGCGCGCGAGAACCTGATTGACAGCGATTACATCCGCACGCACATGTGGATATCACCACATTCGGCAGGCAGCCTGATGAACGATTTCAAGCTCGGTTCGACCACGCCTGGAATGTTGTATTTCGACTCGAAAAGCGGACGCGTTGAGGTTTTCGACGAACCAATCATTTCAGACTCAATTACAATACGGCTCGCGTTCGAATACAAGGAAGGTGCATGGAAACCGAATGATCCCACGGCACACGAATGGAAGGTGGGACCGGTGCTTGATAAGATTGTGCTGTTCTGCGAGGACCCTGATACTATTCTGTACCATGAGGAGGGGCATTGAGGCGCGGATTCACCCTTCTCGAACTAATTGTCGTATTAGGAGTTTTCTCAGTATTCGGACTTGTATTGGCGATATTCATGCGCGCGGGCGTGGTGAACTATAAGAACTCGCGATACGCCGCCACTATTGACGCTGAGGCGTCTTCGCTGCTTGACATGATTCGAAGCGATCTTGTGTGTGCCGCTCCCCGCACAAACGAGAACGCTCATCGCATATTCTTGAGCATCTACGCTGCAAACAGGCAGGTAACGGCATTTTCGCGCTCCATAACCGCCGACATCGCAGATATTCGCGCGTTTCCATCAACTGTGCCTTCCCAATATGAAATTCCAGATTACATTGACAACGACCCGGGCGATGGAATTGACAACGACGGAGACGGAAGTGTTGACGAGGAAGCTTTGAACGGAATTGACGATGATCTCGATGGCCTGATTGATGAAGACTGCTTTGGAAACGGTTTTGTTGACGAGGACTGTAAGGCAGTTATTCCTCCGATGATCGTGGCCTACACATGCGATCCCATACGGTATAACTCGAAAGACGAGATGTATCCTCCCCGCCCTGTTTTATGGCGTGGCATAACATGGACAAGCATATCCTCTGTCGGGCTTGCGGGCATGGCATCACAAAGCAACATTCACAAGTACTTCATACCAGTATCGCGCAGCGCGCTGTTCTTGGAGTTCAGATACGGTCTTAATACCACAAACACATACAGCATTCAGTATCCTCCATCGCTTGAAGGCGAGTTACGGGGACCAGAAGTGAAATGGGACAGCACCCGCTCGCTGCCACCCACATTGCTTGGTTCTGACCAATTTGCACCACTTTGGCGCGATTTCTTTTTCAGCAAACCCGGTGCGACCACTGCCGAATGGGTAATTCCTAACCGCATAATGATAGTGTTAGGCATGCTGCCTGATGACAAGGCGTTTGCACGGCTCGCCACGACTTTGCCAATTAACGCTGATTCGGTTTATCTCGACACAACAGACGGCCTATCGGTATATACTGATCCCCAAGCAGCCGATATTCACAATGTTTTGCTTATAGATGGTGAATGGATAAACTACAGCGCAATCGAGGGCAATCGCGTGATTATATCGAAGCGAGGGGCAAAATTTACATATCAGGCGAACCACAGCGAGGGTGCGTTAGTCTATGCGCCAAAGGTGTACACAGTCGAAGTAACGATCCCCGCAGGCTTTACACCCTATTGAGTTCCGCGCTCTCCTTTCACGCAATATAAAAGGGCTATAATACCGCAATGCGCTTTGGCTTTTCGACAAACCTCTTTGTGGATTTCTCCCTTGCTGATTCGCTTAAGCGCATCGCAAAAGCAGGATTCCGTCATGTCGAAATTCTCGCAGACGCACCACACGCTGAACTAAACCTCACTCGCCCATCAGAATACGAGATACTTCTTCCTCAGCTTGAAACGCTTCAACTATCGGTCTGCAACATAAACGCCAACACAATACGATGTCTTAGCTCGGGTGATCCAGAAGATTTTTCGGCGTTTAGGCCATCGCTGTTTGAGACAAATCCAATCGCGCGAAGAAAGCGCGTATCTTACACACGAAAGGCGATTCGGCTGGCTGCGGTGCTCGGTTCGCCGGTCTGCACCATCGCAACTGCTCCGATGCAAACCGGTGTTTCGAAATCGAAAGCGCTCTCTCTTCTGCACGATTCGCTTGACGAGCTTGTTGACTATGCCGACGAGGCTGGCGTTAAGCTCGCGCTGGAATATGAACCCGACCACCTAATAGGTTCGCACACCGAGCTTTCTGAACTGCTCAGCTATAATCGAATGCTATGGGTGAATTTAGACATTGGACATAGCGCATGTGTGGGTGAAAATCCTATCGAAGTGATTAAGTCGCTCGCCGATAGAATCGCAAACATACACTTTGAGGACATAGCGGACGGCAACCATTTCCATCTGCCCCCCGGAGAAGGCTCGCTCGACCTAAAGGGTATTATTCAAACCCTAAGGCAAATCGGCTATAATCACGCAGTTGTTTTCGAGCTATATTCGTGCAAAAGCCGCCCATTAGAGGTGCTGAAGAAGGCAGCACTTTTCGCAAGGGCGCAGGAACACGCGTGAAGAAAACGCTTCAATTCACTCTCGTAATTGGATCTTGTATTGCGATCGCTCTTGCGGGTGTGCTAAGTTATTTAAGATACGACCGACCTAACCTAATTGCAAACCCTCATTTCGACGAGCCTATTGACCTTCGCAGCAACTGGCACCGCATACCTTTCATGGAATACGAGGGGCTTGACATTGCAAGCGAAGGAGATGACAAATACGCCGTTGTTGACACATCAGGAATATCATTGAGCGAGCGAAATCCGTATATGGCGCATGTATTCGCGCAGAAGCAACCAATCAGCATTGGCAGTGAACGGCAATTGACACTCTCTGGGCGCATAAGACTCGAAACAAAGGGCGCAATGGGAGTTGTGATGTTGAAGGCATCAGATATCAATGGCAGGTTTATAAGCAAAGTTTATCGCCTTGAAACCCCTGATTCTCAATGGAGCAATTTTGAGATCTCTTTGGTTGCTGAATCCAACCTTCGCTTGGCAGAGGTTATTCTTGGTGTGAACGGCTCTGGCCGTGCGCACTTCGACGATATTGATCTTGTCGCAGGCTCACGGCGGGGACTTGAGAGCACGGTCTTCTTTCTATACGCTTCAATAATCCTCATCTGTCTGGCTGCTGGTCTTGCATTAATCGAGATGTTGTTCGCTAAGCAAAAAGCGGTTATTGGGAAAGTATAATCGCTGTATCTGCGATAATAGAGCGCCATCGTTGCGTTGTACAACTTCCACAATTCGATAGAATTCCCCGCGTTTTTACGGGAGAAACACTATGGCAATGGTAAAAGGCACCGAGCTTAGGCCGGGCATGGTAATCAGAATTGACGGTGAGATACTCGTCGTCGTGAAGATGACGCACATCACGCCTGGAAACTGGCGCGGCATCGTTCAAACAAAGCTAAAAAACATCACCAAGGGCAATTCGTTCGACAAGCGTCTGTCGCCTGAGGACAAGATTGAGATCCTGTATCTCGACAAGCGTGATGCCGAGTACATCTACAACACCCAACATGCGGCTGTTTTTCAAGACCTTGATTCCTTTGAGGACATAGAAATACCTCTCGATCAGGTCGAAGATCAACTGCCGTTCCTTCCTCTTAATTCAAAATGCAAGATCAACCTGATCGAAGGAATGCCGATCGCAATTGACCTTCCCTCGGCGGTAGAACTTCGCGTCGTCGAAGCACCACCAGCCGTTCGCGGTGACACCGCAACGAATGTCAACAAGCTCGTTAAGACCGAGACCGGACTTGAAGTCCGCACGCCCGCGCACATTAAAGAGGGCGATGTAATAAAGGTCAATACGACGACCGGCGAGTTTCTCGAACGGGTCAGCATCGGCTGATTTCATCGCACAACTCGGCAGAAAAGCAACCAAGCACTCTGCTCGGGCGGTTTTCGTGTGTCTGCACAGTAGGATATACTTAAGCAAATGCTCGACCTAACAGCCAACACACCGCAGGTAGTTGCTCAATTTTCGTGCGACCCAAGATCGCTGCTTAACAATGTGCCCGGCTTGTTCGTTGTGAACAAGTGTGCGGGTATATCGTCCGCCAAGGTGCTCGAACGCATCAAACGGGTCATTGGCGACGACCGTATGCGCATCGCAAACCGAATTGGTCACGGCGGCACGCTTGACCCCGCGGCGACCGGCGTTCTTATAATACTCCTCGGCAAAGCGACGCGGCTGATGGACAGTATTCATGCCTTTGAAAAGGAATATCTTGCATGCATACAGCTCGGTGTAACAACTGACACATACGACCTCGATGGGCATAAAAGTTCGAACTTTGACGGAGAGCTTCCAAACGATATGGCTATCGAAACCGCTCTCGCCAAATTTCGCGGTGAGATACTTCAGACTCCCCCACCCTACTCTGCCCTTAAGGTGCTGGGATCGCCGATGTACAAGTTATCTGTGTATGGAGTTGAGTTTCAACCTGAGCCTCGCCCAGTAACCGTATCGAGCCTTGAACTTGTATCGCGATGTAATGATGCCCTAACTCTTAAGGTAGTGGCATCAAAGGGATTTTATGTGCGAAGCATGGCGCATGAGTTGGGTGCTTCATTGGGTTGCGGTGCGGCGCTTGCATCATTGCAGCGCATAAGGGTCGGCCCTTTTTCACTTAACGATGCGCACGATTGGCAGACTGTCGCAAACAAGATTGCGGAGACAATAGACCGCTATGAAAACTGACGGCTCACTATTTGGTTCAATTTCGCGCATTGCAAAACTCACTTATGAAAAAGGGTGGGCTGAAGGTGGTGCTGGCAACATTTCTGTGCTTCTTGCCCCAGACGAGCCTAACCCAATCGGCGGCAACGCGAAGACAATCTATACCGTCGAACTTAAGTACGCATTTCCCGCGCTTTCGGGCAGACAGGCTTTGATCAGCACATCGCGGTCTCGTATGCGGGATATTGCAGTCAGTCCTCTTGACCACCTTGTGCTGCTTCGCGTTGACGACGACGGGAAAACCTGTTTTGTACTTGGTCCTCTTGGTGGCGAAGCATCGTCTGAACTTGCGCTGCACATTTGCATCATGGCAGCATTATCGAGTCGTGGTTATGACTCGGTTTCGGTTATACACGCCCACGCCCATTTCAGCGCACTGTTGCCTCAGCTTTTTAATCCGTCCTCGATAGCAAAGATGTTGCATAAATGCCATACAGAGATGCCTCTTGTGTTTCCGGGTGGTATAGGTGTAGTTGAATTACTCGCGCCGGGAGGTTGGAAGCTTGCAGCTTCGGCGGGCAAGGCGGCAGCTACGGCAGATTCACTCATTCTCACCCGACACGGTACCGTCTGCTACGACCTTTCGCTTGATGAGGCTTTCGACAAGTTAGAGGTATTGGAAAAGGCGGCTCGTTCACTCTATCTTCTCCACGCTGCGGGCATCGAACCAGATACCACCCCTTGGCCACGCGAGTTTTTAGACTGAGCGAATACCCTGTCATTACTGTTCGCCTTCGCAGAATTGGCAATTCAGTTGCATTTGGCTGAACCGTCCGTAACATAACTTTTTACCTGCTTTCAGGTACTTATCACAATGTTGTTGTGAACCAGTTTCTGCAGCGTGAAAGTCGGATTGCGATGTGTGCATTGTGCAGTCGCACAAACTCGAAAGGGCGTGAATCATGACATACGCAGGGTTTGGTAAGAGGTTTCTCGCATTCCTCATCGATATTCTTTTGGTTTCATTCGGAGCGGGTCTCTTACTCTTGATTTTTACGAAAGGCGACCTTAAAGCACCTGATGCAGAAAATGCTGCAAATGGACTTGGTCTTATAGTAGGTTGGCTTTACTATGCAACGATGGAAAGCTCCAGCGCTCAAGCTACTGTTGGGAAGCTCGCCTTAGGTATCCAAGTTACTGATATGAATGGTAAGAGGATACGGTTTGGAAGGGCAACTGGCCGTCATTTCTCAAAGATTGTCTCTGCGATATGCTTCATGATAGGTTTCCTAATGATAATCTTTACCGAGAAACAGCAAGGAATGCATGACAAAATAGCAGACTGCCTTGTAGTTAATAAGGACTCGGTCATGCAAGACTCTTCAAATCAGTATCAGTGATCAACTCGAAAGGGTGTGAATCATGACATACGCAGGGTTTTGGAAGAGGTTTGCAGCATGGTTCATTGACTATATTGTTCTGTATTTTCTCGGGTACTTCATACAGCTTTCTGTCATCAGTTCGGCCCAGTTAGATCCCGACTTCATAAAGAGCGTAATAAAAGCTGTCGTGGTTTCCAACGCCTTCATTTTTGTATGGCTATACAATTCGGTGATGGAAAGCTCTAAGCTTCAGGCAACCCTTGGCAAGATGGCATTAGACATTGTCGTAACTGATATAAACGGCAAGCGCATTAGCTTTTACCAAGCAACAGGCCGTTATTTCGCCAAGCTACTGTCAATAATCATACTCGGCATCGGCTTTCTGATGATCGCCTTCACCGACAAAAAGCAAGGGCTGCACGACAAGATAGCCGATACGCTTGTGGTAAACAAAGAGACTCAGGCCGACACGCCATCAGACAATTCCTGACACGGCGTCTTCTGAAAGAGAACTAATACCCTCCCCTTCTTCCAAGGGTAGAGTAGTATTGTGTGAGCAGTTCTGAACCTTGTGTGTTCAGCTAACCAAAGTGCTTCCTCCCCCATATTTGCCAATAATTTTTGCATTTTTGTTCGCCCAACCACGCGAATCTGTTATGATGTTGTTGGAGACCACATGACAGAACACGACCTTCACCATCATAATCATTGCAGTGGGCACACACACGATTCATGCTGTGCAGATACCCACAATGATTACCACGCGCACGACCACGGCGCAGGGCATTCCTGTTCGTCCTTTGGTCACGATCACGGCGCAGAGATGCGCAAGCTCTCTAAGAACCGCTTAATCATAGCGCTGTGCATCAACCTATCATTCGCATTCGTCGAGGTCGCGGGTGGCTTGCTCACAAATAGCCTTGCGTTGCTCGCAGACGCTGGTCACATGTTCAACGATTCGCTGGCGCTTGGTGTGGCATTGTTCGCTGTGCATCTTGCGGGCAAGCCCGCGCAAGGAAAGCGCACATTCGGTTTTGCCCGTGCAGAGGTGCTTGGCGCATTTGTGAACAGCGTATCGCTGTTTGTTGTTGTTGGCTTCATTGCTTGGGAGGCATTTGAACGCTTTGGTTCCCAAAACGAAATCCTTGCCCCCTGGATGATAGCGATAGCAGTCATCGGCCTCGCAGCAAACGGCGCAGGCGCATTCGTCTTGTTCGGTGCAAGAAAAGGCGGAGTGAACATTGAAGGTGCGTTTCTGCACATGGCCGCCGATGCATTAGGTTCAGTGGCTGCGATAATCGCAGGAGTAGTCATCCTTACCACCGGATGGACTCCAATTGACATAATCGTGAGTCTTGTTATTTGCGTAGTGATAATCGCAGGCGCTGGCAGATTGCTCAAGAAGACCCTCAATATCCTTCTGGAGAGCTCGCCTGATGGCGTATCGCCAGAAAGAGTACGCGAGAGGTTGATGACAATCGAACACATCAGCGATGTGCACTGCCTTCACATCTGGACAATAACAACCGGAGTTACCGCACTCAGCGCACATATACGCCTTAAATCCGAATGTGAAGGTTCACATTGGCAGAAATGCGCTGCAGAAGCGCGGAAAATGCTTTCAGAGGAGTTTGGCATATCCCACATCACGCTTCAGCCCGAAACCGGCGATGCCATCTGCGAGGGTTGCTCTTTCAAAGGCAGTTGAGATTTATTGCTGTCAAAATACTGAGCAAACAAAAGTTGTAGTGATTCTGCCTGAGGCCGATAACGAATGAAGGTTTTTGCTCGGTCAGAGTAGTGCGACACTGTTGCTCGCTTGGTTTGACAAATTCGAGCAAAGGGGATAATATCCCCGTCTTGAGGTGTCTAATGGCGAGCGGCAAGAAACGCAGAAAATCACACAAGAATAGACTTCCACAACCGGGTTCGCCTCCCGGCATCCTCACTATTAGTAACGAGTCCCCTCGTCCGACAATCCACGCGATGGCGTACTCCCCTACATCTTTCGTTGAAAAGACAATAACCAACATAGCTGACCTTCGCACGATGCGCAGCCAATCTCATGTAATTTGGGTTGATGTGTGCGGACTTGGAGATGCTGAGGTTCTTCGCCAAATCGGCGAGATATTTGGCCTGCACCCACTCACGCTCGAGGATATTGTTGATGGCTCGCATCGCCCAAAGGTAGAGGGATTTGGCAGCATGTTCTATGTGGTCGCCCGTCG
This sequence comes from uncultured Planctomycetota bacterium, assembly GCA_964571525.1. Taxonomy (GTDB): domain Bacteria; phylum Planctomycetota; class B143-G9; order B143-G9; family B143-G9; genus CAZNBY01. The sequence continues at coordinate 104,350 of CAZNBY010000006.1, forward strand.
CGTGATGAGATCTGACTCGCTTGAATCAGCCCAGTTCAATTTGCTCTTTGGCCCAGGCTTTGTGCTTACATTTCAGGATACCGACAGTGACAATCTTAAGGCTGTACAGGACCGTGTCCGCGCAGTTAACAGCAGAATCCGCCTTAAGGGAGCAGACTATCTTGCTTATGTTGTTCTCGATACCGTGGTTGATAACTACTATCCGATTCTTGAGCAGTATGACGAGTCAATCGAGCAACTGGAAGCCGCAATAAGCGAATCCCCCTCTCCTCATTTGGCAAAGGAAGTGCACAAATTAAAACACGAGTTGATCGCATTCCGCAGGCTTGTTGCCCCGTTACGCGACTGTCTGCAATACCTGTTTCGCGACCCCTACAACATCATTTCAGATGACACAGATAGCTTTCTGCGCGACTCGCGCGACCATATTATCCATGTTGTTGATACAATAGAATCGTATAGGGATATTTGCGCGGGACTTGCAGAATTCTACCTGTTCACAACAAGCAACCGGTTGAATGAGAGCATGCGGGTCTTGACAGTCATCTCGACAATATTCATCCCTCTAACATTCATAACTGGCATATACGGTATGAATTTCGACACAAGCGCATCACCGTTCAACATGCCAGAACTCAGATGGCCGTTCGGGTATTTCTTTGCTTTGTCTTTGATGTTGCTGGTCGCAATTGGGATGGCATACTTCTTCTATCGAAAAGGCTGGATCGGCGACCGCCATAGCGAAGACGAATGAGCCTAAGCTGAACTATATTCCGCTTGCCGCAATCACTGCCGCACCCTTTGCCGCCATAAGCTGAGGGGTTGTAGGCACAAGCAATTCTTCTCCTAACTGATCTTCAAGCGCACGCACAAGGCCAGAGTTCTTTGATGCACCGCCGTCACAGACAATTGCAGGTTCGTATCTGAATCTCTGAACCATTGAGGCAATCCTTGACGCGATGCTGCGATGAACAGCGTTGACGACATCCGGAACAACAGCACCCTGTGCAAGAAGCGATATTACTTCAGACTCTGCAAAAACTGTGCAGGTCGAGTTTATGTTCAGCTTGTTCTGGGACTTTGTATCATATTCACCGAGCTGCTCAACCTCTATTTCGAGAATTCTCGCCATCACCTCTAAGAAGCGACCTGTACCAGCAGCGCATTTGTCGTTCATGGCAAAGTCAGAAACATTGCCTTCCTTATCAAGTAAAATGACCTTGCAATCCTGGCCACCAATATCAATCACAGTTGACGGCCTACGCTCCAGGGAGCCGAATTCATAAGCAACCCCCCGCGCGTTTGCGGTGATCTCACTTACGACTGTGGATGCAAATTCCACAAGTCTTCTGCCATAACCCGTTGCGATTATTCTGTCGCATCGTATATAATTCAAACCAGCGCGGTCGCGTGCGTCTTCGAGCATTCGGGCAAGCGTGCGTCTACCGCTCGAACCACTTGCGAGAACATCAGTGTATGGAAATTCGACACCGTCAAAAAACGCGACCTTTGTGGTCGTGGAACCAACATCAATGCCAAGCGTCAACATAGAGCCTCTTTCTGGTGTCGCGAAATTGTAGAGCTTTTTGGCAAAATTTCTCCCGACTTTGACGGTAATCGAGCTGGAGGCAAGGATATTACTGGATTCTTCTCG
>CAZNBY010000007.1:0-100716 GCA_964571525.1 uncultured Planctomycetota bacterium
GCGATAGCGACTGTGGAGCGCGGGCGTCTCGCCTGTGATCTTCGGGGTTTTTCACGAAGTTTTAATCCTCCGTAGCTAAGCGCATAGCGCGAAAGCGAAGTAGGAACACGAAGGAAAACCGAGAAACCCCGGAAACCGAAGGCAGTACAAGGGTATTGTCCATACTGTCCATTGTATCAATGATTGGCGAAGTCGGCTTTATTGGCCGTTCGTAGCCCGATTTTGGCAACCTCTCTTTTCCCCGCACCTCGACCTCTTGGCAATGCTCACGCAAAATTTGAAAAAATCTTGTCTTTTCTAATTCTTCGTGTAACCTATGTACGGATTTGGCGTCTCAATAATATGCATCCCGCATTTTGGATCGGAGGAATCATCAACACCCGCACCCTCTGCCTATACCTGCTGATCGTCGCCGCATGGCGACGCGCGGTGTTGTGCGCATTGGCCGCGGCGGTTGTAAGATGGTGGTTGCGCTTAATTACACGATTGGGATCGGTTACGTGTAACCAATGACGCGGAGGCTGAAGATGGATAACTACAAGAAGCTATATGAGTATAAATGGTTGATGCGAATCATTGCAACAATAATCATTGCATTGGTCTGCTTATTGAATGTGCAACACTATAGTGTTGGATATTTAAGTGGTTCATTAATGATTCTATGCGTTGCGATAATTATAGTATTATATTATCTGATGAGCTATATAAATGTACATATTGCATGTTGGATTGTTGCTGTGTCAGTAATGATGCTTTATCAATTGCTATTAGATTGTCAAAGCAGAGTCACAAATGTGTATAGTGCTATTGCTCTATATAAGGTTATTACCGATGCGGTCTTCTGCGGGTATTTGATTATATTTGTGATAATAGAAATTAGCAGAAATAAGGATGTATCCGTAAGGATGAGTCTGTACGAAGTGTTATGTCCTCATCGCGAGCATGTTAAAAAGTAAGGATTATGACTTCAGGCAATATATCATTAAGAATGTGATAAAAGTCTATTAAACCGAAAACAAGAAAATGACGCACATACCCCGCCTTGCGGCGGGGTTTTTTGTTTTAACAAGTTGCTGTGAACTACCGTGCCAGCGAACCCATCGGGTCCCACGGGGGAAGTACGATTGGGTCGAGTTGAAGAGCCTTCAGCATATCTGGCGATAGGTAGCTCTTTCGTGCGGCGATCTCAAACATATACTCGTCGAACCAGTTGTCAGCCATTGTGTAAAAGCCCTTCTGGCCGACCTCATCGCCACAACTGTTCTCTACGCGCCAGCGGCGGGGCTTGCCCTCAGACACATCAACGCCTGTGAATAGCATTGCGTGGGTCATAAGTGTGGCCAGATAAAGGCGAAAATACCAATTATGTGTAACCATCCCGCGCTTTCTTCGTTATAGGGATATCCACACACTTGCCGATGGAGGTAGTATAAATCCACGCGCATTGCACTCATTGCCGAAAGCTGTCATAACGCTGCTTCTCATTCTGCTCTTCTGCACGCCACTGATAGCAGAGGAAAAGCATCGCGACGAGAACAAGCTGTTGCCGATGCAAAGATTTGAGGGGCTTCACTGCGGGAAGACTCTGAGGTTTGCGATAACCGGCAGAAAGCTGATCCTATGCTCTGAGGTTAAGGACAAATATGTGGTTCTTGATGTTTCAACAGGAGAAGAGAAGGACATCAGTCGTGATATTGTGGGCATAACACCTATCCATACGATAGGCGGTAGATTCTTCTACTACTGCCGATTCAGCGGTAACGCTGAGGACAGGGATTACAGGATACACTTCAGGAAATATGACCTTGAAACGAAGAAATGGAACGACGACATATCTATAAGGATTGCTGAGGGCTTGTCTCTTGACGATTTTCGCATGACAACGACCGTAGAATGCACTGGCACGGAGGCCTTTATATTAAGCACGATTCATTACCCATGGCCGTCTGATGCGTTTCCCTGTGCGAATGCTGAAAAGGTAAGAAGGGAGGAAGCTCAATACTTGCATGTCTTGTTACGAGACGACATGGAAACCGGAAAGCAGAGCGACAAGGTCACCTTTTGCTCTGGCATACACGCTACACCGCATTTGCAGGTTCTCGGGTATGATCCGTTTCGGCGAAACCTGGTCAAATATGATGGCACCAGTAAGAAACTGCTCTTTGAAACTATCGAGGGCACCCTAAAAGCTGAGCTTGATGCGTCGCAGTACTTTCCACAAGACGAGGTCTTGCGCGCAAAATCGTATGAGAGCGAAATGCTAATATTTGGCGATAGCAACTATCTGCTAATTGATGCAGAACACAAGGTCAAAGGGGTAATTTCAAACAAGCATCATGTCAGCTCACTACAAACGGAAGGTTCCGAGAGGATTGATCGCTTTTCCGAAGGTTGTTATTATGTGAATAGGAAAGATTCAGCAGACATAATTCCGAACTTCAATGATGATATAAAGCCAGTAACAGCGATAGGATTCGTCTATAAGGACATTCCTATTTGCGATGGAGTGCTTTACTGGAGTAGTAGATGGGGAGACCTTATGAGGGTTTCTTCACCTAATTTTGCAGTGGAGGTTGTAAAGGAAAGATATTTATGGGAGGAATCATTCGAAGAGTATTCTTTCTCTGGTTCTTATCTTTTCCTTCCCACATGTGATGGAAAGAAGTTAAATATTTACTCAGCACTAACTGGCAGACTCGAAAAAGCTGTTGAATATCGCGACAATCCAATAATCGAGTTTGCAGCAGCTAAAGATGGGTCTGATAGAGTCGCTTTGCTCTTTGCTGATGGCAAAATGCAGGTCATAGATTCGACTTCACTTGCGGTTGAAAAGGAGTTGTTGCTGAGAGATTGCACGGATGCAGCGCACCTCCCGTGCAAGTTGCTCTTCTCGAAGCACCAGATTATAGTGTTGCTTTGCAGCAAATGGGATTATGATGCAGTTGGCTTCAGATTTAACTTCAATGGTCATCTACTTGAGAGATTCAGCAGAGAGGATAAGATAACGCAAGGATTCAATGGCCCAGAAGTCTTTTCTACAGAGAATAAAATGATTTCATTAGGCAATGCAATGTATGTATCTTTTGCCGAAGACGGTATTGCGAGTGAGGGCATTGTTAGCGGAGGGTATTTATTGAAATATACCTATGAGCCAATGAAGAAAATCGACTTTGTAATAACATCACTTGAAACCTCCAAGGAGACCACTCATTCTGTAGAATGGTTCTTGGATGCGGAGAAAGTGCTGCGCGATATCAACAATGAACATGGTTGCTACTATTCGGAACCGAATTTGATTGTTTCGCATAGTAGTAGTGATGGACTAAGAATCTATTGTATGAATTTCAATACGGGAAAGGTTAGCTGCGAAAGAATTACAAATAATGGTGAGCATGCAGTAATGTATATAGCCCCACTATCGGAAGAAAGGTTCTTAATTATGACATTCAATCGTAATAGATACTATATCTATAAACAATCTGGAAATCCCATCAATTCAAGAAAGGATATTTAGCATGAGAGTCGCTGGATTGTTAACCCTGTTGGCTGCGATCTTGCTTTTTGGTTGTGACGGAAAGCGTGAATCATGCGATGCATTAGGCTGCATCGTTGATGTGACAAGCCAGCACTTCACGGATTATATAAAGGATGCTAAGGCGATCTTCAAGGAATGGGGGGAGAATGAGACTAAACTATACTATTGCGTACTACTCATTTCGCATCGCGATAATCACATGCTCATCAATATTGAATACCCGACGGGGCGTGTACTTTGGGCAAAGAATGTCGATTATATATTTGATTACATATTATTCGGTCGTTATGTAATAACTATTCATATTTCTCATATTGATTATATTTCGCTTAAAACAGGCAATATTACTAGTTTAGGGGGATATCTGAATTGTAAAACGCATGTAAGAGAGGATTTATCAGTAATGTATTATTGGGATGGCATCTCCTTATATAAGGCATGGCTGTTTAATGCTTGTAAACCAAAAAGAATTATTGGATACCCAGAGAAGCATGTGCCTGGTATTGTAGAACGGATTTTTTATGAGGACGGCTATATATATTTATGCTCGACAGAATATGAGCACAATAAAGAGGGTCGAATATGTAATTGGGTGCAATATCTCACTATTGTTAATGTCGAAAATCCGGATGACTATAAGCAAATGGTCGCGGGCTTTAGCCATCCCGCATTTTTATATATCGAGAATGAAAAGGTGGTAGCTGCTAATAGTTATGAAATATCAACACATGATATTTCAAGTGACTCATATGAAAAGAAGAGAATATTTAATGTAGAAAATTATAGACAACCTGTTTATGATAAATACTATGCAAAATGCTATTATCCTCTCGTGGACGGGGTATATGAGTTAGATCTTAGGACTACAAATGTAAGTCGGTCGCAACTCGATTGTATTCCTGAATATGTTTTGAGAAAAGATGTTTATCTTGCGTTCATTCAAAATCGAATCAGGATATATAACCGTAAAGAGGCACATACATTTCGTATATTTAAGAGAGATTACTATGTAAGAAGATATTGGAATGTTCACGAAAAAAACATCTTGTTGATACAAATCATGTCGGCAAACCGATACAGCATCAACCTTCTTGAGACCGACTTCTTGTGCTCCCTTCTTAATGTGAAAGAAGAGGACGACAAGTGAAATTCGGCCGCACTTCTATGGATATGACACGCGCATCGCGGTCGCTGCGATAAGTCTTGGAAGCGCAAGAAAAGCGAACTCTGACACTACTCGTTCAGTGCACAGATGTGGGTCGTATCCTATTGGTCCTATGTTCACTGTTGGAATCTTAAGGGCATCAAGATTAGCATTTGCGCGAAGGGGATGCTTGAGAGCCTTACCAAACAATTGCGCTTCACCTGTGCCGGGAAGGTCAGCCCACAAATATGATGCATCTGAAATCAGTGGAAAAAGGCCTGACGATTGAAACTCAATATCTGAAAGCTCGAATATTGGCACGATCGCTTTTTCAACAGATGCCTTGAACCCAGAAGGGCAGGGTGCAAGCGGATAAAGCGGGTCAATCAGCGCAGCAGAGGCTCTTATCGAATTATCGCCTGCGCGGTGTGTCTTGCTACGCAGCATTTCGCAAGCAGACTGCAGAAATGAATCGGAGTGTTGTTTTTGGATTTCATGCCCGTTTGAAGCTGAGAGATCAACAAGCTCGACGGGAAAACCGAGCGCATCTGAAGCATCGTTCAATGCATCCCTTAAGGTCTTCTCAAGTCCCACTTCGTCCCAAGTTAGGCCGAAAAGCGCGCAGAATGAGCCTCCTGCTGAGAATCCATCGCGCTCAGCTCTAACGACATCAAGCAGCGCACCAGTCCTCTTGCAGCCCATAAGCTTGCCGAAACGCTCCGCAACCGAGTCACAGGCTTGTACTGAACCTGCATGACGCTCTGATGCATGCACTGCAATCGCAAGGCCAGCCTTGCCTCTGCTGCCCATCCATATAGAGTATACTTGATCGTCGAAAGGCACAATCTCTGAATTTACCGCGTAAATGTAGTTCAATCCGAGCTTGCGCGATAGCATAGAAAGTGTTCGATTCCCCTGCAAAGCTCCTGTCGAAAGACCTTCTTCATCACCAAAGCAGGCGAAAAGAAAGCTGCGGTCGCTTCTTCCTCTTGCCAAGGCTCCAGCAACCAACTGCGCAGCAAGCCCCGATTTCATGTCGAACGCCCCCCGACCGCAAAGATACTCACCGCCGAATCCAAGCCTGCGACCTAATTCTTCCGGGTCTGTTGCAATCTCTTTCTCCCTTCCCAATGCAAATTGTGAGTAAGAGGAAAATCCAACTGTGTCACAATGGCCAATAAACACCACGGTGTCGGGTGATCTGCCTTTGATGAACAGAAAACAGTTTGAACCGCCTGAGCCAACCTCCCACTCATTGCGCGCAACCGGCACCCATCCCAGTTTATCCCCCCAGCGAGACACAGCAGCGCAAACCGCGTTTTCGCCATGCGAACGCGAAGGTGACGCGATTGCAACAAGTTCGCGGCAAATTCGTTCGGTGGTCTTTCTGATATCCATGCTGATATTATGCGCACTTTGTCTTTATTTCCGCAATTATCCGTTTTTCGTCTTGATTTTGTCCCGAGCTTTGGAAAAAAGGCTCAAGGCGGTATAATATGGGCGATGACCGAAACTGAAGCATCACAAAATTCGTCGCGTATACGCATCTCTGATATGTTCGCCCTCAGCTTTGGGGCTGCGCTCATATTCCTTGCGGTGTTTTGGAGCTTTCGCCATGCGGGCGACTGCACCCGCTTTTCGCTTGTCGCGCTAATATTCGCCATTCCACAACTCGCTTTTCCCTACACATGGCGGTTGTTACGCTCGCCTCGCGCGGTGATTTTTCTTGGCGCGGCTATTGCCGCTTCGTGCGCGGTAGGCTCGTTCTTCCCTCTTGCGACAGCAAAGATACACATCTACGGTGCTCCATGGTTCGTTGTGCTTGTATGGTATTTCAACATTGGATGTCTTGCCTCGGCAATCCTTTCTGTAAAAAGGGGCATGAAGGGCGCTGTTGTCTCTGCCCTTCATTTGTCCTTCATACTGATTTCCTTAGGAATGGCTGTTGACGGGATTTTCGCAGTAGAGGGCGTGTTTCGCGCTACCCCGAAAATGGCTCCCGGTCAAATGCCGCCAGCGATGGGCTATCTTGCCCCCGGCGAAACCGTCCATACTTTAATTGAACACAGCTCCGACCCAGGTTTTCGTCTTCCGTTCTCCATTACTTTGAAATCCTTCGAGGTCGAATTTTATCCTTCGTCAGAGCTGTCATTATCTCCATCTCAGAAAAACGGCGTTCTCAACGGCGTTTCGTTCGAGCTTGCGGGTTTCGGACTGTCAGGTCAAAAAGAGCCTGTTGACCCATTACCGATGTCAAAGATTGACGATGCTGTGCTTCTTATCAGCCTTGACACGAAGCGCGAGAAGGGACTGCTTGAAGTTCCAATGAAGGGAGAAAGGTACTTTGGCGGGTTTGTAGCTGAGGTCTTTTTCGACAGTGCGTCGCAGAAACCAGAGTTAACGGAGTATGAAGTAAAAATAACCGCAAAGGGTTTGCCAAAGCGCTACACTTCGATCGTTGATGTGCTTGAACATGATTCAGACCTTAGACCAGATCAGATAATCGAGGTTAATCGCCCCCTCCGCGTGCTTGGTTGGTCGGTGTATCAGGCAAACTGGGGTGAGTTTGTGACCCTCGACGAGTGGGAGAACCTCCCCGGTGCTGTAAGAACTTCACGCGGATTCCGCGATCATCTGAAGATTAACCAGATACCACCTTGCTCATTCTTCACTGTTGTGCGAATGCCGGGAAAACCTATAGTCTATGCAGGATATCTGCTGATGTTCATCGCTTTAATGGCGTTTGTGGCGATGCGCCCATCGGTGGAGGCGAGGCCATGACCGGTCTTTTGTTCGACATTTGCTTCGCTTCATATCTGCTGTCGGGCATTATCTTTCTCGTTTATTCAGCATTTCCCAAGACTCTGTTGTCAAGAATTGGATACCTGTTACAGGCAATTGGCCTGATTTCGGGTGTAACGCTCTTTACAATTGTGTGGCGAGAAAGCGGCTATCCACCTTTGCGCAATCTTCATGAATCCATGACGCTGATGGCGCATTGCATTGTCTTATGGAACATCACCCAATCGCTTGTTCATCCGCTTCGCTTGCTGTTGCCTGTAAGCGGCCTTTCAGCGGGATTGCTAATGGCCTGGGCTTCAGCCTCGGGCGGAGTACAAGAGCATACTCTACCCGCACTGCAAAGCTCTTTCTGGCTTACAAGCCATGTGTTTTTAAGCATGTTGTCTTATGCTGCAATAGCTCTTGGCGCACTTGCGTCTTTGTTCAGGCTGATGGCTTACAGTGGCGCCCATCGAGTCGCCGCAACTGGTGTTCTTTCGTTGCTTGCATGCGGAGGCGGCGCGGCAGCGGTTGTCAAAATACTCTCGTCTTACGGAGTGCTTAGCTTCAGTTCTCCATCTGAAAAGGGCGGAATCATCATTGCATCAGCCTTCATAGCAGGTTCCCTTGCTTTGCCGATGATGATGGTTCTTTTTGCGCGGTTTGGCGTGTTCGCTGCAATGGAAAGGGATGTCAGGTTGGCTGGTTTTGTGAGAACCGCCGCGATTATTGGGCTTGCTATGATATCACTTGCGATTATGACAGGCTCTGTTTGGGGCGATGTCGCGTGGGGGCGTTATTGGGGATGGGATCCAAAGGAGGTCTGGGCATTCATCTCGTGGTTATCGCTGCTTGCTTTTGTTCATGCGAGATATCTTGTTCGAGACAGCCGCGACTGGACCCCGTGGATAATAGTTATTGGTCTGCTAACCGTGCTATTTAATTACTTCGGCGTCAACTTCGTGCTCGCCGGCCTTCACAGCTACGCTGGATAGTGTCGGCCACCTTGTGAGGCAAAACACGGCAATATTTCTTGTCAATTTCGATTGTCGAATTCGACCCGATGCTCAACAATCTGGTCATTTTGACAGGGAAAGGCGAGTACCAAAGAAAACGCAAAGCTTGTATCAGGCGCGAAAGCCCGTTTTAAGGCTGTGTTTTGCGAAGTGAGGCTGTTAGGCACAGAATTTGCTAACTGAACGCAGTATTCGTATTTACTGGCCAATGAATTGTCTTCGTTCGAATTGGAGGTCAGAAGATGGCAAAGAATCTCGCTTTTGGCGATGAGGCGCGCAACTCGCTGAAGCTGGGCGTTGAAAAGCTCAGTCGCGCCGTAAAGACGACACTCGGCCCTCGCGGTAGAAATGTCGTTTTGCATAAGTCATGGGGCTCGCCAACTATAACAAAAGACGGCGTAACCGTGGCTGAGGATATTGAACTTCATGACAAGTTAGAGAACCTCGGCGCAAAAATGGTTCGTGAATCCGCGTCGAAGACCGGCGAAGTGGCGGGCGACGGCACTACGACTGCGACGCTGCTTTGCGAGGCTCTCTTCTTGGAGGGACTGCGCAATGTTACCGCGGGTGCTGACCCAATGGAACTTAAGCGCGGTATGGACATGGCTGTTACCGCTGTCTGCGATGAGCTTTCAGCCATGTCGAAGCAAGTTTCCGGCGCGAAAGACCTTGAGAAGGTCGCCTATATCGCTTCGAACAATGACCCCGAGATTGGCAAGATGATCGCCGAGGCGATGGAGAAGGTCAATCACTCGGATGGCGTCATCACAGTCGAAGAGGGTAAGGGCGCCGAGACTGTCGTTGATGTGGTTACAGGTATGCAGTTCGATCGCGGTTTCCTTTCACCCAACTTCGTAACTAACTTTGAGAAGCTGCGCGTCGAGCTTGATTCTCCCCTCATTCTCGTATATGAGAAGAAGATTTCGTCTGCAAAAGACATTGTCCCGCTGCTTGAGCGCATGATTCAGATCAAGCGCCCGTTGCTCATCATCGCCGAGGAGATCGAGGGAGAGGCTCTTGCAACTCTGGTTGTCAACAAGCTTCGTGGCGTGCTTCAGGTTTGCGCTGTAAAGGCCCCAGGCTATGGCGACCGCCGCAAGGCCATGTTGCAGGACATTGCAATTCTGACAGGCTCAGAATTCTTCTCGGGCGACCTTGGCCAAGAGCTTAAGAATGTCAACATTCACTCGCTCGGAACAGCCCGTCGCGTGATGATTGACAGCGAAAAGACCACGATAATCGAAGGCAACGGCGATCCAGCCGACATTTCCTCGCGCGTTAAGCAGATACGCAAAGAGATAGAGCTTTCGACTTCAGATTACGACCGCGAAAAGCTGCAGGAAAGACTTGCAAAGTTAGCTGGTGGTGTGGCCGTTATAAAGGTCGGTGCGCATACCGAAACCGAGATGAAAGAGAAGAAGATGCGCATTGATGATGCGCTTCAGGCAACACGAGCCGCAGTTGAAGAAGGCGTTCTGCCTGGTGGCGGCGTTGCTCTTGTTCGTGCCCGCGAGGTTCTAAACAAGATCGAAGCTGATGGCGACCGCAAGACTGGTGTCAACATCGTCTATCGTGCGCTTGAAATGCCACTTCGCCAGATAGCTGAAAACGCTGGTTTTCAGGGCGCTGTTGTGTTGAAAAAGGTTATGGCAGGCAAGGGCGCTTTCGGCTTCAATGCCGATAGCTATGAATATGGCGATACAATAGCGATGGGCGTTATTGATCCTGCTAAGGTTGTAAAAAGCGCATTAAAGAACGCCTCAAGCGCGGCAGGCATGTTGCTCATCACTGATTGCGTCATCACCGATATCCCCGAAAAGAAACCAGAACAACCAATGCCCGGCGGCGGTAATCCGTACGGCGGTTACTAATTAAAGCGGAGGAGAAAATGAAAATTCGTCCACTTGATGACAGAGTTCTAATTAAGATCGTCGAGTTCGAGGACAAGACCGCAGGCGGCATTTTCTTACCCGATACGGCGAAAGAGAAGAGCAATCGCGGAGAGGTGATTGCAGTCGGCCCAGGTCGCGTTACCGACGATGGCAATCGCACCGCACTTGAAGTCAAAGTCGGCGCGAAGGTGTATTTCAGCAAATACGCTGGCACCGAGATCAAAACCGGCGACGAGAAGTTTCTCCTTGTCCGCGAGGACGACATTCTTGCCGTCATTGAGGACTAACCGCGAGGGAGGAAAAAGTGGCAAAACAACTTACATATTCAGATAACGCCCGGGCAAAGCTCGGGTTGGGAATACAGAAGGCGGTTGACGCCGCTCGCGTCACGCTCGGTCCTGCCGGACGGAATGTCGTGCTGCAGCGCAGTTCTGACAAGCCGATGGCGACAAACGATGGCGTAACTGTTATTAAGGACATTGAGCTTGAAGACGCGTTTGAAAATCTTGCTGCCTCTCTGCTCAAAGAGGTTGCATCGAAGACCAACGACAGTTGTGGCGATGGCACAACGACATCAGTGGTCTTGACAGAGGCTATCTTCTCTGAAGGTTTGCGATATGTTACCGCTGGAGCCAATCCAATGGCGGTAAAGCGCGGTATCGAAAAGGCAGTTGCAGCGGTTCGCGAGCAGCTCAAGGCAGATTCTCAACCCTGTGACGGCATTGAGAAACTGACGCATGTCGCGACAATCTCTGCAAACAACGATCCTGAAATTGGCTCGCTTGTCGCAAACGCGATTACAAAAGTGTCCGCTAAGGGCGCTGTAACAACGAAAGAGGGCAAGACAAGCTCAACGACTCTCGAATTTGTCGAAGGGTTGAATTTTGATAAGGGCTACATGTCCCCCTATTTCATAAACAATCGCGACAAAATGAAGGTTGTGCTTGAGGATGTCAACATCCTTCTGTACGACAAGAAAATCTCGACAGTGCAAGAGCTTGTGCCTATTCTTGAAAAAAGTGCGATGTCGGGCAAACCAATGCTAATCATCGCTGAGGATGTTGAGGCAGAGGTTCTTTCGCTTCTCGTGCTGAATGTGCTGCGCGGCGTTCTTAAGGTCTGCGCGGTGAAGGCTCCGGCCTTTGGCGATCGCAGAAAGGCGATTCTTGAAGACATCGCTGTGCTTACCGGCGGCATCGTGGTCACAGAAGAGAAGGGCATGAAGCTTGAGAATGTCGGTGTTGAAGTTCTCGGTCGAGCCTCAAAGGTCGAAGTTGAGAAAGAAAACACCATCGTTGCAGGCGGAGCATGTCCTCGCGAGTTGATTAATGGAAGAATAGCACAGATTAAGGCTGCAATCGCCCAGACCAATTCGAACTACGATCGCGAGAAACTTGAAGAGCGCTTATCGAAGCTCACGGGTGGCGTGGCAGAGATCTCGGTTGGCGCTGCAACAGAGGCCGAGCTTAAGGCTAAAAAGGCGTTGATAGAAGATGCGGTCAGTGCAGCACGCGCTGCTGCTGAAGAGGGTATTGTACTTGGCGGTGGGGTTGCTTTGCTCCGCGCTTCTAATGCTCTTTGCTCGCTCTCCTGCGAAGGTGATGAGGCAATGGGAGTCAAGGCTGTCAAGTCGGCTCTTTCTGCGCCGATCCGCCAAATAGCATTTAACTCAGGCGCGGACGGTTCGATGGTTGTGGATGAAGTGCTTGAGCTTCAGGGTGATATGGGCTTCAACGCTCGTACACATCAGTATATCAACCTTCGCGAAGCTGGCATACTCGACCCAACTAAGGTTGCTCGCGTTGCCCTTGAGAATGCTGGTTCGATGGCGGCTATGTTGCTCACCGTCGAATGCCTTGTAGCTCCCTATGAAGTTGATGAAGACGAGCCTCAAAAGGTCGAAAACAACATAGTTGTCTAATTGCACAGTTAGTCGCAGATAAAAAAAAGCCCTCGCGGAAGCGGGGGCTTTTTTGTTGGGTACAGAAAACTCATTACTTTGTAACGAAGATTGAATACGGGAGTCTTCCTGTTCTCCACCATGCGATTGTGCGAAGCGAATACACCTGTGGTGTGAAGGGTGGCAGGTTGTTCATATCAAGGAAGTCGGTGTCAAAGTCCCAGTCGCGGTTCGGCGCAGTATATCGGGGCGAGCCATAGACCCATTTGCCCTTTGCGATTTCAGATTCCCACACATTTACAAATGAACCACGAATTCTCGCGGTCTTCCCGCTCCAGTTTTCGTGGAAACGAGGGAAGTTCTCGAACCCACCATTGTAGTTTCCGACAGCCGAGTTGTAATTGCCGGTGATCATGGCAACGTTGTATGTTGTATCTGTCGGCGTCGGCAATCCGCTACTTGATGTTTTCGTGTCGTTCCATGAATTCGAAAGTAGGTTGACAGCGTCCGATAGAACTGAGGCTCCCTTTTTGTTTGTCGTGTTGTAGTTACCCTTAATATAAACTGGATTTGGCGAGACGACGGTTAGTTTTGTCTTCAGCTCAGCGCCGTTTGTCAGGCGGATACCGTTAGGTTGAGTTGTGGTCGAATCATTTCGATAAGCGTAAACCAACCCGTTGGATGGCCAAAGATCAACCTTCGTGCCATTTGAAAGCGTGCCTTTTGCGGTTTTAAGCAACCCCATGTTAACTTCTGTCACAGTAACGGTTTTTCCTTCGCGCGCATCATACATCGTCTTATTTGTGAAGACATTCGCATCGGGTGTGACCTGTTGGCCACCGACATATATCGTGCTGCCTGCAACAACCAGACCCGCGTATTGATTATAAAAGCCCTTGTCATGTGTCCCAGTGCCCGGTGACGAAACCCAGTTACCATTGACAAGCTTGTAATCACCAGTGCTATTGGGATTTGCAACATACGGCTTTATCGCACCGATGGCGGGAGATTCAATCTTTGATACACCGTGAGCACCACTCATAATGTTGCCCGCATACTTATCCAATACCATTGTTGCCCAATCTGTAGATTCACCGTTATAGGTGCCCTTCCAGTTTGAATCCTCGTTAGTCGGAATGTTTACAAGAGTCCCGTTTTTGTCACGAACCCAAAGATTTGGAGGACGAGTGTTAGGAGAGTCTTTTCTGTACCTGTAGAAATTGCCAGATGTTCTTATCTGTCCTGACTCCAACCTCAGTGCATTGTCTGAACCCATGAACAGATTATTGTTGGTGTGAATGCGACCGTTTAGGTTCATTGCAGGGCCGGGGAAAATCTCAAGGTCGGCATCATAAAATGCAAGGAACTGGAAGATTGGAATTGAGTCAAGCGACACAAAAGCCCGTGAGCTTGAATATACACCCTTATATACTCCGACTGCGGTGATGGTATAGAGCTTAGAAAGTGTGTTAAGACCATCATGTGTGATTGTGCTAACGCCGATCTCCTGCCCGCTTGAATTCAGCGTCTTCTGGATGGTAAAATTGATGTTTGCATCATTAACAACAACAGTACCAGATGCAGGGGGATCGGAGTAGTTCGCAAGCGCGTTTTGAGTCATCTTGCCAGCGTACGCGACTCCACTCTCGGTGCTCGTCATTGCGAACACTTGGCTGCTCTTTGCAATTGCGCCACGATTGTCAGATTGCGAGGTGATAATCAATGCGCTCAGGATGCCTGAACACAAAACAAGCATCACCATTGTAAGAACAAGGATCGCACCTCGTTCATTGTTCATATTGATTGTGCCTTTCACAAGACCCCCTTCGATGCTTAAGTGTCATTATACCACGCGAAATCGTTTTTGTCTAAGAAGTAAAAAATCGAAGGGAATTTCCGCAACCTGCATCTTGCTCGCAGATATTCACCTCGGTGATGAGGAGTGCTTGTTACAAAGAGAAGGTACAGAGATGACCTGTTTCTACCCAGTGATGGGGTCTTTCGCCTCGCCTTTTTGTTCGGCATCAGGTGATTTTGCATTGAAATAGTCTGCAAAATCGGCATACTAAAGGTATATATTGCATTCGAGATTTTATTCACGAATCGAATAACGGGGCGCGATTTCGGGCATCTGCGCCGTTTGTTCTTTCGCGCCGACCGAGTTTGATGTCACACCACAGGCACTTTGTAGTGCAAGGAGCTTTCTGATGTCGAAGCGAGTTTTGATTATTGACGACGAGGCCGAAATTCGCCGTAACCTGACCTTTGGCCTTACCCAAGAGGGCTTTTCCTGCACAGCTTGCCCAGACGGCATCTCCGCCGTTCACGAGCTTTACGACTCGAAGGAAAAGGGCATTGGCTACGACTATCTCGTAACCGATATCTTTATGCCCGACATTGACGGCCTTAAGATACTCAAGGTCATCAAGAATGGTTTTCCCGATCTGCCGGTGCTTGTTATCACTGGTTTTGGTGACGATCTGCTTAAAGCCACTGCACTTTCCGAGCACAACACTGGATACCTTGATAAGCCTTTTGAAATCTCTGACCTTGTCGAGGCTTTGGAGAAGCTCGCCCCCGGTGCAACAACGCTTGCAGCAGAAAAGCATGCTCCATCCGAGCCTCAGATTCGCGAATCTGTCAGTTCCTACATAACAATTCGCACAACTGATGCCGACCGCGCAATGGATATTTTCAAAGAGATATACTTCATGAAGGGCATTGCTCAGTGCGATGCGGTTCGTGGCGATGTTGACATGATTGTTCTCGCACAGGCATCATCTGAAGAGGAGATGAAGAATACTCTCGATAAGATCCGCGCTATCAAGGGTATCGAAATTGTCTCTATGTCTGCCGTTTTGCGTCCTAAGCTCGACCGTGATATCAAGAGCTTTATCGAGACATACGCGAAGGCGGTTAAAGAGGATGCCCAGAAGGATATGCCCAAGCTCAAGGGCACAACAAGCTATATCATCGTTGATATTGACAAGGATGCCATTCAGCAGATTTTCACCACGGTCTTCTTCCTTGACGAAGTAGTCTTCTGCGATGTCATTGATAACGGCACCAAGCTTGTCGGCATGATCAACGACACCGAGGCTTACGGAAAGACTCCGCGCATCATCGAGCGCCTTAGCCAAATTGATGGCGTGCTTCGCGTCAAGGAAGCAAAGATCATCAAGATGATAGATTTCTAAACGATATCCAAACGGTTGAAATCATGGGATTGGCGGTTAACCCGCCAATCCCTTTCTTAAACTCGAAAAGCTGCGGTAAAAATGGAAAACACAAGCTCAGATTTCTCCTATCGCCTTTGGCGCTACGACGGCGCTGCCGGTGAGCTGATTCCACTTCTGCAATCCGCTCAAGAGCATTTCGGCTACATTCCCCGCCGAGCCATCAAGTACATCTCTGAGGTCACCAACATACCGGAATCTACAATCTTCGGCGTGATAACATTCTACAGCCAGTTCCGCCTACAGCCGATGGGCAAGCATGTGATTCGAATTTGTGTAGGCACCGCTTGCCATGTTTCCGGTGCAAAGTCAATCGTCGAGTCAATTCAAGATGAACTCGGTATCGAGGTCGGCGATACAACCGAAGACGGTATCTTCACCCTCTTCACGGTCGCATGTATCGGATGCTGTTCGCTTGCACCTGTTGTTATGATTGACGACGACACGCACGGTAGGTTGACTCCTGCCTCAATTCGCCGTATTCTGCGAGACATAAGGCGGAAAGAGGGCGTAAAGCCCGCTGCCGTCGCTCAGTCAGGCGATTAGCGTACTTGAAGGTGCTCTGAATGACAAATGCTTCTATCCCTATCTCTTTGAGCAAACCGGAGAACCCTTATGTGTAAGGTATTGGTCGGCATGGGCACCTGTGGTCTTTCCGCAGGCGCAAAAGCCGTTTACGACAAGCTGAAAGAGCTTCTTCCCGAAGGTTCTGGTGATGCTGAGCTGACCATCACCGGTTGTATAGGTATGTGCTTCCGCGAACCTCTCGTCGAGGTGCGCGATAATGGGACCCGCTATATCTACGGCGAGGTAACTCCCGAGCTTGCAGTGAAGATAGTCGAATCACATGTCAAGGGTAAGAAACCCATTGATGAGAAGATAATCTATCGCGTTAACGGCGACGGGAAGGTTCAGGGGTCTGAGTCGGATTACCTTATCCTACAAAGCAGAATTGTGTTGCGCAACTGCGGTGTGATAAATCCCGAATCCATTGATGAATACGAGCAGACGGGCGGATATGACGCTATGCGCAAGGCGCTTCTTGAGATGTCTTCCGAATCTGTAATCGAGGAGGTCAAGAAATCCGGCCTTCGCGGTCGTGGTGGCGCAGGGTTTCCTACGGGCTTGAAGTGGTCATTTGCTGCCGCAAACAAGTCTGATGTGAAATACCTTGTCTGCAACGCTGACGAAGGTGACCCAGGTGCGTTTATGGACCGTTCGGTGCTGGAAAGCGACCCTCACTCGGTGCTTGAGGGTATGATTATCGCGGCAAAGGCTATCGGCGCAAAATACGGTTATATCTACTGCAGAGCTGAATACCCGCTTGCAATTAAGCGTTTGAATATCGCCATCGCCGATGCCCGAGCAAAGGGATATCTTGGCAAGAATATTATCGGCTCGGGCTTCGATTTTGATATAAAGATCAAACAGGGTGCTGGCGCGTTTGTATGCGGTGAGGAAACTGCTTTGTTCGCTTCAATCGAAGGACAGCGCGGCATGCCCCGCATTCGCCCTCCGTTCCCCGCTGAAAAAGGGCTCTGGCAGAAACCCACAAACAACAACAATGTCGAAACCTATGCCAATGTGCCTTGGATTATTTTAAACGGTGCTGCTGCGTTTACGGCAATCGGTACGCAGAAAAGCCCTGGCACTAAGGTTTTTGCCCTCGCTGGCAGAGTTAAGCGCGGTGGTCTTGCCGAAGTCCCCATGGGTACAACGATCCGCGAGCTTGTGTATAGAATCGGTGGCGGCATTAAGAATGATAAGGGCTTTAAGGCCGTTCAAATGGGCGGTCCTTCAGGTGGCTGCATTCCAGTCGAACTTGCCGATACGCCCGTTGATTTCGAAAACATTCCCAAGACAGGCGCAATCATGGGCTCGGGCGGTATGGTCGTGCTGGACGAGACGACCTGCATGGTTGACATTGCGCGGTTCTTCCTCGACTTCACTCAGAACGAATCCTGCGGCAAATGCACCTTCTGCCGCATAGGAACCCTGCGTATGCTCGAGATGCTTGAGAAGATCACAAAGGGCGAGGGTAAAAAAGAAGATATCGAACGCCTGCGCGAACTCAGCTTCAAAATCAAAGAGGCGAGTCTCTGTGGTCTTGGCCAGACTGCGCCGAACCCCGTGCTGACGACAATTCAGTATTACCTGAACGAATACACTGCACACATCGAAAACCACAAGTGCCCAGCAAAGTCTTGTTCGATGTTGGTCAGCTACCACATAAATGCTGAAAAGTGCGTTGGATGCACACTTTGCGCAAAGAACTGCCCGGTCAATGCAATAACTGGCAAAGCGAAACAGGTCCATGTCATCAACAACGAAATGTGTGTCAAGTGCGGGAAGTGCATAACAAGCTGCAACTTTGATGCCGTGTATAAAGATTAAGGTGACCAATATGGACACGATAAAAATAACGATCAACGGTCAAGAGATAGATGCACCCGTCGGCGCAACGATACTCGAAGTCGTTCGCGAACAGGGGCTCGACGATATACCCACCCTATGCCACTCGCCCGAGCTTAAGCCCTACGGCTCATGCTTCGTCTGTGTGGTTGAACTCGAGGGCAAACCGAATCTTGTTCCTTCGTGCGCGACAAAGGTCGCCCCAGGAATGAAGATTAATACACGCAACGAGCGTGTTATTGCCTCGCGCCGCACCGCTTTCGAGCTTCTCCTTTCAAACCATTACGCTGACTGTCTTTCACCTTGCCTGTTGGGTTGCCCCGCAGGAGTTGACGCGCAAGGCTACATTGCCCTTGCGGCTATGGGTGAATACCGTCGCGCGATTGATCTAATCCGCGAAACAAATCCGCTTCCTGCAATATGCGGTCGTGTTTGCGTTCGCAAGTGCGAAATCAACTGCCGTCGCAAGGACATTGATGCTCCGGTCGCAATAAACAATGTAAAGCGTTTTGTGTCGGACTCTCAGGGCGCTTATGACGGTATGCCAGAGAGAATGCCATCGAACGGAAAGACCATCGGCATTGTCGGTGCAGGTCCCGCAGGTCTAACCGCGGCGTGGTTCTTGGGCAAAATGGGCTATGACCCGGTACTATACGAAGCCCACGATCGTGGCGGTGGTATGTTGCGCTACGGCATACCTGAGTACCGACTTCCCGACGCTGTTCTTGACAAGGAGATCGAGTTTATCTGCCGTGCCGGAGCCGAGATCAAGTACAACACTCGTGTCGGCGAGGATATAACCCTTGACGAGCTTCGCAAAAAGCACGATGCTGTCTTTATCGCGGCAGGCGCGATGGGCGGTAAGGATATGGGTGTTCCCGGCGAAGAGACCACAGTCGGTGTTGTCTCGGGCGTGGAATTTCTGCACGAAAAGGCCGACAGCAAGACTCCGGTACATGGCACAGTTGTGGTCGTTGGTGGCGGAAATACGGCAATGGATGTCGCCAGAACATCATGGCGTCTCGGTGCGCAGAAGGTAATAATCCTCTATCGCCGCACAAAGGACGAAATGCCAGCCGATAAGATGGAGATCGAAGATTGCATAAAGGAAGGAATCGAGATTTACGAACTGGCCATGCCTGTCTCAATTGTCTCAGAAAACAACAAGCTCAAGGCTCTGCGTTGCATTCGTATGAAGCTTGGTGAACCCGATTCGTCAGGTCGCCGCCGTCCCGTCCCGTTAGAAGGCTCTGAATTTGACCTTCCATGCGATATGGCGGTGTCAGCGATTGGTCAGTCTCCGATTCTTAAAGGTCTAAGCGGTCCTGCGGTAACCCGCTGGGGCACGATAATCAGTGACCCCAAGACTATGGCGACAAACATACCCGGCTTGTTTGCGGGTGGCGATGTCGCAGACGACGGCCCGACAGTTGTTATTGACTCAATTCGCGATGGCCAGCGTGCAGCAAAGGCTATTCACAGCTACATTAGCGGTGAGCCTATACCCGCCGAGCCTTTCGGTGTTACGAAAGACTTTTGGTCAAAACCCGGCAATGCCGAACTTGGCGATATACCTGAAAGCCCGCGGCATGAGATTCACGAGCTTGAAGTCGAGCACAGGCGCGGCAATTTCGAAGAAGTTGCTACTGGATTCGATTATGAGGATGTTGCGCATGAGGCAAATCGCTGCCTCTCCTGCGGTTGCGTTCGCTTCGACGATTGCTCTCTTAGGCTCTACGCTGAGGAATACGGCGTTGATATGGAACACTACAAGGGATATGTGCGCAAGCACCGTGTTGACGCACGCCATCCTTATATAGTATATGATCCCAACAAGTGCGTGCTCTGCTCCCGTTGCATACGCACCTGCGATCGGGTGCTGCCGGTGTCCGCGCTTGGCCTTGTCAATCGTGGATTCAAGACAGAAATGCGCCCAGCGCTCAACGAACCTCTTGCAAAAACAAGCTGCATAAGCTGCGGCAACTGCGTTGACTCATGCCCAACCGGCGCACTCACAGTCAAATGGCCTTTCCCCGGCAGAGCCTCGATTGATTTTGAAAGCATTCCAACCTTCTGCGGTTTTTGCTCGGTTGGTTGCGCCATAACCGTAAAGAAGTTCGGCGACAGCCGGTACACAATCGCCTCATCAGGCCGTCCTGGCGACTATCTCTGCCGGTATGGCCGATTTGGCAACGAGCTATTCATTCGATCCAAACGACTGACAAATCCGCTTGAACGCATCAAGAGCAAGCACAGCGATGTCGCATTTGCATACGCATACAACAAGACAATCGAGTCAATGAAGGAGATCGTAGCGAAGTACGGACCCGAGTCGGTCGCAGTTCTCGTGTCGCCCGAATTGACCTGTGAAGAGCTGTATCTGGCAAACCTGATTGCCCGTGAAGGCTTAAAGACCAATAACATTGGATCGCTTTCGCTTCTTATGGGTTCATCTGTGGCTGGTGCGCTCGACAATTCTTTCGGTTACACCGCCTCAACCGCCACTCGCGGTTGCCTGCGAGAAGCCGATCTGATCATATGCAACAACACCGGCACCCAGAACGATCAGTTGATTTTGGGTGTTGAAGTGATTGATGCGGTTAAGGATGGCGCAAAGCTGATTGTCTGCAACTCATCTGTTGACCCGCTTGCACAGCTTGCTGAATTAAACCTCGACCCCATGCGCGGCCGTTCAGCCTTGCTATGGAGCGGTGTTGCCAAGCTGTTGCTTGACGCTAAATTCCCGAAAGCCGAATCTCTCGAAAGTGTGGATGGCTCTGCTGGCTTTGTTGCTGAATTAAGTAAGCACAGCATCGGTGATGTCTCATCTTCGACTGGTGTTGATGGTGCGAAGATTCAGAATGCCGCCGAGCTTCTAATGGGTGCGCGCAAGGTTGTGTTCATACACAGCCCCGATCGCCCGTACGACTCGGCTGCAGGCGATATGTCTGCTCTCGCCAATCTTGTTATCCTTCTCCGCTCCGCCGGTCTCGACGCACAGCTTCTTTTACCAAGCATGTATTCAAACGGCGCAGGGGTTGAGATTTCAGGCGCAGATCCTCAATTCACTGCTGGCAGATTGCCTGTCGAAAATCCAGTCGGTTCGAAGAGCCGCACAGAGTTACGCAAGTTGCTCGAAAGCGGGACAATCCGCGGTGCGTTGGTCATCGGCGAGGATCCGATCTCGCACGATTCTACCGCCTCGTTTTTCCGCAACATCGAGTTTCTTGCCGCGTTCGATTGGGCAGTAACAGAAACCGTTCAGTTTGCTGACATCGCCTTCCCAATGGGCACATACCTTGAGGGGCAGGGCACACGCGTGAACTTCGAGGGGCTTGTTCATACCTATTCGCCTGTCCTTGAACCTCCATCGGGTATTCAGGGCTGGACCGTGCTGTACGAACTCGCTTCAAAGTTTGGCGCACATCTTCCTGCAAAGAACATCACAAAGATATCTGCCGCGCTTAATCGAATCGCACATACCGGCGCAAAGAAGCTCGCACCTTACTATTTCAACACTGGTGAATGCCATATGTCCGAGATATGCGCAAAACTCACAGTGTCTGATGTAGCGACGCGAGCAGCGAAGATACCGCCCCCCGTCACAGTTATGGATAAGTATAAGCGTACAATTCGCGAGGTTGGTATAGACAACTTCCGTGTGAAATAGCATTGGTCTAACCGATTCAAAGGGGGCGGAAACGCCCCCTTTTTGTTGAACAAGGCTACCTCGCCAGTGCTGCTTGAGGTGTCCTAAAGATGTTCTTGTTGCGGCAAACCCAGTGTTTGCTAAGGTATGAATGCGATAACTGGATTGTTGCAGCCCAATTTGTCAATCACCCTTTCGCAGCATCTTGATTTGATTGAAAGTAGCTTCCATAATTCCGAAAACGCCTTGACTTACCGATTTCTTCGTGTAACCTATGTACGGATTTGGCGTCTAAATGTCATACATTAGCATATTGGATCGGAGGAGACATCAACCCACGCGCCCTCTGCCTATACCTGTTGTTTGTCGCCGCATGGCGACGCGCGGTATCGTGCGCTCTTGAGAGATGGATGAATGTTTCATCAAGTACTATTTTGTACATCAACCCAGATCTAACAGCGTCATTGATGCTCGCTGTGCCTATGACCTTTGAGACGAGGTCACTGTTGGGCATAAACTGTGTGACTGCATCAATGAAACTTTACAATATGGGGACAGAAAATCACGCAGAACCAATCAGTATAGACTCTCCGATCGAGACGCCAAGCGGGTTAGACTCGGAGATACGAAATAGGAGGCAACCATAAGGCAAATCTCAGCGTTTGCAATCATCGTGATTGCACTCCTCTTTCAGGCACTTGTCAGTGCAGAAGAAGTAGCACAGCCGTCTATCAATGATACCCTTTGTGAACTAAGGTACTTGGGAAGGCAAGGTGACCAGTATATACTTACTGGGCACAATTCTAAAGACTACCTGTTGTTTGCAGTCAAGGCTTCATCGCACTATGAGATCAAGCGAAAGGTTGAAACCCAAGTAGTGTTTGTATGTTACGACAACGGATTACTTTACGGCAAAGACAAAGACTGCCTATATATTTACAATCTTAGTGAGAACAGAATAGAAAAACATCAAATGTCAGGTGATTTCACTATATATGAAGGAGGTATTGTATTCTCAATATTAAATGATTCTATTAATGTAATCGACAGGAAAATGAACACTGTTTGTTCGATTCAACTTCAAGGTGTGCGCAAGCATAATGTAACATTTATTGCTCCTTCGACAATTGCATATGTTAAGAACGGCGTTTTGATTATGTTCGACTGGAATAGTAAAAAGTCAAGTACAATCGAAGGTGTTAGCGCAATAAGAAAGCATTGCAGATATTACTCAATATGTGGAGAATATGCACAGAATATAAGAAATACGCATGGTATATACTCTAAGAATTGCGATTGGTTTTTATGTTATTCCGAGATGGCTTTGAGTTAGTGCAAAAGGAAGTTACTTGCACAATTGATTCTACACCTATCTCAAGCGACCTCGGTGATTTCACCCAAATTTATAACGCGCAACAAGGTACGCTTACAATATTGGATGATAAGGGCGAAGTAAGTGCTCGCATCCAACCTTTTCGAAACTCATATCATAACGAGTATCAGTATGTGGTAATGATTGACTGCGCACCTTGCATGTACTCACAGGGGACAAGTCGCATCGAACCTCTTCAGTTGGTTGGCGGAACGCAGTATAGGCTGCTGAAGCCAATATTCGTTTCACCAGCCACATTGGACGGTGAGTATGTGCTTATCTATGAAGAAGGGCTAATTCTGTGGAAGTACCGAAGTGGTGAAGTCGTGTATACATTGGACGGAAGTGATTATATATTGGGATGCTATGCGTTTCATCAATGGGGAGGGTCAGTTCTCATCGCAACAAAGAACGCGTTGAACGAGCTGAATATCAAGAACCGAATCCTAAAGCGCGTCTGCAGTATTTCCGAAAAAGAGCGAGTAGCGTTTGAGCAATCAGGCTCACAACTTGCGATCTACGAGTGTAAGGAGAGCAGATTTCTGTGGGATAAAAACACGACCTACAAGCTGTGTATAAAGGTGTACCAAATTGACCGAGTCATTGCAGAGGGCAAAGATGGTTATGAATATGTAGTTCGCGACAAGTTAAAGCTATATGCGCTTTGGCCATATATTGGGCAGGTGTATTTTCTTGGTAAATCTGGCATACTTTTCAATCAAGCTCGAAATTTGTGCTATGGCAGAAAGGGAGAATTGGTTGATGTAGCAGTTGTAGTTGACAAAGGAATACAGTTCGATGGAGGTGTAACTTGCTTTGCTGGTTTTGTTCAGACAGCAAGAGATGAAATCTTCGATATGTTCAAGGGAACACGCCAGAAATTCGATGGATCCGTGCACATGGTACACGCAGTTTGGTGTACGGGGAGTTATGTATTCGTTCAAGACGGTTGCCTAAATCTCTACTTCACTGACATTGACAAGCGAGATGGATTCAAGAAGGTAGAGACTTCATTCTCCGAAATTCCGGCGCACTATGTACTTGATGGAAGCAAGTTCATCTGCCTTGCGTATGACGGTAAGTACATCGGAACAATGGACTCATGCCTGAAGTGAGAGTTGGATGATGCCGGCTTGTTGATAATATCGCTATTAGTCACCTTTCTTCTTGCTGTGATCCAACAACTCGGAAATCGCGCGTTCGATTTGTGGGTCAATGCCCTTGGCCATGTCTGACAGGTCGCGATCAAGGACAATTTGAGGGCGAGTTGGAGAGCGTTCGAGGTTGCGGCCGCCAGCATCCACAACCTTGTACTGCGGGAGCCTCATCCAAGTGCCATCAGGTAATTGCCGTCCCCATGTGCCTATAACTCCACCCGCGGTCGGTGTCCCGATTGTAACACCAAGCCCCACCGTAGAAAACGCGCATAGCATCATCTCTGCGTTGCTAAAAGAAGCAAAATTGAAAAGCCCTGCCACAGGATGCGGATAGATGAAATCCCTTAGCATATCCTCTGAAATCTCTTTGCCGCCACGCATTGATGTGAAGGCAAAATGCTGCTGTTTGAGCAACTCGACGACCTTAAATGCGACAAATCCACCACCGTTGTACCTGAAATCAAGCACTGCCCCTTTTGTTGTCGAGGCGATCTTCTCAAGTTCAGATTTTAGATGGTCGTAATCGGGCTGCATCATGTTTTGTATGTATATGTAACCAAGCGTGCCACCGCTTTTTGTAGCGACAAAACGGCGGTTGCCGTCAATCCACTCGTCATGGCAAAGTTGTATCATCTCGGCAACGCTGGTACGGGTGTATCTGACGGTGCGTTTGCTCTCGCCTGCCTTATCAGATACTACAGTAAGCTCGACAAGCTCGGGATTTATCCAAAGAAGGCTGTGTACATCGGTGCCAGCAACTATCTCTCTCCCATTTACCGCTACAACCTTATCCCCCTGCATAAGCCCCGACGACTTTCTTGCCGCAGGAGAGCCTTTTACAATATGTCGCACCCTTAACTCGCCACGCTCGATTGCAACATCGTCGTGCATAAAGCCCAAATGTGGTATATCTGCCACAACTGGGCGGTCTTTACCCTTCTTTTCGCGAAAGAATCCCATGTGCGAGGCGTTGAACTCGCCTGACACCTCATCCATAAGCCATTCGAACTGCTCATCAGTTGTGCATGAGGCTATCAAGGGAATATATCGCGCACGAAGAGTATCGAGATCCACACCATGCATGGCTGTATCATAAAATGCGCTACGAAGATGCCAAAGGTACTCGTCAAAAATTGCGTATCTTAGGGCTTCGGCTGAGATAGTTCGCATGATCTTATCTGGTGTTATCTTGCTTGTTGAGCCATTTGTTAGGTCAATTCGATATAGACTTCCCGCACATAAAAAGTAAGCATACGCGCCATGAGAATCGCACTTGAGTTTTGTCTTTGCGCCTGCTATTGTCTTAATCAGCTTTGCATCCTTGTTGTTAGGCTTCAGGGCAATGGAGTAGATAGTATCACCCTCAACACCCCCAACAAAAAGCATGGTCTTGCCGTCAGTAAGCAGGACAGGGTAGTCTTGTGAGCCTTCAACTGACGGTGCCGCCAAATGTGTCTTCTGAGCGATATCAGTCAAAGAGGGAAGCTCGACGGGTGGCTTTGGCGCATCAGGCTGTTTACCATCGGTCTTGTCGCCGTCTTTTTTATCGTTCGGGTCTGGGGGATTCAGCACTTTGTCAAGCGCATCCTTTGTGTCAGCGGGCAGGGGAGGTTCGACTCCTTTAAGATCAACAAGATAGATTTTGGGCTTATCGAACCATGGATTTGCATAGACAAAGAAGGAGTAGTCCTTAGAAAACGCGCCAGCGTATGAATGGCCGCCTATGTAAGACATAAGCACGGGTGGAGAATTCTCATCAAGCCTCTTAACCATGCACTCCTGGCGCATAATGTCGTTGAAAGCGAGATAGCACATGAACTTGCCGTCTGAAGTGAAGTTGAACCAACGCTCATCAAGAAGATAGCGTCGAGGCAGTGTGCCAGATACAAGAGTTCTTGTGTTTCCACCATCGGCATCCATTGCACGAATCTCGTCAAAATTGTAATGATATGCGATGAACTTGCCGTCTGGTGAGTATAAAGGTGTACAGAAGTTACCACCGCCAGATGTCAATGCAGTTTCGCTTCCGTCCGCGATATTCATTCTGACAATATCTTTTCCAGCATATGTGATGCGATTGAAAAGGATGTACTGCGAGTCAGGCGACCAGCTCGGGTGGCATTCTCGTACCGCTGTGCGCGTAAGCTGCTTAACATATCCGCCTGTTGCTGCCATGACAAAAAGGTCGTGCTTGTGTACAAAAACGACCTTCTTGTTGTCGGGCGATATTGCGTAATCGGTTATTGAAGTGTCCTCGGTGGCAAAATCAGGAGCAACGAACTTCTGCATCGGAGCGATTACTATATCAATAGGCTCTGCGATCCCGTTATTCGGGTCAATCCTGCAAAGCCTGTGGTTACGCTCGGTGACGATAATGCCAGCCTTTGCCGCAACAGCGTATCTTCCAACGCCTTTGTCAATAAAATGGGTAAGCTGCCTTGGGGAGTCTTCAGTGTCCTTCCGGTACAAATTCCACGAACCATCTGCGTCTGAAATGTAGTAAAAACCGCGTCCATCTGGCGACCATGTCGGAAAAAACTCATGGCAATCGTTGTTTGTAATCCGCACAAAATTAGAGATGGGAACTGTATTATCGGCAAGATATATCTCTGCTGCACCTGGATTGAAGTTACCTCGGCGAGCCATGTCTTCGACAGAAGCCCGATAGTTGATAAGCAGCTTTGTGCCGTCTGGGGAGGGTGAGGCTCCGTAAACGGGATCATTTGGAATATCCACTAACTTTGATGGTGTGCCGCCAGAGAATGGCACGCGATAGACGGTCATTGCGCGGTCTCTGTGAGAATGGAAATAGATGAACTTGCCATCGGGCGACCAAGCGGTCGGTGTCTCTTCAGCATTAAACCAAGTCAGCCTGCGTGATACACCACCTTTCGCGGGTATCACATAGATATTTGAAAAACCTGAGTGATTTGCCGAATATGCGATCCACACTCCGTCTGGCGAAAAGACTGGATTCGACTCATGTGCCATATCAATTGTCAATCTTACAGCCTCGCCACCTGAAATAGGGGCGGTCATAATGTCGCCTTCGTACTCAAACGCGATCGTGCTGCCGTCCGGCGAAAGGGAAGGGCAGCGCAGAAGCAAAGCGGGTTGCTTTGCATTTTCCTCGCAATACACAAGAGTTACGGCAACAAGAAAAGCAATGCAGAGCACGGTCGAATACCTGAGCATATAGGCCCTCCGAATGCAATTATGATACTGATTTTGGCGTCTGTATCACCTTTGTGCAGCATGATTTCTATCCTTGCTGGTTAGGATTTAGTGCACACAGACCTAAAAGCCTTAGAATGATAGGATAACTTGAAGCAAAGAAGTAGTTGACAAATCAACAGTTGTATTGTATAATTAGTGCATCACCTTGACGGAGGTCGTATGTCGAACAAGCATATCCGTTGGTTGTACGACGAACTGCCGAAGCTGAAATCGCTTGGGATCATTGACGATGCCGCTGACAACGCAATCCGAAACCACTATGGCGAACCCAGCATAATCAATTACGCTAAGCTGTTCTTAGCGATATTCGGCGTTATCGGCGCAGTTCTAATCGTCTCTGGCATGATTCTTATCGTTGCATATAACTGGGATGAGCTTCCAATCTTGATTAAAACGGTGTTCGCGTTTCTGCCAATGATTGTGGCGCAGATAATGGGTGGATGGGTGCTGTTGCGCAAAAACGACTCCATGCCTTGGCGCGAGGCTATATCAGTGTCCATTATCTTGACCGTTGCGCTGTGCATAGGCCTGATTTCGCAGATTTACAATCTTGGAGGCGAGCTTCGCGATTTCCTGTTGGTCTGGCTAATACTCTCCATACCTGTGATGTACATATTCCGATCTTTTGCATCCTATGTTCTCGTCGCGGCCATCCTTCCATGGTGGGCTCTGCAATCGGTGGGCGATAGGGTAACTCCTCATCTTCTATGGCCGTTCTTCTTTGCCATTGTTGCTTATGCCTTTTGGATCGTCAGGAAAAACGCGTCGCTGCCTCAATCAAGGTTGATGCTTGTCGCGTCCTTTGGCATGTTTGCTTTTTGCATTGGCGCGTCAATGGCTGATTACAATGTTTTCGAAACCTCAGGAGTTGTCTTTGTATATATGACATTCTTTTCCGTTATGTACCTGCTCACCAAGACATTGCTCGATAACAATGAGACCGAGTTTCCCGAGCTTAAGGCGATTGGCATTATTGGTCTTGCTGGATTTCTTATATTCACGACCTTCAGTGATTCATGGAAGCACGAGAAAATCACCTCTTCGTTTATTGACATTTCGCTCGAAGGGATCGGCTTTATGGGGTTCGCGACTCTAATTGTCTTTGCTGGTATTGTCGTATTGTGGGCTGTACTCGCATCTCGTGAGAATATAAGAAAGGGATTGACATCAGTGGCAGTCGCTGCGGCCCCGTTAGTGTTCGTACTAAACACTGTGTTAACAGAGTATTCTCAAATCTACCTTTTCCCTGCGACGATTCAGTCCGCAATGATGCTGTGGCTGGGCATCGCAATGCTCGTCGAGGGCTTTAGGCGAGAGAGTCTGATTAGGATTAACTTCGGCACCTTGACGATTTGCGTGTTGGTTTTGCTCCGCTTCTTTGATTCTGATTTCCCTTACCTTGCCCGTGGGTTCGCCTTCATTTTGGTCGGTTGCGCCTTTGTGTATGTTAACTATCTGGTCGTTAAGTCGCAAAGAAAGCGCAAGCTCCAAACACCCGTTGTACCGAAGCCCGTGGAAACGGCAGAGGTGAAGAATGATCAATAAGCTGGTTCTTGGCATTTTCATACTTCTCTGTATTGCACAAATCTGTATCCCGATGTATAGCATCTACAGGCTGGACCAGATTTCACAGCACGGGAATGTGTTCAAGTTCAAGGTACAGCCATACGACCCAAGGGATCCATTTCGCGGAAAATTTATTGCAATTCAATATCACAGCAAGCAGCTTCGTTTTCCGACAGATCCCAAGCTGAACTACAATGATACTGTATATGCCCGGTTTACCAAGGAAGAGGATGGATTCGCAAAGCTTGAATCAGTCCATAA
The DNA here is from genome assembly GCA_964571525.1 of uncultured Planctomycetota bacterium. GTDB lineage: Bacteria > Planctomycetota > B143-G9 > B143-G9 > B143-G9 > CAZNBY01. The sequence goes on from CAZNBY010000007.1 coordinate 29,159, forward strand.
GACTCCGCCGCAGGGCAACGACTACATTAGATGCAGGGTAGGTTGGGGAAATGTGGAGGAAACATACATAACACTGCCGATGAATAAGCTGTTTCTGAACGAGAAAATGGCTCCAGAAGCCGAAAGAGCATACTTTCGCGCTATTAACGAGAATAACAACCTGAAATGCTACGCCCTTGTCGCGATTTATCGCGGAACAGGGGTGCTGAAGGATGTGTATATAGAAGACATGCCGATTGTGCAGTTTGTTCGAATGGAGATGCAGAAGAACAAGAAGTGAAGCTTGTATCAGTTCTGACAAGGCGGTCGCGCTAACTGCAAAGACGGATCAAAACGACACCCTGCCATTGATGCAGGGTGTCGGCGGTGAGTTAACTGTGATAGACGGTGTCTTATTCGCAAACCGGCGTCAAACTTCAGTCAATCGCAATCTTAAACCTCCAACAGCTCGTCAATCTTCTGTTCACTTATACCAAGTTCTGATGCAGCCTTTGCCTTATCATCTCCAAAGAACTTTAGCATGCGCTCAATGTGTTCGCGCTGAACAGCCGCAAGCGAACGGGGTACAAAAGAGGGTTCACGCTTTCCTTCAGCGGTGAGTATCTTGCCGAGTATGTACGGAGAAAGCGATTGAAGCTCGATCACAGAGCCTTCTGTGTTGACCACCGCTGCGGCCACAATGCTTCTAAGCTCTTGAATGTTATCGGGAAAATCGTATTTTTGAAGTGCGGCGAGAAAGTCGTCAGAGAAGGTTAGTCCGGTCTTGCCTGTGCGCGCCATCTCATCTGCAAGAAAGGACTTTGCAAGAATTGGCACATCCTGAATTCGCTCGCGAAGGGGTGGAAAGCGCAGTGAATTGACCATCAGGTGATAAAGCAAGTCGCGTGAGAAGGTATTGACGAACTCCTCCGCAGTAAGATCCTTCAGCGAGGAGACAATGAACCGCACATCCGCCTTCATGATTCGGGTTGAGTTCTCTCGATAATACTCGTTGGTTTGAATCACGCGTAATAGACGAGTTTGAACGGGGATAGTCAACCTATCTATTTCATTCAGAAACAGGGTACCGCCCGTTGCAGCCTCGATGAAGCCGGGCATCTCCTGCTTTGTTCCGCTCCAATCACGGTCTTGACCGAACAACACAGCCGCAAAGCTGATCACATCATAAGACGCCGCATTAACTGACACAAACGGGCCAGTGCAGCGTGGGCTTGCCGCGTGGATTGCCCGTGCAAGGGCTTCTTTCCCCAATCCATGTTCGCCCCAGATGAAAACACTGAGATCACTTGCCGCAATTTTTTCAGCAGCATGCAGCACGCGTATCGTTGCAGGATCTGATGTTGGGAAGTGCTCAAAAGCTTCTTTGTGTACAAGGTCTTCGCGCTTCAGCGAAGTCGGCAGTTCGCTGATCTTGCTGTGCACATCCTTATGCTTTATCGCTGCAACAAGCGTTCCCAAAAGCTGCTCGTCATCAACGGGCTTTGTAAGGTAGTCAAATGCGCCCAGCTTCATTGCCTTAACCGCAAGGTCAACATCGCTAACGCCTGTCAGTATTATCACTGGTGAGGATATTTTCTTGTCTTTTATTATCTTCAGTATCTCAAGTCCATTGAGCTTTGGCATATCCATATCGAGCAAAATGGCATCAAACTCAAAGCGGTCAAGGAGATCCGGCACTGTGCTTGAGTCGTTCACAACGGTGCTTTCATACTCCTCTGTTTGCATTAGGAAGACCATGAAATAGTTGGTTACAGCGATATCGTCGTCAACAAGCAGTACTCTTTTCATACCTTCTTCCCCTTAGTTTTCTGCAGCGGGCATTTTCGCGCTTCTGCGCTTCGCTGGTATGCGGATAGTGAAGGTTGTGCCAACACCCAACTTGCTTGTTGGCGTTATTGTGCCACCATGCTCTTCGATAATGCTAAAGGCAATTGCAAGGCCAAGTCCCGTTCCGCCTTTGGCTCTGCGCGTTGTAAAGAACGGGTCGAATATGCGGGCCATAGTCCGCTCGGTCATGCCCTTGCCATCGTCCTTTACCTCTATCGTCAGTTGACTGCCGTCATAACGAGTGCTGACCTCGATATTACCACGCCTGTCCTCGGGCATTGCCTCACTCGCGTTTATTATTAAGTTGATAAGAACCTGCTCGATCTTCTGTGCATTTCCGATTATTGTTGGAATATCGGGTTGAAGGTCGAGCTTAATATCGGCACGCTTATGCACCTGATTGTGAACCAACCTTGCCGAAGCATCAACTATCGAGTTAAGGTCAACCGTGTCAATAAGCAGTCCCTCATCCTTTCGGGCGAAGTTCTTCAGGCCTTCGACAATTCCCTTAATGCGCACCGAACCGTGCTCCATATCGTTGACAAGAGTCATTATGTGCTGGCGGAAGAAGTCATATTTAAGGCGTGCTATTTTCGTATCGGGGTGCTTGCTTACATAATCGTCAACGATCGGCAGCATGTCTTCGAACGCCTGCTTTATTATCTTGATGTTGCCGCGGATGAACTGGTTCGGATTGTTAATCTCATGTCCAATGCCTGAAACAAGCTGCCCAAGCGAGGCCAGCTTATCAGCCTGCTGCAACTGCTGCTGATATGTCTTTTCGAGCGTTATGTTCTTGTAAAACTCTATGATACCTTCGACTTCATGCTCATTGTTGAAGATTGGTATTGCGTGTACCTCGAAATACTCATCTTCCTCGGTCTTTATTTCAATGTGAATCGGAGTCTTATCGCGAATGATGCGTGCAAGCCGGCAGTCTTGGCATGGCTTGTCGCTGTCAAAAAATGTCTTATGGCACTTGTAACCGGGTTTTAGGTCCTCGCGGTTCGTCATCAAAACGGTGCGGTTGCGGTCTATTATCGCGACTTTGTCTGGGATGGCCTCGAACAGAGTCTCGAGCCTTATGCGCGAGCTTTCCCAGTCTTTACTTATCTTTTCGAAATAGCTATTCACTGTGTTCAGTTTCGTCTTCTGCTCTTCGATCTCGCGAGTTCTGTTGGCAATCTCAGCCTCAAGCTCCTTAACTCTGTTGCTGTATTCCGCTTCCTCGTCCTCTTTTGCGCGAAGACGGTCGCGGAATATCTTCCGCTCAAGCGCAAGGTTCAGCATGCGGACGATCTCTTTCAGCATCTTGCGCTCTTCTGGCAGCACTTTCAGACCCGCTGACCTGTATCCAACGCGTATTTCGCCCATTTTTACGCTATTCACAATGATGTCAGTTATATACTGGTCGTATTGCGGTTCAATACCGTATCTATCGTTCAAGTAAGTGACATACACTAATGCGTCTTCAGGATTGTGCATGCCGCGACGCAGATAGTTGGGAAACTCATCAAAAAACTCTGAGACAGAGGGCGAAACCTCTATCCACTCTGCCACAGCATATATACAGGCAAGCTCTCGCGCTCTTTCGCGGTTCTCCCATTCAGACAGGTTATCCGGCACCTCGAATTGGTCACCAAAGAATAGGTATAGCAAGCCTGTCTCGTCTTGTATCTTCGTTACGCGAATAAGCACCGCCGAAGTGGATTCCTTAAACGGCGCGAATAGCAGTTTGCCGCGCGTTCCCTGTTCAACTGCTTCCATTGCCAGACGGAACTGAGACACTCCGACCTTGTCAAAAGCCTCCGATAACGGTTTTCCGACAATATCAGAGTCTTCTTTTCCAAATCCCTTGTGGTTAAATGAGCGAGCAAAGCGAATAGTGTCGTTCTGCTCGATAGCAAGAAAGTACTCAAAGCTCTTGCTGAGCGCCTCGATGACTGAGTGGTTGCTGATGGCTTCATCTCCTTTAAGAGAGGAAGGCAAATTTTACATGTTTTGTGAAAATATTCACCCCTTTGGCAGTCAGGATGCGCGCATTATGTATCCAAAACTTCATGCCATTGAAGGGGAAGGGGGCAGCCTTATTTGGTGCTTGGGCTTGGCAATATGCTAAGTCAATCCTAACATAGCAAACCCGTTTCGCAGGGCTGATAGCGAAATTGGCTTTCTAAGAACAAGCTTGATGCCTTCGGGGCAATGGTCGTCTTGCTCGAAGTCTTCAAACCCAGACACCATGATGATTAGAAGGTTGGGAAATAGCCTATTGAGCCTTAATGCAAGCTCTTTGCCAGAGATAGGTTTCATTGCGCAATCTGTAATGATCAAGTCATATTTGTTCTCTAACACCATTTCAAACGCTTCAATCGGATCAAGAAAAGAGTCTACATGATGGCCGTCATCCTTCAGGAAGGTAACAAGAAGGTCAAGGTTTCTGACATCATCGTCAACGGCAAGAACGCGAAGTTGACGCACTCCTGCAGGTCTTAGCGTTGCCTCTTTTTTCGTCTCGATACCCTCAGCAATTGGAAAGTGCAACACAATTTTTGTACCCTTGCCGACCGCTGACTCTATTGTGAGGTGTCCTGACATCTCTTCAACAATCGAGCGCACCATCGCCAATCCCATGCCCGTTCCCTTGTCTCCCTTTGTCGTGAAGAATGGCTGCAGGCATTTTTCCTTTATCTCAGGTGTCATTCCTGTGCCGGTATCGCTGACAGAAACCTCGACATAATCGTTATCACTACTCGAGGCTACACACAATTGACCACCCTTCGGCATTGCGTCAAGCGCGTTAAAAAGCAAATTGAGTATTGCCTCTCTGAGGATTGTTGGATTTGCCGATATCTTTTTGTCTGCCTTAAGTCGTGTGACTATCTCGACGCTTGTGTTCTTTGCTTGAGTTTGCGATTCCAACCTTGGCTTCGCAAGGTCTATTGTGTCATTAAGCAGCTCATTAATTGCTATTTAGGTTGTTGAGGTGTCGGTCTGTTGCCTGTAGAATTGCCTCATTCGTCCGACTATCTCTGCGCCGTCATTTGCGGCACTAAGGATAATCCCCAGCAGCTTATCCCGCTTCTCGGGGTCGTTACGGTAGTTTGCGCTGTTTATCAGAAGGTCTGTATAGCCGATTATCGGCGATAATATGTTGTTGAAATCATGGGTTATACCGCTTGCCATCTGACCGAGCGCATGCAACCGCTCCTGTCGCAGTGCAAGCTCGCGCGCTTTTTCAAGCTCTTCTATTGCTATTCGAAGCGACTCGTTTTTCTTCACCAGAGCCTTGGTCTTTGCGTTCACCTGTTGCTTAAGAAGATAGCTGAGTGATGCACCTAAGAAAATAAGCAGAAAGGCCACACCGCCTATCCAATAGATAAATGGAGGTATAATCTCTCTAACAGCGCCACCCGTCCATTTTGCAAGGATCTTGTAATACTCCGAAGCCGAGTTCGCCTTCATTTCGCGCAGAACACGATCAATCGAAGCAAGAAGGTGGGCGTTTGCTGACTTTTTTGTGGTGAAGTAAAGGCTTGCGGGGCTGAAAACAATGTTGGTTTCCTGCAGGTTATACTTCATTTTGTTAGCGAGACCGAAGAAGCGATTTGATACCGCCGCGTCAGCCTTTCCAGTACGCACAAGCTCAAAGGCTTCATCAAAGTCTGATGTCAGGGTGAACTCGCACAGCAAGCCAAATTCGCGCAGATTTCGCTGCAGCTCCTCAACCTGCACCGAAGCCCTCATTGCAGCTATCTTCTTGCCATCAAGATCAAACACCGACTTGATGGATGAATCGGGACGAATAAAGACCTGCGACCAACTTGATAGAACAGGCTCTTTGTTGAAGTCGAACAGCTTTGCCCTGTCTTCCGTAAATGCCACATCCGGCATAAGGTCAATTGTGCCCTTAGAAAGCCTGTCAAGGCACTCGTTCCATGTCCCATTTACATATGTAATCTCCCAACCCTCAAGATCTGCAATGTATTGGACAAGGTTGATGAAAAGGCCATCTGGTTGCCCTTTATCGTTTGTAAAGACTTTGGGCGAGTTTTCATACACACCAACTCGCACATTTTCAGCTAATGCAACACGAGTAGAGATGAACAATGATGCAAAGATGAATGCAACCAAAACGACGAGCGTTCTGGCTGTTGTTGCGGAGAACTGAACGGGGAAGGTGGGGTCCAACACTGTGCCTCCGAAGTGAGGAAGCCGTGCAAGAATGTAAACACAACACTACATATTATTATACAATGCAATAATCGTTTTGCTACAAAATTCTATCACAACGAATATATGGGGTAGAATCCGGTGCGGCTTTGCGTGAGGGGCATTACCGCAATGTTCATTCATGTAAGCGTATGGTGCGAGTGGAGTTTTGATTGACCGTATCGCACATGTGACAGAATCGAAGTAGTTGGTATGCACTGACGATGTGTTGCATGAGGTATTTTCGGTCAGCAGCGTTGATTTCGTGTTGCTTTATCTCTGCGCATCGGCATTCGCTGAGAGGAAGGAAGACAAACCACAATCTGAGTGGTGGAATGTGGCTTTGGATTCAGATGTTCTTGCCATTCTCTATATGCGGGGAGACTATCTGCTTCTCAAGACCAAGACAGACGGCACAGTCTGCTTCGACACGAAGAAGGGCGAGGTGAGGTGGACTAACAAAACCCTTAATGTGTTCGAGAATTTTGTTACATACAGATCGCTTGTCTCGATCGAGGAAACGACCGGAAAGGTCTCATTTTATTCGTGGGATACCGGGGAGCTTCAGTTTTCACTGAGTGTGCCTCTTCCTGCTAACTGGAGTTTTTGCAACAAATTGAATCCAACGCCAATCTTCGATAATGAAGATAGGTTTTCTTTTTGCTGTGACAAGTATATTTGCATTGTTAATAAAAAAGTAAGAAATATCAAGATATTGCGGTGGTGTTTGCTGTTTTTAAAATTTAACAGATTCTTTAAAAGCAGTGCTAATAATTATATGTTCTATAATTGTATTAAAAAGACATTATCACATTCTGTGGCGCTTTTGCAGAAAAATTACAAAGATGATTTTCATTTTGCAAACAGCAGTGATGATAAAAATCTGTATTCTTTCAAAAACGCTCAGGTTTTAAACTACGAGTCAAAGGCAGAGTGTGCTTATAGAGCCATGAGATATAAAGGACTTACATCTGGGCTTTTACATCATTAGCAACGGAAAGCAATGGGTTGACCAAATGAACACGGTGTTGTGCAGCAGGGCAGAAGCGAAGTAGCTCCTCATTGTGGCATATTAAGGCTCGAATGCCGAAAACGGGATTCTGAGACTCATGCAGAAACCATGCATCTGCTATAGATGCACAGTATCGCGTTTGTAAGCATGTGTATCATCGTACGCGACGAATGCCTTTGCGGCGCAAAGTTGCGTATAATGTTGCTATGAAGTTGCACATTGTCTTTGTCCTTGTTGCGGTAACTCTTATCGCGCTACCTGTCCTCACCGCTGAGGAAAATCAGGTCGCCATCATAGAGAGGGCGACAACCTTGCTTCGTTCTCGGTACTGGGACGACAGAAAGGAAGGAGCAGAACTTCTTGAAAGCCTTGATGCAGATTGCGTGCCCCAACTGATTACATTGCTCGACGACTTCGACGGGCACGTCGCTGCAGCCGCCGCAATTGAGCTTGCCAGAAGAAAAGAAGCAAGTTGTGTCCCCAAGCTCTATGAGCTTATTAAGAACGACCCAGTGCGATATCATTCTGTCATACTGCCTTTGTTAAGCTCTTTCGGCTCGTCGGGTTATGATAAGTGCCTGTTCGATCTGCTTATAGGCTCTGACGATAAGGTTTCTGTTGCAGTTGCGAGCTGTATCGCTCAGTTTATTGAAATTGAACCTGCGTCGAACGAAATATGGAACACTCTGCAAGGCATGATGACTTCAAGCAACTTTCGCCGCCGCGTTTGTGCCGAGCGTGTCTTCACAAAAATCGGGGCACTCGCTGTTCCGTATCTTATCAGGATGTTAGGGCAGCGCTTTCCTTATTGCTTTGGCGCGATGAACTCGCTTGTGGGTATCGGTGCTCCCGCTGTTAAACCTTTGCTTGATGTTTCGCTTTCGAAAGAAGATGGAGCGATCGCGCTTCGAGCAGCTACGACATTGGCTCAGATTGCTGACGAATCAGCCTTTGAAGCAATATGTAAAATCGTCGAGGCATCGGCAGATCCACTTGTTCGTTCTGCAGCGGGACTTGCCCTGCGTTCTTTCTCGCAAGATGCTTCGCAACTATATGAATTGCTGATTAATGATACCGATGCCCGTGTTCGCGCTTCAGTGCTTGTTTCTCTTTACTCGATCGAAAAATGGCCTGAAAAGCTGTCACCATCCCTTGTTGTCGCAAGGCTCGGTGATGTTTCCGCTGAGGTCCGCATGAATGCAGTGATTGCTGCAGGGCGTCACAAGATAGATGACGCGGTGGCGATATTGCCGAATCTATATAATGACGCGTCACAATTTGTTGTCGCAAACGCGCTGTGGACGACTGGCAATTATAAAGACACCTCGCTTGTTCAGTATCTTATGTCATTCATAGACTCACGAGACTCAATGCTCAGACTCGCAGCGGCAAAATCACTGCTTCAGCTCGGTTCGAGTATCGGCGAGAGTGTTGCCATTCGCGCGCTTAGAGATGATTCAAAAAGATGCGCGAACGCACTATATGCTCTTTCTTACGCAACAAGCAAGCAGGCTGTTGACGCAATTATTGAAGCACTACCAAAGCTTAGGGACGAGCATAAGAACTTAGCTCGATTTTCGCTTTACTCTATAACCGGCGCGTATTTTGAAATTGAACGCTGGCCGAAGTGGTGGACTGTAAACCGCCGTTTTTATAACACTGGGGAGCGCATAGGCTTTGCAGCGTATTTTCGCGGTCTGCTTCATGAAGAATCAGGGCTTGAACATGTGGCGAAGGAGTATTACGAAATGGCTGCACTTAATGCTCCATCCTTCCCAGATGCTCATTATGCCCACGCAAGGTATCTTATATCAACTGGCGATTCCGCATCGCTGCAAAAAGCGGTAACTGAACTTAACAAGGCTATTGCGCTTCTGCCACAATCGAGATACTATGTCTCCCTTGCGGAGGCGCTTATGGGGCTGAAGCGGTTTGATGAGGCTCTTGATGTGGTGCGTGCTGGGCTTGCTGCCGACGACAGTGAGCAGGTTCGCCTTAAAGAGCTTGAAAAGAAGATCCTCAATAGGATGTCGCAATGACGGCGAAGCTTGTCAAAGAAATGTCAATTGACAAGGGCATGACCGTGTTATTCACGGGCGACCAGCATCTGAAGCATCCTTGTGAGGAGAACGCGAAAGTGTTTTTGCGCTTTCTTTCCGATGCCGCAGACGAAAAGCGAGTCCTTGTTCTTCTTGGCGACCTGTTTTACTATTACTTCGAAAACAGAAGACGCACTATCAAGAGATTTTCGTGGTTAACTGATGCTCTTGCCGAAAACGCAAGGCGTTGGCATTCGATTGTACTGCTGCGCGGCAACAGGGATTTTTTGCTCGGTGAGACGAATGTTTTACCCCGTGACCTTCTTGTTGCCGGCGACTATTTGCTGATGAACTTACCCTCGCGAAGAGCATTGATTACTCACGGAGATCTTTTCTTAAAGGGCTCTCACGGTTATTATGCCTTCCGTCGTTTTATGCGAAGTGGAGCATCTCGTGCTTTTACTCGCAACATTTCACCCGCTTTGGGCGTCAAACTCGCTGACGGTCTAAGGTGGATTTCATTTCGTGCCAACTCAGGCCGCCCGTTCGAACCACCTGATCTCGAAAAGATACAGAAGGCGGCGGACGAGTTCAGATCAGACACTGTGATATTTGGTCATTTTCACAAAACACTCGAGCCATCCTTTTTTGCGCCCCAAAAGCCGGATGTTTGGTGTGTTGGGGCGTGGGAAAGCGGCGATGCGCCTGTGCTTGAATGCACAAATGGCGAATTTGCGCTTCGATGCGCAACTGATTTTACAATACAGAAGTAGGTGAACACAGATGGACATTATTGCGCTATTCGATTCAGCAGTTAAGAACAATGCATCCGATCTCATCCTAACTGCCAACACCTGTCCGATGTTACGCGTAAACGGTGAGCTTTATCCACTGGGGCAGAACAAGCTTACAGACGAGCAAGTCAAGAGCCTTCTATATTCGGTTATTGATGCATCGCAAAAAGCCAAGTTTGAAAACACACGCGAGCTTGATTTCTCCATAGCTCTTCCCGGCGATCAGCGTTTTCGTGGCAATGCGTATATACAACGCGGGGCGGTATGTGCGGTCTTTCGTGTAATACCCACCAAGATACCATCACTTGCAGATCTTAAGCTGCCATCCGCACTCGAGCGGATTTGCATGGCTCCCCACGGGCTTTTTCTTATAACTGGTGCGACAGGTATGGGAAAAAGCACAACCCTTGCAGCAATGGTTGGGTACATAAATGCGAATCGAAACACCCACATCATTACAATCGAAGATCCAATAGAATTTGTCCACACAAACGACAGGTCGGTCATAGACCAGCGTGAGGTTGGTACTGACACGGTTTCCTTTCCAGTCGCCTTGAAGCAAGCATTGCGCCAGTCACCGGATGTCATCCTTGTCGGCGAAATGCGTGACCTTGAGACAATTGGCACAGCACTGACCGCTGCAGAGACCGGACATTTGGTGCTTGCCACATTACATACTCGTGATGCTGCTCAGTCTGTTGAACGCATCGTTGATTCGTTCCCCGGGCATCAGCAGAACCAGATTCGCGAGCAGTTGTCTGCGTCTCTATTGGGCATAATGAGCCAAAGGCTCTTTCCACTAAAAACGGGCAAGGGCAGGGTTGTCGCTACGGAGCTTATGCTCCACACAACAGCCGTTGCAAACCTCATCCGCGAACGGAAGATCCACCAACTGCCGGGTATTATTCAGACAAACTCGAAGATTGGCATGCACACCTTTGAGATGAGCCTTAAAGAGCTTCTTCTGCAGCGTCTAATCAGTGCAGATGATGTAGCACTATTTCTAACCAAGAGCATAGGCTGACGGAGGGGATATGGAAGCGCTTTTGTTTTTCGGTTACGGGCTGATTCTGATGCTCCCTGTATTTCAGTTGATGCGACACGGTTCCCATCTCTTATTGAGCGTCAGGATTGCGCCATTCCTTATCGCGCTTGGTTTTGTCTTTCCCGCTCTTCCGTTCTTGTTTTCCTTTCTGATGTTCGGCGATATTCTCCCTAACCACATTCTTCTTGATGTATCACGCAATTTCTTATGGGTGTCCGGTTGTTCTTTTGTTGGGTTGTATTTCTTCGCCGTGGTCATTCAGTTCTTAAAGGGCACTGGACAGGGTATGCGTGACAAATGGGCAATCCTTGATGCGCGAGCTGAAATGGCGATAGGCTCAGGTAACTATGAGGGTGCATTGTCACATTATGAGGAAGCGCTTCGCACAGATCCAAACAATTACATGGGGCATTACAAGTTCGCGCGACTTCTAAACCGTGTGGGATTTAAGAAACGGGCTTACGACCATCTCTTGTTAGCAGTAGAACACGCACCTGAGGAGCATCGCGAATCCGTTATAAACGGGGGAATTGTGATACTGTCGTCTTCAGCACAAAGCGCAGTTCTTGCTGACCAGTTCGAAAACCAATGTATAAAAAGGTACGGTTTTGGGCGGTAACGCGGAAGTATCATCGCATTATTGCATCTGAAAGACATCAAGCATATCACGCGGTTGAAACTGCGCTGAGGCGGCTATAATAGCGCAATGCGTGATTGGTTAAGCTACTTTTTGCTATCAACGACCGTGCGGTTCCTCGGTATACTTCCGGCTCCTGTCACGGTTACGATATGCAAGTCTATTGCGTATTTGTGGTATGTTTTCGATAGATCTCATCACGCAAAAATACTGACGGATATTGACCGCACGCCTCTCTCCTCTTGCTCATCAAAGCAGAAGCGAAAGATTGTGCGGGATTTTTACCTGCACCTTGGTGTTTCATTCGCCGAGTTTTGTAAGCTCCGCCGTTGGCCTGCTGATCGCATCATAGCGTGTGTGGACTTTGAAGATGGTGCTGAGCTTCTCAATGTCGTCAAAGAGGGAAGAGGTGCGCTGATGATTGCTGCGCACTTTGGAAACTGGGAACTGACTGGCTTATCCTTGCCGTTGCTCGGTGTTCCAACTGCCGCGGTTGCACGACCATTGGATAACAAGAGAATTGATGGATTTCTCGTTGCATCCCGCACCCGATTTGGCCAACGGATTTTGACAAAGTTCAATGTTATGCTTGAGATAATCCGCAATCTGAAGGCAGGATACTGCATCGGTGTTCTGATTGACCAGGATGCGGAGAAGGACAGCGTGTTTGTGCCATTTCTTGGCGAAATAGCTGGCACCTCGACCGTTCAGGCAAAGCTCGCGGTTCGATACAATTTGCCGGTATTCTGCGTTGTAGCTCATCGAATCGCGCCATTTAAACACAAGATAAATGTGATTGGGCCGATCAAGTATCCCACCGAGGGAGATGATGCCGTTACAAAGACTTGTGAGGTTTTCAACAATGTCTTATCCCAAGTGGTGCTGGAACATCCCGAGCAGTGGCTCTGGTTGCATCATCGCTGGCGCACCGCAGATAAACGCGGGCTGACGGCGCAGTCAAAAAAGAAAGACATGGCTTGATGGCTATACCCAAGCTGCATCGCTATATAATTTTTGAATCTTTGCGCGGCACAGCATCTGCCTTTCTCGCCGTAGCAGTGCTGGTTGCGGTTGCAATGTCTTTCGATTTCTGGCGGGATGGTCATTCCTCACAAATGCTGTTTCTGCTTGGCTATTCTTTACCGCAAATATTCGCCTTTGCGCTGCCTATCTCCTTTTTTGCCGGTATTGTGCTTGCTGTTGGGCGTATCGCATCCGATGGCGAGTTCACTCTGATTCGGTCTTGTGGAATTGGGATCGGCAGCTTTTACCTTTCCTTGCTGTTCGTCGGTTTTATTGTCTCATCGGTGATGCTTTGTGTTAACGACAGGCTTGTGCCTTGGGGAGAGAGGCAGAGCAGGGGAATGATAAACGAGACAGCTTTCGATTCACTAAAGAACATCTCGAAGCATGAGATAACTCGCATAGCATTCTCAGACCTTTCGATCACATTCTTTGCAGTAAATCCAGACGGCGGTCAGCCAGTAACGATTGTAAGCACCGCGGATGGTGATAGCCGTCTAATATATGCTGATGACATTCGTATCACTTTTCCTCCAGATGGCAGGTTTGCCTCTGCAGAACTGATACACGGTTTTATTTCTGATCAATCGGATCCGAACCTGCCGAGGACTAATTTTGATACTATGTCGTTCGACATACCTTCCCCATCCACATCAAGACCTGAGGTTTTTGTTGACCGGCATGTCCTTTCGATTCGAGGTGTATTGTTTGAGGCAAATCGTATCGCATCGCTTGCCGAAAGAGCTGAGACTCAAGTCGAGGCGAAGCGTCTGAGAAATGTGTCGCGCAGACACAACTCTCACGGGCATTACCTGATCGCCACAAGTCTTGCACCTTTCTTTCTCGTCTTTGTCGCAATTCCACTTGCGCTGTTGCTTGGGCGAGGCAATAAGGCCATTGGTGTTAGCTCTGCGGTATTGTTCATTTTTGCTGTGTACTATCCTCTTTTGTTAGGAGGAAGGCAGTTGGCCGAAATTGGAGTAATCTCATATCCTTTACTGGCTCTTAATTTACCAAACATCGGCGCGCTGGTTATTGGGCTGGCACTTGCGCTGTTTATAAAGAAGTGAGTGTGTATGTCTTCACTGCGAGTAATGCTTTCGATTTCTACCTTTGTGTTTGTTCTGGCTGCATGCGCTCAAATAGCATTTGCAGAATACGATGACCCCGAATGGCGTGCGCTCGAGAATCGTATTGACAGGCTTCTTGCCCAGCTTGAAAAATCGGGCGAAACTGCAACAGGTGCGCTTGATCAGCTTGTTCAAATAGGCGAACCTGCTGTCTATAAGTTAATTGCAGCTACCGGTCATCAGAACCCAAATAAACGCATGTACGCCGTTACCGCATTGGGGCGAATTGGCGACAAGCGCGCGCTCGACCGCATTCATTTTATGGTACAACACGACCAGTATCCGCTTGCCCGTATTGCGGCTGTACGAGCCCTATTCGCGTTTGGTGACAATAGCGCAGGCAAGTTCATAACAACCTATGTTGACCACGATACTATCGAAGTCCGTCGTTATGCCATCATCACCTTGGGCGTGATTGGTTTTGTTGAAGCCGTACCTTTGCTGCGCGCAAGGATTACAAAAAACAAAGACAATCCCGAAGCAAACGCATATCTTGAACGCCACCCAGGCGCACTTTGCGACATAGCGACCTCGTTGAACCGACTCGGTGACGACTCTGGACTGCCTATCATCGCAATGCTTTCACGCGAAAGAGAACCAGCAATCCGAGTATTAGCAGTACAGGCTCTGACTCATTTCAAAAGTGAGCTTGCGGTGATCTATCTTGCTGCTGCTTTGACAGATCCTAACACTTCGATATCCGATATTGCATATAATAACCTGTTCAAGCGTCGCGCAGAGGTTATACCCATCGTTCAGAAGGCGTATTTGTCGAAGGATACACCAGAAGAGCTAAAGCAGCTTTTAGCAAAGGCTCTAAAGGAACTTGGCGGAGCAATACCTAAAACTGCTGAGGAGATTGCAGCAGAGGCAGCTTCGAAAATCGAACAAGGCAAGGCTCCTGAGGATACAAAGGAAGTTGACCGACTTATGGTCGGCTTTCGCAACACAGATGAGAAGGCTCGAAAGGCCGCGTCTGACGAACTTCTGAAGCTTGGCGCGCGCGCAATTCCCCGATTGATTGAGCTTTTTTCGGAAGAAAGCTCGGAATCCAAGCTTCGAATTATAGGAATAATGGCGCTTATCAAAGATAAGCGATGTGTCCCATTTCTGATCGGTCTTCTCGAATACAATGTTCTTCCTGTTCGTTGCCGAGCTGCATGGGCATTAGGCGAAATACCTGATTATATGAGCATCCCTGCACTGATAAACGCTCTGACTGACTCGCAGGACAACATGCGCTTCTACACGATAAACTCCCTGCAAAAACTCACGGGAATGACGAATGGATTTCAACCGCGAGGCACAGAGGAGGAGAGAAAGGCCGCGGTAACGACATGGAAGAACTGGTGGGATGCGAATAAAAACACATTCAAACCTCAGGAGTAACGGGCATATTTGGACAGTTTACAGCAAAAAATAACGAATTTCCTTGCTTTAGCAAAATGCATCACTATAATGCGCAGTTTAGCGATATCCTGCAAATGCAAAATCCGCCTCAACGGGTTGCGCGCTGTTGTGCTCCCGTCGCGGAAAGTAGCTTTGCGCGGTGTCTAATCTCTTCACGGGAGGATTTATGTCTCTGCGATATATCGCCTTTGTAGCGGCCTTTTTCGCCGTTTGCTTGTTCGCGTCTTCTGCGTTCGCCCAACCGGAGCAACCGACGGAGAGCGAGACAGTGCCCGCGGCTTCGACGCAAAAATCGAAAGTTGACCTGTTGAACCCAGAATACAATCCAATTCCGGATCAAGACCTTGAGGTCAAGTTCAATGTTGGCCTCATTGGGGGCAGCCACATCGGCACACATTATGACACCGGTTTCCGTGGAACAGCAGAAGGCATCTTCTCACTCGACCCCACCATTGGCCTTTATGGGTTGCTTGGTGCTTCAGTTTCTGGCATCAATGGTCGTACAAGCATCGGCGCTGACATCGGCGTTGGCGTATACGGCTTTAACGGTTTCGATACTGGCCTGCTGGTTGACTGGTTCCTTCCCGAGGGAAGTGTGAACCTCTACCAACTTCGCGCCTTCTTCCAGACCGGCGTTTCGCCCACCGACCGCATTGGCGTTCGCTTCACTATTCCTCTTGGAAAAGACACCTATAACGGCGGCCCCTTCATGGTTGACTGGAACTTCGAGCTTGTTTCTTGGGGCGGTGCCTTCTGGCAGCATTCTTGGTTTGACGAGCTTGCAACTGAATTTGGTCTCTATTGGGCTGGCGGCGATGTTGACGAGATTATAATGTCGGCCACACTTCTTTACTACTACAACGAGCGCATGAATTTCCGTTTCACAACAACCGGCGACTTCTCAGGCGATGACATTGACCTCGGAATTTATCTTGAAGTCAAGGTCGGCCCTGGCTCAGTGCGCAAGCCTGCTTACGATTATCTGCGTTTCTTCAACGGTGGTGTTGCTTCATACGGACCATGCATACTTAACATCCCATACAACAAATACGCACCTGCTTGGGATGGTGCAAAGTACTGGGAATAATATCACTTGTACGATAACAGAAAAGGCGGGCAATATGACCCGCCTTTTTTTTGCTTACTCGCCACCTATTCTCCTTCGATTGTTGTTTTTGTTCGTCAATGCCATCCAGCATAGTTAGAAAAAGGCGCGATCAAATGACCGCGCCTTCTTGTGTCACCGAGCCTTGTTATTTCGATTACTTGTCCGAATATTGAACATCTACCTCGGCCGTATACTCCAAATCACCAAAGACCTTTGACGGGTGCTTAATCTGTACTGTTGTCAGACCACGAAACTCGGGGAACGAGCACTGGTACTTGTCAAATGTGAATCCCATCTCGAATCCAAACGCGCGGTTGCTGTATCTCTTCCAGATGTGCCTTCCCTTGTTGACCTGCTTCTTTTTCGAATCGAATATAAGAACCTGAAAATTGTCAACATCCTCTGCGAAACAATTATTCTCAAGGTCGGCGTACATGGGGTTCCCCACATATTGCTCGCCGTGCTCGCCAAGAATAACGGGAAACTGAGCCTTAAGCGTCGGATGAACATGGTGGTTCTGTTTCAGCCTGCCGCGTCTTGCTGAATCAGGATCAGGTTCAAGTTCATATCCACCCATCTCGCTGTACACCTTTGCAAAAAGCTTGTAAGGCCCTCCCCACGGGAAGCTGACAGTCTGTCCCTCGACGACCTCAAACTCCGGTCTATCGCCATTGACCATGAATATTCGTTGAGACAGAATGCCGACCTTTAATGTGTACTTACCAACGGGAACTGGTGTTGGTTTCTCAACATCAACATTCACAGTGATGCGGTTTCCTTCAACACGCGATTCAAACACAAGCACAGTGGGTGGTGCTACCTTGACCGGAGCCTTTTTAATACCGGCAGAAGCATCAATCATACCCTTTGCGCCTTTGTATGGCCTTACTTCGAATGTGTTGCCGTGTGGAGAGACCTTGCACTCATAAAGCTCACCCTTCAACACAATAAGGCCGGTGTAAGGAGCAGCAGCGGTCATTTTTCCGACACGGATCGAATCCTCATGCAGATCGTTGTATAATCCGTTGGAGTTATCATCGAACACCTCTAACATTTCGCCTTTTACCTTTCCTCGCCAGCAGCACGAGCGTC
Organism: uncultured Planctomycetota bacterium; assembly: GCA_964571525.1. Taxonomy (GTDB): domain Bacteria; phylum Planctomycetota; class B143-G9; order B143-G9; family B143-G9; genus CAZNBY01. The sequence goes on from CAZNBY010000007.1 coordinate 46,485, forward strand.
TCCAGCGGAAAAGCGGCATGTCAGTCTTGTCCTGCATTTCGATGTTGTATTTATATATCCACGCTGAGTACTTCTCTACAGCGCCATCCTCAAATGTGAGGTTAAAATCAGCCTGCATACCAGTGCTTCTTGTTCCTCCGTCGAAGGAACCGTCACCGTTTAGATCAACCTTGAACTCTCCGTTTGCGTATCCTGCCGCAAAACCAGCGGGATTCTTTATGTTCGGCAGGCTGATGAATGTCGTTATCTTAGGCTCAATAAGTCGGTGCGTGGGAAGCTCATCAAATCCAGCCTTGTCAACAACATACGACATCTTGAAGCTCTCCCACTGAGCTTCCTCCTCGCAATGCGCGGCTTGAATGCAAAAAGCGCAAAGTATAAGCACTAACACGAACAACGGAACTCGACGATTCAGCATGAACACCCCCGATGATTGACCTAACGCAGCGAATCTCTATAATCGTCGCTACATGACTAAAATGCGCCAGACGATGGTTTGACGCAAAACAGACACCTATTTTACGGTTTTGTACGCATGAACAAGAAAGCTAAACCCATAAAAGACGCACGCACTCAAACTACTGCAAGGCTGGCGAAGAAGGCAGGGGAAAAGAAGAAGCCTGTTGCTCCATCATTCAGTGTGTGGCGAATTTGGCGCTTCTACCTGTTGTTTCTGTGCCTCTTTCTCATAATAGTACTGAGCATCGCTATCGTTACGGCAAAAACTCTGATTCACTTTGGGTGTCTGTGACGCTGCGGGGGATAAAGCACCTTTTCTTCCTCGTTTCTCTGTGCTTCTGCGTGTCAATCTCGATTTCATGTTCTGAGCGGGGAAAGCGTGAGCATACTGCTGCACCGTCTGTTTCCATTGCTGTATCAATGGCTGTTGTCGGTGAAACAGCAAAGCTCATGCTGCGACTTAACTCGCCAAACTGGCACGAGCGCTTTGTTGCCGCTTTCGAGCTTCGTAACCGCGGAATAGACGAGGGCATCAATGTCTTGCGGGCCGGTCTGTTTGCCAAGGAGTGGTTTGTAAGAACCGATGCTCTACGCTACATTGTCGCATGTGAGGCAACCGAACTGCTTTCGGATGTCATACTTGTGCTTTCAGATAAATCCGACTTGGTTCGCGGTGTGGCTGATAGAGCTCTTGCCGCGCTTGTATGTGTTTATCCATCCCCCGACGATACCGACCGGCAGAAGACATGGCGTAAATGGTACGACGAAAACGCGAATTTCGACAGGATAACTCTGCTTCGTGAGGCGATGCTGCGGGTAGAAGAGGGATTAGTACATAAAGAAGAGGGAAGAAGGATAGAAGCGTTAATGATATTACGGGGTTTGAGGGTTAAAGATAAGGATATGAAATATGCCAGCGCGCTGAAGGATACATCTGCCCGAGTCAGCCTTATAGCGTTACAACAGCTATCGGCTGTCTGCGATGATACAAAGCACAACGACGCCGTTAGACCACTTTTAGAATCCCAATCCGCAGATCTTCGAATCGCAGCATCACTTTATCTGGCTGAGAGGGGCGGGGGAGAGGAGCTTGCGTGGAAGCTGCATGAGGCCCTTTTGGTAAAAGGAAGTACCGAACGCGCTCATACACTTCTGCTCAAGATATTCGGCGAAGGCCCCGCATTCGACAAACCTGTTGCTGAACTTACACCGCAAGAGTACTCTGACGCATGGAAAAGATGGATTATGACCGACGAGATTCTGAAGGGCAAGCGCGATTGGAGTGAGATGCCTGCACCGTCAAAATCCCCAAAGACGACCATCAAGCCAAATCCCAAGAAGTCAAAGAGCCGTTGAGTACTGATTGGGCAGTCCGCCTGTTCGCTAAGAATGCCTTTGCGATGATTCGTAGATGCAAACCCGTGCATGCGTTTTTGATTGTGCTGAGGATATTCGCGTCGCACTTGTATATTATATGTCTGAATATGATAATAGTAGAAGGTTTGGATATGGAGATATTCTCGGTAGAACATGCGTAATATATACTGGCAAGAACAGCCTCAATTAATATACTACCGATATTAGGATGAAGATTCATACATGACGATAGACTAAAAATTGTTCAGTAAATAGTGCATGTCTCTTTGGCTGGAAAAATAGCTAAATAGTCTTCATGAATATCAGTGATTCGTGATTAATCGCTAATGAACTGAATCGAAAATATTGACAAAGTTATATGCCGCATAAAAGACGGCAAAGAAGATGGAAAAAGAAAACCCCGCCATGCGGCGGGGTATAGAAATCGGGGAGGATCGTATTAGTTAAAAGTCCGCAAGGTCGTATATCGTACGGGGGCGAACAGCCTTTTCGGTTAACTGGTTAATCATTGGCGCATAACCAGAGGTTTGTATGCGAACTCGCGAGATCATCAACCCGCAGTCGTATGTCCACAACCCGATTCGATTGAAGGGGAGGGGGTCATTGTCGGTGAAGTCGAATAAGGTTTGAGTCTTCTTTGTGTCTGTGAACTGAAGAGTAAACCGGTTACCGCGCCTCGTCAGCATATAATGGTGCCAGAAACGATGCGATGCGCTTGCGTCAATAGCATACCGTGAGATTGTAGTGTCAGAGTTATCCATAAATGGTATCTTTTCAGAGCCTCTCTGAACCCATGAACCTGCATTTGCTCGTTTACCTATCTGACCGCCAATGACAAAATTGTAACCCGAAACAAGGTCAGCTGTGTCAGGCACTAACGATATGTTCACATCACGCGCATAGCTGTATTTATCGCCACGGATGTTATCCATCTTAAAGCCAAAGTACATCTCGAATGTGAAATCACCCTCAAGCTGCCTGCGCCACCAAAGCATCGCGAGTCTTTCGTTTGGCTTATTTGGGTTTTTAGGGCTGTCACCCGAAAACCATGACCAGCGTGGGTCACACTGCCAACGGTTCAGAACTTCCCATATCCCGCTGCCGACCTGCCATTCAGAGGGCGCGGTGTTGAATAGGTACTCGTATGTTGAGTCTGAGTTAACCTCAAGACAGCTTGATTTTGCCGAAAAAGGTGATGAGCCATACCCAACCATCGAAAGTCCCAATTCTGAAGGGGATATGTAGCTGCGAAAGACCTTTCCGTTTATTATGCAGAGTATGTACCTTTCGCTGCGATATATGCCAAAGGAGCGGATAACGCTGTCAGATTCGTAAGGTAGATTCCATATCTCCTCGCCTTTGTATGAAAGAGTGGCTGAAAGAACAGCGTTATCTTTAAGGACCGAAAAGACAAACCCTGAGACAAATGAGTCTGCTTGCTGAGGCAGTGCGACGCTGATCTTGTACTTCGGCAGAGCAATATGACTGTCCTCAAGCGTCATTGTTGCCTCAAGCTTCTTTGAAAACACACGCTCGTTCACAAAGAAAAATCCCGTCTCAGTTTTGTTGAGATCGCGCTTCCAATGCAACGAATCGTCATTCCAATTCCGCATCGTTGTCTCGTGCGAAAAGATCTCATTTTTCATCAGCATTATTCTGCCAGGTGCGGTAGAGAAAATACTATTATCGCGAGCTGTGAAGCCATTATCTCCCGCAATTCCCAACACGAGTTGGCCATTTCGAAGTGGAACGACTTCGCTGAAAGATGAATCGCCAGAGAAAGACACAAACGCGTGACCTTTTTCCACGCGAATCTCGTAATCGCAATTGCCCGCTCTAACAGCAGGCTTTGCACCATTGTGGTTGCCAAAGAAGTCACCAGCTGTGGTCAACTTATAGGAAGGTAAGGCCACAACGGTCTCTCCATCGCTCGAAATCCCCTGCAGAAAGACTCCACCCGATGCGCCCTGTGGCCACGATAGCTTTCCATTTACAATGCTGCCGTCGCCGAGTTTTATGGGCAGAAATGCAATGCCCATGGATGGTGAGGCAAAAGAGAAAGCACTAAGTGTAACATTTACATCGCCGAATTTATGCCACATTGCCGCCGACTGGGCAAGCGTGCTATGTGAGGCTCCACCGTTCTGCCCGTTTGCAGCAATAGGCAGAAGTGATGCACTTTCAGAGGGGGTAAGAGATCGTACATCAAGATCGTCAAACTCGAACAATCCGAAGGGTGATACAATAAGGCCGAACTTGCCAGATGAAATTCGTGGTGAGACGAAGTTGAGCACCTCCCTTTCGCCCAGATAAACTGCCATTCTTCCAAAAGCGTGCCTAAGCTCAAGGTCATACCATTGATCAGTGCTTAAAGTCCCCTCAGCGGTTGAGAGAGTCGTTTCTATACCATCAAGAAAGTGTATAACGCGCAGTGCAGAATCTTTGTTTGTCGAAAGAAGCACTGCCTTGTAGTTTCTGTCGCTGACATAATCGAAGATAAATCCACCCGCGCCAGCGTTCGATTTGGGTCTAAGGCTGACTTCCGCTCGATAGTTGTCCCAGTTCGGAAGAGAAAGCACAGAAGAGGCAACTTGATCCTTTGCCTCGCCTGAGAGCCTAAAAGCGTTTGCACTGCGCGATGGGTTTGGAAGCGAGACAATCTTCCAAGTACCGCTTATATTGTTCCAGTCGCCGTCGTCGTTTGTCAAGCGCATAAAGCTGTCGGCGAAAAACACTGCGCTAAGCGGTCTGAAGCTTATCTGGGCACCGGTCGAATTCAGCCATGACCACACCGGCGGCAGGTTCTCATTGCTTATGTACAGACCCGATACTCCGTATGTGGAAGCGACGGCGCACAACGCTCCGCGTATCATCACGACTATCTCATCACTTGTAATGCTGAAAGATGAGAGGTAGTTCTTGCGTCCTCCTACCACTGAGCTAAGCTCGTAGCCTTCTTTGTCTTTACAAATCATCATAAAATTGCTTGCATCTGTAACTGCAAAACAGAAGTTGCCCCCACTGTCAATAAGCGTGGCGGGGATACCAAGATTGTAGTTGATAACGGCGTCGCCAGCGTACATTGTGCCGGTTATCGCGATGGGTTGAAATGATGTCGCGGTTAGTCGCTTGATCTCTGCGGCCCTTGAATAATACGATAATGCCACGGCCAATACTAAACCGAGAAGCACGCCAATGATGAACTTCTTCATGCTTCGATTCCCCTCAACTAATCGCTTCGGGCATTAGATGCCGAAGCAAGTATTCTGCAAGCTCTTCTATGAGACGCTTGTTGTCAATCGGAGTCTCCACAAAATCCCTAAGAGAGCAAATTTGCCGATCAATATCGAGTGATTCAGGCGAAAGATTCGTATTGATCCCGATTCCAATAACCATTCTGCCGCCGACTTCCTCAATAAGTATTCCGCCAAGCTTGCGTCCGTTTGTCATAAGGTCATTGGGTGGTTTGATTTTTACAGGAATACCGTGTTCAGCACTCAACCATTCAGCAACGAGTTCTGCTGTACGAACAGACAGCTTTCCCGAGTCAGCGATACCCCAGTCTGCGGTTTTCTCTATCAGAACCGAAAACAATGCGGAACCGTCGGGTGGCGATAGCCACTTGTTATCACCCCGTCCCCGACCGGCAGTCTGAAAGGCCGCGCTTACTACCGTACCTACCTCTAACGACAGAGCATGCTGGCGAAGATATGTGTTCGTCGAATCAAGACGATAAAAATGATAAAAAGTTGGTTTCATCGCCATTAAAGGTCAAAATCAAGGCCGATGTCAACAATTACGGGATTGTAGGTCAATGACCCAGCGGATATTCTATCAACGCCTGTCTTCGCAATCTCGCCGACTGTCGCTTCTGTTACACCCCCTGAGGCCTCTAATAGCACTCTTTTGCCACAAAGAGACTCATGTTTGTCACGAAGTGCGCAGGCTGTGATCATCTCAGGAATTCGAAAGTTGTCTAAAAGTACGATGTCGGGGTTTGCGGGTAGCAATTCGACAAATTGATCTATCGAGTCAACTTCGATCTCGATTGTCATACTATTGCCATATCGCTCTCTTGCCTTTAAGACCAGTGCATTGAAGTCGTCACCACCCGACCCTAAGAGCGTAAGATGGTTGTCCTTCGCAAGCACCATGTCATACAAACCCATGCGATGGTTGTGACCACCGCCAATACGAACGGCGTACTTTTCAAGAACCCGCAGAAGTGGAGTGGTCTTGCGTGTATCGAGAATCTGCGCTTTGCCACAGGATGCCTCGACGAAAATCCGAGTGCGAGCCGCAATTCCGCAAAGTCTGCTATAGAGATTAAGCGCGGTGCGTTCGACCTGCAAAATCGAGCTTGCGCGACCGGTAACTCGAATTAGCTCGCTACCACCTTCAAAACGCGTACCCTCGTCAAGCAGCATTGAAGATTGGACATTGGTATCGTGTAAGGTAAAAAGCTCACATACAAAGGGAAACCCACATGTGACACCGGCGGATCTGGCGCGAAATGTTGCTGACACGACCCTCTCAGCGTTGAAAAGCGCTGTTGTTACATCGCCACTCCCGATATCCTCAGCGAGCATGGCCTGCAAAGTCGCACGAACGCGATCTGAAATGACCTCGATATTTGTCATGGATATGCCCTTAATTCACAGATATTCTACGCTGAATTCGTTTCTGAAGCGGTTTTTTCACCCCTGAAACCGCGCAATCTATAGACCGCATTTATGATGATAACCGCAGCAACCAATATCACAAAATACCAAATCGCCCTTAACGGCCGTGCTTTAGGAATGTGAGATGAGGCGAATTCCTCAAGATCAGCTTGTGGGCTTGGTGACCGTACGATAAGAAACACCGTGCGTGCAGGGGAATCATTGAACAAACCCACACCATATTCATCTCCGTCCGACTTGATAATCGCGAGGATTTTGTCCTTCGGCGAGTTTAGGGGTTTGTAGCTTTGTGTCGCGCGCTTAATAGTCTCGACAAATGCCCCAGGCCGGTCGTTGAGTATAGACGCCCAGGCCACCTTTGTTTTATCTGAATTAGCGAATGACGAAAATTCATCGGGCTCGATGGATGAAGCAACGCGCAACGCAAATTGAGGGCAGGGAAGGTCATGTGAACTCCAACCTGCCGGTGGCAGATCAGGCCTTGTCTCCCACTTTGCCGCGCAACAAAGGATCATCTGCAACAAGAGCAGTAGCAGAACTGCTCTCATTTCCTCTTACCCTTCATCATGACAAACACAACAAATACTACAACGATCAACAGCAAAACAAGGCCGACTAAGAATGTGTAGTTCACTGGCCTGACAACCAACTCATCAAGCTTGCTCGAAGCGAGCAACTCAGCATTAAGAAAGGAGTCAATGAACATGGCGAACTGCGTTTCCAGAGTGAGTTTTGGAGCGGCAACTTCGCATACAAACCAACCAAATGACATCTTTCTCGCAAGCACAAGAAGACTAACTGCAACACCATTATCGTTTTTGCCGAAGCAACGCATAAATATGAACTTTGTCGTTCGCGCCAACATCTCCTCAATGCTCTCGGTGGTCAGGTCTTTTATGCTGCCGAACGCGCGATAATCTGCCTCAAAACTGCTCGGTTTGCCATCAGCATTCTGAGAGATGATTGGATACAGAATGATGCGTATGTCTTCGGGAGGCGGATAATCTTCCTCGGATGTCTGCACCAGCGCGTATTTCACAAAACCGCTGATTCTTGAATCGAAGATGCCTCCATGTTTAGAGTGAAACTCATCAAGAAGATCGTCATCCAACAACTCGAATCCTTTGGGAGGCTCAAAGCGGACATATTCGCCGGTTTTCGCGTCGGCATAGCTTGGCAGCAAGACGCATAGGACAAACAACACCGCTGATGCAGCGCGCATTTTGAGCCTATACACAATCAAAGCGACGAGAATCAATAAGGAAAGCGCCATAACAGAACCTAACATTGCGACGCTCCATTTTAAGGTTGGTTTGCCAGTATAAAGGGTGGTGAGAAAGGTTTCAACCTGACTGACAAAGGACGTTGACACAGAAGCGGGGTAGATGAATACAAGCTTGTAAGATGCAAGTTCATCGGAAAAAAGATACTGCCTGCATTCTGTTGTCATGTCCTTTCCAAGCCAGCCAATCACGCACGCACCAGTCGAGTTTGCGCCCTTTGCCATGCATGAATCCATTGATTTATAGTCTCGCACCGTTCTCTTAAGCTGTTCTGTCCATTCTTGGCTGAATTGAAGTGCGCTTAAGTCATCGAACGCGCCCAAAGGTTTGCTTATGTGTATGCTGAGTGTGTATACTCGGTCTTCTTCGTCGAGCATATAGTAACTACCGGCCTGCAAGCCGCTTTCTGATTCGGCAATTGCATTGCGCAGCGATTTCAGATCGCTGGGAAGGCTGATTTGATTGCTTTTCGTGTCTGCAACAAAGCCTTCGGGGATTGTGAACGAAAATCCTGTAAGCGGGTATGAAAATACTTCCGCAAAGGCCTTTGTCGGCATTGACGACAAAATGCCCGCGCAAACGACCGCAACGGTTATAATATAGAGGGTCACAGGGTTCTTTATGTGCATGTGCAGCCTTATGTAAGTGAACATTATAGACACTTGTACCTGCACCAATTATACTTGGGTTGAACAGCTTATGAAAGTAATTCTTGCCAAACACTGCGGATTTTGTATGGGAGTGAACCTCGCTATTGACAAAGCGATGGAGGTGGCGCGTGAAAACGGTCACATTCGCACCGACGGCCCCCTCATCCACAACAAGCAGGTTGTTGAGGATCTTAGACAGTACGGTGTCGAGGAGCTTAGTAAAGATGAGGATTTGATTGAGGGAGAGACAATACTTCTGCGTGCTCACGGTGTTACCCGCGAGCGAAAGGAGGAACTGCTTGCCCGTGGGCTTAAGGTTGTTGATGCAACTTGCCCGCATGTAAAAAAGGCACAAGCCATTATTGAACGATACACTGCCGAAGGATATACAGGCATAGTTATTGGTGATCCTCATCATGCCGAGATTGTCAGCATACTGGGGCACGCTAAGGGTAAATGCCATGTCGTGCAGAACGCAGATGGAGCATCTGCTATCACTTCGAATGATGCTCCATTTGTTGTTATTTGTCAGACAACATTCAGCATTTTTGAAATTGACGAGGTGCTTTCGCGCTTGCCAATCAATGAGCAGCGTGACATAGTTGTTAAGACTGTCTGCAGGGCAACGCAGGACAGGCAGGAAGCCGCAAAAGAGCTTGCCGAGGCGGTGGATGTGGTCTTTGTTGTTGGCGGAAGACACAGTGCTAACACAAACAGACTTGCTAAGCTTTGTTCGGCTGTAAACCCACGAACATATCACATTGAGACAGCCGATGAGATTACGGCTGAACTGATAACTGATGCAAGCACCGCTGGTGTCACAGCCGGTGCATCTACCCCCGATTGGATCATCGCGGAGGTTTGCGACAGGCTGGAGAGAATGTAGTGCAGTGGCGCGGTGGAATAGACGAAGCTGGATACGGTGCAGTGCTTGGCCCACTTGTTCACGGTGGAGTGGCCGCATCAAGCGATTTTGATTGGAAGTCTTCATTTTCGAAGAATGGTTTGAAGGTTGATGACTCAAAGAAAGTCTATCGCTCAGGTGAGGGCGTGGCTGATTTGGAGTTAGCTGCATTGTTCGCTGCCCGGCTCGGGGGCTGGGAAGGGACAAACCTTGAATCTTTGCTCTGTTTTCTCAGCGGTTCAGAATTCTCGTGTACGCATTCGAAAGATATCTGGCTGCCAGCAAACATATCTTTGCCAGTTTTCTGCAGTAATGTGCCTGACTGCAAACCCGCACAAGGCATGTTCCGACCCTATGCTCGCCTCACTTTTCCGTGTGACTTCAATCTTTTGCTCTCGTTGCACAACAAGAGCGGTCTTGCCATGGCGCGACTTTATGGCGTAATGCGCAGGATGATAGTGCAGTTCGGCAACGAAGGCTCGATTGTGGTTGACAAGCAGGGCGGGCGCAACTGCTATGCACCATATCTCTTCAAGAGATTCAAAGGAAGCATGGTATTGGCATCACAAGAGGGGGCTGCGCAATCTGCTTATCGGATCGGCGACTTGGAGATTTCGTTTCAGGTCCGCGCAGATTCATCATGCGCCGAAGTCGCATTAGCCTCGATGCTTGCCAAGTACTTGCGTGAGGTTTACATGTATGCCTATAACTCGTTTTGGCAGCAGAAGCTCAACGGCCTAATGCCGACCGCTGGATATCCCGAAGACGGAAAGCGTTTTTACGCTGCCATCCAACCGATTCTCGAAAAGAACGGTATAGAACCGAGCGACATACTTCGTTTGAAGTAGATGCAGCGCTAATGCATGATGATGTGGTAAAATAGAATGTTCGCACGCGCTTGTTTGCTATTGCGCAGCAGCGAGCTTTAACCGCAAGTGGAGGTAGAATGGAACGAATTAAACTCGAACTTCTTGAAAAAAACGATGAGATCAAACGCCTTATTGACCTTCTTCCACAGCTTGAGGAGATGGTCGAGAAGTATAATGCTGGCAAAGAGATGATGATGGCTCGTTCACCCCGTAAAAGCTCAGAGTCAAACTTCATTCGTTCATTTAGAAAGGGTGAAGACAAAGACAAGGAGAAAGAGAGCAAGTAGAGTATTAATAATCTGCTGATAATAGCCTCAGCAGCAAAAGTGGTTGAAGGCACGCCTCTTCATCCCATCTTGAGATGAAGAGGCGTTTTATGTCAACTCAATAGCCTAATTCACGCAGCTTGTCTTTTGCCATATTGTCGCCCTGATCTGCGGCTTTTCTTAACCACTTCACTGCCTCATTCTGATCAACATATACACCGCGACCATCAAGATACAGTATTCCAAGGTTGTACTGAGCGCGAGCATTGCCCGCCTCTGCCGCTTGCTTAATGAGCCTTGCTCCTTCCGAATAGTCAACAGCAACTCCTTTTCCGTCAACATACATCGCACCAAGGTTGTTCATCGCGAATGTGCTTCCTTGAGCGATTGCCTTCTTATACCATATGACCGCTTGCGAAGCATCTGCCATCGTGCCTTGACCCTTTTCGTAGCAATTGCCAACCCACGCCTGAGCGGCAGCATATCCCTTTTCCCCAGACTTTAAAAACCAACGAAAAGCCTCGTGGTAGTTCTGTGTCGTCCCGTTGCCCTCGTAATATAGAAGAGCAAGGCTATGCATGCTCTGTTCGCTGCCAAGCTCTGCTGCTTTTTTGTACCACTCAAAGGCTTTTGCATAGTTCTGGGTTGTGCCCTTGCCGGTTTCGTACATATATGCTACCCAATCCATCGGAATTCCGCGTCCCTTTTCAGCCGCTTTCAAGTACCACTTGAACGACTCGTAGAAGTCCTGAACAACACCAAGTCCATTGTAGTACATATACCCCAAAATGTCTTGTGATGCGCCTTCGAAGTCACTTGAATCTCCACCTTCTGCAGCGGACTTGTGTAACCATTTCGCGGCCTCCTTATAGTCAACTGGCACTCCAAGACCCTTATAGTAGATGTATCCTATCCGGTAGTATGCATTTGCATACTGCTGGTCAGCAGCTTTCAAATACCACTTCAATGCTTCAGTATAATCACGAGAAACCGAGAGCCCGTCATAGTAGAAATAACCAATAGAGGCTTGAGCGGCAGCGTTTCCCTGCTCTGCGCTTTTCATGTACCATGTGAAGCTCTCGTCAAGGTTCTTTGCAATTCCTGTCCCATCAAACAGGCACTTGGCGTAGTAGTTCATGGCGTATGCGTATCCAAGGTCGGCAGACTTCTTAAACCATTTCACTGCTTCAGCATAGTTCTGCGCTGTACCTTCGCCATTATAGAGCATGTAAGCGTAATCGTAGTAGGCAGACGAGTTAAAGTTCTCGCTTGCTATCTTGTACCACTTAACAGCCTCTTGCATGTTCACACTTGTTCCTATACCGGAATAATAGCAGTCTCCCAATGCCTTCATCGCCGTGGAATTGTAGTTCTCTGACGCCTTCTTATACCAGTTGAAAGCAGCAACATTGTCCTTAGCAACTCCCCATCCATTTTCATAACACAAAGCGACATTGTACTGCCCGCCAGAATATCCCTGATCTGCTGACTTTTTATACCATTTGAATGCTTCACCAAAGTCCTTTTCAACTCCGTATCCGTTTCTATAGCACAAGCCAAGCATGTTTTGGCTTTCGCTATCATTTGCTTCTGCAGCGAATCTATACCACTCGAAGGCTTTAGCGTAGTCTTGCTCGATTCCGTCACCGTAATAGTACATATCCGCAGCTAATCTCTGAGCTTCGACATTGCCATTCTTGCCAGCCCTCTCATACCAATATAGAGCCTGACCTGGGTCTTCGTCAGCACCTTCACCATATAGATACATGTCACCGAGCTTTATCTGTGCAGCGACAACATCCTGTTTAGCGGCCATCATGTACCATTTAAAGGCCTCTTTGGCATTCGCTTCCACTCCTTTTCCGGTTGATAACTGCTCTGCAAGGTAGTATTGCGAAGTTAAGTAGCCGAGCTTGGCGGCCTTTAAGTGATACTCGTAGGCCTTTGTGTAATTCTGCGGCACTCCAATACCACTTGCATGGAGTATCCCTAAATTGCTGATGGCTTCTATCGAGCCGAACTGCATCGCTTTTTCGAAATACGAAATCGCCTTTGCAGCATCAACTGCTACACCGTATCCGTTTGCATAACAGAACCCAAGAGAATTGAGCGCATCTGGATGATTGAGATTTGCGGCCTTTGTGTACAGTTCGATTGCCTTTGCGGTATCCTTTGTCGTGCCGTTACCGTAAAGATAGCAATAGCCAAGCCACGCATATCCCTCTATGTATCCCTTATTTGCTGCATCAGAAAACAGGTCAAACGCTGCTTTATAGTCTATTGCAGCTCCCTTGCCGGTATAATAGCATACTCCAAGTCCCGCGCCGCTGAGAGCGGAACCAGCATCTTTGCCTTGCAGAAAAATAGCGAAAGCCTGTTCTTCGCTTCGTTCAACTCCCCAACCATTCAAATAGCATAATCCAAGATAGTAATTTGCGTCGCTGCATTTCGCCTCATAGGCAGAATTGAAAACAGAGAACGCTTGTTCCATGTCGCGCTCCACATGCTGCCCATACAAATAGGATTTACCAAGTTGTACATTGGCAAAGCAATTGCCAATTCGAGCATAGTACTTAAGTAGATCGAAGGCTTTCGCAGGTTCCTTTGTAATCAATGCCCAGCAGTTTTCAGCAATCTGCGGCGATGCAGATGCAAGCTTGATTGCCTCAGCGAGGTTAGAAGTAGCGTCTTCGACACTGCCATAAGATGAGTACTTGGACTTTGCAGCGGTCTCTAATTCGGTAATGCTGTTCTTCCACTCGACAGGGTCGAATCCGGCCTTTGTCTTTTTGAAGCTCTCTATCGCGTTCGAGACTGTTTTCACATAATCTTCAAACAGAGCCTTATCAGATACAGCAGACCGCTTTATCTCGCTGAACTGGTCAAAGAAGTCGGATGCTTCGGGGATAGAAAGGGCGTTGTCAGCGATTGCAACTGCTTCATCAAATGCCTTGCGTCTATCCTCAAATGTGCCTTTCGAATTAGCCTTTCCATAAGCAGCTTTGCCTGCAGCAATGCTTGCATTGCATGCCAATTGAAGACCATTTTGTGCATCCTTTTCAAGGCTTAAAGCAAGGCTGTTGTTTCCGTAATTTGAATAGGTCGAGACCTTTGCTGCAACTGAAGCCCGAATGGCAAGCGCCCAAGCGTTGACAGTTGCGATTGAGTTTGCGTTAGCGATTGCGGATTGAAGGTTCCTAATCAAGACAGCATGTTGTTTCGCATACGCATCCGCATCGTTTGCCTCTTTCAGCAGCTTTTGTGCCTCGGATGAATCACCAATCTTAGCATACATGCACTGTGTCGCTTCCTGTGAGGCTGTGACAGCGTTTGACCATGTTGATTCGGTGATATTTGCTTCATTTTTGGCAGCTTCGATAGCGATTTTCGCGATAGCGAGTTTCTTTGTGTACTGACCCTTCGATACAAAGTACCCACCAACGAGCAAGCCACACAATGCGACAACGATCACTAATACCACTATCAACCAGAGCTTTGACCCTTTGCGCTCTGTATGCGAATGATGGTCTGCATATCCTTCTTGGGGTTGATAGCGGGGTTCTTTGAGGATTCGAGACTCTTCTTGCTGAAGACGACTGTTTGCATCGAAATGCTGTGATTGTGCCGATGCTCGGGTGGATTCACTTGACAATATAGTCTGTGCGGCATTGTGAGCTGATACAAGGTCATCCCAAGTGATGAGTCCAAGCTCGAAAAGCACCTCTGGCACAGTCTTGTCTGGGTATTTCTCAGGTTGTATTTGTTGTGCACGGTCGAGTTGCACTCGCGTGATAATGCCTCTTACGATAAGCACTTCACAGATTCTCTTATTAAGGTCGTTCATGTTCACCTCCGAACGGAGAGTCTTGTATCTTTAAGGACTTGACACCTGCAGTGCGAAAGGTGTTTCGCGGAAGAAATTGGCAGGAAAGCGGGCATCAAGCCCACAAGAATGGTGGATTTTGTCAACAATTATACACTATAAATAATCACCTGCAACAAAGCATCAGAATTGCTGAATTGACGGTAGGGCATTTGTTATGGCCGTTCGTCATCGCATAAAAAAGCCCCCGTTTCCGGGGGCATGTGAGTATGCAATTTCGTGTGCGATCTCCGCAGGTTATTTCTTTGGCTTTGCCATCATCTGGTAACAATAACTAAGCGTGCGAACGCAGTAGGTCGTGACAAGTATCGGGTCCTCCTCCATCCATCGGGCGTTAGTGTTTACCCATGAGCCATCCGGTCTCTGAAGCGATATCACCTTATTCGCAAGTTCTGACGGCCAGAATCTATCTCCACTTGCAGTCTGAACATGCAATATCTCTCCTGATGCAAGAGCTTTTGCCATCATACGGAAATAATAGTAAAGACCAGCGTCTCCATTCCCAGCGCTGTCATGCACGGTGTAGTTCTCTGATATCCAACGCATGGCTGCTTTCACGCGAGGATCATCGTTTGGCACTTCAGTATAGATCATGGAAAGCAGACCCGCATATGTCATCAAACCGTAAGACTTAAAACCATCTGCTCGGGCTGCCTCTCTCGAACCTTCCTTTGGTGGTGACGGCTTGTACACAAATCCCCCATCGTTCTGCGCCCATTCGAGCTTATTTGTCTCTGAATTATTCTGACATCTTGATACGAATTGGATCGCTGCGATCATCGAGGGGTGGTCTGCTGGGATGCCAGCTTCCTTCATGGCTTCGATAGACATAACAGTATTAGAAAGATCGGGACGGCTTCCGGAGAAGTAGCCAAACCCACCTTCATCACTCTCGTTTCCGGTGTTCTTTCTCTGCACTCCAAAGATGTAGTCAATTCCCCTCTGTATCTGAGCCTTATACTTATCACCATCGACCTTTGTCAACGCCATGATACTGACAGAGGTGCAGTAGTTGCCAATACCGATTCTGGGGGTATAGAAACCCCCGTCGGGCTGTTGTGTTGCCAAGATAGCGTCAATGGCATTCTGAAGCCAAGGGTTATCCTCTGGTTTAAGGTTTTGAGGTGGAGCGAGTGCTGCCTCGACAACAAGCGCAGTGAATGCTGGTTTTGGGTCAAGAATACCTTTCGAAAAATGACCGCTCTTCTCTTGATAGACCTTCAAGTACTCCATGCCCTTTCTCAATGAGTCCAAGACAGGGTCCCCCGAAGAAACTACTGCTTCTGGCGTTCTTGAGGGTTTCGAGTGAGACATCTTTCCGAATAGATGATAGAACACAAAAAGGGAAACAGCGAGTAATAGGATCACAATAAGCGTGTACATAAGGACTTTTGCGATAATCTTCAGCACTTTCATTAGACACCTCTTTCTCGACTATTCACTTTGCAACATCTCGCATGGCTTTCCTCGAATCATCCATGCGATTGGCAATACTGCCAGAAAACAACAGGTTAATAAACTGAACGCGATGGAAAGGGCGATGTGTCCCCACGGCGCATCGAAAACAAGCGGTATCCCACCAAATGGCAGCACAACACGCGACCATCCAGTGAATGACCAACCTGCTGCGACTCCAAAGATGACACTGAACAACACACCTGCTCCCCAAACAAGAATAACCTCACCTGCGAGCTGTCGTGCGAACTGCCATTTCGTCATTCCTATCGCCCGCATCGTACCAAGTTCTTTGCGCCTCTCAACGACTATCGCTATCAACAGATTCAGCATGCTCAAAGAGAAGATCAATAACGACCAGAATGGAACGCTTGATAAGGCTCCGATTATGTCACGAGCGTGATCAATTGTGTCTGCGGTTATCTGGTCGCGATGGCGAACTTTAACCTCCATACCCGGTATATTGACATACTTGTTTATCCTTGTGCTAAGGCTGTTTGTCGCTTCAACTCTATCCATCTTCTTGTACTCGGATGTCAGATTGAACCATGCGAAATAGTATTTATCCTCTTTCGGTATCATCCGCTGCGCCTGTTCAGCGCTAACGAATACCGGTCCGAGTGTTCTATGGGGTTTTCCTTGTCTGCCGCGCATCTCAGCGCGAGATGTATAAAGATGCCAATTCAAGTTAACAACACCCACGATGCGGAGTTGCTCCGTGTGCTCGCTTACTTTCAATTGTTGCGGTTCACCTTCTGGTCTCTGTGTTGTATCAGAGCGCTTGCCTTGGCGTGGAGTTATCGTGGTGTCTGGGACGCGAATACCGAGTGTATCGCCTATTTGCAGTCCTGACTGTGTTGCGAATGTTCGAGTGATAATGCATGTGCCTCCGTTCTTCAACTCGGATTTTGCGGAATTCATGTTCCCGCTGGTAAAATCGAAAGGTAGCAGGGGAACATCACCGAAAGAAACTTGCGGATCAACTCCTAATAGTATGATGTTGTTCTGCCAAAGGTCGTACTGAATATTGCCTTCAAGCTTCGATATTACCTCATCAGAAAGAACGAATTGGTCAACAAGCAAAGGCATGAAGGTTGATGAATCTACCCCTTCCTCATGCGCGATTTTGTTAAGTGTGTCATTATCAAGCCCTTGAGGCAGGCAAGTCATTACTATATCAGGGAGAGAACGATCAGGTTTGAATGGATTCAGCATCGAGGCACCCCATATCTCGACTGCAATGTACAAACCCAATCCGACTGAGATTGTTGCCATTACACCCACTGTCCTGCTAAGATCGCGGACAATTTGGTGTTGAAGGAGCCTTGGATCAAGCATAAGGAGCCTTGCAGTGATGCCGACAAACAGCTTATCAACAATAGCAACCCATAATGATGAGCTAAGCAGCACACCAATGCCAAGCAATGGAATGCCGATGTATCCTAAGAGAGTGCACCGAGTATCTGGAGTGATGTTAATGGGTAAAGTTAGCGCAACAGCTGGAAGCATAAGAAGAATACCGACAGAGATCAGCTTCCAAGGCAAAGGGGCGAAAAGCTGCTTACCCTTGTCAAGATGATCTAATGGCCTAAGCCGAAAAACCTTAATGCATGGCCATGCGGCAGCAATTAATGTAGATAATACGGCTGCGCCGAATATTGCTAAAAGCCATAACAGACTGAATTCAAGTCCATAAGGGAAAGCTCGTATAGAGGTTGCAACGAAGGCGAAAACTGCGCAGTAACCAATCGCAATACCGATTATTGAGCCAACAGTGCCGATGATCATTGCCTCGAAAGCCAGTGAAGCTGTAAGCTGGAATCTCGACATACCGATTGCTCGTAGCATCGAGTAAATCCTGCTCCTCTGCTGAACACCTGCGTAAAAAGTCGTGAATATCATGCAGAACATGAACGCGAGCGAAAGCCCAACTTTCATTGGCAGAGTCTGAGCGAACTGCATCCAATTCATCTCTTGCATTGAATCAATAGTGCTGTCAATATCATTCACTGTAATCTGCTGATCACCCAATCCTTGGTCTGCTAATTCTGCAATTATATGTTCCTTGCTCACGCCTGTCTTGGGTTTGCATAGTATCAGAGTCACTCCGCTTCCTTTGCTAAAGACTCGATCAAGCAGAGCTTTGTTTGCAAACATTGTTGGATAGCCCTGCACGGCGCGCTCTTGTTTTATAAAACCCACAATCTTCACATCAATTCGCGAGTCGCGAGTTAGGATTGCGACAGGCTCATTGGGAGTTGGAGGACTTCTAAAGAAGGCTGCCGTGCTGAAGACGACTTCTGGCTGAACAGAACTCTCGTCAGGCCATCGTCCTTCGAGCTTGTCATGAAAGAAATGTCCGTTGTCTGGAATTTTGTTGCTGAGATTTGCCCTTGGACGAGGACCCGAGAATAGCTTTCCACCTGGTCTATAGTCAATTTGAACTGATACAGTGTTTAATATCTCGATTTCATCAAGCAACTTGGATTTTGTGACAGCATCAACAATCACAGGTGAGATGACAGGTGGCTTAGGCATGTCTCCCGGCGCACGCTGAAAACCCGCGCCTCTTCCAGTGCGTGGGCCAATATCCTCAACTTTTGGGGTGATCCAACAACTGTAACCACCCGAATTATCTTCGACAATCGGCTTGACCTGTGCAAGTGATGTCACGGCGATTCCAACAGTCCATGTCAACAAACTGGTTGCCAAGGCGATCGAGATCACTCCTATTGTCTTTCGTAAATAGTCGCGTCTCGATGATAAGAATAGCCACTTAAAGGACATCATCTAACGTGCTCCGTTGCATTCAGCAACACCAAATAGTGCTCCGCGATTCTACTTCCGCTTGGTTCCGCAGTGTTATCAAGGGTACCTAACACTTCGCCATCCTTAAGAAAATGCACCCGATTACACCATGCAGCAACGGCGGGATTGTGTGTTACAAGCAGTATCGTGCGATTATCGGCTTTGTTCAGTTTTGATAGTAGCTCGCAGAAATTATTGCTGTTGTGCGAGTCGAGATTTCCGGTTGGCTCGTCAGCAAAAATGACGCTTGGATTGGCAATCAACGCACGACCAATTGCGACCCTCTGGCATTCCCCTCCGCTCAACTCATTAGGACGATGCGTCCTTCGGGCTGATATGCTAAGTTGCTCAAGAAGTCTGTTTATGTACTCAGGCTCAACGGATGTCCCGTCAAGCAGCATTGGAAGCAGTATGTTTTCCTCAGCAGATAAGGTTGGGATTAGATTAAAGTCTTGGAAAACAAGGCCGATGTTCCTTCTACGAAATTTCGTGAGAGCTAAATCGGGCATTCCAGTTATCTCGTTACCGTTTATCGTTACCTTTCCACTATCTGGGCTTAAGAGACCAGACAAGATATGAAGCAAAGTGCTCTTGCCTGATCCACTTGGTCCCATAATCGCAACGAAATCACCTTTGTTCATCTCAATTGAAATGTCTTTAAGAACACTTACTGACGAAGCCCCATGCTTGAATTTCTTCGAAACGCCATATGCACGCAAAACTGGTTGGTTGTTCATGAAGATCACCTATTAGAAGTACACAGTGAACGATATGGCGACCGAGCGTGGTGCGCCGGGGAAAGTGTCAGCCGCATGTCTTGCTGACTCGACATACTCTTCATCCAACAGGTTCTTTACATCGAGTTTTGCATGCACGTCCTTCATACCAAGTGACGGAATATCGAAAGTGTAGGAGACAGATAGGTCAAGCAACACATAAGAGTTGATCTTGTAATCCTCGCTGATGAACTGCCCCATGAATGTTGAATAACCGGAATCAACCCATCTGGCACCCAATCCGATCTTCAACCCTTCAAGCAGTCCGTCCTTGAAACTCCATGTCTGCCAAGCAGAGATGCTGTGTTTGGGAGTTGTGTCGCGGTTGGTGCCAGCATTTGCGTTGATGTAATTCGCATAGGAGTATGAAACGAATGCTCCCCATTTCTTCGTGATATTGCCACTGAGGGTCATTTCTATGCCTGTTGAGACAATCTCTCCTCCTAAATAATACGCTCCTGCCTTATCGGGATCTGCCATTGGACGGTCTTTCTGGCGCATGTTAAAACATGAAAGAGACGCAAGGGCTTTGTTGAAGAGCTGCTTCTTCACACCGACTTCGTATTGCTCGCCCTTCCATGAATCTGTCAGTTCTTTTCCATCCGCATCGTTATATCCAAAATTCGGTGCCTCACTTCTCGAGTAGTTACCGTACAATGCACATGTTTCAGTCAGCATGTAAGTTATGCCAACGCGTGGGCTGATAGAATCTCCCTCGTTCTTCTTTACACTGCGGTGCTTATCAAATCGAGCACCAGCAAGAAAGATGAAGGACTTCCACTCTATCTGATCTTGAAGAAATATGCCGTATCTATCAACACGAGTTTCGCTGGCAGAAGTGGTCAGGGTCGCTGGAAGGTCATAAACTGGGTTATATATGTCAATATCGCCGGTTGTGCCTGATGTGCTTTCCATTTCGTTCTTTTCCCTCAGCCAATCCACTCCGAGTGCAAGCGTATGATATGTTGCACCTGCATCGAATTGATGGATATAAGCGACATTTGCGCTTGAGTCCTCCGTAACTGAATCGGTTGTGGAATACACAAGAGGGGCACTTCCTGTTGCTACGATACTATCATAGTATGTGAGCGAGGGAACTCCTTTCTTCGTTGTGTTTACACCCCATGCTGTGCGGTCAAGATCGCATCTGATATAAGAAATGCCGAACCGAAGTGTACTTGCATCAGTCAATTCGAGTTTTGCGCTCATCTGCAATGTCAAACCGATGTACTCCTGACGGGAATCCTTGTCTCCGAAGAATGAGTTGATGCCCGTAATGAACTTACTTTGCAGATATGGAATACCTTGATATGAAGGTCCTTCTTGCATCTGCACAGATGTATCAAAGTTGATCTCAAGTTTGTCAGTGGGGTTCCAAAGAAACGACGGAGCCACAAAGAGCTTTTCACCGCGGTCAATGTCACCTGGCAAATAAAACGGTTTGTTTAGCTCAAGCGCAGTGATAACACGAATGCCACCTTTGTCGTTTTCAAATGCCCTATTGTTGTCTGTTACAACTCTGTACATGTAACCGCTGCCAAACTCTGTCCTGACAGTGAATGCGATTCTATCTTCCTCAATAGGCCGTGCCGATATGATGTTGACCGAACCGCCAAATCCATATGGCCCGAGTGTGGAAGTCTGCCCGCCAGACAAGCTGGTTGTGGCTCCCTTTAGAAAATCAACAGCCTCAATTGCCGCCGCATCGAAAAACAGTGGCATCGTCTTTGGCAGTGTAACTCCGTTAAGACTGACATTACTGCCAGCGAACCCACGAAGCGTTACTTGCCCTTGTGTCCTTGTCCCAGGCGAGTTGCCTCCGTTGAACACGCCTGATACATACTGCATGGTGTCGTAAAAAGTTGTCGCTCCACGCTCCTCAAGTACCTCTTTAGGAAGCACTTCGATGTTTTGCGCTATCTTGATTACTGGAGTCTCAGTCAGCGTTGCCGACGATGAAGTCTTCTCCTTTTCCTTTCTGCCTTTAACGACGATGTCAGGCAATTGAGCGTCTGTCTTGACTCCCTCGCTCTCTTGTGCAAAAACTGGTAAAGTGATAAATGTAATTGACAATACAAGAAGGGTGGCAAGCAAATACATGGCGAACCGCGTACACATACGAGCCTCCAGTCAAATGGATGGATTCAGTTGCTTCTGATTGGTGAGTTCTCAAGCCTTCAAGGCAGAAAAGCCAACACAGGAGAGACGCATTTGCTGCTGCGGACTCCGTGCCCATTCTGTCTGTGCTTTCGACACGCATATTCGCTCAAAATCCAAATTTGTTCATTTTCGCAAAACAAATCCGAAAAGTTCTGGGAAGCCATCCTGCACAAGGTGAGATGCCGGTTGGTCAAGTACATGCGTTACATTGTAAACACCATTGACGAACAAAAATTACGCGACAACACTGTGTTACTGCGAATTTTGTCTCAAAAATGAACAAATCGAGAAATCAAGCGAATAGATGGTGCCTGATTCTTGAGCAGATAAAGGATGTTGACTTGCCAGCCAGCATCCCGTACTTCTATGACTCATCGTCTGCAATCATCGTTGGTGAAAAGCAGTTGAGTAATGAACATATGCAGTCTCATCGAAATCGAGACGCGTTTGCATGTGCGGGTGTATTTTCACCACAAATGTTGTGCTCCCTCTGCACAATCGTATAGAAACCGGGAGAGTAAATTGCGTATTCTGCGAATCAAACCGCTCATTGTTGCCTTGCTGTTGCTGCTTCTGCCGTCCGCAGTGATAGTCATCGCTGAATCCCAAGTTAAACCAGAGCACGACCGTATCTCTATCGCCGAGAATATTCGCGAAGCTGTCGAGCGCCTCGAAACCCTCAATGCAAAGAGACGGGAGGTATTGAATCAGCACCACAACAGGATTGCTGTCATCACTCCTCAGATTGACAATTTGCGTCTACAAAGCGCGCTTCTTGATTCGGAAGTGAAAGAGCTTGAGACTGCTGTTGCGGACTTACGAATCAAGGTAAACTTGCAGAAGTCGAAAGTAAAGGAAAAGAAAGGGCTCTTAGATCATATCGCCAAGTCAGCTTTTGCCCACTTAACTTCGATTCGCTCGTCTGTTGTCAGAGGGGTGCCGTTCGAAAAGCAGAAGCGGACTGCCTTGTTGGATGCGATTGCAGATGGCTTAATATCAGGCGACGCTTTGAGGATTGCGGACTCGTTCGATGATCTTTGGCGGTTTGTCGAGAGAGAGCTTCAACTTGCCAAGTCAGTTGAAATATGGAACGAACACGTTCTTCTTGATGACGGAAGAAGGCTTCGCCATGCATGGCAGGTTCGAATTGGAATGGTGAACCAATTCTTCGTTTCAGAGGATAATGAGGAGATTGGCATTGCATTAAGAAATGGAGGTTGGCTGCTCAAGCGACCTTCAGAGCTTGGTTCACTGCTCAAGGCTCTTCATATACTGCAGAAGCGAAGTTATCCCGATATCATACCAGTACACATTGTATTGCCTTCACCTTCTACTCCCTTGGGTGAATAGAAAGGTTAGGCAACATGAGCAACTCAGCACATATTAAGTGCCTTTTTGTACTGGTCTGTACGACATCACTTGTAACGCTTGTCTTTCTGACGCTATCGGTTAATCGCCTTGGCTTGGGCGAGCAGGCGACTCTTCAACAGCTTGAGTCAAGGTTGAGTGAGCTTAATAACGAGATCGAAAAGGCTAAGATTGAACTTGATAAGACAATAGCAGAATGTGAGCGTGAGACTGCTATGATGGAACAGGAACGAGTTGGGTTGTCTACTAAGATATTTGACGACGAGATCAGGCGTATCAAACTCACAAAGGAATTTGAGCAGCTGGAATCGGATAGGATTAAATCGGACGAAGAAGTGAACAGACTTGATGGTGTTTGGAAACGCATTATTGGTGGTATGAAGGATGCGGCCAGCATTCTGTCACTTAGGGTAAATGAAACCCCACTCGGGCAATTGCCTTCTGCATCCATGTTACTTGATGGTGCAGCACAGAGGAATGGCAAGGATAAACCAAATCCAATAGAAGTTGACAATTACATGTCAAACTTGAAGCTGGCGCTTGAATACGCGTCGCAGGTAAAGGTCGAAAGAGTAAAGATACGAGTGGCGAGCGGAGAAGTCGAAGAGGTGGAGCTTGCGATGTTGGGATTTATCTCTTTTGCTTACCGAACGACGAAAGACTTGAGGATCGGAATTGCTCTTGCCGCGCCAGAGACCGCCTCGGGGTACCGTTGGTGCGAAGCGCTTCCTCAGCGAATACGCATAGAGGTGAATGCACTAATTGACGCATTAATTAAGAACAATGCCGAGTCAGTGTTGTTTCCAATGGACATCACAGGGCGGATCCGTGCCGGTTCTTATGCGGATAAGAGTAGCTTTCGGGAGCAGTTCAATGCGGGCGGTCCATTGATGTACCCGCTTGCCTTATTAGCGTTTGCATCTCTGTTCATTGTCGCTGAACGGATTTGGTTTCTTTTCTATCGTAACTCGTATAACAGTAGATCCGCGCAGGCAACTCTCAATTGCTGTTCCGAAGAGAAGTTCGAGGATGCAGAGAAGTTGCTCGCTGAAAGAACAGATACTGTTTCGCGCATGATCTCTGTTTGCATCAAGAATCGTGATGCTGCGCCTTCAGTTCTGGGGGACAGGATTCAGGAGCAGTTGTTGTTCGAGTTGCCACGCCTCCGTCGTTTTCTGCCTGGGCTGGGGGTAATCGCATCAGTATCGCCTCTTATTGGACTGCTTGGTACTGTAACCGGTATTATCCAGACATTTGGTGTGATCGGTGTCTTTGGTTCATCGAACTCCACTCTTATGGCTGCGGGAATATCTGTGGCTTTGATAACGACCGCCGCAGGACTGATGATTGCGATTCCAGTCTTTCTTATCCGAGGTATTCTAATCGGCAGAGTTGACCGTATTGTTGCTGAGAGCGAAAAGTATTCTGCTGCTTTATACAATATGTTCACAAGGAGGAGGAATGAGTGATCTGATTCAGGGTGGACCAGTGCTTGTCGTCATCTTAGCCTTGTCACTTTTCGCCTGGTTCCTTGTTGTTAAGAAGTTCGTGTATTTCAGTGATGTCGGCAGCTTCAATATTAAGTTGTCGGATAAGGTTTTCAGATTTCTGGCCGAGGGGGATATTAAGCAAGCGAAGCTTCTTTGTTATGCCGACAGATCAATTTCAGGTCGGGTGATCATGGAGATCATCGAAAACAACGGCATTGACAGGTCTATTGCCAAGCAGGTAAAGCAGTCCATTCTCAATCGAGAGATCGGAAAGCTGAGGATGGACTTGCACATAATTCTCTTATCCGGCACGGTGATGATGCTACTTGGTCTATTGGGAACGGTGTTAGGCATCATTCAGACTTTTCAAGGAATGGCTTTAGGCAGTGCTTCCGACACTCAGTTTTTGATAAGCTGCGGAATTTCAAAAGCGCTGCTTACAACTCAAGCTGGATTAATCTGTGCGGTTCCAATCCTGGTGGTCTCTGCGTATTTGTCCTTCATTGTCAGAAAAAGGTGCGATATGATAGAACTGACATTCAAGAGAATAGAAGGGTTCAGCGTGAAGGGGGTATGTAATGTTTGATGCAATAAGCACGAGGACGCAAAGCGATAACGAAAGCACTACACTGGATATTGCACCGTTGATAGATGTCGTCTTCATTCTCCTTATCTTCTTCCTTGTTACAACTTCGTTCCTCAAAGACACAGGGATTGAAGTACAAAAACCTACTTCGCAGAAGGCACAATCCCTGCAAAATGACAGCATGAGAATTTACATTACGGCAAACGGCACGATATATATCCACGGTTCTTTGGTCAACCTTGCAGGTTGTAGCAAGGAGGTGAAAGCCTTTGTTGAAGGTAAGGGTACTGATGTCGTAATTGTACCAGATGAAAGCGTTACGGCAGGTCGCCTTGTTGAAGTAATGGACGCTGTAAAATCTGGCGGTTCGGTCAATATTGCTATTGCATCAAGAGAGGCAGAATGATAGCGGATAAAGCGGACTCCTCTTTCCCTGTGCATGTTGGCTGTGCGAGAACGCATATCTACGTTGCTGTATTCGCATCCGCTATGATAAACGCCATTTTGATCAGCGCAATGCTCTATCTTGTTAGGGCACAGAGGCATATTGACTTTGTACCTTCGACATATACCGTCACACATGTGTCAGAGACTCGTGCAGAAGAGGAGCCTTTGTCAGAAGTTGTCGAGCCTAAGGAACTGATGGCGGAATACACAGTTAACCTTGATATGCCGACTAAACTGAAGCGTGAACAACCCCGATTGAAGCTCGACGCTTCCATTCATGACATCAAGAGCACAATAATCGTTAACATACCGGATCCTGCAACAAAGGATGCAAGCTTTGGCGAGAGTGGTGATGCAGACGGCAACAAAGGAGGTTCAGGAAATCGCAGTTCTACATCAGTAGCAACCGATACAGTTAAGCCAGACGACGTTGCTACTCTCGAATCTCATCAGGTTGACGAGCCTCCACTCGAGGTTTATACACCACAACCGAAGTATCCTGAAGTCGCGCTAAAACGAGGTTCCGAGGGATTTATTAAAGTCCGCATTTTTATTGATACAGATGGAAGAGTAAAGGATGTTTGCATAGTAGAATCAACCGGACACATCTCCTTTTGCAATGCCGTTCTTGAAGTTGTGAAGTCATGGAGGTTTTCGCCAGCTAAAAACAAAGGGATTTCTGTGAGAGTTTGGGCAAGTAAGACTATTCACTTTAAACTGGAGAATTGATGAGAACAGCAATTACATCGTTTATAGTATTATGCATTTGCATATTTTTCACGAGTGCTGCTTGTGCCGAAAGTAATGCCACAGGAGCTTTCGATGCAAAAAACCACTACGACAATGGGCGGTATGTTGAAGCGATATCCATATGCGAAAAGGTGCTTCTGGAGCAACCAGAAAGTACTGATGCTCGCCGAATTCTTGCGCATTCTCTATTCAGATTAGGCCGGGTGGATGAGTCTCTCCAACAGCTATTTACCTTAATCAAACGCGGATGTGTAACACAGGACATTGCAGAGCGTATCGTGCAGATCTGTAGAGGCAAGGAGGACTATCATGGTATGCTTTTTGCCCTGTATCTTTTGAATGTGTTTGTTCCTGATAACTACGATGTGAGACTCTGTTATGCCGATACGCTTGCCTTGATCGGGGACTGCGAACGGGCTATTAGCGAGTACAACTCCTTGATCGCAATACACGGCGATAATGCGGATCTTTATGTTCGTTTGGGAGGACTGCTGTTAAAGAAGAAAAACTACGAAGGAGCTGTAAAGGCACTCTGTACTTCCTATTACTTAGCAGGCACAAGCGCGAATATCGAGAGGGCGATCATTGAGCTACATCTTTTCCTTGAGGATTATCAAAATGCACTGCGTTGGTGTGACATCGCATTGCGTGGTGCGAACGCAGGAAACAACGAGATCGAGCTTGCTCGCGCTGAGACTCTAATCAGTTTGGCCCTATATGAGGAAGCGGCTGTGGCACTATTGAAGTTGTCTAAATCAGATATGCCGATAGTCAAGCAGAAATCGTTTAACCTGTTAGGAAGACTTGAGTATGCGAACGGAAGACTCGATTCCGCCGCTTCGTATTGGGTGCAATATGTTGATGCAGGGGGAGGGGAGCATGAGATACTCCGGTTTCTGCTAAACTACTTCTATCAGCATTGCGATTATGCGAAGGCGCTGAAGTTCATTGCGTCATTAAACGGTTTCGTTGCGGAAGATGAGATGATTGTAAAAATCAGATTCTCCTGCCTATTACATCTTGGAGACCAAGAGGGTGCCCGAGGAGCCGCAATTAGCTACATTGCCCAAAAGGGTCTTGACAATACTGCAAAAGACATGGTAAAGCAAGTCATCCAAGCTTCTCAGAAATAAGCCCCCGTTTCCGGGGGCTTTTCGATGGCTTGTATCGGGCTATACACCCGGGTTAATGCCGCTCGTAACTGTCGGCTTTTTGCCTAACTTAACCCTTATCTTTTTCGTCTTTCCGTCTCGCTTGACGAGCAAGCTGATGGTGTTTGTCGGGCATTTCATCGCCATAAGGTTCGTGAAGTCGTCCTGCGCCTCCATACGCTCGCCATCAATCTCTATAAGTAAGTCACCCTTCTGCACACCCGCCTTATCAGCAGGCCCATCTTTGGCGACATATTCAATCAGAAGACCTTCGATATCCTTGATCGCTTTCACTTGAACCCCTAAGTAACCTGTCCCCGGAACCATCTCTTCGGAAGGAAACTCGACAACTACCTCAAGCTTTTCAGTGCCGCGCTGTATAAGGAGTTTTGCCTTGTTGCCTGGCTTTTCCTTCGAAAGAGCCTCGGTTAAGTCAGTGCTCGATTTCAGTGATTTACCATTATATGCCAATATTACATCATCTGCGACAATGCCTGCCTTGGCGGCTGGCGAGTCTTCATCCACCTCGAATACAAGGCAGTTTAATGCCGCCATTGTCAATTTCACTCCAAGGCTCACCTTCGTGTCAAACAGTCCTTTTGCCTCGCTTTTAACGAACTTGATCCAGTCGCTTTCGATCTCTTTAAGTGGTTTACCGAGCGTCTGTTCAAGGCTGAAGATGCCTGTATCGTCAGTTCTGTAATTCTCAATGTAGTGGAAATAGAACTTGCGCACAAGACCTTTGCGATACAGCCAGTACATCATCATCATGCTTTCAGCATAACACGCTCCAGCCCTTGCCATGAACTGAGGATGCTGATACTTCATCATCTTCTCAAGGGGCACATAAGCGGGGGTATCGAGCATGCTGTTAAGTGCCATCAAGCGGAAGCCAAGTTTTGGCCTTAACTGCGTAAGTCCATAGTAAGATGAGTTTTCGTAAAGGGTTGCAAATCCCTCAATAATCCAAATAGGATGGCTTTGTCCCAAGGCTTCCATATCCGCGAAGTGCAGGGCGTGGGTATATTCGTGAACAAGCGTGCCTTCGCCAACATTCAGGTCAACAAAGAGCGTCTTTGTTCCAGGCATAAACACACCGAGCACATTCATAGGAGGATAGTGCTTGTTGTACTCCTCCTTCTCGGCGGGCAACAACACAATGTTGTAAACATCGGGCTGATTCTTAAACAAGTACTTCGAGTGATTCTTGTTCACGCGAGAGATAATCTCAAGTAGTCGCATGTACTTCGTCTCTTCTGTATCTGAGACGAAGATAATGCGCTCATCATCATAGCGAGTGACCTGATAGTGCCCCTTGAAGTACTCCTTTGCCCACTCGAAGCGCTTGTCGTTTGCGATCTTGTAGTATTTATCCTTCTTACGAAGCAGAGCTTTGAACTTTGAGGAATTGCGAATGCTCTTCAGGTCTGGGTCCTCTTCAGCCCAACTGAAGTTGATGTATCCGTTCTCAAAAGACTTCTCAAGGTATTCTAATGCCTTCTTTTCGTCTTTTAGTAAGGCGGCACAACAAGCCGCATTATACCAACATCCAGCGTCATCGGGTCTATACTGAAGTATGGTAAGAAGGACCTGAAGGGCATCACTATAGTTCTTGGCCTGCATCAGCGTTCCAGCTTGACGCATCAACTTAGCGTAATCAGCAGCACTAAGCGAATCCTGCTTCTCCTCGCAGTTGACGAGGGTAGGGGAGTACGCAGGTATTGATATGGCGAAAATCAAAAGCAGAAGGAAAGCAAGCTTCTTCATCGTCACCCTCATAGTGTTGAAGAAGTAGTATAGTTACTTATTGTCAGGATGTAGCTCTATATTATAGACTTCTGGAAGACAGAAAAATCGCATTTTCGGTGCAAATCCTCCCGCCATACCGATACCTTTCGAAATCACCACCTTCATGTCACCTATATCGAAGACACCGCGCGGGTACTTATATTCCATTCCGCCCGGAACAAAGAGATTGGGCGCAAACGGAAAACAGATCTGTCCGCCGTGTGTGTGCGCGGCAAGGTATAGATCAAATCCCGCTGCCTTTGCGTTATCAACAAAATCAGGCGTGTGAGTCAGCAATATTCTGACTGATCCTTCAGGAAAGGGAGCATATCGGCGACAGTCGGACCCGAACCACGGTATGCCTAACAGGTACACATTTGTCCCGTTCAATGTTAAATTCGTGAATCTGTCGTCCAGTAGGGTGATGCCTGTTGCCGCGAAGAAGGCCGTGTCATCGGAAGGTGATGCGTTGCCTATCACGCCGAACTTCTGGGGACAGGATATTCTCTTAAGCTCGTTAGAAAGAGACTCAAAATCAGGTTCGGCTGCAATATCACCTCCGAACAACACAATGTCAGGCTCAAATCTGTTAACTGCATCAACAATCTTGGAAGGTTTCATCCTGCATCTTGGCCAATCAATGTCAGCGATAAGAGAAACTCGTATCTTGTTAGTTACGCGTTCAAATCGTAGTGATGAGAGATTTGCATAGAGCGATGCCGGTTCGATGTATGACGCATAGAACATCACGCAGATAAGAAGCAGCGCGAAGCAGTGTATGAGCATTATGAACATAGCAGGGCGCCCTGCAAAAATCGAAGGGGTTTCGCCGTTCAGCTTGAGATATATACCTCGAAGCAGAAGAAACAGCGAAAGCGCTAAGAACAGCAGGATGACCATGCCTATTGCGGCAGCGATCAGAATCTGGTTGTATTCTAACATTTCCGCCTGCAATACAGTTTAGGTGCGGAAGTGGCGCTCAATACGCCATAATCCACACATTCGCGCTTGACTAACAATCAAGAAGGATGAAGAAGCCAAACGCGATCGCTAAATAGCATACACAAAAAACATGCATTTACAAGCAAATCGTGCAAATGCGTGTATTCCTGTGCAATTTGAAGTCTCGTCAGCCCTATTTCAGCGCAGCTTCGAGGGTCGAGACGACACTTTGAAAATCATCATTGACCTTTATCGGTTCTGACATTCCCATCACAGCGACTTGAACGAGAGTGCCGGTGTTGACTACCGCTGTGATGGCGTTTGCTCTAAGCACGATTTCAAAGCCCATGCGATCGCGAAGCTGAATGAAGCCCTTGGGAATAGCAGCCATATAACCTCCAGAAGTACGAATTATAGAGCCCTGTTGCCCCATAAACAATAAAGCCCCCGCAAAGGCAGGGGCTTTTTCTGATATGTGGAGCCACCACTCGGACTTGAACCGAGGACCTGTGCTTTACGAAAGCACTGCTCTACCGACTGAGCTATGGTGGCGTTCAAGCGAGGAATTGTAGCTGTTTGGGCGTAATTGTCAACCCTTACGCACTGCATCATCCGTGTTCTACAGCATTCATGACGCATCGCAATGCCCGTCTATCGGGCATCGCACACAAAAATTGGCTATTTGGCGTTTTCGGTGTAAAATATCCGAGTCTTATAAAATCGTTAACACATATTGGGCGCAAATGCGCTCCGAAGCGTTTAATAGGAGGGTTAAGATGGACATACTCAGGTTCTTCCGTCGCGCGAAGTTCTCTACCGGCGAGATCACCCGCGTTCGCCAGTTTATCCGCCCGAACGGTACTACAATGATTCTGCCTTATGACCAGTTCATCGAACACGACTGCAGACATCTTGAAGGCAAATCCGACAGTGGAAACCCGTACTATATCTGTGAGCTTGCCCGCGATGCAGGCTTTAATGGCATTGTGTTTCACTATGGCCTTTCAATGCGCTACTGGCCGAGCCTTGAAGGTTCCGTGCCGATAATCGTCAAGATCAACGGCAAGACATCGTTACCAAGCGAGGAAAATGCTTTAAGCACCCACACCTCGTTTGTCGAGGATGCTGTTCGCATAGGCGCGGCTGGCATCGGTTACACAATGTACTACGGCACCCCCGCGCAGGATCGTGACCTTCCACAGCTTGCGGAAGTTAGGAGGGAGTGCGAACGCTATGGAATGCCCCTTATTATTTGGGCGTATCCTCGTGGTTCTGCTGTGGACGCAAAGGGTGGAAAGACATCCTCTTACACCCTTGAATCCGCTGCGCGCCTTGCTGCCGAAATGGGGGCGACTATAATCAAGTCTAACCTTCCTGCTGATACACCAGCCCTTGTCGAGAATACTAAGGTGCCCGAATACTACCGCAAGGTTGAAAAAGAAATCTTGGCAATCGCCGATGTCAATGAGCGCAAGTATATTCGTGCGAAGCGTGTAGTAGATGCTGGTGCAGGCATTCCGATTCTGTTCTCAGGTGGTGACAGCAAGACAGATGAGGAAGTGATTTCGAACGCCGAGGCTTGCGTGCGTGGTGGTTGCTTTGGCTTTATCATAGGACGCAATATGTGGAAGCGTGAAAAATCAGAGGCAATCAAAGTCTCTGACACTCTTGCCGCAATTCTTGAAAAAGCCTAAATAATTGCAAGCTATTCCTAATATGATTCCCGCCCTTTCGAGCAAGATTGGGCGGGAATCCTGTTTTTAGGCGTAAAACGCCGCTTCCTCAAACTGACCTTGTGATATAATGAGTTTGTTCGGCTTGGTGTTCTGCGACGCGCCTACCCGCCCGCTCCACATCGCCAACTTGCATATCAATTGTCAGCCGGAGGGGTCAATGTCTTACACTACTGATTTTCTAAATGAGACTCGAATTGCTGATGCGATTTCATCCGCAGCGAAAGCGACAAAGCATCAGGTTTCTGATATTCTTGCAAAAGCGGAGGCGCATGCGGGGCTATCTGTCGAAGAGGCTGCAGTTCTTCTCTCTACAAACGAGCAGGATTTTGTCGAGCAAATATATGCTGCCGCTCGCCGGGTTAAGGAGGCGATATACGGAAAGCGCATAGTCTTATTCGCTCCGCTCTACATCAGCAACTACTGCGTTAACAACTGCCTTTATTGCGGATTTCGCACCGCAAACAAGGAGCTTGAACGCCGTGCACTATCGATGGAGGAAATTCAGAACGAGATACGCATCCTGCTCGAACAAGGTCACAAGCGCGTACTTGTTGTAACTGGTGAGCATCCAAAGTACAACTCGCTCGACTATATAAAGCACGCGGTTCAGACCGTTTACGACACAAAAGACAATGCTTGCAGCATTCGCCGTATCAATGTCAATGCCGCGCCGATGAGCACTGAAGACTTTCGCACGCTGAAGACCTTCGGAATAGGTACATACCAGTGTTTTCAAGAAACTTACTCGCGCGAAACATACAGGATCATGCATCCGTCTGGTCCGAAGTCAAATTACGATTTCCGCCTGCTCACAATGCATCGTGCGCTTGAGGCTGGAATTGATGATGTCGGTATGGGTGTGCTATATGGGTTGCACGATTTCCGATTCGAGACTTTAGCGATGATTATGCATGCACAAGAGCTTGATGCCCGTTTCAATATCGGCCCGCACACCGTTTCAGTGCCGCGGCTCGAACCGGCATTAAACGCGCCTGCCGCGTTAGAACCACCCGCTCCTACAACAAACGACGATTTCAAACGGCTGATTGCTGTTTTACGCCTTGCATTGCCTTATACAGGTATGATACTCTCCACGCGCGAGACGCCGCAACTTCGGGATGAGATTATCCCACTTGGAATCTCGCAAATCTCAGCTGGGTCACGCACAAATCCGGGCGGTTATCAGGATGCAGTTGTGAACGACGAGCACTCAGAGCAGTTCATGGTTTACGATACCCGCTCGCTCGATGAGGTGATAGCGATGCTCACCAAGATGGGTTTGATGCCCAGCATGTGCACTGCATGTTACCGCGTTGGAAGGACCGGCGAGAAATTCATGGAGGAGGCAAAAAGTGGCCACATCCATAATTTCTGCCTTCCGAACGGTATATTGACATTTAAGGAGTATCTTGAGGACTTTGCGACTCCTGAGACAAAGGCTCTTGGAGAGCAGATTATCACAAGACAGATCATGGAAGTTGACGATCCGAAGATTCGCACAGCCCTTGAGCAAAAGCTAAAGCAAATAGAGCAGGGCAAGCGCGACTTATTCTTCTGATACTGCAGGTTGGTGTTCTGCCTTTTTACCTTGCAGCTTCATGCTCCAAAGCTTGGCGTATTTTGTGAACACTGTGAAGGCCGATAACGCGCTGATCACAAGACCATGCTTGCCGTCAAGAAAACCGAGTTGAAGAAAGTACATCTTGAAGAAACGCCATATTGGGCGCATCACAAGGTTTAACACCCCTGCTGATGCGCCTTTTTTGTAAAGGTCCTGCGCCGACCATGTCGTGTACCTGTTAAATTTCTCAAAATAGTCGTCATAGTTCTTATATGTATCGTGGACGATATGCTCTTCGATTCTTCCTGTCTTGCCCTCGACCT
This sequence comes from uncultured Planctomycetota bacterium, assembly GCA_964571525.1. Taxonomy (GTDB): domain Bacteria; phylum Planctomycetota; class B143-G9; order B143-G9; family B143-G9; genus CAZNBY01. The sequence goes on from CAZNBY010000007.1 coordinate 80,199, forward strand.
TTACATCTGCATGAACCGACCTATCAAGGTACATCCCTTTTCCCTTTCGCCAGAATCGCACAAGATATTCACTGCCCCAACCGCAATGCTTGATAGGCTTGCCGAAAAATTTGGTCAACCTTTTGACATAAAAGCCATCGTAGTCGGTGCCGTCTTTCAGTATAGTTTGAATTCGATCCCTAAGCGCGTCGCTAACTCGCTCGTCAGCATCAAGCACCATTATCCAATCGGTCTCCACCTGCGGTATCGCCCAGTTTTTCTGTGTTGCCGAGTTCACATATTCATGCTGCACTATGTTGTCTGTGTACTCGCGGGCGATTTCTACGGTTTTGTCTGTCGAGAACGAATCAACAACAAAGATCTTGTCTGCCCACTTGATGCTCTCAAGGCAACCGCGCAAATCCTGCTCTTCATTGAATGTGGGAACTATGACCGTTACCTTCAAGCATCCCCCTTTACTGTGGATGAAGCGCGCCTTGTTTCAAGCAGTGCTTTATACAAATTCACAGTATCCGTAACCATCTTTTCGGGTGAAAACAGCTCCGCAGCTCTTTCCCGTGCGTTTGCCCCCATCTGGTTTCTAAGAACAGGATTATCAATAAGCTGCACAATTGCCTTTGAAAACGAAGTGGCGCTTTGCTCGCAAAGAAAGCCTGTTACTCCGTTCTCCACCGTCTCAGCAACTCCTCCACAGTTGACGGCAACCACAGGCGTGCCACATGCTTGAGACTCAATGGAGGCTGTACCAAGTCCCTCTTCAGCACCCGCAAAGGCGAAAAGGTCGGCAGCACAGTATGCTGCAACCATATTCTCGCTGCTTAATGAACCCAAAAACCGTGTGCCTTGTGGTGCTGTTGCCTTAAAAAGTCCCTCAAGCTCCCCTGCGCCTGCAAGGCAAAGCAGTGCATCAGGACGCGCTTTCAATGTCTCGTAATATGAATCAAAAAGCAGCTGGTGCCCCTTTTCGCGGGTAAAAGCTGCTGCGTAGAGGATAATCGGCACATTCAAAGGCAGGTTTAGCCTCAATCTTGCTTTATCTTTTTCGATGCTTGTTTCGAGAAAGAACGGATCAACCGAGGATGGAATCGTAAAAACGCTGTGTTCATTAACGCCACAAGCAACAAGAGCCTGTTTGACCGAACTGCTTACCGCGATCACAGCATCAGCAATTCGTGTATATTTAAATCTCCCCTTAATCGGCCATATCATCCGACGATGAGCGATCGTTACAGGGCGGTCTTTCAATGTGCCGCCCCACGATGCAATTCCAAGCGCATGCGCATCGTTGCAGTGCAGGATATCGGGGTGGTGGTTTTTTACAAGGCTGCGGATTGTGAAAAAATTCAGGGGAGAAAGCTCTACTGTGCTTGAAAGGCAAGCAGTCTGTATTCCTTCCTGCTCAACGCGTTGCCTCAACTGAGATTCAGATGGAGCCGCCAATACAACATCCCAACCGAGTCTCTTCAATCCAGTGGTCAGAACAAAAGCCTGCCGTTCACCTCCTCGAAAGGTGGTGGCAGTCGAAAGCATCAGCACGCTTGGCATTAATTGTACCTCATTAACCCATTATAAGGCTCTTCGCCCTTATTTCACCTATTCGAGCGCAAGCCATGATGCCGTGAAGTTCAATGAGGAAACTACTTTGAACATGATGAAGCTGCATATAATGGCGCGGAAATGAGGTAATGAGTAAACACATGAAATCAAGCAGCAATACAAGTGCAAACGCGCGTTTTGAGCACTCCTCTACTGTCCTTTTTAGTTGAATACAGTGATTAACAGAATACAATTTTCGCCGTACTATGCCAGAATCACGACGCAAGCTTATCGCGGGAAACTGGAAGCTAAACCTCGACTCTAAGCAGGGTGAGGCCGTTGCGAATGAAATAGCAAAGGCCGTTACACCCGATGGCGCAGAGGTTGTGCTTTTCCCTACATACCTTTCGGCAGCGCATATTGCAAAGAGCGTTTTTGGTAAGAATGTTGCTGTAGGTGTGCAAGATGTATTCTTCGGCAATTGGGGAGCTTATACTGGAGCGATCTCTCCCGCAGCCGCCCTTGCAGAAGGTCTTCAATGGACCATTGTCGGTCATTCAGAAAGGCGGACAATTTTCGGCGAAGATGACGCGCTGATTGCCAAGAAGGCGAAGGCTGCGCTTGATGCAGGCATGAAAGTTATATTTTGCGTTGGTGAATCACATGAAGCAAGGATTGCGGGAAAGACCGAAGCGGTCTTGAACACGCAGTTTTTCGATGGCGTTCTTAAGGCGACAGACAGCTTTCCGCCATCGTTCTGCATTGCATACGAACCAGTTTGGGCTATTGGCACCGGCATGACTGCCACGCCTGAAATGGCTCAGCAGGCTCATCTGTTTCTCCGTTCGCTGATTTCTCACGCCGCTGGCAAAGAGGCGGCAGAGCGGACACGAATTCTATACGGTGGCAGTGTTAATGCTAAAAATGCCACCGGTCTTTTAACAATGCCCGACATAGACGGCGCGTTGGTTGGAGGCGCAAGCCTAAAAGCTGACGAGTTCACCCGTATCATCCGTTTTAAGGAGTGACGATAGGTGTTCAAAGTACTCTACTTTATTACCTGGACGATCTTGATTATTGACAGCATCTTTGTTATTCTTCTTGTGTTGGCGCAAGAGAGCAAGAGCCAAGGTCTCGGCGGTCTTGGCGGTGGAATGGATATGAGCTTTGCTGGTCATACACAACGCACCGCGAAGCGCCTTACAGCCATTGGTGGCGTGATCCTTCTCGTCTGCATAATCGGCGTAATATTGCTTATGAAGCCCGCCGGCAGCAGTAACACAGGCACGCTTCAGACGATTAAGACCACTCCTCCTCCACCGTCAGTTGAAGCCCCAGCACAGCCAGTCCAACCTGGACAGCCCGGTGCTCCGGTAATGCCCGCGGGTGGAAGATGAACAACGAAGAAGTCTTGGCGATATTCCGCCAGTCCGGAGCATATCTGAACGGCCATTTCCGTTTAACCAGCGGCCTGCACAGCGATTCGTATATGCAGTGCGCGCTGGTTCTTCAGTATCCTCACCTTGCCGAACAGCTTGCCAAGCAATTGGCAGTACGCTTTGCCGAAAAGGTTGGAGATCTGAAGGTTGACACGGTTATCGGTCCCGCGATGGGCGGTGTAGTCATTGCTCAAGAGCTTGCAAGGGTGCTCGGTTGCCGCTCTATGTTTATGGAGCGTGTCGAAGGTAAATTCACTCTTCGCCGCGGCTTTTCACTAAACAAAGGCGAAAAAATTCTGCTTTGCGAGGATGTTGTTACAACTGGCGGGTCTGTTCGCGAAGTAGCAGACAGCCTTGTTGCTGACGGACACACTGTACTTGGTATTTGCAGCCTTGTTGACAGGAGTGGCGGTAAGGTCGAGTTTTCTGTGCCCTTTATTCCACTAATGTCACTTACAATACCGGCTTGGCAGCCTGATGCATGCCCATTATGCGCATCTGGCACACCCCTTTATACACCCGGTTCAAAGGGGACAAGTTAATGGGTTCTGTTCGAAGCATGACTGGCTTTGGAATCGCAAGATTCGAGTATGCCGGTGCGCTTTACGAACTTGAAATACGCACAGTCAATAATAGATACCTTAAGCTGTCGTTCAAACTCCCATCCTCGATATCTCAGGCGCAAGAGGAGATTCGCAGGGTTATATCCTCGTCTCTTTCTCGTGGTTCAGTAGATGTCTTTGTGCGTTCGGGCGAATCAAATGGTGGGTTGTACTCGATTAACAAGCTACAAATTGAACGCTATAAGCAGCAGATATCTCAATTATTGCCAGATGCAAAACTTGATGACACATCTTTGCTTATGCTTCCCGGTGTCGCCACAAAGAACGACCTCACTTCCGACGATACATTTGTGGCTGTTCTTGAAAGCCCGCTTAAAGATGCTCTATCTAAACTCGATGAGTCGCGCGAAAGAGAGGGAGCAACGCTTGTCGCTGAGATTCGTTCACGGCTTGCAACTTGTGTAGATATTGTCGCAAGAATCTCAGAGAGAGCAGGGGAAATCCCAAGAGTATATATGGAGAAGATAAAGGCCCGAGTCTCTGAATTGCTTTCAAACGACCGAAATGGGATTGTTGACGAATCCTCAATTGCGCGCGAAGTGGCGTTTTTGGCCGACCGCGCCGACATAACAGAAGAGATTGTAAGGTTTAACCACCATGCATCGCGCCTTGAGAGCCTTATGAAAAACGGTGGAGCGATTGGCAAGGAATGTGACTTTGTCGTTCAAGAGATGAACCGCGAGGCTAACACGATCGGTTCAAAGTGCTCTGACCTTACAATAGCCGATGCGGTCATTACTTTGAAGACCGAGATCGAAAAGATACGCGAGCAGGTGCAGAACATCGAATGAACCCGTTTTTGAACGATGGATTCCACTTGCCGGTTGGCAAGCTCTTTGTCGTATCAGGACCATCTGGTTCGGGCAAGACCTCTGTCACCGCATCGCTTGTCTGCAATGATGGTATCTGGCGTTCGATTTCGGCGACAACTCGCAGACCGCGCACCGGCGAAACAGAGGGTAAGGACTACTTTTTTTATTCTGAAAACCGGTTTCACGAAGGCATAAAGAACTGCGAGTTCTTAGAATATGCCCGTGTTCACGATAACTATTACGGTACACCGATAGAGCCTATAGTTTCGCGCATAAAATCGGGTGTGCATGTCATTCTAACCATTGATCTTCAGGGTGGTGCTCAAGTCGCAAAAGCATATCCTGAAGCTGTCACGATCTTTATCATTCCGCCGAACAGGAGCGTTTTAGAGAGAAGGCTCCGGGAACGCGGAACAGAGTCTGAGGAATCAATAGCTATTAGGCTTGCGAATTCCGATATTGAGGTTAAGAAGAGCGTTGGATACCGCTATCTTGTTATAAATGACAAGCTTGAAGACGCGGTTTCAGACATTATGGCGATAATTCGGGCCGAGACTTTATCAATGCCCGAGGGAGGTATAAACGGATTATGGCACAATACCCAACCGAAAAGCTGATAGACAAGGTCGGTGGTCGTTTTCTGCTTGTTGCACTTCTTCAGAAGAGAGTGCGCGAGTTGCAGAACGGCGCGAGACCACTCGTTCAGACCACAGCAAAAACCTCGATTAAAGAGATTGCCCTGCAGGAGATCTGGGAGGGCAAGGTCTTTTTAGAACCCTACGAGCCTAAGCGCGAAGAGGTGTTCGACATCGAAGAGGATCTCTTTGACATCCCAGAATAATTCGGCCTACCCGAATCTATCGGGTCGCTTCATCGTATTGGGTGTTACTGGCGCGATTGCGGCGTACAAGGCCGCAGATTTGTGCTCTAAGCTTGTCAAAGCAGGCGCAGAGGTGCAGGTTATAATGACCGAATCCGCGCTTCGCTTTGTTGGTGAGCTTACATTCGAGACACTATCACATCGCCCTGTAATCACCGAGCTGTTTTCGCGGTCAGCCGAGTTCGACCCTCAGCATGTGGCCCTTGCACGGCGTGCATCTGCCGTTGTCGTCGCGCCTGCGACCGCAAACATCATCGCGAAAGCCGCAGCAGGAATCGCTGATGATGCCCTATCCACCGCGTTGCTGACACTTGACTGCCCCGCCTTCTATGCCCCCGCAATGAACACAAGAATGTGGAACAACCCTGCCACATATTGCAATGTGCAGACATTATCAATTCGCGGTGTTCAATTTATTGGGCCGGAATCAGGGGCCTTAGCATGCAGGGACGAGGAAGGTGTCGGCAGAATGTCTGAGCCTGTTCAGATTATGGAAGCGCTCGAAGCCTTTTTTGCTGCAAAGCATGACCCAGAGGGGGGCAATTGAGGATTTTGGTCAGTGCTGGGCCGACATCAGAACCTATTGATGCTGTTCGCTGCATAACCAATTATTCGAGTGGGAAAACAGGATACGCAATTGCGCAAGCCGCGATTGAAAAAGGGCATGAGGTCGTGCTGGTCAGCGGTATGGTGAATATTGCACCTCCGGCTGGGGCAAGGACGATTTCTGTTCGAACGGGCGCAGAGATGCTTGATGCTCTTCGAATCGAATTTAAGCAGTGCGACATTTTGATTATGGCGGCTGCTGTTTGCGATTATCGTCCTGCAACGCCTTTTGAGGGTAAGATTAAGCGTGAAGGTCGTCTAACCCTTGAACTTGAGCCTACGCAAGATATTCTTGCTGAACTGGCAAAAGACAAGCGTGACAGGATTGTGGTTGGTTTTGCGCTCGAAGCAGATAATGGAATCGAAAGGGCACGAGAGAAGTGCATTCGTAAGAACTGTGACATGGTTGTGCATAACGCACCTTCTGCTCTTTGTGGGAATACGACAGAGTTAACCCTTGTCTATGCAAACGGTAGGGTGCTTCCGCTTCCGGCAGTCTCAAAAACCACTGCCGCCGAACTGCTTCTTGAAGAAATTCTCGCGATAGCGAGACAATAAGTATTGGGAGAGAATTCGATGGATATCCTTCAAGCTTTTATACTTGGTGTGCTGCAGGGACTGACCGAGTTCATACCAGTTTCGTCGAGCGGTCACCTATCGCTTGCCGAACACTTCTTGAACATCCACCTTGACGAAGCGAACCTGCTGACCTTCGACATTCTTATTCACTTTGCGACTGCCCTCGGCCTAATCATATTCTACATGAAAGATATCTACGAGCTTTTCACGAAGCAACATCGTCAGTTGTTGTATCTTGCGCTTGCCTCTGTCCCAGTGTTTCTTATGGGCGCGTTTTTCGCTGATAACATCGAGATTGCAAAGAGCCGCATGATTGTTGTAGGTATCGGCTTCGTTGGCAGTGCGATATTCCTTACCGGCGGCGAGGTATTCGCGGTGAAAAAAATTGATAAGAACGAACCTGTTAAGCTGATAGATGCGATACTCATCGGTCTTGCTCAGGCTGTAGCTCTTCTTCCCGGCGTGTCGAGAAGCGGTGCGACAATAGGCAGCGGGCTTATCTGCGGAGTAAACCGTCAGCGTGCGGTAGATTTTGCGTTTATGCTCGGTATACCCGCGTTTCTTGGGGCAACGGCGTGGAGACTTATCAACTTTTCTCCATCCGGCACAAATCTCAGCCTTTCTGCGATTTTAGTCGGCACATTCACCGCATTCGGCTTGACATTCGTTGCCATTCCCCTTACAATTCGCTTGGTAAGAGGTGGAAAGCTCTTGTGGTTTGCCGCCTATTGCTTTATTCTCGGTATCGCGGTAATTTTCTACGAAATTTTTAGGGCTGTTTAGTGTGTAATGAGAACGCGAGAGATTGTACTCTTCGCAATTGCGCTCTTGCTTTGGGCGGTCGTGCTGTTTTGTGCGCTCGCGCTCTTCTCGTATTCAAACCGTGATATTGCATTTCTTTATGATACCGACAGCACCCGCACAATTTCAAACTTCTGTGGGCCTTTCGGTGCATGGTTCGCTTATGGTCTGCTTAAATACTTCGGATATGCCGCCTACTTGATTCTCGTTGTACCCGCCGCCTTTGGCGTTGCTATGTTTCGTAGAATCGAGATCAATGGCGTGTACATGAGGCTCTACGGTTCGCTGTTTGCTATCGTCTCAATCGCCTGTCTTCTGTCTATAACGCTCGATAAGTGGCTTGACCCTATCGCTTTCAACCTTCCTATCGCTTTTGGCGGGCTCGTCGGCCAAAATTTTGGCATTTTTCTTGTAAGGACATTTGGTCTGGTCGGTGCGTATCTTGTGCTACTTCTTGTTATGATCATATCTCTTGTGGTTGCCACAAACATGTGGCTATATGAGATTTCGCGCGACTATGTTATGAAACAGCTTAAGAGGGGTGGAAAGCAGAAAACACCCTCATCCAGCCCAGAAATCGGTGGCAGATTTGCAGATACAAGCAACTTGGCTCTGACTACTCCTCCCATACAAAAGGAAGAACAGCGAAACGCGATAGTTGATCCATTATCTCCATCGCCAGTGCAGTCTGAACCTGATCTTGATGAGGAGCAAGAACCCGAGCTTTTCCCAACTGCTCCAGTAGCACAACCAGCTCAAATCAAGAAGGAAGATGAGCCAGTTGAAAAGGCAAAGCCAAAGCGCAAATCTACAAAGCCCGAAAGCGCTAATGGTTCAGAATACATACTTCCCCCTATGAAGCTTTTTGAACCTGCCATTGGAAAGCCAAAGGACTTCACTGTGCAGATACAGGCTCAAGCGCGGTTGATTGAGCAGTGCTTGACCGATTTTGGTGTAGAAGGCAAGGTTGTAAGCTGGGAGGTCGGACCTGTAGTAACAATGTTTGAAGTTCAGCTTTCGCCCGGCATCAAGGTCAGTTCAGTTGCCTCGCTTTCAGATAATCTTGCAATGGCGCTTAAGGCTCAGTCGCTTCGCATCGTCGCACCGATTCCAGGCAAGTCAACAGTAGGAATAGAGACACCTAATCCTGAAAGTCAGGTCGTCAATTTCCGCGATATTACTGAGAACCCGATATTCGATCCTAACAAATACCGCCTTCCGTTTTTATTAGGTAAGCAGGGTGCAGGTGAACCACTTGTAGCAGACCTTACAAAGATGCCGCACGCTCTGATTGCTGGCGCGACCGGAAGCGGCAAATCTGTGTGCCTTAACGCACTTATCATGACTTTGCTCGCATACAAGTACCCTTGGGAAGTCAAGCTAATCCTAATTGACCCCAAGATGGTCGAGCTTTCATTCTATAAAGATGTGCCACATTTGCTTGCACCTGTTGTTACAGACATGCGGCAAGCGCCGGGAGTGCTCGACTGGGCGGTGAACGAGATGGAATCAAGGTATCGCCTGTTCAACCGCGTCGGTGTTCGTGACATCGTGGGTTACAACAAACTTGGAGCAGCAGGGATTGACGCAATAATAACCGGCCCCGAGGAGCGCGAGGATTTCCCCGATTACATCCCATATATCGTTGTAGTTGTTGACGAACTCGCCGACCTGATGATGATAGCCAAAAAAGAGATCGAGTGGTCTATAACCCGTCTTGCGCAGAAGTCGCGCGCGATTGGCATACACATTGTGCTTGCTACCCAAAGACCGAGCGTCAATGTAATCACCGGCCTTATCAAGGCAAACATGCCTTGCCGAATTTCGTTCCAAGTGTCTTCAAAAGTTGACTCGCGCACAATCATTGACCAGAACGGTGCCGATAAGCTTCTGGGCAGAGGCGATATGCTCTTCATGCCTCCAACCTCGCCAAAGCTAATTCGCGCACAAGGAGTATATGTTTCTGATGACGAGATGAAGCGCGTGCTCGAATTCATTCGCGCACAAGCTGAGCCCGAGTACGATCCATCACTGCAAAAGGCGGCAACCCGCAGTTCTGACGCGCATAAAGGTTCGTCAAGTCGCCCAAGCTCGCATGAGGGTGGCGGAGTTACTGCGACAAAGCGCAAATCCTATACCGAGGATGATGGTGACGAGTTGTTTGATGAAGAAGGCATTAGTGAAGATGGATACGATGAGCTGTTCGATGATGCCGTACGCGTTGTGCTTGAAGAGCAGCGTGGTTCTGTTTCACTGCTTCAAAGGCGTTTAACCGTCGGCTATGGCCGTGCATCGCGCCTTATTGATCAAATGGAAAAGGCTGGCATTCTGGGCGAGTATCGCGGCTCGAAACCACGCGAGATATTACTTACATTAGAAGAATGGGAAGCCGGCAATAGAGGCAAATCCAACGGAGAATCTCCCCAATGAAAAGACCCACCGGTAAACGGGGCCTGCCTTATAAGGACAGGTTCGCCGATTCGCGCCCAAAGACCTTTGCGATAATAAGCCTTGGGTGCGCAAAGAACCTTACGCTGACAGAGGAAATTGCAGCTCGATTCGGTCTTTCGGGATATGCGATAACCCCCGAACCGACAGGCGCGGACCTTGTGATTCTAAATACTTGTGGTTTTATAGGCGACGCGCGTGAGGAGACATATTCGGTCCTTGATGAACTGACTAAGCTGCGCACGAAGAATCATATTGGCATGTTGGTTGTGTATGGATGTATGGTACAGGGTTTTCTTGAAGAAATGCAGCCCCGCTATCGAAGTGTTGACCTTTGGGTCGGTGCAGCATCAACGGACAGGTTGTTCTCGCTCGTATCCAATACGACGAAGGGCGTGTATCTTCAGAACACATGGGACAAACTGAGTGGTGCGCCTTCACCACGCCTCTATCTCACTCCTGAATCCTATGCTTATCTAAAGCTCTCTGACGGCTGCGATAATCGGTGCGCTTACTGCTCAATCCCCCGTCTGAGGGGAGGTCTTCGTTCATATCCTCGCGCCCATATACTTCGCGAAGCCCGCAGAATAGTCGAATCCGGCAGGTCAGAAATAGTTCTAATCGCGCAAGACCTTGCATCATATGGCAAAGATCGAGGTACGAGCGAGTTGGCTGACCTTGTGCCGCGTATCTGCCAGTTCGACCCATTAAAGTGGGTTCGAATGATGTATCTGCATCCCGCGCATGTATCGGATGAGATTATCTCGCTTTATGCTAATCTGCCAGAAGTTGTTTCATATATTGATATGCCTGTGCAGCATCTTGATGACAAGGTACTGTCTGATATGGGCAGAAAGTGCGATTTCGCTCGGATCAAATCGGTCTTGGATAGACTTCGTCGCGTTCGACCCGACATCGCCGTGCGAACATCCATACTTGTTGGATTTCCCACAGAGGGGAAGGGTGAATTCGAGACACTAATGAAGCGACTTGAAGAATGCGATTTTACCCATATCGGAGTGTTCACCTACAGCCCAGAAGGCGATACGCGCGCGAGTGCGTTTGGCGATCCGTTAAGCGCAGCCGAAAAGCAGGATCGCGCAGCCGCGGTTATGGAGTTTGCACAGAAGCGAAGTGCGGCACGCAACAAACTGCGAATCGGCACCGAGTGCGAAGTGCTAATTGATGAGGTTCATACAGACAAGAACGGCACAGTCTCGATAGGTCGTACTCAATACGAGGCACCTGAGGTTGACGGGCAGGTTTTGATCAGCGGTTCTTTCGAGCCTGGCGCAATGGTTCGTGCCCGAGTAACAGGCGCATCAGACTACGATTTAACAGCAGATTTCATTGACTTTTGCGACCCTTCAGACCCCGAAAAGATTGACATAGGCTTATCATAACATATAATCCGCACTGTATTATGGAGGTTTGCTTGAAGACCATGTTCGGCCTTGCGGTGTTATGCACCGCATTGTTGACTTTTGTCGGTTGCTCGCCAAAACAATACCACACGCCTCCAAGCGAGGGTGTTGGCCAGTTCGCCGACATACCGGTTCCCCGGGGTTTCGAGCTGCTTGATTCATCTTATTCAAGCGAATCTCAACTTGTTCGCACCGGTGTTTTCAAGTATGGTGGTGGTGAAAACATCGAAATAGTTGAAAAATTCTATCGGCAGAACATGCCGAAACTCGGCTGGGAGCTTTATTCCACCGAAGCGGGCAACAAAGGTAATCTTGGCAGGTATCTATTTTATAGAAAAGCCGAGACCGTCTGTGTTGTTTACCTTAGCCGAGAGAGAAAAACGACCTTTATCGAGATTCAAATTCGATAGAAAAGGCACTTGAATGTCAGCTAAAACTTCTAAGAGATCCTCCAACGCGCTCGATCAGATATTCGGCGCTCCAGAGACAGACGAGACTACGCCGTCTTTATCAACTCGTTTCCGCGAGTTTCTGGCCAAATACTACCGTCCTATTGCGGTTCTTATCGCAGTTGTGCTGCTGCTTGGCGTCGCGTTGTACATATATCAGCGCATACGCGTGCAAAACATGCAGCTTGCCGCCCAGATGCTCAGCGACGCGAACGATCTTACAAAGCTTCAGAACCCAGATCTGAAGGAGAAGGTGCTCGGTACACCGCTCGAATTCGATTGGAATGTTAAACTGCTTGAGAAGATGCAGAGCAACAAAAAGCCCGGCAGCGAGCATGTTGATGCTGAAGGCTATATCGAAGAGGCTATGAAGTTTATTGACAAGTATCCCCGCACTGGCATGGCAGCGGCGATACAATTCAATGTTGGCGTTTATCAAAGCTATCTTGCTCAGTTCGACAAGGCGATTGCCTCGTTCGAGAAAGTCATCGCTCACCCCAAGTCTGGTTTTTACGCAGAGCGCGCAAAGGCTGAGCTTAATGTGATTAAAGACTACAAGGCTGACTCGGACCTTGATGCAAATTTCCGTCCCGCACTTGAGTCTTACGCAAAGGCTCGTTTGGCAACACCCACACCTGCGCCTTCTGTTGAACCAGCACCATCTGTCGAACCTCCCGCTGTGGTAACACCTGTTCCAAGCGGAGTGCCAGTTCCAAGCCCAGTTGCCACCGGTCTGCCCGAACCTGAACCTCAGCCGTTGCCAACAGAAGAACCACCGGCCCAACCTGAATAGTGCCGGCTAATTCATGCAATTCGCAACCCGCCGTTGGATTCCCTCGGCGGGTTTTCTTTTATTGGCTTGGGGACGCAGTTCTTCTCAAGTTAATTTGACCGTATCTTAACACTGTTTAGAATCACTAATATAGGGTGTTACCCAACATATACTATCACGCCCATGCTGGCGAACAATCCTTCGGATCGCTTCGATGCCGAGGTGTTGTCGTCACTGAGCGCTTTTACAACGGCATACGGAGGTTTTAATGTCAAGCTCCAATCCGTTCTTCTTCCTTGATCCGCTTGAGACTTCTGATCCTCTTATCAGCTCAATAGTGCGCGCTGAAGAGGAAAGACAGCAACGCAAACTCATTTTGATCGCTTCTGAGAGCATCTGCCCTAAACCAGTTCGCGAAGCGGGTGCGAATGTCTTTTCGAACATCTACGCCGAAGGCTATCCACCGCTTCGTATGTACGAGGAAGAGCGCAACAAACTCGATGATATGTCGCGGAGCCTTGCACTGCTTCGTCGCTATCAAGACCGCCGCTTCTACAAGGGTACTGAATATGCCGATTTCATTGAGGCAATAGCCATAAAGCGTGCTCAGGAGTTATTTGCGACAGATAAGCACTCCAATCACCCAAGCCCGACCGCACCGCACGAGATATTTGTCAATGTTCAACCGCTTTCTGGTGCTGCTGCAAACAATGCAGTTTTCAACGCATTCTTAAAACCGGGCGACCATGTTATGGGATTGGCTCTGCCGCACGGTGGTCACCTTACGCACGGTTCTGAGTTTAACCGCTCGGGTAAGACATTCAGAATTTTCTCATACGAGATCAATCCTAAGACGGGGCGCATTGACTTCGATTCACTTGTTAAGCTGGCACGCGAATGCAAGCCTAAGATGATCATTGCTGGCGCAAGCGCGTATCCGTGGGAGATGGATTTTGTCAAGTTTCGCGAGATATGTGATGAAGTCGGCGCAATTCTGCTTGCTGATATCGCACACCCGGCAGGCCTTATAGTAACCGGTTATCTGCAAAGCCCAATCGGCCTTGCTGATGTGGTTACAACAACAACACACAAGACCCTTTGCGGCCCGAGAGGCGCCATCATCCTAACCTCGAACCACGAGCATGCCGCGAAGATTGATATGGGCGTTTTCCCAGGAGAGCAGGGCGGCCCGCACCTTAATCAAATTGCATCAAAGGCCGTTTCGTTCTTGCTCGACAACACAGAGAGCTTTAAGAACATGATGGGTCTTGTGCGCGAAAACTGCCGCGTGCTTGCTGAAGCCCTTAAGAACAACGGCATGACCCTTGCGTATGGTGGCACAGAAAACCATCTTGTGCTGATTGACCTTCGCAAGATAAAGAGCCCGACTGGCTACCCGCTCACTGGCGAAATGGCAAGCCGCATCCTTGATCTTTGCGGCTTAACCTGCAACAAGAACACCATCGCTGGCGACACAAGCGCTGCGCACCCGGGCGCGATAAGGCTCGGAACAACATGGATCACACAGCGCGGTATGCGCCCAGAGCACATGCCAAAGCTCGCCGAAATAATCTCCCGCGCATTAAAGGGCATTCACACATTCCGTTATATCGAATCCAGTGGATACGCTGGTCGAGGCAAGATAGACTTCGGCCTGTTCGAAGAGCTTAAGCGCGATCTTGATCTGCTTGTTGCCTCTGCAGAAAATGAAATCCACTTTGATAAGCGCGCCGATTATCCTTACTTCCAGCTTATGCAGCCCACAACCGACAACTACGATTCGCGTCGCGGTGTATTCAATGTGCGCGGATATGAGCTTCGTGAGCATTTCGGCGATTCAGAGTCAGAAATATCGTCAATGCACGAGGGTGTCGCATTAGTTGACACCCCGCATCATGGCGTCTTTCATATCTATGGGGAACGCGCGCGCGCTGCATTGCAGGAAATCTGCACTGCGGACATCCTCGCGCTTACGCCGTGGACAATGACCCGCACTTTCATGCTTGACGCTGAAGGCAATGTTATTGATGATGTTGAACTGATGCGTCTCGACTCGCAGGGGGATGCCGACCACTTCATAATGATATCGCGGGGATCACGCGCCGAGCGAGTCAAGTGCTGGCTGCGAGCCCTGTCCGATTGCTATGTGATTACTGACAAGAACGATGTGTTTGCTAAGGTCGAGGGACCGTTTATTGTTGACGACCTATCACTCGAAGGCAACGGTGGCATCATTTCCTTCTCGCTGTTCGGCGAAAAGGCGGCGACAATCCTCGCTAAGTTTGATCCTGCTTGGAAGAACTTGCATGCCGGTACGGTTCAGCGCAATACCGAAGGCGTTATTGTCGTTCCTGCTCCTTTTGGCTCAGAGTCTCGCATCGTTGTGCTTATCAGCCGCGACCGCAAAAAGGTGCTTGTTGACAAGCTTCTGGCCGCAGGCGCACTGAAGTGCGGTGTGGGCGTTATCGCAAGCGCAAGGCGCGAGGCCGGTCTGCCGGTCTATCTTGCCGATGGTGTCGCGTTCAAGGGCGCTGATTACTACAACGCGCATCCCGAGATGTTCGCCATTACAAAGTGCAGTTATGTCGGTATGAGCACTTTGCCCGAGCCAAAGCCCAATCAAAAGGCTGTTGAGTTCAAATGGGTAGAGCCTGCTGCTGAAGTAAAGAAGTCAGTTATATATGAAGAGCACCTGAAGCTAAAAGCCAAGATGGTGCCCTTTGCTGGTTGGCTTATGCCTGTTTGGTACACCTCTACCGCAGAAGAGCATGTTGCCTGCCGTGAAGGCGCTGCCCTGTTTGATGTATCTCATATGGGTGTGCTTGATTTCTTTGGTGAAAACGCCATCCGCTTCCTCGATCAGGTAACAACCAACTATGTTCACTGGCTGCGCGATGGGCAGGGGCATTATTCTTATCTGCTTGGTCCCGACGGCGTGCCACTTGATGACATTCTGCTGTACCGCATAAACAAGAACCACTTCCTTATGGTTGTTAATGCCGCAAATGCTGATAAGGACGAGGCGTGGCTGCGTGGTTTGAACGACGGCAAGTACATTATTGACACAAAGCACCCGGGCAAGCAGCTTGAAGCTCGCGTAAACATACGCAACCTTAAGAATGTTGACGAGGCGGGTGAGGATGCTCGCGTTGACATCGCATTCCAAGGCCAAAAGGCTCTGCCTGTCATGCTCCGTTTGGCCGATACGCTTGAGTTCAAGAAGAGCATCTATCGCCTAAAGCGTTTCTGCTTTGCCCGCGGCACTGTACATGGCATGGATGTCATTGTATCGCGCACAGGCTATACAGGCGAGGATATCGGGTTCGAAATCTACATCCACCCCGATCTGGCTGTGAAGTTCTGGAACCTGATTTTGCAAGAGGGCGAAAAGGACGGTGTCCGTGTGGCAGGGCTTGGCGCACGCGATTCTCTGCGCACAGAAGCAGGTCTGCCGCTCTACGGCCACGAGCTTGCCGGTCATCTCAATGTATCGCCGATTGAGGCAGGTTATGGGTTTGCCATCCGCTTCCACAAGCCCTATTTCATTGGCCGCGAAGCCATTTTGCACAATGAAGTTACCCGCACCAAGGAGCTTGTGCGCATCGCAGCGACATCAAAAGGCACAAGAATGATGGCTCATGGCGATCCAGTGTGTGATTCGCGCGGAACTGTAATCGGCAACATCACTTCAAGTGTCGTTGTCGGTGGCATCCAATATGCGCTTGCTTATATCAAGTCAGCATCGGCGAAGGAGGGCACCACTGTGTTCTGTTATCCAATCGCCGGAGCAAAGGGCGAGCAGAAACCGGTTACAGAGCTTTCTTTCGGCGACAAGTCGGTGCTGCCCGTCGAGTTTACAATCGTACCGCGCTTCCTAAGGCGCGATATCGCTTTCCCGATTATCGTGAATTGGAGCGTCTTTAACCGCTGATGGAGGAATCATGGCGTCCACAAAAGAGCTGATCGAAAAATCAGAACGCTACGGAGCCCACAACTACCATCCTCTGCCCATCGTCATCTCTCGCGCCGAGAGTGTCTGGGTCTGGGATCCCGAAGGCCGAAAGTATATGGATATGCTCGCATCTTATTCGGCTCTCAATCAGGGGCACCGCCATCCTAAGATCATCAACGCGCTTATCGAGCAGGCTGGAAGGCTTACACTCACATCCCGTGCCTTTCACAACGACCGCATCGGGCCGTTTATGGAAAAGCTTGCAAAGCTTGCTGGCAAGGATAAGGTTCTGCTGATGAACAGCGGGGCCGAGGCAGTTGAGACTGCTATCAAGGCCGTCCGCAAATGGGGTTACAAGATCAAGGGCGTTGAGCCTGATAAGGCTGAGATAATCTGCTGTGCCGAAAACTTCCACGGTCGCACCGTTACAATCGTCGGCTTTTCTACCGAAGCACAGTACCGCGATGGTTTCGGGCCGTTCACACCTGGATTCAAAGTTGTCAAGTACGGTTGCCCAGCATCCATTGAGGCCGCAATCACTGATAACACCGTCGCTGTCATGGTCGAGCCCATTCAGGGCGAAGCCGGTATCATACTTCCACCAGAGGGCTATCTGCGCGCCATCTCGACTATCTGCAAGCGTCACAACATATTGTTTGTCGCAGATGAGATCCAGACAGGCTTTGGCCGCACCGGCAAGCTCTTTGCCTGCGACCATGAAGAGGTCGAACCAGATGTCTATATCGTCGGTAAGGCTCTTGGCGCCGGTGTAATTCCGGTATCAGCTATAATCTGCAACGATGATATCATGCAGGTCTTCAAACCCGGTGACCATGGTTCAACATTCGGCGGCAACCCTCTCGCCTGTGCGGTGGGTGAGGCAGCGATAGATGTGCTTATCAGTGAAAAGCTGCCGCAACGGTCAGCCGAGTTGGGCGCATACTTCATCAACGCACTTCGCGACTTGAACAGCCCCTATGTGGCCCAGATACGCGGCAAGGGACTTTTCATCGGTGTGGTGATAAAGAACGAGTGCGGAACAGCCCGCCCGTATTGCGAGAAGTTAATGCAACTCGGTATTCTTGCAAAGGAGACCCACCAACAGGTCATCCGTTTTGCTCCACCGCTTGTGATTACCAAGGAGGAGATTGATTGGGCTATGGAACGCATCAAGAAGGTGCTGCTTCCCGCCTGATTGTATTCTATTCCTTTCCATTAAAAAGGGGAGGCGCGCGCCTCCCCTTTTGTTTTATGCATTGTGGTCTTAATTCTCCTTAATCCCTTCCGGTATTGGCATACGGCCGAGAAGGCGACCAAACGAGCTGATAAGCAGCAGTTCATCGCCGTTTCGGGCGATCCAGCGAGTGCCGATAGGTGTATCGAGCCAGATCACGCGCTTGCTCTCGTCCTTCTCTGCCAAATTCACTGCGCATATCTTTTCCTCTTGCGCTTTATCACCTGTGAAGCAAAGGACTGTATGCGACAAGCCGGGGAGTTTCCACGCGGATACTGGCGTGTCAGCATCGTAATCAAATAGTTTTACAGTTGTGCCGTCGAAAAGGCTCATTGCCGTGCCACCTAATACGACGATACCGCCTGCCCACACCGAGTTGCGCACCTTCTCTGTATTTGGTATGCGGACTACATTGAAGTTCGGTTGAGCAGGGCATAATTCGAGACTCTTCTCGTCCTGCGCCATAAATACGCCCGTCTCGCCAACAAACCCGTGCGTCTGCCATGAGTACTTGTCACAGTACCTCACTTCTGCGCGATAGCGTTTGGAAGATGTATCGCCAATCCTTTTCATAAGCTTGCCTTTGTTCTTCTCCAAGTCAGTTTCGTACTGCTTAGCAGAAAGGCTGATCTTAAGCCAAGAAGTCGGCATGAAGACAAAACCGTTATCCCTATCAATCACCGAAAGCCGAGTGCCTCCTTGCTCAAACGACACTATATTGTCTCTCATAACAGAATAGTATATCTCCTTGATATCACCTCCGTTGTCCAATGTATAAATGTATCGCCCTGACCAAACCGCTATTGCGTTCTTCTGGGGGGCAGCGGTAACAATCTTTGCCGCAAGGTTATCGTGCTTCTTGGGGTTTTCAGGCTGCCAGTCAGATACACGCATTCGCAACCATGTTCCATCTGCAAACAGCATTGGCAGATACCCATTCTCTGTCTGAATTGCCGCAGTTGCAAGATGGTAGTCAGGTATGAGTCCAGTCGCGTTATGCCTTCGCATGTAAGCCTTGCGTGCGGCAAAATCAAAGAATATCTTGTGCGTCTCTGAAAGCAATACTGAGGTATAATTTTCAAAATTTGCAACGCAGTTGTTAAGCATGCGTTTATCAGTTTGCATTCTGTATTCACGAGCAACCAATTTACCACATCGCCAATATTCAAATATGCCATTCTGCTGCGTTCTTAAATACTGCCATCCTTGGTAGTTACTACTATCGATACGGTGAAATGACTCTTCGCCATTGCTGACAATCCTGTTATTTTGAACACTCAAATAATCGTTTTTTATTTTACCCTTTTTGTTGACTATTGATTTACAAAAATACCCGCCACCCTCGTTAGAAAAATAAGACACATTATCTCCAATAGTCCATTCGTCCTTATCATAATAATATACGGCGAATGTTTTAGTGTCTTTACAATAGGCAAGAAGGATATTCGAAAACCAGTATAATTCTGTTCTGTTGTCTTTTGCATGGCAAAAGCCTTGGTGCAGTCTTTTTCGAGTCTCACCGGTACGAATATTCACAATAGTGATGCAACCGTTTGTAAGAGATGCAAGATATCCCGCATCAGAAATTGCGCAAATACTGCCCTTTGACAATTCTGTAAGCACATCATCAATCGCAAAGGCTTTACTCTCAAGGTCAAATGTGTAAATACATTTTTGATCAGCAATATATAGTTTGTTATCGATAATTGCGCCGCCAGATGAATATGGATATGGCCAATAAGGAGAACGATACATCTCTATATCAGAGATGTCTGAATCTGAATCAGTATTCTTGCTAACAAAAGAAATGAAATAAGCATCATCATATCGATATCGTATACTTAGCGCAACTCCAGTCTCTGATTCGCAAAGATAATGCATGTCGACTGCGTTAAGCATATTCCTTTTTTCTGAGGAAACGGCGCCGCAAAAAAGAATCACAAGCACAAGAAGATTTATTAGAGTTTTACGCTTCATTTGTTACCTCTTTATATCTACAGATTTGGACGTGGTTTATCGGGATTTCTTCTCTTCTCGCGCTCAGATATTCTATCCTTTCTTTCACCGTCTGCCTTTTCCTTTGCCTTTGGATTACGATCTTCAATGTTACCACACACTTCTGAGGGTGTTTCTATCAATCCATCCTGACTAATAGGCTCTCTCCGGTTTTCAATTCCGGAATTGTATATCAATAAGGATAATGTGCTACAATTATGTGAATGAGCATCTTCAGTGCCATTTGATAGTAATACATAGTTTGGAGGATTATTATAAAATCCTTCTGCTTTTGTTCTTGCTTCATTATACTCTGATTCGCTAACTTCAGTTATTTCAGAAACAGCTCCTGGTGATTTCATATTATAAGCCGGAGTCATGGATACGGGATCTGCACTTGGGCTACTTGCAGTATTCCATGTACATTGACCTTCGCATGGGATGATTAGAGCTGCTGCAGAGGAGGGATTTTCAGGCATAAAATCCAATCTCCAATAATCAACAACATTTCTTTTTATTATTGTATAATCACCACTCTCGATTGCCTTGTTACATTGGTCTAAGGTATCTTTGTCATCTACATTAACCTTCCATCCGCCAGTCCATGTATGTCCGAAATATGGGAATATATTACCTATGGTCCCTCTGCAAGAGGCAATGTAAATAAAATACCGATACAACAGAGCTGTGCCAGGAGGAATTAGGCTTTCTATATTTGGGATAGGGGAATCAAGTAGATCTATCACATCATCTATGCCACTTGTACAGAGTATATTAACAAAGGGTAGGTTAAGATGTAGGTAATCAAATGAACAGTAACACATTGAATTCATAATTCCCCATGTATAACCATCCCCAATCGGTTCATGTATGCTCGCACCCTTGTTCTCAAGCATTGCCCAGTTAACGATTGGCGTGGATACGCTAAAGATATCTCTGAATTGGCGGGTTGTGCAAGACTCGTTCAG
>CAZNBY010000008.1:0-77094 GCA_964571525.1 uncultured Planctomycetota bacterium
ATCCACCCATGTCTGCCCCTCTTCAAATCTGCGAAATCTGCGAAATCTGCGGATATATCTCCCCGGTATTGGTAAGTTGAAAGGTGAAAGGTGAAAGGAGAGAAGAAAGGAATATCGGCCACGAAACAAATTCGGAAAAGCATGGCGTATGGCATGATACAAAAGTGATACGAAAGGGTTGATGCACTTCACTTTGCATGAAAAAGGGCGGTTTGCACCGCCCTTTTGGATAATGCTCTTAAGGCTGTGAATTAATAATCTTCCTCGTCGCCACCATTGAACTCCTCTTCCTCTTCTTCGCCGGGGCCATGCTCTGCACGGATCTTGGCAATCTCTTCCTTAGATGGCTTCTTAATCTCAAGGAAGCGGGTCTCGCCGAGTCTTAGGATTTCTATATTCACTGTCTCGGCGTCATTATCTATGGCGGCAAGAAGAAGGCTCTCGCATTGCTTTACATCGGTAACGGGTTGCTTGTTGACGCGCACAATGATGTCGTACAGGTTCATCTCGGCGACCTGAGCCTTAGAACCTGACTCGATTCTATAGACGATCACACCGGTCTTTTCGGTGGGAAGGTTGAAGAACCTGCGCACCTCGTATGTCAAATTCTTGGTGCGGAAACCAAGCTCGTAACATTTGTGGTTTGGGGATGCAGTGAAGTCCTCTGGCGAGGCTTCAAGCTCCATCTGCACAACGGCCTTTTCGCGTTCCTGCAGGAAGCCCAGTTCGATCGTGCTGCCAATACCAAACTGCGATAGCTGCTCTACAAGGCGTGTGCGCGTATCAGGCCAAGGGAAACGATTCCACCAAGAAGACGAGTAAATTGAGTTGCCGTCAATTTCGAACTGCGAGGTGCTATTCTGCTTCTTAACGGTAAGCAGCACATCGCCGATTTTAATACCGGCTCGTGCGGCAGGAGAGCCTGCATAGACCCAAGTAACGCGAGCGCCGGTGCGACCGAACTTAGTTTGCTCCATGATATCAAGGTACTCGGCAAGGTTGCGGTTAAGCTCTTGCAGCTCGACACCGAGCCAGACGGTCTTCTTTGCCTCCTCAATGCTCATCGGGGCGATATTCGGTATGATGTGCTTGCTTGGCGCGGCGGCGATGTCGAATATCTCAGCAAATGTAACAGGGCGCATGAGAAAATCGGCATCCTCGCGCTGAGAGCCGTAAAAATCGAAACCACGCCCAAAATTACGGAAGCCGCCGGAGCGGTTGAACTCGCCGTTGTTCCATTCACGGAACTGCCAAAGGTACACGCCGATGCAACGACCGTCTTGCGAGAAGATGAATTCGGTGCCGTGGTTTTCCTGATCAATCATGAACTCGGAACCATCCCAGAATGTCGCGATGCTTGTAAGGCGGAAGGGATAGACCACGCTATCGGGCTTGTTGGCAATGGAATACGGAGCAAGCGCAAATTGCAACTTGAAGAGGTCAAGCTCTACTGATTTGTCTATAATCGCCGCCATATCAGAGATTATGGGAAGGCGAATCAGCACGGCGGAAAAATGCTTGAGTTGACCGATGAATTCGGCCTCGTACTCCTTGCCCTGATATTTAACGAAAATGGTCTTTATGTTCTTGATCTGATTGGCGTTGAGCGTACAGGGGGCAAGTATGGTGCCATTGCCGTCAACGGGAATTCCAAATATCATCGGGTCGTCCATACCAGCACGCTTGCCGCGCACATCGAGCCTTATCGGAAGAACCTCGCCCCCGACATTTGATGCGACAGCCTTCATACGCTCGCGGAACTGCTCGACGGTCATTCTTGGGCCAGCAAGGAACTCGTTAGCAACCCAATTTGTCTTTCCCTTGCGGCTGCGCAGCACATTTGAGACTGTATAGGCAATAGGTGCACCGTCTTCGTTGAATAGGAGGGTATCATAGGGAACTTGATAAGTATAGACATTGCTCGAGCTTTCGTGCGACCATTTCAAGCTGCGGTAGCTGATTTGAAACACCGAGCCGTCTATACGGTTTAGGTTTGCGGTGTATAGGGTGTCACCGAATGACGGCAGGTAGTTGGAGTTGAACACCGGCCCCTGCTTTTCACGCTTGCCGTCAAGCCCCAAGATCCATGCGTCTGCGTTTGCAACATATTCATCAAGCCTCGCTTGATACGATTGCCCGTCAAAGAATGTAACTTTAATTGACTTGATGATATCGGGCAGAATCCCCATATCGTTCGTCAGGATCTTGTTTTCGCCCATAAGGACACCGAAGTTACGATAGGGCTTTTCGCTTACCCAGTACCTTGACCAAGAAGAGACAAGGTTGTGTTCCATCATCATCGGGGAGATGTTGCCACGTGGGTCGCGGAAAAAGACCTCAATTTGAACAAGGGAGCTTTTTGCAACTTCGCGTATCTGAGCGACAATACGCTCCTCTTTTTCGTCATCGTTCTCCTCGGCAGGAAGAAGCGAGATGAAAGAGAATGAAAAGACAGCTAACAGCAAGGCTAATAATCCGAACCTCGAGGACATTATTACCTCCGGTTTATTTTCTAAGGTTGACAAATGGACATAACGGGCGCATGAGCGCGTTAGTCCTGTTCTTCCTCTTCGATCTTCTTCACATCGGTCTCGTAATCGAGCACAATGAGCACCTCAAGACCGCTGCGATTCATAACCATTGGGACTTTTCTCTGACCCTTGGGGCGCTTGTCAAGCTCTTCATAAAGAGCCTTAAGGTCATCAATGTTATTCACCGGTTTTCCATTAATTGCGACAACGATGTCACCACGATACAAGCCAGAGACCTGTGCATTGCCGCGATATTTGACACCGAAAACGAACACACCACCCGGGCGGAGGAAGTAGAGGTACGGAGATGATTCTTTTGTTATCTCCTTCATCACGCAGTTCCAAGATTTGCATTCGAACTCATCACCCTCAAAGCGTCCTTTTTCACGCGGAGTGACACGGAATTTGAGGATTTCATCTTTGCGTTGTACAGTAAGCTCAACCTCAACACCGACGGGCAAGTAGGCCATGAATTGGGTTAAAGCGGGAAGATCAGTCTGATACAGTGCGTTGATTTCTTTTCCATTGCACGCTGTGATTATGTCACCAGCAAGTATACCAGCCTCTTCAGCCGCTGATCCGCGCTCGACATTTGCCACAATGACGCCCTTTGCCGCCTTAAGGTGCGACGAGCGGGTGAAATCGTGGATCGCCTGATATGTGATGCCGAAGTTCGAGCGGATGACCTTCTTGTCGCGAATGATGCGCTTGACGATCTCTATTGCGACATTGGATGGGATGGAGAAGCCAAGACCCGAACCGAACATACCAAGGGTGTTGATACCAACTATCTCGCCCTTTAGGTTGACAAGCGGGCCACCTGAGTTGCCTGGGTTGATAGATGCATCGGTCTGAATCCAAAGATGGTGGGGAAAATCATCAAAATAGCGTTCAGTGCTCGATACAATTCCCTTTGTGACAGAGCGGGTGAATCCGAACGGTGCACCGAGAGCGAGAACGCTCATGCCCTCACGCACGGTGTTCGAATCGCCCCATTGCGCAACTGGAAGCACGGCCATGTTTTTTTCCTTCATAACGCGCGCAAGATCGGCGGGATCAAGCTTCAGCACGGCAATATCAGCCTCTGGATCAAGCCCAATCACCTCGGCTTTGACCTCTTCGCGATTGTACAGAATGCAGGTTATCTCTTTTGCCTTTTCTGCTACATGGTTGTTAGTAACAATGTAGCCGTCTGACGAGATTATAGAGCCGCTTCCAAAGACTTGAAAAGAGCGCTTTTCACCCGCAGACAGGTCTTGATGGATTGGTTTGACGAAAACAAGGGCGGGATAGACCTTTGAAATTGCCTTTTGAATGCCCTTTTCGCCGGAAGGCTCGGCGCATCCCAGAGACACTGCGAGAAAAATCGCAACCGACAGAACGAGGAGTTTCTTCATCTTTCCCCCTGTATGGTGTATGCGAGAAAGTGTGAGGAGTACGCGAAAAGAAAAACCTCCGGTCTAAGGCCGGAGGGTGTTGTGCGGATGCAAATCGGCATAAATACTGTCAGTACAGCGTGCATTGAACTTTGTGACGACATATACCCTTTTCTTTGCGCCTATGGAGTTGTGATGCAATGAAGGGAATCCCTTTTAACAATTCCATTGTACGCACGGGAGCGGCAACGCAAGTTTTTTTCGCAACGGCTTGCTAATTCCCTTTACAATCGGTTGTTCGGACCCTCGGGATATCGCCATCTTCGGCTATCAATTTGTGCTCAGGTATCAATCTTGTCTATTCCCGCATTCTGTTTGCGCTCCGCAACAGGCCACCGCTCCCGCAACGCTTCAACACCTACATATTCGCCGAAAAACACGATTAGTTCGTTTTTTCTTATCTTATAACGCTGAAATCCGACATTTGTTACAGGAAATATCTTAGCCTCATTTTTGCGCATGCTTTCGACGCCGAAAATTCATCCCGAACAGCCGACTTAAATGTTGCGGCAGTGCAAAAAAAGAAGGGGCTGGCAAACGCCAGCCCCTGAGTGTTAATCGTTGTAGAGCGGTTACTTTGCTGAATCAAGCATCGTGCGGACAAGGGCGCGAAGCGTGTTAGACTCAGCAAGAGTCTGCGCAACTGCGGGGCTTGCCGCATAATAGAGGCTTGTGAGGCTTGAGCCAGTTGAGGCGGCGCTGAGCGATGAATCGCGGATATCGCACAGAGAACGGACTGCAACAACGGAGTAGCTTGCAAATGAAGCCGTCGCAACGAAGCATCCACCACCACCAGCGGTTGAGTTGCTCCAGTCGGGATTGACATTCGTCCACGGGTTGCCGTTATCGGGTGTCGTGTTGCCGGGTGTCATATCGCCGGTTGCAACGCCTCCGCCAGTCTGAGATGAAGTACCAACAATCGCCTTCCAACCATACACATTGCTGCCGAAGCGGGCAACAGGGTCACCGACCGTGCGGGGAGTGAAGCCAACGCCACCGGGTGAGTTACCACCGGTAACATTGAGGTCGTCGGGGCCGACATAGCAAGAAAAGGTCTTGCCGATTGCCATCGCGGGGTTCGGATTCGCAAGCACGAAATAGATCATAACATAGTATGACTGAGAAGGCTGAAGGCGCATGGGGTTTGCACCGCCCTGCGGAGTAAATGTTCCGGTTCTATTAGCGGCACTTACGCTTAGACTGCCTGCAAAGTCGGCATCATAGGCGTAATCAAGCACGCCGTCGCCGTTATCGCGCGCAAAGCCAATGTGCTGCAGATCGCTGTTTGCCGTGGCAGGTGTGTCGAAAGATCCTGTGCCAATGAAGTGAAAGACTATGGAGTTGATGAGAATTGTCTCGACATTTCCTGCGTATAGACGGAAGAGGTTAGCCTCGACAAAGTTGCCCTGAATGACATAGCGAACCGCGCCTGAGGCAAGGCCGGGTGCCTTTGTAATGGTTATCGAACCGCCGTCATATACAGAGGAAATCGCTTCTTTGCGTCCACCTTCGATGTTGACCATAATCGGGGGCTGCGATACATACTGACCAGCATCAACGCTCTCGTACTGCATCGAAGTAACATGAGCCATAAAACCGTCACCAGGCTTCACATTCTCGTTGAAGGTGAAGAATATGCGCCAAGTTACGGACTGATAAGCGGTCATATAGTAAGGTGCAAGGTCGCCGAAATTGGGGTCTAACACAAAAATCGTAACAGAACCATCGTTCGCGACAAACGGACGGGCATTTGCGTTGCCGATCCATGATACAGTCTCGCCCAACGCGGTTTCGGGGAATGACTTTGTTGGATCCCAATCGAAGTTGAGGTTTAAATCGGGGAACATGTAGACAGAGTCAATTGCACGAGATTCATCGCCGTCTCCGGTAAATCCGCCACTGCTCGTCTTCAGTGAAAACGAACTAACACGGATGGGGCGTGAACCAGCAGTAACCTTAACAACAGCCATCTGCAATGAGACGGTATTGCCAGTTGTCGGAATTAAGAAGCGCTCGCGAACGGCCATATATGGGCTTGCCGTAACAGCAACATTGACCGTTTCGATGTTCTGAATAGTTACAAGCGGAGCTTCCCAGTTAGTGGGTATTGTCTGCTCTGGCATGCTTTCGTATGTGAACGAAATTTCAGAAACGGTGTAAGTAAAGGTCGAGCCATACTGAACTGTTGTCTCAAAATCATATACGAGGAAGAAGTTAATCATCTCAGTATAATCTTGAGTTGTACCGCCACGCCATGCTGAGAACATGGCCTCGGTTGGCACAAGGTCTATTCGAATAGAGCCGTTGTCGGACGGCCATCGTCCGTCGTAGTAGATTTTATCTGATGTCTCCAGAACACCGTTCATGTTCTTGTCCATAACGATGCGCAAACGCTTGATGTCGAGCAAATCGTCTCCGGTACCCGAAGCGTTTAGTGTGAAATAGTGAAGAAGACCGCTGCGGTTGTATGGGCGGAACGAGAAACGGCCAACGACAAGGTCTGAACCACCCGGCACGGCGGAAAGGTTCGAGACCACTGCTGAGTATGGCGTATTTATGACGCCAAGCGGTAGGTCTGGGGCCTTAAGCTGCAATATTGAGCCTGCAAGTGGATCCGCAAGCTTGATGGGGCTACCGGGGCCACCAGTATAGATTATTTCTGAAAGTGAAACGCGATATGTGTCACCTTCATTAGCAGTTGACTGGAAGAAGGTCAGAACGACCATGTAGTACTTCGTACCACCGTCTTTTGGCAGGTAATTGGGGTGATTGCCGGGATTGTTAAGATCGGCAGGCGCGGTCAGGAAGACATAAAAAACACCTGAAGGGTTGCCTTCTGAAAGCGTTGTTCCTGTTGAAGATGTGGTCTGCGACATCCATCCGTCAGCAGTAACATCAACATCAACGCCCGGTTCGTAAACCCCGTGCTCACCATAGTCCGCATATACTCGACACGCGACATATATACCTTGTCCACTGCCACTTTTTATCATACCCAACGCGAGCATCTGGATGCCAAAGTCAGGTGATGCGGTTACTGAGTAGCTCAGCGCGACTACATTTTCAGCGCGAACATCAATTTCCTGAAAGGGAAGCGGTGGATAGGTGTAAGGCCCCGTCACCTCTGGCGCGGTAAGCTGCGCGACACGAAGTGTAGTGCCAAGAACATTATAAAGGCTGGGAGACAAGCCAGAGAACTTTGTGCCAGAAAGAAGCAGGTCACGAATACCTATGCGATAATCATCCTGAGACGACAGATTGCCCCAAATAGACATCACAAGATAATACTTCTTGCCATTGACACCTTCGTTGAATTTCACCAGATTATCGCCATCTGCGGTTGATTGGGCATCAAACATTAAGAGGTAAGTCGAATATGTCCCTCCTGCCCATGGGTCCCATAGCAGGGGAAGACCTGACCCAGGATCAACACCCGAGACGACGGCGTCCTCCGGATCTCTAAAGCCGTTTCCATTAACATCTCTCACTATATATATGCCGAAGTAAGGCGCAGGCATGCCCACCTTTGGCCCTTGCACAATAACACCAACTGCGTCAACAGTTCCTTCAACATTCCAAGGCTCGATGTAAAACTGAAGAACTGCTTTTGCTGTGTTTGTGTAAGGAAACTCCTCAAGAGTCGTCGGATTAGCGGGTCCGATGCCAACTTTCGGGGGGCGGTCAGGTTCAGTGCGGGTGAAAAGAATGCCAAATCCATCAAAGGGCAGCACAAGTTGGTTGAAACCATAGGACAAGAATTGTGTTGCCCCGCCCTTAAGACCTATCGTGGCGCTTGCGCCGTTCGCGTATATCGCACCCGGGGTATATGATGTGTAGTTGAAGTTTATATCGCCATTTTCCCAGAATATTACTTGGAATAGCGCGGATGTGTTGAGGTTGCCTTGAATCAATTGAACATCAGCCCACTGGATGACAAGACCAAGCATGGGCAATGTGAGTGGTTTCTTGAAGACTTGGCCGTTTGAGGTGGTCTGATAGAGCTGATCCCAATAAACAGCGATGAAGTCATCGAACGGAGCCTGATCAATAGGCACATTATTAGGACGCGCGGTGGCTGATTGACGGGGGTTGCCTGGGTTTGCGAATGAGCACCAGCCATGAAGGGAGACATACACACCGTTGTATAACTGGCCGAAATATGGGAAATCGAAACCAAACGGGACTTTTGATGATGTCCAAATCTGGTTAGCGACCTGAGGCTGCGCCGAGTCAATACCAGTTGATGCTCCGCCGTTGAACGCATCTGCGTCAATCCAGTTGAACGCGTTCGTCGGCGCGGGCATGTTTGAATCCTTCATGAACAGGTCCGGCAACGCGATGCTCGCAACGAAAGGCTCTGCGGCCCAGTTGGGACCGTAAACGCCCGCGTTTGCGGCACGGTTGATTGAAACGATGGAGATAAGCAGTGCCATTATGGCAAAGATGTGGATACAGCGACGCATTTTCGCTCCTCCGTATCATATTGCGTTAACAGAAGCGGGGCGGCAACCAGATAATTGTAGCGCGCCCCGCTTGCAATGCTGCAAAGATGTCAAAAAACGCGCTTCAATTATTCAGCCGATTCTCCCAGAAAATCGGACATCAACCCCCTAATCGCCTTCGAACGACGAAGCGTTGCGGCGAGTTCGGGAGAAACTGCATAATACAGGCCAACAAGCGATTCACCAGACTGAGTGAATGACATTTCGTGGTCGCGGAAGTTGCACAGATCAACCACAGCGTTTGCGGTATAGCTGCCAAAAGCCGCAGTTGCGATAAAGCAACCACCGCCCTCAAGCGAAGTGCCTGTGGGGTCAATGTTAATCGCCTGCTGATTGCCAATGCGGATAGTCCTGCCGACAGCGTCAATGCAAAGTACAGCAGGCTTCGGGAACTCCTGAACACGGGCTTGGAATGACGCACCAACAATTGTGCCGCCAAGCAAGCGCGGTGTGGTGAAATAGCTCATGTTTAGATATGTGCGCTGGAACTGGAACACAAGCTGGTGCGTTGTGTTCATCATCGAAAGGTCTGTGGCATTGCGGAATGTAATCACTGCGAGGTAGTAGTTGATTGTTCCGCGTAAGAAATCCTGCCCCAGCGGAGCATTAATTGTTGTCATATCACCGGCACCAAATGCGAACGCCGTACCAGCCACAGGTTCGCCTGTCTCGAACTTTCCATTCACATTCTGGTCGCGGTAGAAGGTTACAGACTGAATATCGGTATTGATGTTACCGGTTGACAGACCGCGTACGACAAGTGTCTCCCAGCGAATGTCTTCGACATTGCCGATCGTTACCTTAAAGGCCATGGCAACTGCCTGACCGCCCGAGACGGCCATAATGGTCGTGCTGTCATAATTGTAAGTCATAACAGAAAGCGAACCAAACGGGTTGATACCGTCATCAACATATACGCTTCCGGTCTCGTAATCGAGAGTTTGAATGCGCGATGCATTTGAAAGAAGACCACGATAAGAAACGCGATCAAGCTTCATCTTGAATCCCATGCCCTCAAGCGGAGCGGGATCAGCGGTGGTGTTATAGAGAAGCTGAACAATGAAAGCGCGGGATGCGGTCGCGATAACCGTCTGGCCGGGAATCGTCAGGGACAGCTTACCATTGTTGGTAAAGGTCTGCTGTGGCGACGCGGTCCAGCTATATACTGGGCTTTGTTGTTCTGGATTCGAGATATCCGCGTTTCGGTCAACATCGTCAATAATGTTGATACCCTGAATGTACTTTGACTCATCAAGATCAAGCGCGGCAGGATCATCTGGCAGCGAAGCGGAGATTTCAAGACCTGTGATTTCGATGCCCTCTTCTATCGGTGCGTACACAAAGAAGTGGAGCGCAATCATACTGGGCGTGCCAAGACCCCAGAGAATTCTGGCGTGATCCATGCAACCTGCGCCCTTAACGAACTTGGGCGTGCCGAAAAGGTCTTGCGGAGGAATAAAGCCAATGATTGTGTCGTTTGAAACAATGACATTGGGCTGATTATGTGAGTACTGAGTACCCTTTGTGCCTGTTGAATTTTCAACACCGATAGTTGCATCGGAACCAGTGGCGCGGGCAGCGTCAGGGCTCGTCATGTTTCCATAGACAAGGTAATAGGGTGTGGCGGTCTCGGTTTCGAGAATCTGCAACTGGAAGTTGAGGTTGGCCGTCTGACCGTTAAACGCCATGTTCGACCACTGGATAACGATCTTGCGGTTGGGGGCTGTTCCAATAACAGCATAATAAATGTGGCCACCGCTCGAAGCATCAAGGTCATCCCAGAAGACAGCGATGATGTTGTTGGGGGCGGAGTTCGTCGGCAGAGGAGTGTTGTACGCCGAGGTAGGACCGGCGAGCGGGGTTCCGAAGCTGACGAGACCGTTGATGGACACATAGATTGGTGCGCTGTTAATACCGTAGAGGCTGCCGTACAAGGTGGGCAGGAACGGAGTCGTAATACCGATGCTGCCGTCGTTCAGGTCAAGACCACCCGGTGCGGCGAGAAGGTCTGTGCCTATCGCCGAAATTTCGATCCACTCATAGATAATCGAAGGGCCGGGTTGCTTGTTGTCAATCCAGCGATAGCCGGTTGAATCAGGATTGGTCTGCTGACTTGCCTGCACGAATGGGACCATGGTAAGGCACCAAACGAGTGACAACGCTAACACAATCGTACGCCAGATGTTAGAATTCATTAAGGACCTCCCCTTACCTGTCCAGAGGAATTACTTGGCCGACTGTAAGAAACTGGTCAGATGCTCACGAACCAAAGAACGAGCGGCAGGAGCAGACCGAATGAAATCAGAGATGCTCGGGCCGACACGATAATATAAAGCGACTATACACGACGCTTGCGTGTAGGCAAGCGAATTGTCTCTTAAATTGCAAAGAATTTGAACATCCTGCTCAATCATCGAGCCAAAAGCTGCTGAAGCGACAAAACATCCACCGCCCTCACCTTTGTAAATTGAGCCTGGATCGCCGACGCCGACATCGGGATTAGGTATTGCACCACCAGAACCACCATCATTTTGGTTTGGAAGTGGCACGGTAACAGTTGGTGTGGGGGTCGGGGTTGGGGTCGGTGATACCGGCGGTGATGTGACAAAAACAAGGTAACCGCTGAACAGGGGCGCCGTTATAGGGTGAAAACGAACATAAGTGAAGTTACCCGCAACGCCATCTCCAAACATCGCAAAGCTGTACGCGTTCTGCGCTTGATCAGTGAAAATCGCCACAAGAAGAACATACGCGGTGGTGTTCATCGGTATACTTAGGGCAGATACTAAACTGAATCTGAAGAAGTTTGGACTTGCCAAAATTTGACTTCGCGTCAAAGATGCAAGTAGCACATCTGTTGAGTCAACAAAACCGCGATTCGAGTTATTTGCATCCATCCACACTTCAAGCGAAAATAGCGAATCCTGGCGACCGGTGGATAGCTGAGTCCACTGGAAGGTCAGGTTTGTTACAAGAACATCCATACCTATTGCGGTTATCTTGACCTGCAACATCTCCCAACGCTGAGTTAAAAGCGGGGTATCATAAACAAAGCCTGTATCAGGTGTTTCTTCACCAATTGTAACCTGAACACCCGGAGGCAACGGTAGCAAGCGCACTTTAGGAGCGACCAAAGTCGTCAAATCAAACGGCGTTATGATGCCGAATGAGCCGCCGAAGTTGACCACCGAGAAGCCAAACTCGTTGTTTGTCGGATCTGGAGCGTTCGGGTCAAAATCATAACAGAAGAAAAAGGTCTTTTTAGTGTTTGCCGGTATAACGATTGAGGTAGGAAATATGCGATAGCATTGACCGTTATCAGCGGTAAACGGAATGTCAATTGTATCAACAAGCGTATCGTTGGGTGGCCCAATCGAAGGCGGCGTAAACACGCCTTCACCGGTTGTATCTTCATATATGAATATACGGGCGACGCGCGTGTCATTTCCAGTACCATAGGCGCGGATAAGAAGGTCGTTCCAAGTCGCGTTCATGCCAGATGCGGTTACAGTCAAAGCGCCAATTACAACAGGATCAACTGGGATGCCGACCTGATCACGGTCGAAGTATTTCAGTTTGTCAACAGCAAAGGTTGAACCGACAATAGTACCGGTAACAATAAGGTAAGGCCCCATGATATTAGCAATGAAGGGTGTTACGCCGGTCTCTTGAAGGTAGTCAAGACGGATGTTATAGCGCTCGCCAGCAATAGTGCGAGTCGCACCGACGGGTTGGAAGTTGGGTGCGTCAAAATCGTAAACCAGAATGTAGTAGTTATCGCCGCCAAGAAGGTTCAGGAATATGATTGTCGCCTCGCCCCATACATAGTTTGAATAAGCCTTAATGGGGTTTCCAGACGGGTCTGCCGAGTAAAATGTGTTGTTTGTCAGAGCACCGCCGAACGCGAGAGAAAGCAGTGCGCCGGTTGTGTCGGACTTATAGAGTGCGATGGATTTCACACCGCGCTTGTAACCATCGGGAAACGCTGCGCCCTGGGATTCGAGGTTCGCGCCTTCGAGCCAGACCGACACCTTCGACAGAGTTGTGGGAGAATCTGCCGAAATATTGAACAACAACATCTTGCGCTGGCCACCAGAGCCTGCGTCAAGGGTGTTGATATGGTTAGGAATGTCCATCTGTGTGACAGAGGTGATGGCGGCGTTTGCAGTGCCACTTTGCATGCTTATAGCAACCACACATATCACTAACAAGACAATTGTACGAATCATCTTAGACATGATGTCCCCTCCGGCGGCATCCGCATCGAGTGGCGTTAGAAAGCCGTTTTCAAACGGACGCACCCTTCGCGAAACCGCATTATAGCAACAAAAAACAGCGTGTCAATATAAAAAAGGCGGAAATAGAACACTGTCAATACCGCCCAAACACAGCATCCTAACGATACTTTCGGTAGCATGACAACCGCGTTCGACCGGCTCTTTTCTTTTCGATTCGCAAAGCGAATTATGTATGCCGTTCGTTGAGAAACCACAACTTAGTTGCGCTGTGGCAGCGTTTTGCTTCATCAAATCTATCCTGTTCGTTTCTGCGTTTCATTTTTCCCTCGGGCGGTTGATATTCGAAGGATAACCGTGTTGAGTTTGACAACGCCGAAAACGCCAGATATGCTATTGAAAACCTAAAAAAGGGCAGAGCTACCTTCCACATCGTGTGGTTACGGTCCGGTTCCGAGCGAAATTCGCTGCAGGAACTGGGCCGTTTTTTATTCTTTGGTGTTTAAGGAGGAGAACATGGATTCTTACGAACGGCTGACACAATTTGGGTTTGGCGACAAAGAGCTTGAGCTGCTTAGCAAATTCGGCGCACGCTCTTTGTCTGAATTTCAGCAGTCTGCGCTTCGTGCGCTACTTGCTGACGGACGAGGAGCAACATTGCTCGCTCCCACATCAAGCGGAAAGACATTTTTGTTTATTCCCACAGCAATATCAACACTTGCAAAGGGTGGTAAGTGCATTCTTGCAGTTTCTTCTAAGGCTCATGCGCACGAGTTCGCGACCCGATATCTGCCTTACTTTGATCAATATGGCTTCAGATGCGCGTCTGGATGCCTAATTGGCGCACTTAAGGACGGCAACTTCGACATTGCGGTTGGTGTGTATGAGACTTTGTACCGCAATCTGCCAGCGCTTAGAGCATCCATATCTGAAGGTTCGCTATTCGCCTGCGACGAAATTGACTTGCTTTTCGACAACTCGCGTGGCGCGGCGGTAGAGTCGGTAATAAGGTTTGCACAGAAATCAAGGGCAAAAATGATGTGCATGTCGGCAACACTTGATGCAGGATCGGAGATTGTGCGCAGGCTCGGTCTTCCAGTTCTTTCTGGCTGCCTTCGGGCGGTTAATTTGCGGATGGGAATAGTGAAAAGCGGAAGATTCGAGTACACCGAGTTTAATTCAGGCCGCATGGGAAGCGAAATTCTAATACAGCCTTCGACAGATAGATTTGACGAGCAAGAGGAGATTCTTAGGCTTGCACAAAGCTTTGCGCTGAAGCCAGAGACCACGCTTGTCTTTCTAAAGGACCGCGATTCGACTCGAAGACTCGCAATGGCTCTTGCCGCACGGATGCCCGCGCAGAATGCAAACCGTGCACTTGCATCAACAATTTCTGCTCTTTCGTCAACATACTGCGCTGAGTCACTTAAGCAGTGTTTACCGTATGGAATCGGCTTTCACAGCGCAGACCTAACACAAGATGAAAGAAACGCGGTGGAGGATTTGCTGTTTAAGAGCAAGATATCAGTGCTTTTCTGCACAACAACGCTTGGTGCAGGTGTGAACTTTCCCGTTGTTAATGTAATTGTGGAGTCGTCGCGTTGGGAGGAGCGAGATGGACGGCTGGTAACTCGGCCAATTCATAACTTCGAATTCTTGGGGCTTGCAGGCAGAGCCGGACGCTTTGGCCTTTCACCGGACGAAGGCAGAGCGATGCTTATTTTGCCAGCTCGATGCTCAACATTCAATTTTTCGCGAATAACCGAATCCTGTCCACCTGCGTTTCTTGATCGCAAGATTGGCGAGGCGGTCTCACAATCAATCTTCTGCTCTTTGTTCGCTTTCGGTTCGATGGATGCAGCCACAATCTCAAAGCACATCGAAGAAGGATTGCTTGACCTGCATCCAAACACGCAAGCGGTTGAGGGTGCGCTTTCTGATCTTGTCGCTGCGTCATTGGTAACATCAAATAATAGGGTTTACCGTTTGAGTCGCGTCGGCATGTTGTGCGCAGAGAGCGGTCTAAGTCTGCCTACTTGTATGCGTGTTGCCGAGATTGTTGAAACGCTTCAAAGCAAAGAAATCACGGTTGAAAACTGGTTCTGGGAAGCGTGTGGTTTGAATGAATGCAGACTCTGCCTACCGTCGGCAACGGGGCGCGAGAGCGCTGACCTGCTCGATATGCTTGACGGCGCCTCTATGATTCCTTCGCTAAGCGAGCTTAGATATGGGCTTGAAAACGGCGATTTGCGACGGCTAAAGGGCGTTGTTGTATTGAGGATGATATGTGAAGGGCAACGGCCGGAAGATATTGAGAAATCGCTATGGGTGTCGGCTGGGATTCAGCAAAGGCTTTCAGGTTGCGTAAAAAGCATCACCCGCTTGGCTGCAAGAATTGCAGTTGCGCGTGGCGCGGGTTGTACCGCAAAGTTCTTTGAAACAGTCTTTGGTGAGCAAAAAAGCGTTGTTACCGACGATAACGCTGAGCAAAACGATGAGCATGAGGCAATGGATATCAAACTCTTAGGGCAGGCACGAGACAGAAGTGGCATTGTAGTTATTGATGGTAAGAAGCTACGATTGCGGCTCGCAAGCTACAATGTCATCGAGAGCCTATTTGCAGCACGCAAGAAGAATGACGGCTGGGTGCGAGCGCACGATCTTACGCCAGATGGTGACTCGGAGCGGGCGCGAAAGTACATCTCTCAGCTAAGAACAGAGCTGAGACCTTATGTAAGGGGTAATCCAGTGGAAAACGATGGAGACGGAAGCTATAGGTTGTCACCGATGTTTAAGGATGACAATCGCTGAACAACAAAACTACTGAATCGTTGTGCCAAGCCCTTGCACGCTTTTAAGGTTAGCGCCGGTAAGCACTGAGTGTTCAATAACTGCACCGGTAAAATCCGCGCCGCGAAGGTCGCTGCGAGAGAAGTCAACATTGATTAGCTTTGCGAAACGGAAGCGAGTCTTCTGCAGCAGCGAACCTTTCATGCAGACATTTGTCAGTTCAGCAGAAGAGAAGTCAGCATTGCTCGCATTCGCGCCTGATATGTCGCAATCCTTTATCTTCGAGGCGAAGAACTTCGCTCTGTTCATTTTCGATTCAGCAAACAAGCATTTGTTGAAGTGAGATTGTGACATCTCGGTGCCAGTGAAATCGCATGAAAGCAGCTTTGTTCGCGCGAACCTTGCCAGATTTGCGCGGGCAAGGGCGAACTTAGAAAAACTAAAATCGCAGAAACCAAACTTGCTCTCGTCGAGAATTGCGCTTGAGAAGTTTGATTTCACCGCAGTCGTGTTGAGGAACTCGAAGCCTGTTAGTGACGCAAACTCGAGATTAATGCCTGACACATTCCAGTCAGGCATTGCAGAGATCTCACGCGATTTGATAAGGCTCAATACACTCGAATAGTCAAGCTCTTTCAGTTGCTCGGTCTCTCGGGAGACAAGAGCGTGGAAGAAACAGAGCGGGCGACCGTCGAACTCGCCAACTGGAGCAAATGGGCAGACATAGTCTTGCGAAAACGGATGCTTGTAAGAACATCCGGTGCCCAACACAGGTGATAAATTGGTTTCGATAATCGGTTCGTGGTCCATTGTTCTCTGATTTTGAGTATTAGAAAGGACGCTTGGATATATTAAAGCTGTTTGTCCATTCGTCAAGCATACAAGATTCACTCACTTAGGGTACAGAATTATCCGTAGCAAGCGCGTAAAGCCTTATTCCATCGGAGTTTTTCGCAGCATTATCAGCCAGCTTTGCATTGACATCGCGCCTAAATTCCTTACACTAACCTTATCAAATACGATGGTTGAATGGCAAAACGGCAACTAACAATAGAAGACTTCCTTACGCGTAATCGTCTGCCTGCCTTGACGGTGTTTGCAGGATCGCACCTCTACGACCATTCGGTATCCCTTCAGCATGCACAGAAGATTTTCAGTGATTTGTACGGATCAGATTTCGAGATGAAGAAATTCTCGTCATCCGACCTGAGACTCTCTGATGCTCTAAGCGAGTTATGCGGTGGAGGTTTTTTTCACACGGCGACGCTTGCAGTGATGAGGGATTATCCTGCAACCCGCGACGCAGCGGAGACATTGGCGAACTGGCTTTATTCGGCCCCCGCAGACACATCAGTTCTGTATTTCGTGCCGGATGCACCGCTGACGAGTTCATTGTTCAAGGATTCTGTTCAGCTAAATGCTGATTTTTTTGTATATCCCGAACCTAAGGGCAAGCAATTCAGGGCGCGCGCAGCCCAGTTGATAAAGAGTCGTATGCTTAGTATTGACGAAAGCGCGGCCGAGATACTATTCGGTGGTTTTGAAGGTGATCTTTTGGCGTTATCTAACGAGCTTGACAAGATAACAATGTACCTTGGCTCAAGGCGAACCGTTAAGCGGGAGGACCTTGAGCAAATTTCATGCGCACGCGTGCACGCGAACAAGTTTGAGCTTGTTGACAAGATTGTGCACGGTAAGACAGGCGAGGCGTTGGACCTGCTCGAGCGTTTATTGCGCGAGGGGGAGCAGGCGCATGCGTTGCTCGCTGTGGTCTCGACAGAAATTCGCAAGATACTATCGGCGATAGAGATGTTGAAGGCAGGTGTCCGTTTAGCAGAGATACCTGATCGGCTTCAGATTAAGTATTTTGCCGATAGATTTATGTCTCGCGTTGAAGCTGCGCGTGCGAAATGGGACTCTGTGCGTGTATTATCTGCTCTGATTGACGCCGATCGCCAGTTGAAAACAAGTGCAAAACCACCCGAATTGGTGATGGAGGCCGTAGTTTTCACCCTTACAGCGAATTGACGGAGGCTTTGTGGATTTCGAGTATTGCGAGCAATGTGGTAAGAGAGTTTCGAAAGACGACATAAACGCTGGAGCGGGCACCTATAAGGGCGTCCACTTCTATTGCAGCGGGTGTGCACCAAAAACGCAGCAGTCAAGGCCTGCGCCTAATCGTATGGACTCGCGCGAACCGCGCCGTTCTAACGCATTTGCGCCGCCTGAGCCCACCCGTTCTGCAAGAGAGACTCGTGCGCCGCGCGAATCAGCGCCTGCTCGCGGAAGGTCTTCTCGAAACGATGGCTATGACGATGGCTATGATGACGACTATGGCCGTGCTGGAAGGTCGTCAGCACGCGGTGCTTCAAGAAGAGACGAAAGGCAATCTGCACCCGCTTCACGGAGCCGCGATCAACAGCGAAATGGCAGAGATGACCGGTATTCACGCGATGATGACGACGACAAGAAAAAGAAAATGATGATGTATGCCGGTATCGCCGGTGGTGTGTTACTGATCGTTGTTATTCTGGCTTTCGCGGGCGTCTTTTCAAGCAAAAAACCTGAGGCCACACCATCGCCATCGGCTACTACATCCAGCACCAACCCGCCATACGGTGATGCTGTTGCAAAAGCAGATGCTCTTCTAAAGGAAGCGATTGCGCTATATGACAAGTCAGAGAAAAAAGCTGACAAGATCAAGAAGGCGCTCGACAAGCTCCAAGAGGGCATGAATCTGCTTTATGCCGTGCTCGATCAATACGACGAGAAAAACCTAAAGCATCCCAAACCCGTCGAGGACCTAATCACCAAGATGCAATCGCTGAACGAGGGCTGGAAAAAGTCAATGCCCCTGAATGTCTATTAGCGTTCTTAAACAACAGTAAGCAGCTCACCCCCTCGCGCTGATGAGAAAGGAATACCTTTGGCGCAAAACTATTACTTAAGCGTGGTAGTGCCGGTCTATAATGAGGCCTTGGCACTGCCCAAGTTCGTCGAAAAGTTCGAATCGGTGTTTAACGCTTTTCGAAGGCCGTTTGAACTCGTGTTTGTTGATGACGGCTCGACAGACACAACACCAGAAATTCTTCGCGATTTAAGGCTGTCAAAGAAATTCGTCAAGATAGTTACGCTCGACAAGAACTATGGTGTCGAAGCGGCATTGTGCGCTGGATTTCACTTCAGCGAAGGCATTTTGCTTCTTCAGATGCCTGTTGACCTGCAATACTCACCCGAAGACGCATTGAAAATCGTCGAGGCAGCCTCCGCCCCGGATAAGCCCGACATGATTGCCTGTTACGCAAAAAACAGGGTGCAGTGTGATGATACTTCAGCAAGGGCGCTCGACGCAAAGCGAATTAACGCGAAACTTGGTGGACGGCTAAGCGATCCAATTTGCAGCCTGCGTTTGTACGCAAAGAAACTTGTCGAACGCGCCGAATCCTACAACGGCAACACCTATTCCCCTTCCCTTCTTCTGCCGCGCATGAGCAAAAGGATGGCTGAGATTGAGGTCGTGCGTTATCCACGCTCGATTGGTGCCAACCGTATGCCCCGCGGTATTCGCGCGTTGCCTTTGAGCTTTCAATCTGCGTGGACATCTTTTAATCTGCTTTCTATCACAGCTATAACGGCAGGTGCGGTAATGGCCTTGACCGCTATTCTGTCAATGTTTCTAATCAAAGAAGTTGTGAATCCGCAGCTTCTGCTGGTGGTTGCAGTTATTGGGCTTGTCGGCGGTATTGCCTCGATATTCACATCACTATCCGCGCGGAGCATCGTTGGCATTCTTCTGCCTCTCCCCGAGCCCATTCGTTATAACACAAAGGATACGGGATCTCCAAGGTTTTCAGGCCAGAGCCGTCAGAACTATCGCTCACAAAGGCAACCAAGACCCCAACGGGAACAAGAGCCTAAGCCAGAAGAGACTCAGCAAAAAGAAGCTCCGCTTCCAAAACCAACCGGCCCAGTTACATTCGAATCTGTTGTGCTTAACGGAGAGAAGAACAAACCACAGCCTCCGCAGCAGCAAGACCGCGATAATGACCGCCGCCAATACAGAGGCCCAAGGCGACATTACAATCCGCGCAGAGAACCACCAATCCGCCGCGATCCACCCATTCGCCCTGATAGCAACAAGAGCAACGGCAAAGATCGGTTCAACGGAACAAACACTTACAACCCAGACGAATAGTGTCTTCTACCAATTTGCTGTTGACACGACTTCAAGCGGTAATATAAGGATGTAGCCGAAAACGCTCAAAGAAGGATGATGAAGAATATACACGCCCCAGACCTGTTTACAATATACGCCGGGCAGCCGCGCTACAATGCGGCGCTCGGCGTTTTTATTCGACTGACTAAGGCCGGATTTGAAACTTGGTTCGTTGGTGGCTGTGTGCGTGACGCATTTCTTCATGCAGAAGATGAGAGCACTGCAAGTTCGGTAGATTTCGATCTCGCATCATCAGCATCCCCTGCCGAGATTTCAGAGTTGTTTGATAATGTGGTCGAGGTAGGCTCATCCTTCGGCGTTATTAGGGTGATAATCGAAGATGAAGTCATAGAGGTAGCACAATTCCGCCGCGATGGCACATATTCAGACGGAAGGCATCCGGATTTCGTTGTACGCGGTACGGTTGAAGAGGATGCTGCTCGTCGCGATTTCACTGTCAATTCACTGTATTGCAATCCGATAACAGGTGAAATCTTAGACCCTAACGACGGTGTTAACGACATTTCAAATCGAATTTTGCAGTTCATTGGCGATCCCGTGCAACGCATAAACGAGGATCATCTGAGGATTCTTCGCGCTGTGCGCTTCGCTTGCGTTCATCGCCTTGAAATGAACGACCGCACGCTGAGCGCTGTAAAAGATAACGCGCAGCTTATATGCGCAGTTAGCGCTGAAAGGATCGCAGTTGAAATAGAAAGGATGTTGGCTTCGCCAAACAGAGTTTGCTGTGTAAAAATGCTTGATGAGACTCGACTTCTTTCGCTGATACTGCCAGAGGTGTCGAACCTGAAGGGAGTCGAGCAATCACCCAAACACCATCCAGAGGGCGATGTATTTGTCCATACGATGCTCGTGCTCGAAAATATACCACAAGATGCATCGTTCGAGCTTACACTTGCCGCACTGCTTCACGACATCGGCAAGCCTTCATCAATGACGATAACCGACCGCATCCGCTTCACAAAACACGAAGTCAAAGGTGCAGAGATGGCAAAGGAGATTTGTGCGCGCCTAAGATTGAGCCGCCGCGTCACAGAAAAGGTGATCTGGTTAATAGCCAATCACATGCGTTATCAATCGCTTGAGAAAATGCGCAAAGGTCGCGCAATGACTTTTCTGATGCACCCGTGGGGAGCAGAATCGCTCGCGCTTTATCGGGCAGACAGTCTTGCATCGCACTGCAAAACGGATACATATGAATACGGCGTAAAGCTGTTGTCGCAGATGGCGGAAAGACCGCGCTCGTTCGTCAAAGGTTCAGATGTGCTCGCCTTAGGCGTTCTGCCCGGGCCAATCGTCAAGAAAGTTTTAACGATGGCATATTTACGGCAGCTTGAAGGCGAATTTCCAACAAGGGAAGCCGCGCTTTCCGCATTACAGGATATACTTGAAACAGCACGAGAAGGAGAAGATGAAGAATGAACTCATATTTTAAAAGAACTTCGGACTTGCTTGTTTTGCTCGCCTTTTCGCTTCTGTTCGCGCTTTCTATCGCCTGCACAGAACCAAACCCCGCAACCGGCAAGAAAGAGCTTGTGCTGATTTCCTCCGCTGAAGAGGTGAGCATCGGCAAGAGCCTTCATGCGGAAATGACGACAAAGTATAACTTCAATGTCGCCGACGAAAAGTCCAATCGGGTTAAGGGAATAGGCTCGCGGGTCGCTTCGGTATGCGACAGGCAAGATATAGAATACCACTTCAATGTTACCAGCGATGCCGACATGAACGCATTAGCAGCCCCTGGTGGTTTTGTGTACGCGACGGCAGGTCTTGTGCAATATTCGAACGACGATGAGCTTGCCTGCGTGCTCGCGCACGAATGCGGTCACATTGCAGCAAAGCACTCTATCAAGCACCTTCAAGCCGGCATGCTCGCTGAGATGCTTCTTGTGCTTGTTGACAAGAACAGCAAA
This sequence comes from uncultured Planctomycetota bacterium, assembly GCA_964571525.1. Classification (GTDB taxonomy): domain Bacteria; phylum Planctomycetota; class B143-G9; order B143-G9; family B143-G9; genus CAZNBY01. Next base: position 21,645 of record CAZNBY010000008.1, read on the forward strand.
CGCGAGGATGTGAAGCTCGCGTCCGTACTGGGGCTCAACCTGCTTCTGCTTGGGTATTCGCGAAAACACGAATACGAGGCCGATCTTCTTGGCGTGCGTTATGCGTGGCGAGCCGGTTACAACCCCGACGGCATGGCGACATTCTTCACAAAACTTCAGAAAGCCAATCAGAACAGCGGCTCAATGCCCGAATTTCTAAGCACGCATCCCGATCTTGGCAAGCGCATCGAGAATGTACGCAGCGTCATAAAGAAAGAGATGATGACGCCTGATGGCAAACTGAAAAAATACGAAGGCACACCAGTCAAGCAACCCGTCGAGGTGAATCGCCCCTCTTAACACATAGGCGTCAATATCCTGCTTCCGCGTCTTTTAGCGATTGAGCAAGCGACTCCATATCTTTCTTTTCGACAGTAATCAGCCTGCGTGCGCGCATTGGATTCGACAGAAACGCATCACGAAATCCCGCGCTTTCAACGGCATTTGCCGTTCGCAATAACGCATTTGCGATTCGAACTCGCTCGTTTTGTGTCAGACTGCTGCAGCCCCTTTTAAGCACTTCGGTCATCAGAATCATAACAATTCCTGCATCTCGTGGCGGCACCACAAATCTTGTTGCAGCGAATTTGAGCAATTCTGATATCGCGTCGTCACAAAGCAACATGCATCTTCTGCAACACTGCTTATTTTCCGAAACAATACAAGCTGCGGCTTTTTTCATTGTGCGAGCGCATGTTTTAGCCCTGTTTTGAAGTGAGTATGACTTGATGCTGCGTGCAAGCAAAGCCGCGTTTGCAATAAGGCGCGCGATGGACTCACTGTCAGATGAGAACTGAGCAGCAAGAGTGTTCAAATCCTTTCCCGCAACATAGGCATCGAGCACCTTAAGCTCGCTCTTTGTGCAGACAAACCGCAACAACCTTTTGCACTGCTTAATCAATACAGCACGGTCAGGCGTGAAATTGCTGCTTTCTTCAGCGCTTTCATCGTCGCTCTCTCTGGCGGGAAGCGCATCTAAAAGCTCGTTGGGCAGCATGATTGTGGAACGGGAATGACGGCTTCGATAACAAATGGGCAAGTTCGACATAATGTGTCCTCCTTTGCCCATATTGTCGCTTTAAAATGGCTTAAATCCGCCACTGACGCGTCATTCTCGTGTCACTGACGAGGCGATTGCCGGTTGAATGCGTGATCTTGTAGATTTACCGAGAGATTGATTCGAGGCGTGAGATCCAGCAATCGAAATGGGGACATGATGTGCGGATATCTGCAAGACCTATTGCGCAAGCCACAATTACACCCGCCGACACTTTTCTCTTCTCGTATTCGGGTATTTCTCTGATAATTCTCTTCGATGGCGAAGAGTCTTCTCCCCCGTCAATCAGTTCAGGCGAATCAAATTGTGATGCAACGGTCTTTAGACTCTCCACCGCGGCATCGCGGGAAGGGAAATGATCCAATAGCTTTGATGGTTCGACAAACAATAATGTCTCGAACTCGTGCAGTTGGATGTGGGGAATGAAATGATGTGGGCCAATATCAGATGCAAGCTCATTCTCAATAACTTGCACCTTGTCGTATGGATCTGAAATCAAGTTCGATGACTCGATTCCGGGAAAATCTGCAGGAAGCCGGTACAGGTCGAACATAGTTGTGAAAAATGAATCGGGTTTTTGATCTTCCCTCATCCATAATGTGATGTCACGCTTGGCTTTACTGTAACTGCTCAACCCACCACGGTACTTGATGCCCCTTTTCTTGCTTGTCATAACGCATCTTACATCGCCAACGACACCATAATTTGCCAAATGAGGAATCAGACTCCTGTTGATAAAGGTCTCTTCTGACTGGCCTTCAACGATGAAGTGAAGCCTTATTGTCACTTAGGCCGGCCTCCAAGCACATTCTTCTCCCATAACTCAGATAGCGAGTACTCCTTGAGCCAATCTGCTATATCCGCGCCATCAAGCCTTTGAAATGTTGATTCCCTGCCGTTTCTTTCCACAACAACCAGATCTTCTGGATCGAAACAGTCAACAAGCGGCATGGATTGTGTCGCGACAATCACCTGAGTTTTAGTCGAGGCACTTTTTATCAGACCACCAATCAGATTGATCGCAAACGGATGAAGTCCAAGCTCTGGTTCATCAAGGATCAGCACATCAGGTAGATCGTCTTCCGGTTGAAGAAGAAGGGCGACAAGAGCCATAAGGCGCAGCATACCATCAGCGGCCTGAGATGCGCTAAAGATACGGTCGCTCCCCATTTCCCGCCACTGCAACAATATCCTGCCGTAGTCAGAAGCAAGCTCAAAATCCGCAAAAAATGGAAGCATAAGACGGATATTCTCGACTACGCGCGAATAGTACCTTGGTTCGTTGCTTTTAAGCCGAAGCAGAAACGGTGCAAGGTTCGCGGCATCCTCCTTGAGCCATCGGTTGTCGTCCTCGCTCCATTTTCCGCGCATTCGCGCAGTCGAAGAGGTGTTATGAAATTGAAAGACCTTCATTTTTTGCATAATTGCGAGCATAACCTTTGCAGTGAAATTTTGTGAGGCTTGTTCAATTAATCTCGACTCACGGTGCCCTGAACCAAGCTCGAACCAATCCCTTGGCTTTTCACCTTTTGTATGTCTAAACCGCTCGTCAACAAAGATAAGAGCATCATTCGCTGCATAGGACAAGACAAACGAATACTGATTTCGTTTGTCATCCTGTTCAGTCGTAATCTCAGTTTCAATGTGTTTTGTCACCGCCGCACCATCGTGCAAGAGCATGTTTGCTCCACCTTGCTCGCCTACATACTGCTGCAAGTTACCCGGCGAAACAAGCATCCACGACAACAGTCTGAAGAAGGAGATAAAGTTCGACTTGCCCGCGCCGTTTGCACCGATAAGAACCGTCAGCGCCCCAGGCTGAAAGTCGGTCAAATCAGCAATTGTCTTATATCCTTTGATGGTAATTCGAGATATCGAGTTACGCATGTGTACCTTTCAAGCGCAATCGGCTTCTTACGACACGCTTTTCGGATATCATACCGTTCAGCATGCGCGTGTCAATCTTTTGGGGCGCAAAGCTGGTGCTATCGTGTTTTCCCGCAATGCAAGTGCTGTATAATGATACAAAGGAAAAGGAGGTGGATATGGCTGGCAGCAGAACTGGTTTATGCAAGATTCGCATTGCACGAATTGGGCTTGTTTCGCTTTTGGCAATGATGTGGATTTGTTCGAATCTTAACGCCGAGACCGGGATACCAAACGCTCCATTGTATAACTTGATAAAACCACATGCTTCGTATGCTAAGTTCGTTGTGGGTGAAGGGGAGAAGGCTTGCACTGTGTTTGAGCCCCGCGAGCCTAAGTTGAACTCTGCACCTGTCGTGATATTTCTGCATGGCTTTATGGCAATCTCGCCAGACAAGTACATTGGCTGGATAGAGCATCTTGTTCAAAACGGGTACATCGTCTATTACCCCACTTATCAAAGGGTGTTGCCCCAAGGCATAAACGAATATTCGGTAAATGCGCTTGCGGGCATTCGTTCCGCATTTGAGCTTTCAGAACAAGCAGGAGAGACCTACACTTATCCAAGAAAGAACTTCGTCTTCGCTATGGGACATTCGCTTGGCGGTATGTTGGCGATGTGGCTGTGCAAAGTTGCAGAAAGCGAAAACATTCCTGTCCCGCGTGCGTGTTTCGCGGTTCAACCCGGTGGATTCGAGCCTCAGACAAACAAGAGCTTTCCAGAAGACTTAGTGCTTGTAACACTATTCGGCGACAGAGACAGAGCTGTTGGCAGCTCTTACGCTGTTCGAGCGTTTGAAGAGATGGCAAAGAGAGACGCAAAGCGCACTGCACTTGTTCGTATGCGCTCATGTTTTCACGGATCAGAGCCAGTAGTCGCTGACCACTTCGCCCCACTCGCCTATAAAAATCGGCCATTCTATCTGCCTGAATCGTGTGGCGTTAACATTCAAGATGTCGGTTACTTGTGGAAGATGGCAGACAATGTGTTTCAGGAAGCGATCAAGAAGGTGCCAGATATGCAACAGGCTCTTGTGTTATGGCCAGCGACATACTTGGACAATTTTCCACTTGCACCGTGGCACATAAAGTTTGGCGATGGCACGATTTGGCCGCAGAAGCCTTTGATGACAAAACAAAGGCAAAGAGCGGGCTTTGAAGAATGCGCTCACCTTTGCGCCACAATTTACCCAGAACAAGCAGGAGCGTATCACTCCGTCGTCTTCGTTTCATACAACAGCGCAGTCTCGAATCTGGCCCGTGCGATCTCGGCACGCGGTTTTATCTGCGAATTTCTCCACTTAAAGCAAGGAACAGAGATACCCGCATTGCAATATCCAGATTCGCTTATCAGCGACCATGACGACATCTATGGTGAACTAAACGAACCACGCCCTGCCGATTGGATATTGGTTCTCGACGGCAACACAGCAAACCTTGCACACATGTTCTTTCCGCCAGAATACAAGCCCAAGGGTGTTATCATTCTTGCTGACAGCGTTGCTCTGGATGAACCGTTTGACAAATCCGTTAATGTGCTTGTTTTAGGCAGGCGCAATGACCCGGGTATGGCACGCAAGCTATTTGAAAGGTTGCGCCAAGAAGAATACAGCGTAAATCTGCACCTTGCTTATGGAGATGGCGGGCTGTTTTCAGGCTTTGACAAGGCGAGTGATGATGCCGCTGCAACCGCATTTTTCTTCATCACAAGGCGACTTGGCATTGCATATAATGACTTACCGGATCCGGGTTTCGGTTTCGATACACCTTAAAAGCTGTCTCTTCTTCTTGATACGCAGGCGAAAGAGCGAGAAAAATCTCGATAATAAGGGTATAATCGCTACAATCTGTGTATAACCGACGGAGTTGAGATGCAACCCAGACTCGCTTTCTCCACAAATGCTTACAAACGCACCGATTTTGCCTCTGCGGCAACGGATATCGCGGCGCGCGGATATAAGGCTCTTGAGGTTTTTGCAGATGTTCCGCACCTTGACCCGCTTGCTGCGACTGAAAGTGACATAGAAAAAGCCAAGTCGCATCTTAAAAGACTTGGGTTGAAGATATCAAATGTCAACGCATTCACTATGTACAGATGGGGCGATACATGGAATCCGTCGTTTCTTGACCCTGACCCACAAAAACGGAAGCTTCGCATTGATCACACAGTTGCGGCATTGCATATGGCGCATAAGTTAGGTGCGGCGACGGTCTCAACAGAACCTGCAGGCGCATTGCCATCCGGCATGACAAGAAAGAGCGCAATAGCATGTTTTGCCGACTCACTTGCAGAAATACTCGAACGAACTGACGCACTCGACACCCTGCTGTTAATTGAGCCTGAACCTGGACTTCTTTTCGAACATGCGCACCAGCTTGATGAACTTTTTGAGCTAATCGCCGACCCGCGTATTGCGATGAACCTTGACATAGGGCATTTCTACTGCGTTGGCGAGGACCCTGCGCGGATAATCACCGATTACTGTGGGCGGTTTGACCACATCCACTTGGAAGATATCGCAGCTGACAGAAAGCACCTTCACCTTGTGCCGGGCGACGGTGCGATTGATTTTCAAAGCGTGTTCAAAGCCATATCAGATATTGGTTACGACGGCTATGTTACTATCGAGCTGTATCCGTTTGAAGACGACCCTGGCAAAGTCGCCACCCGTGCGCTCGAGCATCTTACACCAATATGGCGCGAAGTATTTGGAGCAGATCCGGCGTGAAGAACATAATCGCACTTTTTTCTCTTATGCGCCCGATGATGCTGCCGACAGCAGTCGCCGACGCGTTTTTAGGTGCAGGATGCGCCGGAATTGTAACCGGTGCGGTGCTGGGCTGGGATAAACTGATTCTCGCTTGCTGCATGTCTTTGCTGCTGTATGCAAGCGGTATGGTGATGAACGACCTTTTTGATGCTGAATCTGACAGAATCGCAGGCCGCAAACGCCCCATTTCGGAAGGTGTCGTCTCAAAGGCAAATGCTATCATACTGCTTGCGCTGCTTTTATGTGCCGCGATAGTGATTTGCTGGTATGCACCGGGGATGGCTAAGGCTGTGTACGCAACATGCCTGTCGGTGATAATTCTTTATAACCTAACGCACAAGAAGCTGGTTGTTCTGTCACCCTTCCTTATGGGAGCAGCGCGCTCGCTCGATGTACTTGCCGCATTTTTCGTCTTTGGCTTCACCTTGGGCGATATAGCTGATAACCGGATTGTCTTGGCAATTTCGTTTTCTTACGGGTTGTATGTAACCGGAATCACCTTTTTTTCGTTGCTTGAGGATAAGCCTCTGGATAAAGGCTATAAGCTTAGTGCGATCGCCGCGATTCTTATCGGGTGCGCGACAACGATACAGCTTTTGCATGTTGGTACTATGTTCCAGATTTATGTGTACTTGTACCTTGCTGCCTCGATAAGCGGGATGCTCTCGATTTTCTATCTGCTTGCGTCGTCTAAGCGAAGAGCGAAGTTGGGCGCATATACGCCGTTCTTGCTCGCTCCGCTTCTGCTGTTAGGGGGAATCGGATTCATTGTGTTCTCAATCGGCGAACTGCTTGATACAACATTGATACCTGGGCTTGCATTGGCGGGCTGCTATCCTCTGCTCGCGTTAGTGTTCTATATTCGTGCCGAGCGACAGTCGGTTGATGAGCCTTCTCTTCAAAAAGAACAAGGGGCTGAACTATGAGCATATCGTGGTTGCCTGCCTTAGTAATACCCGGAAGCGGCCAATTGTTTGAAGGTCGTCTATTCAGGGCATTTGTCCTGCTGCTTTTCACCTTTTTCGGTGTTAACCTGTTTCTATTGGGGCAGTACCTTTACGCAGGTGACATATCAGCAACTCTAACACAATGGGGATTGTTGGCCTTTGGAGTTGCTTGGCTTGTGGGTCTTTTGGAGCTATTTATAACAAAGCACACAAGTGACCCGCGCCGATTTGCCGCGAAGCTTGATGAGCATCTTCGACGGGCAATGGTTTTCTACCTTCAAGGCGATTTTGACGAAGCTGAGATAGAGCTTAAGGCAATGCTTAAGCTTAGACCATTGGATATTGAAGCACACCTCTATCTTGCGGGTGTCTACCGTGCAAGAGGTGAAGTGAGCAAGGCGCGCAGTCAGTATAACAAGGTGCTGGCAATAGATGAGGAAGGCAAGTGGAGTTGGCAGATACAGCGCGAGTTGAAGACTTTGGAATCATAGAGGCGATGCGTCGCTCCGTGTCTGAGGTTGTGGATTTCCACAACCATATCGGGATATCCGACGACACATCACAGACCATAAGCCAATTGCTCGAAGGTATGCAGAGATTCGGCATACAGCGAGCGGTTGTAACGCCTATCAACGAAGCTGATTGCGACCCACAATATACAAGGCTTCACGAGCAAATTGCCGAGGCGATACATTCAGACAGAGCCGAACGGTTGATTGGCTTTTTGCGCTTAAAGGCAGGCCAGTTGAGTTCAGCATCGCGCGAGCTTGAAAGAATTAGAGAATATGGTTTTAAGGGCATAAAACTGCACCCGAAATCAGATAGATTCACTGTGTTGCAGGCGGAGTTCGCCGTTGAGGCGGCTGGTGAACTGGGAATACCGGTGCTTGTTCACTGCGATCATAACCCGAACTGTACGCCGCTTGAATGGGAGCAGTTGGCAGAAAGGAATCCCGAAACGACAATAATCTTGGCACACAGCGGTCGTTCGCTTGTTGAAGACGCAATCGCTGCCGCATCAAGAAGGCACAACATATTGCTCGATACTTCAATCAACATCTTTTTCAACCTTAACATGGCCGCAAGACAGCTGAGTGCCGACAAGTTTCTGTTCGCAAGCGATTCGCCTTACACAGATAGGTTGCTTGATTATCTTCGGGTAATGCGCATCTGGGCGGGGGATGAGCTTAAAAAGGTCATGTCGTCAAATGCCGAAAAACTGCTTGGTAGGTAGAGGAAATGGATAACAAATTCGCAACCAGATTCGCCTTTCTCACTGTTCTGACAGCGATTGTCTTGGGGATTCCTTTGCTCGTCATATCGTGCATGAACCCTGTGAAAAAGGAAACCCCAGTCGCGCCAATACAAAATTCTGAACCAGTAGCGATGTTCTTCAACTCGAACGACAACAACTACATCACCGCATGTACATGGTGCGGCCCGTTTGAAGCTCCTCCTGAGCTTGCACAGCTTCAAGAGCCAGTTGTCGGCAAACCTGCAACGCCAGCGACAGTATGGCGCGATTTCTTTGCTAAAGGCGACATAATCAACCTTGCAGACGACATCACAGTTCGCAATGGCCAATACTACCTGTTCGACATAATGCTGGGTGTGTATCCTGAAAACGAGGGTGACTACACCCTAAGCATCAAAGCCACCGGCGAGATGCAGTTCGGCATAGACGGCAATTTCATCTACACGGTACCCGAGTCGAAGACATCTTATTTCAACGATTTCAGCGCACCCGGTCACTTCAGCAGTACACCAAGGCGTATTACGCTCGCAATTAAGACAAGATATGGAGGATGCGGTTTTCACGCGACGCTATGGTCGGGCGCTGAACGCAGAAATTCAATCTCAATACTTCGCTGGGTGGGGAACAATGCCCCCGGCAATCATGAAGTTGCTGCGCGATGCACATGGATTTCCCCCGAAAACGGAGGGGTATTAGGCTCTGACAACACGATGGGAATTCACTTAAGGCTTGAAGGTGGGCTTCCTTTGGGATATAGCTTAGGTGATTGCACGGTTGAAACTTCTATAGACAAGGAAAAGGCTTCTCAGGTTGTGATAAACGGCGACGAGCTAAGATCAGGCAGCTTCTTTCGCATTCGAGTGCCAAGAACAAAGACTCCCAAAACAGACATGATGGTGAAACTTATGTTTGACGGCAAAATCGGGCGTTCAGAGACAGTTTCGCTGTATTCGCCATCGAATTATGCTGAGGCGATACCACTAATGGCGGAGAGGTTGAAGAAGTACGAAGCCGGTAAGGGGAAAAATCCCGATCTGACACTAAAGCTCGAACAGATGAGCGTTGCTTTATCGCAGCTCAAGCGGTTGATGGGAATGTCGGCCAGTGAAAGCTATGTGTTGTCAACCGCGCAGAAACTCGACAAGGTATATAGCTCGTTCCACACGGCGATTGCAGCGTTAGAGGTCAACGATGACCCATACCGTGGTGTAACTGGTGAAGTTGAACGAGGCTACTTCAGCACGGTGGACGGCTTTGTGCAGCCTTACAAGGTATATCTGCCTCCCGATTATTACACCGCCCCGCGTATCAGGCCCGCAGTCTTTTTCCTGCATGGCTATGTCGTGTCTTACAATCTCGCCGATTGGGGCGAGGGTGTTGAGGAGTTCATATCGCATTGGCATAAGAAGGGCGCGGTTGTTTTTCAGCCTTTCGGTCGCACCAACACAGATTTTCAAACCTGTGGCGAAACAGACATAATTGATGTCTATCGCATAGCAATCGAACAGTTTCGGTGCGATCCGCGCCGAGTTTACCTTATCGGCGTCTCGATGGGTGGAATGGGCGTTTGGACTATTGCAGCCCGGTATCCAGACAAGTTCGCCGCAATAGTTCCGCTGGCAGGTCGCACAGACTTTTATTTCTGGCATGATACAAAGCCCGAATTGCACCCGTTCTTCTATAACCTTCAAGTGCAGTTTTGGAATCCGATGCACCACATACCAAGCTACCGGTATCAGAATATAATCATCGGCCACGGCGAAGATGATTACACCGTGGAGCCATGGCATTCGTACAAGATGTCCGAACGACTCGATCAGGCGGGAATTCCTAACGAGCTTGTTACAATCAAGGGCGACCACGGTGCCGCATTCGGCCTGCTTGAAGACAAAGAGCTTTGCGACAAGATAGAGAAATTCGTGCGGCATCAAGGGGATGCAATATCATTCCGATCTTATCTGCCTAAGTACGCAAAACGCGCGTGGCTTTCGGTGGAGCAGTTCGAGAAGTGGGGAGACCCATGTGAGGTTTTTGCCGAGATTAACGAGGGAAAGGCGAATATTAGGCTGACAAATGTGCGCCAGTTCAAGATACACCCTTGGCCGGGAGTCCTCTTTCCCGGTTCTAAGCTCGGTTTAACAATCAATGATGTTGACAAGGGCACGATAACAGTGTTAGATGCTGGAGTTGTTATTGACATGGGTGAAGCAGCAAAAGATGACCAGCTCGCCAAGCGTCCCCACATCTGCGGCCCTGCCTTTCAAGTTACAAGCGAGCCTTTTGCACTTGTGTACGGCAACGAGGAAAGCGAAGAAGCAGCCAAGAAGTTCGACACTTGGTGGAGGGGATTTGCTAAAGGTAAATGTCGCAGATTTGCTGCCTCTGAAATTACCCCAGCAATTGCCGGGCAATACCATCTCGTGCTGTTTGGCGATGCGGTAAGCAATCCATATCTTGCCTCGATAGCTGACAGGCTGCCTGTTAAGATAACCGATAAGGCGTATGTTATGCCTGACGGAAGCGAATACGATCGAGAGAATCGCGGTCTTGTCTTCATCTACCCGAATCCCGACTTTCCTGATAACCTTGTTATGGTTTGCTGCGGCACTCCCTGGGGAACAAATCTGCCCATTAATCACAGGTTCGACTTCGTGCCGGATTACATAGTCTTTGAAGGGAATATCGTAAAAGACACTGACATTGAGAACTGGCTTGTGGCAGGCTATTTCGATGTATTCTGGCGTTTTTCTAAAGACCTGATGGAAAAGAAAAAGGTCGAATGAGCGAAGACAAACCTAAAAAGCGCTTATTCGCCCGTCTTTACGATTGGGTTATCGGGCTTTCTGCAAAAAAGTCCGCAGTGTGGGTGTTGTGCGGCGTATCGTTCGCCGAATCCTCGTTTTTCCCTATCCCGCCAGATCCAATACTCATGGCGATGAGCCTTGCCCGCCCTAAACGCGCCCTTTTATTCGCGCTCTACTGCACCATAGCCTCTGTATTAGGTGGAATGCTTGGCTATGCGCTTGGTTACTTTCTGTTTTCAGAAATCGTGCATCCAGTAATGAACGCGATCGGCATTTCCTCCGCATGGCTCGGTAACACCGGGATACGGGTGTGTGTGGAAAACATAGATGCGATGATAGCGTCGGGAGTTGTCGAGGAATCAAGCAGAGAATCGCTCAGATCGTTTTTAGATGCCATCAGCGGGCAGCTTTCATCATGGCCGATTTTGACAGATGGGCTTTTCTTCAAGGGCATTATGTTCTTCCACAACTACGGCGTGCTTACTGTATTTGTCGCGGCTTTCTCAATCCTTCCCTACAAGTTGTTTACAATCTCCGCAGGGCTTTTTGGTCAACCCCTGCTCGGGTTTGTCATTGCATCCTTTGCGGGGCGAGGTCTTCGATTCTTCGCAGTCGCCGCGCTATTTTACTTCTTTGGCCCAAAGGTCGAACCGTGGATACGGCGAAACTTAGAGGCTCTTATAATACTCTTCACCCTTCTTATAGTAATCGGCATCCTTTTGCTTAAGCTGCTTTAGCGCATTTATCGGCCTCTCAATGGGAAATCAGGCCAACAGGCAGTTTTTTGCTCGCTCATTCTCTTGGTCGTGTATAATGTTGTATAAGAATGCAAACAACCGACAATTTTTGTCGTGGCGATGGCTATTTTGTTGACAAATGACGGCAAGATGAACAATAAGCCGTACGGTTTGTTGTGGGCTTAGAACGCTGTATCCGAATACTCCTTCGGGGGCGAATATGCTTCAGATATCCGCATTCACTCAAGGCACATTTGTATCATCTCTTGATGTCCAATCAGCGATATTCGAGAGCGAGGTCCGCGGAAGCGCGTTATGGCTCGATGTATATCGGCCAAAGGACCAAGAGGTCATGTTGTTTCAGCGTGGAGTAAATGACCCTCCAACCGCAGATAACAGCTTTGTGTTTCCGCTTACGGGCTTCACCGCGCTTAAGAGGATGATTGTCTCAAGGCAAGAATCTGACGGCAAAGTTTCGCAAGTCGCTGATGCAACCGTTCTTTACGCAAACGACCTGATCGTAACGATTCGCCAGCGTGGATTCAGGTTCAGCGAGCTTATCGAGTTTATAATGAAATATAACGATAAGCGCATGCCTGAGAACCTTCATGGCCTTTACGACCTGCTTCCTGTAACACACTTCGGCATGTTTGCGGGCGATTTATCGAATGGCAAGAAGATTGAATGCTTTAGCGAGCATACCGAGCATTACTCAGATGATGTCGTCAATCTCCCCGAAATCGGCTGGTATCTGCGCGAAATCACAATTTCTATGCCCTCAATATTGACAGAAAGCGACGCGAATTCGCTTGTTATGTCGCTAACCGCCTCCGCACCGGTTGCAGATAGAATATCTGGTCAATATGCAGGCTCGGTTGCGGCTTCGGTCTCCGCATTAATGAATATGGGTGCGCAAGCAGTACCGATTCAAAAGTTGGCTCCGACTGTACAGAAAAAGCTCAAACCGGCTTTAGTAATAAAGCGCGGTCCAAACCCCGGGCAGGTGCACTATCTTGATAAAAGCCCCGTGCGCATCGGTCGTGACGAGGTCAACGACATCAGCTTGATGACAAACGGTATCTCGCGTCGGCACGCTTTGATCACAGTAGAGGGTGACAAGGTTATACTCACCGATCTTGGTTCAACCAATGGCACTTATGTGAATACAAAGCGCATTCAACAGATTATTCTTAAGCCCGGTGACGAGATATTTATGGGCACCGCAATATTTACATACGAAATGCGCGATTGACCTTTGCCTCTCTTCGTCTCTCTCAAAGTCCGCCACGAGGCGGACTTTTTTTGCCCGAAAACATAAAGCGGCCTTGCCCGCAACATGCAAGCAAAGCCGCTTGTGTGTGTAATTGAGCTAACTCTACCGTTTTTCGAGATCAACGAGCATGCGCTCGATGACAGCCTTGTGCTCTTTTTCGTCAATTTCGCGTTCGAGCACCGTGCGCGCAACGGTAAGCGATATATCGGCGACTTCTGACCTAAGGCTCTCGATTGCAGCATTTCGCTCGCGTTCGAGCTCAGCCAACGCGGCTTCTTTTGTTCTGCGAATCTCCTCATGAGCCTGAGCTTCAAGCTGAGTCGCACGACGCCGTGCGTCTTTTGTTGCATCAGCCATCAACTGGTCAGCGCGATTCTGAATATCACGCAGCTTTGCATCATATTCATCGCGAAGTTGCTCCATGCGCTTTTTCGCATCCTCGGCGGAAGCGAGGTCGCTTGAGATAGTCGTCTCGCGCTTATCCATAATGGTGATTAGCGGCTTCCAAAAGATCTTGTAGAGCAAGAAGGAGCCAACGGCGAAGACCGCCGTCATCACAAGCAAATAGGCTGGATTGAAATTTTGAAGGTCTTCCATATCCGACTTATCAGCCGATGAAGTATGCCTTAAACGGATTGAGGAACAGCAAAATCAGCGAGATGAGAAGCGCGTAGATCACGAGGGACTCGATGAAGGCGAGACCAATGATCAATACGGTTTGAATCTTCGCTGCTGCTTCTGGCTGACGGGCGATTCCCTCAACGGCCTTTGCGATCGCGTTGCCCTGACCAAGACCTGTCAGCCAGGTTGCGGCGGCGATGCCGAAACCGGCGGCGATTACCGATGCCGCGAAGTAGATATGAGCGTTACTTTCGGGGATGACCTTTTCGGCAGCCTCGGCGAACGCGGGGTCAGAAACAAGCAGAAGAGCAATGAAAGTCGCCGCAAATGTCAAAACCTTATTCATTTTCTATCGTCCTCCAAAGTGGATTGTAGTTGTCGAGTTTAGTGGTGCTCAGAATGCACCGCGACTGCTCCGGCGATGTAAACCTGAGCCAGAAGCATGAACACAAAGGCCTGAATAAAGCATATAAACGCGCCTAACACGATTATCAGCGGATATAGCACAATTGGAAAGACCGTAAGAGCCTTGCCAACAAACGAGCTTCCGCCTGCGAACTGAAACACAAGGGTGATAAGGATAAGAAGCAATATCTCTTTGGCGATAATATTTCCGAATAGACGAAAGGTCAAGCTGACTGGTCGCGCGATGTGGCTGATAATCTCAAGCAAAAACATAAAAGGCTTGAGTGGCAACGGAACCTCACCGCAGAAATGTGCCATATAGGGCAGAAATCCCTGCTTGCGCACACCCCAGTAATGGGTTGCACCGAACACAATCAGCGCGATTGAGAAGTTGGTGTATAAGTTGGCTGTGGGAGATACCATTCCCGGCACAAGCCCCCACAGGTTGCCGGCGAAGATGAAGAAGAAAATAGAGATGAAGAGGGGGTCGTACTTCTTGTGCTCGTGTCCAATCATCTCGCGCGAGTACTTCTGCACGAAACTTATGTACCATTCGAGCAGATTTTGCATACCATGAGGCACAATCGAAAGCCTGCGTATGGCAAACCACGAGATCACCATAAGCACAAGCCAGACCATCACAGCGTGGAAGACCACAGGATGAAACAGATTATGAAAGATGTGTTCCCAATGTATTGGGTGTTCCATTAGGTCACCTTACGAGAAGCGACAAGGACATAACCAAGCAGCGCTGCGGTTGCTCCGATAAAAAGGCCAAATGGAGCTGTTGCTGAAATGGACAGCGCAGCCAAAAAACTCGCCGCGACAATTAGTATCTTCAACGGTGCAAGCAGGAACATTGAAAGGCGATTCCCCTGCCCCGAATCGAGCGATTTTTGTAGTGCACGGGCTGTCAGAAAAAACAAAATGCCCGCCAGAGCTGTGCCAATCAGAACACCTGCTGCCAAGCCCCTATCAAACACCGCGCAAACCAGCGCGGCAAGAACTCCGGCACAAGCAATTCCGATGTTTCTGGTCAGTTTGTCGCTCATTTTCTGCTATCAAGAGCCGCCTTAATCAAGGTGTAGAAGGCGGCAGAAATACCCAACAAAATGCCTGTAATTGTGAACACCGGCGCAGTTCCGAGCCACTTATCAGCATATACGCCTGCAAGAAGACAAATGGCAAGGGACAAGCCTGCGGCGAAACCCGCGGCACCAATAGACGCGAGTTTCCTTATCGCGTCACGGTCATCGTTGTTTAAACCGTTCACACCGCTATTATACGCAGTGTGAGAGCGGGAGAAATTTTTACTCTGCCTGCACGCATTTCAGGCTGCATGTTTGTGCTGTAAAATGGGCAGTTAGACCGCACGAATGTAGATTCGAGCGGGAAAGTGCAATGCTACATGACATAAAGAATAGGGAAGCGAAATCGAGAATAAAGGGACGAATTTGTTGTCCAAAAGCGGCAAATGAATACGATATGTTTGGTTGATACTCGTTTCAAAGCACGGAGAGGAAAATGAACAAGATGACCGAAATCATCTGGCACGGGCGTGGCGGCCAAGGCGCAAAGACCGCGGCCACAATGCTCGCTGCCATGGCGATCCACGAGGGCAAGTACAGTCAGGGTTCACCTGAATACGGCCCCGAACGCCAAGGCGCCCCAATGAAGGGATACACGAGAATCAGCAGCGCACCTATCCGGATCCATTCAGCTATTTCGGAAGGTGATGTTGCCATCATGCTCGACGCGTCTTTACTTAAGACCGTTGATGTTCTCGGCACCCTTCGCCCCACCGGCATCCTTATCGTCAACACGACCCGAACCCCCGACGAGATTCGGGCCGAAATTTCCGCCAGCGATTCCGTTAAGATCTACACCGTTGATGCAACAGGCATCGCGATCGCAGAGCTTGGCAGAAACCTTCCCAACACGCCACTGCTCGGCGCGCTCGTGAAGATCACAGGCATAATGCAGCTCGACACCGTTGATAAGGACATCCGCACGAAGTTCGGCAAGAAGTACTCGAATAAGGTCGTCGAGGGCAACTTGCGCGCGGTAAAACGCGCCTACGAGGAAGTGAGGTAGAACAAATGAGCAAAAAATTAGGCTGGAAGGATATCCCCATCGGCGGCCTGATTCCACAGGCAGGTAACTCGCACAGCTACCGTACCGGCGGCTGGCGCACCTACAAGCCAATTCACGCCCCCGAAAACTGCATCAACTGCCTCACTTGTTTCTATTACTGCCCAGATTCCTCCATCCTCGTCGAGGGTGGCAAGATTAAGGGTATTGATTACGATCATTGCAAAGGCTGCGGCATCTGTGCGCGTGAGTGCCCAATCAACAAGCGCGAGAACAAGAAGCCCGAAGGCGAACGCAAGCCTGCCATAACAATGGTCCTTGACTCGAATTAAGGAGGGGAAACAAGATGGAAAACAAAACAAACTCCCTTCAAGAACGCCTCTCTCTGACGGGAAATGAGGCAGCCGCACTCGCGCTAAAGCAGGTCAACCCTGATGTCGCAGGCGTCTTCCCCATCACTCCCCAGACAGAGCTTATGCACTCCTTCGCCGAGTTCGTCGCAGACGGCAAGGTCAACACTGAAGTCATCTATGTCGAGTCAGAGCACTCGTCAATGAGCGCTGTCGTCGGTGCTGCCGCCGCTGGTGCCCGTTCGGTTACTGCCACAAGCGCAAACGGCCTCGCACTCATGTGGGAGATCGTTTACATCGCGGCAAGCCTCAGGCTCCCAATCGTTATGCCAGTCGTCAATCGCGCGCTCTCTGGCCCGATCAACATTCACTGCGACCATTCAGACACAATGGGCTGCCGTGATTCGGGCTGGATTCAAATATTCTGCGAAAACTCGCAGGAAGCCTATGACGCGGTCATCTGTGCGTTTAGAATCGGCGAGCACAAAGATGTTCTTCTGCCAGTAATGGTTAACTTCGACGGCTTCATCATCTCGCACACTACCGAAGTGGTTGATGTGTTCGAAAATGATGCGGATGTCGCCAAGTTCATCGGCGAATATAAGCCTTGGGTCGCATTGCTTGATGTTGACAACCCTGTAACAATCGGCCCGCTCGACCTTCAGGACTTCTATTTCGAGCACAAGCGCCAGCAGTTTGAGGGTATGGCACACGCTCCTGCCGTGATTGATCAGGTATTTGCAGAATACGCGAAGCTAAGTGGTCGCAAGTATGAGCGCCTCGAATGCTATCGCACTGAAGACGCTGATGTCATTTTGATGAGCCTTGGTTCTACCGCAGGCACCGCAAAGGAAGCAGTTGATTTGCTTCGCGAGCAGGGTTTGAAGGTCGGCCATGTTAAGGTTCGTTCGTTCCGTCCGTTCCCACACGACTTGCTTCGCGCCGCATTGGGCAAAGCAAAGGTCGTGGGCGTTATGGACCGCAGCATCAGCTTTGGCGGCCAATACGGTCCGCTATGCACAGAGGTCATCGCATGCCTTTACGGTTGCGATATCAAGGTTCGTAACTTCACCTACGGGCTTGGCGGTCGCGACATTTTTGTCGAACAAATTGCCGAAGCGGGACGCTCACTTGTTGAGTTGAGCAATGGCCGCACGGAAATCCCACCGCAGTCGTTTATCGGCGTGCGCGAGTAAAGGGGGAAAATATGGCGATAGACATCAAAAAACTGTCAGAGAAGCCAGAACTTCTGGCGGGTGGACATCGCGCTTGCGCAGGCTGCGCAGCGGCGGTCGCACTTCGTCAGATTATGCGCGCGGTCGAAGGCCATGTGGTCGTTGGCTTTGCAACCGGCTGTATGGAAGTCGTTACGACGATTTATCCCTACACCGCTTGGCGCGTTCCCTATATCCATAATGCGTTTGAAAACTCTGCCGCAACAGTTTCCGGCGTCGAGACCGCTTATCGCGCTCTGAAGAAGCGTGGCGCTATCACCAAAGATATTAACTTCATCGCATTCGGTGGCGACGGCGGCACCTATGACATCGGCCTGCAATCCCTTTCAGGCGCTCTTGAACGCGGTCATAATTTCATGTATGTCTGCTATGATAACGAAGCTTACATGAACACAGGTATTCAGCGTTCAGGCTCTACGCCCTTCTGCGCAGCTACTTCCACCACCCCTGCTGGCACTGCTATCCCCGGCAAGCAGCAGTGGAAGAAGCCCCTCACAGACATCTGTGTAGCGCATGGAATCCCCTATGCCGCAACAGCAAGCCCCCATAATCACCGCGACCTGATGGAGAAGGTCTCTAAGGCTCTTAAGATCCACGGGCCGAAGTTTATGAATGTGATGGTTAGCTGTAATCGTGGTTGGCGCGTTGTTCCCGATGATTCGATCGAGATCAACAAAGTCGCAGTCGAAACCTGTATTTTCCCGCTTTACGAGGTTGAGAACGGCGTATACCGCATCACCTATAAGCCCAAAGACAAGCGCCCGGTTGTTGAATATCTCAAGCAGCAGGGTCGTTTTGCCCACTTTTTCAAGCCCGGCAACGAAGGTCTTGTTGATGTTTACCAGAAGGCCGTTGATGCGCGCTGGGAGTGGCTGCTTCAGATGGAAGAGACAACCAAGACTCATCCATTCGGTGGCGTGTTCGCCAAATAGCATCCTGTATTGTGCATTATTAGGCGGGCGGAAACGCCCGCCTTTTTTTTGATGGCAAACATCTATAATAATCGCTGAATACAACAAAGGGGAGCGCTATGGAATCAATGGATATGGACCGCATAGTCGGCCATATGGTTATGCTTAAGCTCGACAACTGGCAAGAGCTTGAAGCATTTGGCATCGAAGGCGAGCATGTATACGCCCGCGTGGTCGGAGTCGGTGATTTCGGGCTTTGGATCGAAAATCCATCATTCGAAGCCGCACCCGTTACCGCATCCGCGCCTGAGTCGTGCCTTGCATATATTCTCATCTCGTGGAGCTTTGTAAAATCTGTGGTCTTCTTTCCTCACATTGACGAATCCGAGTTCACTGAAACAATCCGCGTCAAGCGCCTTGGCTTTAATCAGGGCGACTGATTACCTCACTACCACACCACTTCTTCGACAAAAAACCCCCTCTTTCGAGGGGGTTTTGAATTGCCGAAAACGACTCAATAGGCTATTTGGCGAACTTCTTCAGCCAGAGCCTGAATTTGGTCTCGATTGAAGAAATGTCTTTAACCTTATAGACCTGCTTGAGTGCCTCGCGCTGATCTACACCAGAACCAACTATCTGCAAAAATTGCTTGAATTCGAGCTTTGCCTCGTCGCGTTTCTTCTTGTTGGTCTCGCCAGTGCCCATGAAGTAGTGAACCATCGCCCAAGCCTGAACAGTGCCCTGAGCGGGGATGTTTGTGATGCGGAAGTCAATAAGCGTCTCCATCGGAATAAGGCCGTTCCACGAACCTGCACGGTCGTCAAAAGATGCCTTTGGAACCTTGTTGGCTTCGGCGAGCGAGCTGTGCCAGTTACCGAACGAACCCCATTTCTCACGGTCCCTCTGGTTACCCTGACCGTATGCAACAACATACCAAGTTACGCTCTGGCGGAGCACCTCTTGATAATAGTTGCTTAGACCCTCTGTTACCCAAGAGGGGAATGGATCGCGCCGACCTTCAGCAGTCTGGAATGCACGATACATCATGTTTGTCGAAAAGCTCTTGATGATACCGCGCTCATCTTGGTCGGGACCTTGATCAGAAGCATTTGTCATGCGGCCAAGATTACCGAGCCATATGCCACCCAGCCCCTTCAAGGTTTCAAGCCCCATCGCCTTAGTTTCGGCTGGCATTGCACCAGAATTGTAGTACCATTCAACGGTCTTTACAAACATGTCTCTGCTGTTCAGAACAATGTTGTTGTTCTTGCCGCCGGGTGAAGCGTACATCTTCTCCCAGTCACTGCCCTCGCCACCGAGTTGAAAGTCTTCAGAGAACTGCTTGAAGTTCTTCTCAGCCCATATTACAAGGCCATGGATACGGGAATGATCGGCATCGGTAAATACTCTGACATGCTTGCCGCAAAGAAAGTTAAGCTTTTGAAACGGGGTTTGAGCAAACGCTTGATTGTACTGCGCTGCTTCGTTCCTATAGCCCTTAACAAGATTATCATGCTGCTTAAAGATGTTCTGCATCTGCGGCCAATCTTCGCATGCTTCGCAAGGTTCCCAACCGCCGATGATTACGGGGCAGCGCTTCTTCGCGTCTTTGTAATAGCAGTACTCGATGAGCACTGTGTCGCCAGCCTTCTTACCGTACTCGATTTTGCCAGTGCCGTGGCACTGGGCACATTCGGGGTTGCCGGGAAGGTTTGGATCTGGCTCGCCCTCTTCAGCGGTAACAAGGATCGGCAGCATAAAAACGGTCAGCAGCGCGATCAACAGGGTTTTTTGTACAGTGTTTTTCATAGCTTTCTCCTTGAGAGTTATTTTCTCGAAATTGCGCAAAGCGCAAGTTTTACACACAATTTCGGCGAAATTTTGCCGAATAATCCGTCCTCGTCGAAAAGATCAGGCTCTCCGTCGGGCGGTTCGACAGGAAAATCCGTGCTATCCGGAGCAGTATCAGCATGAGGATCATCGTCATCCGAGTCCAATTCTGCCGGTGTTGATGCGTATTTCAGCGGAAACCGTACCGACAGGATGAACTTTGCCCAAGCTGCCGCCTGTGCGTTTTCTGTCGAACTTGCTAATTGTTCAAGAGCAAGAACCGCGCTTTTTTGCCACAAGGGAGAGTTTAACAGCGCACATGATTCATAGATGCTTGCCTCTCCCGAGTATTTGACGGTTGAAACAAGCCCGTTGAACTCGACTCTTGATAAAGCTGTAACAAACAGCATCGCCACAAACACCGCAAGAATAGTCGCTGCAAAAGTTCTGCGTCGCCAAATGGTGAAAACACCCAAAGCCAATAACGCCATTGCTGCACCTATAACAGGTGATAGCGACGCAAGAATGGACAACACACCGCGGGGAGGACGAGTGAAAAGCATACCCCTTATGAGGTGTCTTCTTGCATCATCGAACGACTGCAGATTGTTAGAAAACAGATACGGATTTTTAGTACATTTAAGCTCGCTGAACAAGTCTTCACCGGTAAGCCTGACGGTCTTTCCAGCGCAATTCGGCTGCACAATAAGGAAGGCAGCCCTTCCGCGCGGGTAACCGAACATGCTATTCCTTTGCGGTGCAATCGCGCCAGAAATCAAAAGTCTTGTTGCAGAAAAATCATCTGATGCGCGCGGAAATACACCGTAGGAACTGCTGAATGGCCTGAGATACTGAGAAGAGCCACGGCTCGGAGTAACAGTAATAAACTCCATCCCCCGTTCGTCCCACCCAATCGCCATTTTCGCAGGAAATCCTGGAAGCGAGAAGATCTCCGATATATTACGCTGGAAAATGCGTTCCTGCTTGAAATCGAATTTTCCCTGCTCAGTTTCGACCAGCCTGTTTTCTATCGAGAAGGCAGAGATGCTACCGAGTTTTTGGAATGACCACCTTTCGCGCTCTGGGCTTAAATCTCCGCGTGCAAGAATAAGGGTGTACGATTCGACTGGTGACTCGGAATCCACTGTTTTCACAAACTCGAAATGAGCATACTCAGGTTTTGCCATGCGGACTTTTTGAGGATTGACCCAGAATAAGGCCACTACGACAGCGACAACGCACAATACAACTCCGAATATCGCAACGCGTAAATTGTCCTTCCTGCTCAAGTACACCCCGAGCAAAACCACTGCAATCAAGATGATTACTGCGGTTGCGATCATGCGATATCCACCCGTGCAAAGCATTTAAGACCGTGTACAAGAAGTGCTACGGTGCCGATAATAAGCACCGCAAAGAACATTGACCAAATTGATGATAGTGGTGTATAGATCGAGCCGCGTTCGACGATATCAGCGGCAGCCATAAGTTCAGCAAAACCCAAGCAAAGCAACGGAAGCGCGAGCGACATACCTATCGCGCCTAAAAGTGCGAGCATGACCTGTGCAGCGTCGCGCGAACGGGAAACAAGATAAAACGATACGCTGTATGTCCACAAAGCAGAGCACAATGCAAACAAGCCCCATCCAAGACCGTCACGGAGAGGAAGAGTTTCGCCTACCGTAAAACCTGACTCGACAAAAAACGCCCAGAAAAACGATGAAGCTGGAAATATCAAGTTGATGCCAGCAATAAGCACCGCGCTTGTCAAAACACACGCGCCTAAAATCCATCTCAGCACAAAAATATGTCTGCGCGAAATGTTGCGGCTCAGCAAAAACTCAAGTCTGTTCGTTCTGCTTCGCTGCAAGCCACCAAGCGCGCCGAAAAGCATCGCCGAGGCCACAGCGTAAAAGACAACGGCCTCGGGCTGCGTAAAGATTTGTACCAATACGCCACCGCCTATTGCCACAGTGTAGGCAAGCGAAGCAAGCCCAGAATACTCCCAGATACTTACTATAAGCAACGGGCGAATCACTTCACAACTCCTGTTGCACATAGCGACACGAAAAGGTCATCAAGAGGCACAGGATACACATCGAAGGCCGCGCCAGTATCCTTGCAAGCACGCGAAACCGCCTCTTCGACATAGGGGTTTAGTATCGCCTCATACACGCGTCCGGTTATCCTCTCGCTTATCGCTCCCTTAAGTGAAAAGCTATTTTCTATCGGTTTTTCAAATACAACCTGCACTCTGCGATATCGAGCGCGCAAGTTCTCCATGCTCTCATCATGAAGCTTGGCGCCATTAAAAAGGAGAATGAACCTCTCAGCGATCCGTTCTAAATCGGAAAAGATGTGCGTGGCAATAATCACCGTGGGCGATTTGCGTTCAAGATATTCTGCAAGCACTGAGAAGAACTCCGTGCGAACAATTGGATCAAGGTTGCCGGAGGGTTCATCGAGAAGCAGCAACTCGGCGTTTTGGCAAAGCGAACAGACAAGCGAGAGACGAAGCTTGACACCAAGCGATAACTCGGATGCATATCTGTTCATTGGTAGTTCGAAGCGTTTGACAAGATCTGATTGAAAAGAATCATCCCAATCTTTGTACAGCGATGAGCAGAAAGCGAGAACTTGGCGTACAGTGAGGTTTGGTGGAAAGTCCATCGTCTGCGAAAGATAGGCAACGTGCGAGCGGCATGATGTGCGGTTGTAGGGATCAAGGTTGCCGAATAATGCAAAACCGCCTGAGGTTGGTATGGCTAAACCGGCGAGCAGCTTGAGAGTTACAGATTTGCCTGAGCCGTTTGGGCCGATAAGCCCGACTATATCACCCCGTTGCGCCGAAAAAGAAAGGTCATTAACAGCGACTACATTGCCGAAACGCTTGTTAAGGTGAAAAGTCTCAACTGCGGGATTCATCTTCCCTCGATGCGCGTTTCGCATCAAGTGATGCGGCAAGACGCTCTGTAATCTCTATTAAGTCATCGCTTGAAAGCCCAAGCCTGTAGGCTTCTGTAAGCAATGCAAGCACTTTTTCTGCCAGAACCTCTTGCGCATCAGTAAGATTCAGCTTTGGCGGGGTATCAGCAACGAATGTACCAAGCCCACGGCGCGTTTCAAGGTATCCCGATGCCTCGAGTTCACGAAAAGCGCGGTTGACGGTCGCGGGGTTGACACGCAGTTTTGCGCACAATTCGCGTATTGAAGGCACCTGTTCACCAGCAAGAAGTCGGCCTGTTGCAATGTAGTATCGCACTGTGTTGACTATCTGCCGGTAGATTGGCACGCCTGAATTGAAGTCGAGTGGTAAGTACATCGTTTTGGTGTCCTACTAATATAATACACCATTACACTGAAAATGCACATTTTTTTCTTCAGGTGACCAAATGCCCATTGATAACTGGCTTAGCGGAATACCGGCTGTGGTGTAAAGGCTCGTATCACGCGCTGATCATAACAAATAGGGCGCCCGATGGCGCCCTAAACATGCAGCCTAAGTGATAAGTGAACCATTAGTCTGCTTTCGAAAACAGCTTTATGTTGCGAGGCCGTGGATGCGGATAGCTCATTTCATCAACGCGTGGAGGTGCAAGCACAATCTCTGTAAGACCAGCCTCCGCGGCCGCGTCTATCGAGGCAATTACCCAGTAAAAATTGATGTCTGAGTTTCCGTCAATAGAGACCTTGATCTTCTTTGAATCCGCAACAGCATTCGATATTTCGACCAGCTTCTTCACCAATTCCTGCCGTGTTTCCACCGCTTGACCGTTGACCTTCCACTCGATACGGTCTCCATTTCCAAGGCACAACACAGAGATAAAGAATTTGTCAGGTTTTGGCTTAACTTGATTATCAATGCCGATATCAGGCGGAAGCCAAGCATCAAGGCGCGATTCTACCTTCTTGAATTTGCCAGCGACGATAAAGAACACGATAAGCAGAAAGACGCAGTCAATCATGGGGGTTAGGTCAATTTCTACACTGCCGATGTTCAAGGGTGCGCGTTTCTTCATTTCCCACCTCTCTTTCTAAAGTTGATACGGGCGAGGCTGTGGGAGTTTCATCAACGCGACTCAAGCTTTTTTCCCATATTCGGGTAAGGTTGCAATGCGGCGATTGCCTGAGCGATGCGAGTGAACGAGCGTAGTATTGCGAATGAGATGAGAAAAGAGGGAACCATGTGGCGTAAAAAACAACGGGCGGATTACCGCCCGATGTATCGAAAACAGAAAGGAGAACAAGCATCTGTTCACAATTGCCAAATTCCGGGGTCTTGGATGCGGCCACTGGTCAAACGGAACTCGTGGAGGCGCAAACATTATTTCGGTTATCTGCGCTTCCGCACAAGCGTCTATAGCTGCAATCACCCAATGGAAGTTGATTTCAGCATGACCGTCAATAGAGACCTCGATCTTTTTCGTGTCAGCAACGCGTTTCGATATCTCTCTGAGCTTCTCGACGAGGTCTTTGCGCGTCTCAACGACCGAATCGTTGACCTTCCACTCAATCCTGTCTTGCTCGCCAAGGCATAGCACCGAAATGATGTAACTGCCGGGACCGGACATAGCGCTGTTGTCATAATAGATGAATTTTTGCCAAGCATCAAGGCGTGACTCGACCTTCTTGAATTTGCCAGCGACGATGAAGAACACGATGAGCAAGAATACACAGTCAATCATGGGGGTCAGGTCAATTTCTACACTGCCGATGTTCAAGGGTGCGCGTTTCTTCATTTCCCACCTCTGTTTCTGAAGTTGATACGGACGAGGTTGTGGGAGTTTCATCAACGCGACTCAAGCTTTTTTAGACCATATTCGGTTAAGGTAGCAATGCGGCGATTGCCTGAGCGATGCGAGTGAACGAGCGATTATTGCGAATGAGATGACAAAAGAGGGAACCATGTGGCGTAAAAAACAACGGGCGGTTTAACCGCCCGATGTATCGAAAACAGAAAGGAGAACAAGCATCAGTTCACAATTGCCAAATTCCGGGGTCTTGGATGCGGCCACTGGTCAAGTGGAACTCGTGGAGGCGCAAGCATTATTTCGGTTAGCTGCGCTTCAGCACAAGCGTCTATAGCTGCAATCACCCAATAGAAGTTGATTTCAGCATGACCGTCTATAGAGACCTTGATCTTTTTCGGGTCAGCAACGCCTTTCGATATTTCTCTTAGTTTCTCGACGAGGTCTTTGCGGGTCTCAACGACTTGGTCGTTGACCTTCCACTCAATCCTGTCTTGATCGCCGAGGCATAGCACCGAAATGAAGAACTTGTCAGGATCGGGCTTAGCGCGATTGTCAATACCGATGTCCTTTGGTAGCCAAGCGTCAAGGCGTGACTCGATCTTCTTGAACTTACCTGCGACGATGAAGAATACGATTAATAAGAAGACGCAGTCAATCATCGGTGTGAGGTCTATTGATACTGCATCTGGTTCTTTCATTTTTCTCCGCTTACCCATGTTCGACTCCTATTCTCCGCGGTTGCGGATTATTTGAAGATCCTTCGCATCATCTCAGACGGCTGCCATTGTATAGTATTGTTAGGTGTATCTCCAAACATCTGGTTTGGAGCCTTGAAGTCTATCTCATTGTAAGTGCCGAATGAGATTTTGTAGTACCGCATGTCAATGCAGTATATCATTGCGAACTGAATGACCTTGAACGGTGAGGTTCTGTGGCCACGGATCTTAACAGGCAGCTCAATTAGATCGCTGCCAGCGGGGCCGGGTATTTTCGGCGCGGTTCTTGCGCGGCGCTCAAGGAATTCCATCAAACCACCCCAATCCATCGGTTTACCAGAGATAGTGACCCATGAATTGGATGTCTCAGGAAAGCCCCATGTTTTTGCTGCAAGATGGCCAACCGGCCACACATTCAACACGATACGGTCTTCTGGATTCTCATCCTTTACAGCAAGCTTTGCATAAGGAAGGACGAGAGCCTGATCGTTTTCGGTCTTTGTGATTTCGGTAACGCACATCAGGAATATGAGCAGAAGGAAGATGCAGTCAATCAACGGAGTCATATCCGTCTGGACGCCTTCATCCTGCTTTGCTTTTTTAACTCTTGCCATATTTTCCTCCTCTCGCAGTTAAGGCATCGAGGGGAAAGTTATTCGCTCTTCATCTTTTCGAGCAACTCGCCCGTGATGGCGTTCACTTCAAGAATAACGCGGGTAACACGGTTGCGGATGATGACATAAGTCGCTGTCGTCGGAATGGCGATCAATAGACCTGTGAATGTAGTCACCAACGCGGTTGAAATTTCTGTCGCCAGCGCTGCAGCGGTAACACCGCCGGGTGAAGTCGCGATGACATTGAACGAACCAATCATGCCGTACACCGTGCCGAACAGCCCAAGCATCGTTGAGGTTGACGCGATAAGAGCGAGATAGCCGACCTGCTGATGCAAAATTGTGGCCTGCTCTTCACCAACTTCTGAAACGGCATCAACCATCGCCTCAAAACCTCTGTCGAGCTTTGCAAGGCCGGCACCGATAATGCGGGTGAAAAAGCTGTCTTCGGATTCGCAAAGTGTCAAGGCGTCCTCGTATGCACCCTCGTCAATGAGAGTCTCGATTTCCGCCAGAACATCCGGAGGAACGAGCTTTTCGCGACGAACGGTTACGAGAATCTGAATAATCAAAGCCAAGGCGATAACAGACAGAAGAACGAGAACATACTCAGGCCAACCTGAATCAATGACAATCTTGACCAAGGACTTGCCCTGACCTGATGCTGCTTCTTCTGCCATTGCAACGGACGGTACAGCGAGGAAGCTCGCCGCACAAAGAAGACCGAAAGCGTAGTTGAACAGATTTCTTAAGGACATTTGCCTCTCCTTTCCTTCCTCATTTCTCCAGAATTTATACGCAGTTTTGCGCTGAAGTTTCTGTTTTTTTTCCTGAACGGGTTGAGATACAAAGACTTGCCCCCGCGCCAGCGTTTTTATGCGTTGATGCGGGGGCGGTGTTGACGATTTAGTTACCTTCTATCACGCCACCCTTAGTAACCTTTGCGAGAAGGTCTTCACACTTCCTTGCAACAAGGGATGTCGGATAGCGGGTTGTTACCATTGAAAAATAGGCCTTTGCCGAGGTTGTATCATCACCAAGCATCGCAGCACGACCGCACCAATAGAAGACATCAGCGCGGCGATCGTCTGTTGACGCCATAAAAATGAGGCTCTTTGCAAGGCTGATTCGCGCCTTGTTCAGAGATGATACCGCCGCGGCATCAAGCTCTGGAAGCGCTTCGAGCTTAATCACATCGCAAATAGCCAAACCGATCGTTCCAGCAGCAATCAAAGAGCGCGTTGGCTTTTTGGCAAGTTTTCCGAACTCATCAATCGCATCGGCAACCTTTCCGGAAAGAGCCTGAGTCAGGTGACCTCTGAAGGTGCACTCAACATGTAGGTTGATTAGCTCTCTATCCTCAGGAGACGCGTTGCGATCGTAGAAAAAGGCGTCTTTTGCAGCTTGAGATAAGCCGTTGAAGATCTTGTTCTTTGCATCAAGATATTCTGTGTAGGCATCAAGGTACTTCGAACGAGCCTCAAGTGTATAAACCTGCCAGAATTTAGCGCGCCAGCGAAGTGGTTCGTTCTGAAAGCGAGCGTCCTTAAAAATGTTGTCGAACGCGCCTTCTGCATTAGCGTAATCGCCTTGAATCAGCAGCGACTGCGCAATGCGCCACAAAACGAGACGCACATACCTGCTATCACTGCTGTTCGAGTTGATATCGCGATATTGCTTTCTTGCGTCTTCCATCTTTCCAAGTCGCCAAGCGATATCGGCACGCTGAATAGCAACTGCAAGTTTAAGCCACTCGCGCACAGAAGTCTGATCAAGGGCAAGTTTAAGCTTGAACTCAGCATTCTCGTATGATCCTCGATCAATAAGCTCAAGAGCTTCGATGTAATCAGGAGGAGTGTCATAGTAAGCTATCCGCGACACCTTTGTTGTTTCGATCGAGCGCGGGCCGCAAACGACCTTGTCCCAAGCCTCTGAGATAATGCGGCCTGAGACGACTGTGCCGTCAATAAGAATAACCTTATCAACTGCACGGTCTTCCGCAAAGGCGGTCGCTGAGGCAGATAAAAAGAATGCGAATCCAAACAGAAAGATTAGTGTTGTCAGTTTTTTCATGTTCGTTCCCCTTACTTAAGCTCGTCAAGACCCTTAACAGCATAGGGCTGGCCGAACAATATGCGACCTTCGAACAAACGGCGAATCAGGACGATATTCGTCGCGTGCGCGGCTTTCTTTGTCTCATCCTTCTCAGCGTGATACAGCGCTACAAGGGCCTTTCCAGCATAGTATAAGCTCTCTGCCGAAATTGGCTTCTGCGTTTCGATGAACAGCAAACCACCACGAAGCCCGGTCGCAAATGCAGACTCATACTCTTTTATCATGTAGTAGCAACGGGCGATTGCAGCATAGCAGCGAGGCATCGAAACGGGGTTGTATGAGGCGATGATGCCCTCATAGACTTTTATTGCATCACGATATGCCTTTGGATCTTTCTCAGTTTCACCCTTAACCTCAAGGCAACGGCCAAGACCAAGCTCCGCGTCGTTCTTAAGCTCAATGTATGTCAGGCGGGGTTGTATGCGCTTGAAGTGACTTTCGGCGTTTCGAGTGTCTTTTTGCGCAATAAAGATCTCACCGGTCATAACTTCAGCTTTCTCTACCCAGCAGACCATGAACTCGTTGCGGCGGGTGATGATATCCTTCAACAGCTTGTTCGCAGCGTCAAACTTCTTCTGATAAGTATAAATTTCGGAAAGTAGAATGTTGACCTGCGGGAAAAACGGGTTCTTGGGATACTTGTTGTTTAGATCCAGCAAGATCTCCTCTGCTGATTTCTGATCACCTATGTACCAGTAGCACTGCCCCATGCGATAGCGTGCATACCATTGCACCCATTCTTTCCTGCTTCTTTCCATCGAGCCTTTATAGCCCTCAATCGCGGCTTTCCATTCGCCGTTATCATAAGCAGTCTCGGCAGGTTTGTAAAACACATCGTCGTTGTAATACACGAAGATGATATCGTTTCGCGCCTGTTTCCCCAATCCCTGATAGGTGATTGTGGAATAGTCTTCGGTGATAACATTCTTGTCAAGCTCAAGCACATAATCACCAGCTTTTGTCCAACGGAGGATATCGGTTCCTGCTTGCGCTGATGAACTGATCATCAGCACACCAAGCACAAACACGAAGGATAGTGCAATTGTATTTGTTGCTTTCATGTTGTTCTCCTTCCCTATTTAAGAGCTTCGAACTTAGTGCGAAGGTCTCTCATCTTGTCGTCATACTTATCGGGATATACCTTTTCGATATAACCAAGCTGCGAAAGACCGCTGTCAATGGCATCCTGCTTTGCCTTTGCAGACTCTGCCGATGTTGCTATCTCAAAGTAAGTGATCGCTGCAAGAAACCTGTATTCGCACTGCGAAGAGTCTTTTCTTCTGTCGTTTATAAGGGTTCCGTAGTACTCGATTGCTTTTTCAAAGCGCTTTATCTTGCGCATTGAAATTGCACCGTTAATGAGTAATTCGTCTTTTCCTCGGTAATAATCAATAAGGTACTCAAGCATGGTTGCAGACAGCTCATGGTCCTCTGCCTTCATCGTGATTTCCCAACTGTCGTTGTATGAACGCAGGCGCATATAGTAGTAATCAACCACCCTTTCGATATCCTTCATCATTGGTTGACGCCAAAGCTCGAGAGTCTTGTTCGGATCGAAAGCCTTCAAGGCATCCATCTTCTTCTTTGCATCATAGTAGTTGATTCGCTTGCCTCGCCCACCAACAAACACATCAATGAATTCGCGGTATGCCGCGGTCATGTCGTCGCTCTTCTTCTTGTCACCAGTGAAGTAGATCGTCTTGATGTAGGCGTCAGAGAGCATTTCATCGCGTTTAAGCGGGTATTTTTCAATCTGTGCTTCGAGCTTCGATAGCAGTTCTTTGAGCTTTCGAACATAGATATCTGGCGTCTTTTTGAAACGAGCCAGTTCGTTATAAAGCTCGCCGATGCTCTTGTTTCCACCGCTCCACTTGTCAGCTTCGGCGGTGAAGAATTTTTGGCGATCGGCATTATTGGCTGTGCCGTATGCAGTGCCAAGCTTAAGGCAAATTTCAACATAAGGCGCACCTTCTTCTTCGGCAACATCATATTTCTTGCCTGGTGCGACATCTGTCGTTTTGCCAAGAAGCAAGACCTTATCTTTGACGGTCATATACAACTGGTCGGCCTTTGCTGGATCTGACATTGCGATTGCGGCATTGATAGCAACTCTCATAATGCCATCGCCGTCAGCTCTATATGTCTCATCCTTCGCTATCTTGTCTGCATACATGGTCATCCATTTCTCAGCAAGAGCGACAAGCTCGGCATTCATATTCTGGCGATTGTAGATATCAGCAAGAAGCTTGAAGCATGCCGAACGCCTACGCTCCCAAGATATCTGCTTCGATCCATCAGCAGGTCCCCACTTTCGATCCATGTTTATTACCGCGTTAAGCGAATCAATAGCGGCAACCTGAAACTTGGCTTTTCCTTCCGCATCACCCTTTGCATCGGCATCTTGAGACAAACGAACATAGCAAACGCAGATGTTGTATTGTGCATTCGCATACTGCGAGTGTGCATCTGGTATCTTTTTGTACAGCTCAATAGCCTCAAGGTAATCAGCGAACATCTGCTTTACCTGCGCCAAGTCGTAAGTCATCGCGTCTTTTTTCGTCGGATCGAACTTCTCATAGTTCTTCAGCGCAGTTATGTATAACTCGCCTGTGTCACGACTGCTGACACCACGACGGTACTCTTCAAAAAACACTTCGCGCGAGACATTGTAAGCGGTATTAGCGGCGCGAAGCATCGTCTTCTGAGCTTTGTCTTTGTCAACAGCGTTCTTTGCTGAATAGCGATTAAGCACTTCATTCGCGCTAATAATTGCCTCAAGACGCATTCCGACAGCGACAAAGCACTCAGAAATGCTCTGGAATGCCTCAATACCAATGTCGGTCTTTATCTTCTGGAAATCGTCGAACTTTTTCTGAACTTCTGTGCGGGTCTTATGATCAAGTTTCTTCATCTCCTCTTCATCGAGGCGCTTGTCAAGACCCTGAATAACATATTGATAGTATGTGATCGCGCTTGCCCAGTCACCTTTGCCCTTAAAGCCGTTTCCTGCCTGAAGAAGCGTAACTGTGTCCATCGTCTCTGGTCCAAGCCTCTCAATGATTGTCGCAAGGTTCTTTGATGCAATGGATGCGGCTTCTGAGAGATTGCGCAGGTTGGCCTTCTCGATCACTTTTGCAAGAATATCAACCGCTTGTGCGGCCTGATTGTTCTCAAGCATGACAAGGGCAACACGGGATGCAAGTATGTATCCCTGACCATACTGAGTTTCGTCAATCCAGTTTGGATAGTCAGTAATATACTTAGTCCAGACCTTTACAAGAATCTCATCTGAGTAGCCCAACTCAACGAGTATTTGCGCATATTCGTTGAAGGCAAGCTCTCTAAGATACTGAAACGCATCAGGCTCGAAGTTGAAGACATACTCTTGGAATGTCTTGTCTATCTTGCCTCTGAGGGTTTCCCGCTCTTCGGGCACCTTTGTCATCGCGAACATGCCTGCGAGAAGACGAGCAAGATACATGCCTCCGTGAATATAGACTGTATCGGTGCTATGCTCCCAAACAAAGTCGTTCAATCCGTTCAAGGCAAATTCGATTGCTTTTTTAAAGTCATCGGTGCCTGAAACATAGATTCGTGGGTACAGGTAGTAAGAGCGTGCAAGCGCATAACCAATGCTGAACCAGCGATCATCCATTTCTTCAGGAAACTCAACCCATTCATCATCAGGATTCTTCTCAAACCAAGTTTCCTCGAACTTTGCGCGTTCATCGCGAATGGAATCATGAATCTGGGCGAGCTTTGTGATGGCCTCACGGAGCTTAATTCTCGCCGCCTCTTCCTTGCCTTTACGAGATTCGTCAGAAACGGGAATTGTCTCGATTTCGAGAATTTTCGCTTCGACCCGGTCAATTTCGATTCCATACTTTTCGCCTTCAGCAGAACGATAATCGGGTGAATTTTTATCAGGCCATTTTTGAAGGAATTCGTTCAAGTTGGCGAGAGCCTTGTCAAAGGCTTCCTCACGCTCCTTTGGGGACGCTTTCGCGTTTCTTCCACGGTTTTTGTAGAGGATGGCAAGTCCGAGATAGCCTCTTGTACGGGCATCAGCGGGGATTTTCGGGTCTTTTAAGTAGTTGTTGAAGTGTTGTTCGGCCAAAGCCCAGAAGTTGAACTTGATGAGCTTGATGCCGAATTCGTATTCGTAGTAGGCATAGTCTTTCTTCTCTTCAGCTAACGCAGCTTTCGGCGCAAGAATCGCCAGAAGCACAAGCGAGAGACAAAGGAATCCGAGAAATCGTTTCATGCATACCTCCTGAGGATCGAAGGGAACAAATCAAACCCGCCCAATTGTTAGACAGCCGAGGGACGGCTCAGTCAGGTTAAAAAGACCTGAAGTGGCCGTCCAGCGAGTTTATGGGCATGGAAGGCAGACTAAACAAAATGCCTTCCTGATTAGATATTAGCTGATTTGAGAAGATGTTCAATTTTTTGCACAAAAAAAGGGGGCCGAAGCCCCCTTTTTGTAAGGATGCACTTTTGAGTTAACGCGCGCGCAAATCCTCTTCGATCTCTTCGAACATGATTATACGAGCATTAACGAAGATGAGGAGTTGCAGCCTGTCCTTCAGCTCAGCATTGCTGCTGAAGAGTCTTCCAACAATCGGAAGCTTGCTGAGGAAAGGTATACCAGAGTATAGCTTGTGATGGAAAGAGTAGATCTGACCACCGAGGAGCAGCACGCCATTGTCAGGCAGTGCGACGGTAGTACGAACCTTCTGCAATTGAATGCGCGGCATAAATACGGCGTAGTTTGTGCCCCACAGCAAGGCGTTGATTTCGTAAACCAAGAGCTGGAGCAGCACTGCCGATGTCGGGCGCATTTCAATTGTGATATACTTGCGGTCAGACGAGATAATCGGGCGGACATCGAGAACCATACCAGTTGTGAAAGTCTTGATGACTGGGTCCAAAATAGCGGCCTGTGTCGCGATAAGACCTTCGTAGTCAGCGATGTATGCCTGCACCGTCGCAACCATCATATAAGCGCGCTGAGTATTGAACACTGTGATTCTTGGAGCAAGGAGAGTGTGACCCCTCTGTGTCTTCTGAATCGCATTGAGGATTACTTCAGCCTGGAAGTTACCAAGCAAAGCGTAGGAAAGGTTGAGACCTTCGCCAGCTTGATAGCCTGTGTTCGGGCTATAGCCGATGATGCTGTTTGTTGTGGTGTTGAGAATTACACCGCGCAGATCGTAAGCATCCCAACCGCCGGTGCGCTTTGCGGGATCTGATGCAAAACCAGCGGGGATGTTGTTAGCGATACCAGCAAGGTCTGTGGTGGCGTCACGATCGAGGCCGCTCCAAGACACACCGATATCCTCAAGGAAATCATCCTGCACCTGTACAAAGCGTGCATTGATGTAAACCTGAAGCTTCTGTGCCTTGCGGAAGGAGTCGAGCAGCTGCTCAATCTTAACATGGATGCGAGGAACATTTGTTACGATGAGTTTGCCTTCGCGACCGGTTACGCTCGCACCAGCGGCTTCGTCCCACGAATTCGGCTCGATCTTTGTCTTGATCATCTCAACGAGCTGCTCAAGTAGTTCTTCCGGATCTGGAGTTTCGGGCATTTCTATTTCAGGCTCGTTTTCATCGCCAAGGGAGATGTTCGGGCCGGGAAAGTTCGTGATTGCACCAATAAGGTCGCGGACATCGTAGATCTGCATGATCTTGTCGCCTTGGATTCTGTCAGCGGTTGCGATGAAGATCGCCTCGCGATCAAGAGCCCACTGGAGACCGACTATGCGAAGGACCCACTCGAGAGCCGTTTCAAAGGTCATATTCTTTAAAGTGAGCGTGACGGTGTTTGAAACGCTTTCAGAGGATTCGGGATCAACGATGATAGTAACATCTACAAGGTCACGGAGGGTGGCGACGACATCAACAAGCGGCGTATCAATGAAGTTAACATTGATCTTGCGACCCATTCTTGCGCGGATGAGCTTCTTCCATTCAGGCTCTTCCTCTGTGCGCATCTCGGTGAAGCCAGAGCGAGTACGGTTGATCTCTTCCCAGTTGTCAGGATAAACGATGATGTCGTTGTAAGGGATGATGTACTCGTCAATTTGCATAAGCGAGCGACGGGTTTCAAGAATGCTACGCTCAGTAATCTGCTTTTCCTTTGCGAGATCGCCCTTCTTCTGGACTATTCTGAGCAAGTACTTCGCCTCGCGGTTTGCGGGGTCAAGCTTAATGACCTTCTCAAGGAGAAGCTCAGCCTGCTTGAACTGCTCATTGTGAATCGCAAGATAAGCGCGGTTGACAAGATCATTAATGCGAGCGATGAGGAATTTTTCTTCAACCTCACTCGCCTGTCTTGCCATTGCCTCAGCGGTCTTGTTCTGGATGTCCTTCTGCTCGATTGACTTTGTGCGCATAAGGTCATCAACAAGCTTAATGAGGTCGGTGATTCTCTTTTCGATGCCAGCGGGGCGGAATTTTGCCGAGATGGCATTGAGCGAGAACTGAGCCGAACCGAGCTTCATGCGTGCGCTCTTGAGCATTTCAACCGCATCGAGACCTGAGGCAACGGTAGCTTCAGAATAAAGCTTCTGTGCTTCGTCAAGACGGAGGTTGATCTCAGCAAGCATCTGGCGCATCTTGACTTCCTCTTCGAGGAGGTACTTCTGCGCGAGATCTGGTGTCGCTACGCCCTTCATCTCTTCAAGCTGAAGGAGAAAAGAAGCATAAACGGCATTGTCAGGATCAAGCTCAGCAGCGCGCTTTGCACGGAGGTAGGCTTCTGTGATACTGCCGGCGGAGAAGAAGCTCTGGGCGGCTGCAAAATCAAGCTCTGCCTGCTTCTTATTGGCCTGCTTCATCACTTCCATCTGCTTCGTTGCGAGCTCAAGAATTGCGGCGGCCTTGGCCTGATCATCGCCGACGCCAGAGGCAGTCAGCATGGCAATTCTCGACTTGAGCTGTTCGATTTCCTGACGGAGTTGTTCGATGGTTACATCACTTGTGGTGGGAGTAACCGGCTTTGAAGGTGTTGCTGTCGCAATTGGTCCAGCCGGAGTCTTTGCAACACCGGGCTGAGCTGTAGCAACAGGAACTTCCGGAACCTTACTTGCAGGAGGAGGAGTCTTCGGACCAAGGAGACTTGGACGAGATTTTGTCTTCTCGTCACGGGTGTAACGCTTGGTCGTAGTCTTTGTCTCTTCCTTCGGGGGTTCGGATTTTGCAACCTTCGGGGTCGCTGTAGCGGCGGGTGCAGAACCACCTAATGACGGGCGTTTCTTTTCCGTTGTACCACGGTCAAGATCTGTACCGTCTTGTGCAGCTATGCTTGAATTACCACCGACTTCGTCTCCCGAGCTGGTATGCGTGGGCAGCACAAAGCCCAAGAGGAGATAGCAGGCCATCAGTGAACCGACGACCACAAGAGCCCATCTTTTCATACGCTCATCCTCCTTTTTCTTCACGGATCTGAAGCAACCTTAGCGTTGTCAACTCGCGGCTGCTTCGCTTAAGCCTCGGTTAGATAAGGATTTCTGCGAGCAATGCCTATCAACAAGCCAAGTAGTATATAGACACTTCAACGAAATGCAAGGAATTTCTCCAACTTTTTTGCGGAATCGAAACAATCCGCCGGAAAATGCGTTGCGACAAGGGTTTCGTCGCGATCGAAAAAGCTGGAGGTTCCGCGTTTTTCACTAAAACAGCCCCGATTGTACACGACAACGCAAATAGCGCAAGCAATTTATTCGATAATCGAAAATTCCGAAGAAATTGCCTCGGGATCCCGCGCTTTCGTCTCGTACACCTTCAGGTATTTTCGCTCTGCACCGTAGGAGACAAGAAGCGCAAACGACACATTGCGTTTTACGCCGCCCACCTCGATTTGCTCGGTGCCGAGCTTATCCAAGTACCAACCAGTACTGAAATTGATGTCTTGACCGCGCATCCTTACAGTATCGCCGATTTGATCGCCAACCATCACCTTTATAAAAGTGTTGTTGACCCATTCCTCTTGCTCACGCATCCATTTGTGGATGGTGAAGTTACCGGCAACATTGTCAATGACAGCCTTGAGATAGATTTGAAATTCGGGCACTGTCGCGCCCTTCAGAGCTTTTGAAACCGAAGCCACTGGTTGCGCTGAGACCACCTCGTAAACAGGTTCTCCATCGCCACCGAGTATTGGCTTGCCATCCTTCATCAACATTCTTCCCGGATATCCTATCGCGACCACAACATATTTGTACATTGTGTCGGGACGGATAGAGCGGTCAATGAATGTAGTCTCTTTTATCGGCCCCGCAAGAGGTTCGTCGAGTTGCTCCCCTTCTCCGAGCACAATTTTCAATTTTCCGTCGAAAATATGCGATCCGAATTGCTTATTTCCCTCGATACGGAAAAGGTAGTATGCCTCGAACCGAAGGTCTGTGATGCCTTTTGGCCGTTCCCAAGTCAGTGTTGTGCGCCCGGGCACCGAAACTGCTGACAGCACCGACACAGGCGGCATTATCGGCGATAGCTCCTTAACCGGTGTCGGCGTCACAGTTACGAACGGGCGCGCCGTAGGAGAACGGTATAAGCTCCAACCATCGGGCGCTTGGGGAGTAGCGCGCAAAGCCATAAGATCATTGTATAAAGCAGAGTGCTTTTTGAATGTGTACGGAACTTCAGCAGCACGCATGTCTCTACCGCGCTCATTGAGAATTTTGACCTGTTCTTCGACTTTCGAAGATGTCCACACCTTTTCGTTTGGCTTGACGGCAAAAATGAATATTGCGGCTGCGGCGCACGCTGCAAGGGTGAAAAAGACCTTATCGAAATATCGAAGGAATCCACCGGTCTTCTTCATGTCAATTCCCTGCCTCTTCAACTGGAGTGGAATCTTCTGGAAGAACCAGTTTTTCATCAAAATCCAGCACACAGACCGTAATCGTAATTGCAGCGTTTGGAAGCGAATAGCGGTCAAGCTTTGCGTCTTTGATTCTTCGCACCTTTACACTCGACACAACGCTTGTTAGGGGGTTTGAAAGAAGTGCGCTGACTACGCCATTTACCGATTCCGCTGGTGCCTCAAGTTCGATTTCAGTGCGCCAGAATCTGTTGAAGTAGAACGGCTTCATCGCGTCGCGCGTCTTCGCATATCGCGGGTCGTCAGTCGCAAGGTCGGGAGGATTGAACATGCCGCGATGCCGTATAACCTTTACTGCGGAGACCGAAGCTGATTGCTGGCTTGGCGTATCACCTGCTGTCTGCGAAAATGACCATGCCGGCACTTTTACAGGTGTTGTGTTATAGGATACAAGGGACTCGTAGATTGATTTCGCTATCCAAAACCGCTTTTGGAGCATCGGGAGGGAATCCATGGAAAGATCAGCGCTGCTTGTGAAATACTGGAAGCCGCAGTCCTCCCTTCTTGGCATTGTAAACGCGCCAAGTCGAGCGGCAGATTCAAGCACCTTATCGCGCTCTGTCTCGTATATCGAACGGTAACGGTTAAGGTCAATCGTCGAAATTTTGTCTGTAAGTCCAGAGTCGCAGAAGAGCATTTCGAAATTAGTTATGCGATGTTCTGAATCCACGCGAGCACGCACAAACTCTGCGATATCGGCATCGTACTTTTCGGAAATCTGGCGTGCCTTCGCCACTGATTCTGCGGTTGCGACCTTGTTTCTGCCCGATTGCTTGCTAAGATCATTTTGAGCCTTGATAAGCCGCGATTCGGCGGCTGTCTGCTCGTTATACTTCAGCATTAAATACGCGCTAAGCCCCAATGCAGCGACGAATAACGCTCCACTGGCCACCCAGAACAACCAGCGACCGAGTGTTTTCATCTTATCGCCTCCCCGATTTCATCATCCTGTTCAGGCTTCTCGCGGGTCGAAAGCGGGGGAATATCGATAAGCGCACGAATGGAGAACTCTATTGCGATTGCCTTCTCTTCGCCGCTTACAAGTTCTACTTCCTTCCAGTCGGTTGAGATTGTGACATCCTTGAAAAGAGGCGCGTTCTTTGCAAGCTCGTTGCGAAGCCGTTCGACCATCTTCAGTTTTTCTGCGCCCTCGCCTGCCAAAGCCTCACCCGCAAGCACAAGCGTGTACCAACGGGGACGAAGCGAAGGCTCAAGCATATCAAATATCTTCTGCTCTTCGGGTGTTGGAGAGAAAGTGCCAGCCTTCCAAGTTATTACTTGATCGAAACTTGTAACCGTCGGCAAATTAAGCGAAAGCGCCCATTCATCAAGTTTTGCCCGTGTATCGTCGTACAGGTCGAGAGCCGAAATCCAGATACTGCCTCCAGCCGCACGAACCGCGGCAACTGAATCGTTTATCTTGTTAAGCACAATAAGTGGCACATCGCGACCGGCGGCATAGGACGATAGGTTTTCCATCAACCGTATCTTCGCCGGAATTTTTTCAAGAATGCTGTTGTATTGTGCCTCGTCGGAAGATATCTGCTCGACGGCTTTTTTTATGGTTGACAAGTTCGTTTTTGCCGTTGTTACTCGGCTTGATGCCATAAAATAGGCGATAAGCAAGGCTGCCCATAGCAAGGACAGCGCAATCGCGACGGGCACCTTTTTATCGGCAAGAATGTTGTCGAGCTGTTTTTCTTTGGGAAGAAGATTGGTGTTGAAATAGACTTCGTCAAGCCCCTGCAGAGCAAGCCCGAAAGCGACATTCAATTGCTTGCAGTCTTCAAAAAATACCTCTGCGGCACCGACAAGCGAATACGCAATCTTCTGTGGATAATTCACTTCGACTACCGATGCGCCTACGCTTGTTTGAAGAGCAGAAATTCCACCGGGGAAATATAGGGCTCGACCGGCAAGGAATATCTTGGAAGGCTCGCGTCCTGCGGTCTGGGTTTTGAAAAAACCTACCGACCGCGACACCTCGCCGCTGATGTTTGC
The DNA here is from genome assembly GCA_964571525.1 of uncultured Planctomycetota bacterium. GTDB lineage: Bacteria > Planctomycetota > B143-G9 > B143-G9 > B143-G9 > CAZNBY01. Next base: position 60,984 of record CAZNBY010000008.1, read on the forward strand.
AATCGCTGGCTTTATCTGCTGCAGCACATCGCCCCCGAGAATTAACGAGGAGATTTTCTCCTGCTCAGCCTCAAGGAATGATGAGCGTTTGCGTTCAGCGACCATCTCTGTGAAATGCGAGCCCGACACCGGAATTGGGCGCACCCAAAGCTCGTTGCCGCCGCCGACATCAAACAAAGCAAATTCAGTATAGCGTGCGCCGACATCAAGAATGCCGATAGGCTTGTCAATATTGAGTTCCCACTTCAGATAATTAAAGAGGGCAAGATGCGAAGCCTGGATGCCCACAACACGCATCATCGCCTCTTTACAGAAGCGGAGTATTGGTTCGAGTACCGAGCGTTTAACTGCGAAGAGCACCACCCGCCTGCCTTCAGAAACATCCTCTGGTGCGGATACAAGCTGGTAATCCCAAACGACTTCGTTGAGTTTGAAGGGTATCTGCTGCTGAGCTTCATACTTCATCAGCTCAGGCACTTTTGAAAGCGGGCAAGGAGGGATTTTGACAATTCGCTGAAAACAGACAGCCCCGGGGATAGAGATGAAGACCTTTTCTCCGATAAGCGACTTGCGGCCTGCAAGGCCAATCAACGCTTTGCGGACAGCTTCAAGAATTCTTTCATCCTCGCGGCCAAGATAAGATAGTTCGCGAATGTCATAGTCTGCAAGCTTGATAGAATCCTGCGTCCGAACCAGCTTCACCGCTCGGACGGAGGAAGAACCTATGTCAATTCCCCAGATGTGTTTTTGGGGCAAGTCAGACTCCACTTTCGCTTGTTAATACTGTGAAAATGCAGACTAAAGCAAGTGTACCCAGCGCGATTATAAAATCCCCTAAGCGAGCGTCAACAAAAAATAAACCGCGTGTTACAAACTGAAACGCATTGCCATGTAGGTTATGCGACAATCACCAACTGCAGAACCGATGCAGATGCCTGATTGCCTTAGCATTCCGCTTGGCTGTTCGCTCGTGCGACTGGGATTTTTTTTCGCAATAGTTGCACTTTGTGCAGCGCGTGTAAAATAGGCATCGGGTATTGGTACAAACACACCATGTTATTTTGCTGAGTATGTTGCCTTCCCCGCATGCTTGTAGTTTTATAACATTGCACAATTGGTTTCACCATGGCTTCAACGGAATGCGGCTTCGACGGATATGCATCGTCTTGCAACCCAAGACTGATGCGATATCTGCTTCAGAAATGCACTGGTTGTCTTGTCTGCTTCGACGCAGATCTCAACATCATAGGACAATCCGACAGTGCGTATTGTTCATTTTCCGACCCCAAGCAAAAATCATTGCGCACAATCATCTCGGATTATGACGAGAGGCTTTTTCAAGATCTATGCACTAAGGCAGAGACGGACGGCTGCGCTTCATGCCATGTTATATTGTGCAAGAAGGATGGCTCGCAGCAGCATACTTCCTGCTCAATATACCCACTCCCTGGGGCGGACAAATCACATTTCATCGCGATATTCGACACAGAACAACAACAGGTTCAAACCCATTCATCAAACGGCAACGCAGTAGTAATACTTGATAACCTTATCAACGAAATTCCGCTTCCGTACCAGTCTCTCGATCCGCAAGGGAATATCATCACGGTAAATCACGCGTGGTCTTCTGTTTTGGGTTATTCGCCCGAAGAAGTTGCTGGCAGGCCATTCAGATCGTTGTTAACGAGTCATTTCGCTTCGAGCTTCGAACAAAAATTCGCCGATTTTCTTAACCTCGGATGCGTCAAGGGACGAGTATTCGACATACTTCACAAAAATGGTTCTGTCCGTCGCGTGTCATTTGACGGACGATTTGAGTATTCTAATGACGGAAGACCACTGCGAAGCCACTGTGTTTTCAAGGATGTTACTGAAATGCAAATGACAGAACGCTTTATTCGCGAATCGAGCGCACAGCTAAAGCTCATCGCCGATCACGCATCAGACATGATATCGCGCCACACCGCAGACGGGGTTTTCACATATGTATCCCCCTACTGCACCAAAATGCTTGGGTACAAACCTGAAGAGCTTGTCGGCAAGAATCTTTCAGAGATTATCTTCGAGCACGATAGGCCAAGCAAAGCAGCCAAAAAAAGGCTTTTCGACACAATAAAATCCGGCAGCGAGCTTCGTTTGCTGCGCAAAGATGACACAATTGTAACCTCAGAGATCACTTTTCAAGCTGCAGCATCTTCAAATGGAGATCCGGACACATATATCGCCATCACTCGCGATATTACCGAACGCAAGGAAATTGAGCAGCGTTTGCTCGAGAATTCGAAAATGGAGAGCCTTGTCGTCTTAGCAGGAGGTTTGGCGCACAATTTCAACAACCTTCTTGCAGGTATTCTGGGCAACGCAGAGCTTGCACTATCGCGCGAGAGAATGACAGAGCAACTGTCAAACTACCTCAACAAAATTCGTAATGCAACCCTCGAATCATCAAAATTGTGCGCACAGCTTCTTGCATATTCAGGTCAGGGGCGATATGTTGTTCAGCCAGTTGATATAAACGAGCTTGTCGAATCGCTACTTCCTGCATTCGAGGAAATGCTGCCAGATGGAGCTTACCTCGACATACACAAGTCAAGTGCTTCAGTTGTGGTAGAAGCTGACGCATCACAACTAAAACACGCTTTGCGGAGCCTTGTAGAAAACGCGTGCGAGGCGATAAAAGACGATGGGATTATTCGTATATTCATTGAGAAATACCGATACGACAGCAAAACACCGTTCATGTTCAATTCGATTAGTAAGCTCTCTGTTGGTGATTATGTGCTTGTTCGCATTTCAGACAATGGCGAGGGCATGAGCGAAGAGGCTAAGAAGCATGTTTTCGAGCCTTTCTTTTCGACAAAATTTACTGGTCGGGGCTTAGGTCTGCCATCGTGTTATGGTATTGCCCGAAGTCTCGGCGGCGATATTGCCATAGAGTCCCAACCCGGCAAGGGAACATGTGTCACATTGTTCCTGCCCGCTATATACAAAGAGGATGTGATCTGCAACCATCTTCTGCGCGCAGACCCACAACAAAGCTTGATTTGGTGCTTATAGCCGATGACCTTGATTATGTGCGCGAGATGCTTGCGGACATGCTTTCGATGATGGGTTATAAAGCAATATGCGCATCCAATGGCGCTGAAGCTGTCGAGATGTTCCGCATTCACAAAAACGAAATTGCGCTTGTAATTCTCGATGCAATCATGCCGCGCATGACAGGCTTCGACGCATTAAAGCACATCCGCAGCATCAGCTCAAATGTGCCGGTGCTTATGTCAAGCGGATACGGCGAACAGGATATTTTAGAAAAGAGCATTGTCGCGGGCGCAAGCGGTTTCATGCAGAAACCCTTTACGCTTAGCGCATTGCGCGACAAAGTAACGAAACTCGTTGAAACCACATAGCAAGCACGCAGTCGCATCTACAAATTCGCGATAGCCGCATGTAATTCAAATTCGTCAGCAGCGTTCAATACGCTTCCATCTGCGCTGAACACAGCAAAAGCCGAGATTCTTGCCGCCGAGCTATTCGATTTCTTTATCGCCTCTTTGTAAATTGCAAGCTGATATCTGTACGAACTTAGCACTGATGCATCGCGAGGTTGCGCGCCGCTTTTGAAATCCACGATCTTCACATCATCTTTGCCAAACAAAACCATATCCATTTTACCGCGCACGACATAACTACCGATTCTCACCAAAAACGGCCACTCAACGCGCTTGTGCGTCGAACTCACAATATCGCGCACAGCCGGATTTTCGCACAACCTTGTATATGCTTCAAGTAGCGGCTTTGTCTCGCGTTCGAGCAGCTTTCCCGATGAAACAAGATCTACAACAAACTTGCCCGGGTCTTGAGGCATCATTTCGAACAAATAGTGTAACGCAATACCGAAACGCATTCCCCTCGCATCACGCTCGTCACGCGAATACGAATCGTCAAAATGCGTTCTTTCTTCATTTCGGACATTTGCCAAGCGGGATGCAAGCTCGGTTGCGGCGATCAACTCAATGCGCGCAAAGGTGCTCGCATGTGCTTCTGGTATAGCTTGCGTGCATTCGATTGAATCAAAGGCCTCGGCAATCTGAACAGGATTCAAAAACTCGAGTTTGCCACTTGCGTCAATATGCTCCCGTTTAATGAACAGGTTCTCATCGGGTTGTTGCTCTATGTCGCTCTTTCGTGACTTATCCTCTTCAAGACAACTCAACACAAGCCCCAGCGGCGAGTTTTCAGGAAAATCCTTACCTTTGTCTTTCATTGAGCCTACGATATACAGGCGGTCGCGAGCACGAGTAAAGGCAACATAAAGAAGCCTGATTTCCTCTGATTGCTCTCGCATTTTCCGCTCTTGATCCGCTAAAATTCGCCATGGGCCGGAGATTTCAGTCTCATCGCCTTCACTTGGAACATCGTCGTCAGGAGAGGAAATCTCTGAGTCGAACTTCAGCATTGGCACATGAACCTTTGTGCCTGATGAATCAACAGGAACTGGTACAAAAGCGGCATCGCTTTTGCCCAGCATTCGATTGCCGGCACCAAGATAAACCACCGCTTTGAATTGCAGACCTTTTGACGCATGAATAGTGAGAAGACTGACACGGTCGTCGAAGGACGAGGCCGGACCTGAATCAACAGAAAAACCGCTTTTCATGCTCTCTAAAAACTCGCCGATTCCCCATCCTTTTGCGGCAAGCGAGGAGGCGAAGAAGCGAAGAAATTCGAGCGAGTCGAGCGCTGTTGCCGCATAGGGAGTCGCAGCATAGGCAAGAGGCGCACCGCAAAGGTCTAAGGTCGCTGCAAATGCAGTATCGAAAGGTTGCGTAGAGAAAAACGCGCATGTATCGTTTATCAGTGATACTGCCCTTTTTGCGGCTATTGCGTCGCGCTCGTCAAACAAACCGCTTGACAGGCCATTTTGCAAGCGTTTATACACCGTATCTCCATCAGCCGAATTGGCCAGCGCAGTGTCTGACAATCCGCAAAGAGGAGAACGAAGAAGATGTACCACCGCAAGGTCATCGTCAGGATTGGTGACCGCGGACATCAATGCGACAATGTCGCAGACAACTTGCGAGTTCACAAAGTCATCAGTTACTTTTTTTGAAAACGGGATGCCGCTTTGCGAAAGATAGGGTGCCAACATCTCAAGCTCGTGGTGCTTTCGCGCGATGACGGCTATCTCGCCCGCTTTAATCGGAGGATATGAGTCGTCTCCCCGCATAAGCTTCTCAATAAGATCGCATGCCGTGGTGTATTCGAACTCTTTGCCGTCCACGCTAAGAAGAACAACCTCGCCTCGGTCAGTGCGATTCGCCGTCATTGGAATATATGCGACATCCTGCTGACTCGCTTCAGCACTCCTGAACATGTGCGGAAAGACAGCGTTGCAAAAGCTTATTATCTCAGGCGTGCTTCGATAGTTCACTGACAGCTTCGCCTCACCCTCCTTCATTCTATCAACAGCCATGGCAAAGTTGCCGACATCTGCGCCACGAAAGCCGTAAATCGCCTGCTGCTCGTCTCCTACTATGAACAGTTTGTCGGGCAATATGCCGTCGCCACTCTGGGTCAATGACCGCACTATCTCCCATTGCACCGTGTCGGTATCCTGAAACTCGTCAACAAATATGTGATCAAAGCGTTCGCGCAGTTCTCCAACAACGGGTTCGAATCGCTTTTCGCCAGAACAAAGAAGCTTGTGTGCATAGTACATCAGGTCTTCAAAGTCAAGCGCACCCGCTTTGTATTGACGGTATTCATCTAATACAAGACTCATCAAAATCGCCATGCCGTTCAGCAATCTTCGCTCGTGCTGCGCATATCTCTCTGCGCGCAACCAAGGCAAAGAAATTGAAATCGCGACCGCAATCTCCCTTGCCTCGTTCTCATCATTCACATTGACCCGCAGTAAGCCTCTCTTCATGTTGCTCTTTATCGTCCTTAACGCGCAAGGTTCGCCGTCTATCCTTATAAGACCCTGCTTTGCATTCTCTACTTCTGCAAGCGTCTTCAGGCTGTATTGTTGAAGAAGGCATAATGCGCTTGCTTCTTGAACCGGTGTTTGCGCATCAGTAAATGGAGCGGTATTATTCTTGGATGCTGATACAAACCGTTCGATGATCCCCGGCTTGTCGGCAACAGAGCGTAGGAGCTTTAAAAGAGTTTGGTGGCTAACCGCACTTAGCAAATAGTTCACAATCTCTGATTCTTGGGCATTGAGTTGTGTGCTTCCTGAAACAACTCTGCCGACAGCATCAAGAGCCGCACGGTGCGCATATCGTTTGCAAATGGTAGCATCGAGCAGTTCGAAATCTGGTTCAAGCCCAAGAAGTGAGGCATGTTCAGCAATAAGTGCGCGACAGAAGCTGTGGAAGGTTGAGATTTCGAGATCTGGCAGTTGCAACAGCAATCTTCTAATGTGCCTCAAAGCCATCTTATCTGTTGATTTAGCAGCACTTTCCGCCTTCTTTTTCAACTCGTCCGCAATTCTCGATCTCATCTCGCCAGCGGCCATTTCGGTGAAAGTGATTGCCAACATTCTGCCTGAGTAATTCACATAGCGGTGAAAATACCTGTCAACAAGGGTCTTAGTCTTGCCTGCTCCAGCACATGCGCGAACTGCGAAATTGCCGCGGGTTTCTGCAGGATTCCTGTTCATTCCTCTTCCTCCATCGCTGCACTAACGCAGAAAAGTCCACGAGTTTCTTCATCATTCGGCACCGGTGTTAGACTGTGATCGCACAGTCTTCTGCAAAGCGAGGCATACGGGCATAATTTCGAATGGTCATCTTTCAGCGACCTGTTGAAGATGCCTTTGCCCATGTGATGCATAACCCTTTCTGATACATCCTTCGCGTTGGCGATAGCTTTCTTCATAAATTCGTCTGGGTCATTGGCAGGGGCTGTGCGACCAACCTTCTTCCCCAGCTTGTAATGGTAAAAGCGCACAAAATCGCAGTTTCGCTTTTGCATCAGCATTGCTGAATAGATTGGTAATTGAAGAGAACTGCCAGAGGAGATTTTTGTAAAGGTTGGAGGCATTCCTGTCTTGTAATCAATTACCGCAGGCGCCCCATCGGCGTCAATGTCAATTCTGTCAATTCTTCCGCGCAATCGCCCCGCGCTAGAAACCGCCAATTCAATATCCGTCTCGACAGCGATCGGCACTGGCATTCCGCGTGAAAATTCATATCGCAAAAAAGCACCTAAAACTCCACGAACGCGACCGTTTCGGACGAAATTCGAAAGCCACATCAACACAAACGGTTGAGCAGAAATGGCTTGAAGCTCACCATACACATCCCTCACAACTGACATCATCTTTGCTTCAGCATCATTAATTGAGGCGGAAACCGGTGTATCGCCGTACTCTAAACGCCATGCGATGTAAAACCTTGAAAGCACATTATGAAGAATCGAACCCCTATCGCGCGGATCGAGAAGCGCGTCATCCTCCGCGACCTCCTCGCGCAGTCCGACCACACTCGAAAAAAAGAACCTTAACGGACAATTGACATACTCCTCGAACTTAGAAACGGATATTCTGCGCTTAATCGTCTTTGATAAGACAGTTGCAGCGTTCGAGTTGTTGACATCAATAATTCCTGAATACGCGCATGATGTCGTACGAATTCGGAGCGTCTCGGCTTCAGCCGCTGAAAGTGCGGCTTTGTGCGAAGGAAATCGGCTAAGGTAGTCGCTTATTGCGCCACGCCAATTATCAGAAAGAGGCGCGTGGCGTGATATTTTTCCGGCGCATTCCCACGCGCTGGATAGGCCGGATTGCGGATTATGCGCAAATTCGCTTTGCGTGTCGTTGACTTCTTTTTCTTTTTCAAGGTAGAAATAGAACGAAGGTGAATATGACCTAAAACCCTGCATTTGCGGATACGACAAGGCCACATGAGTTGCGCGGCGCGTTAGAAGATAGTAAAGATGCCGTGATTCGACAGCGCGGTTTATCGCGCCTATACCATGCTTTTGAAGGCGAGGAAGAAATGGCAAGAACGAGCTGCGATACGGGAAAGCGTCGTCTGTCAGTCCACCTATGTATATATGTGAACGCAACAAATTTCGCCCTAAAAGAATCGGTGCGATTGCGATTCCGTCGCAGGATGGCGCGCTAAACGATGGTGACGACATTGCGCCAAAGGCGAACTTAGCGGCATCTGATGGTTCAATGTGGACTTCGCTTTGAACAAGCTCTTTCGTCGTCTGCATTAAGCTGACAAGCAACCTCTCTGATTCCTCTGTCTTAATCAGGTATTTTCGCAGAATAGAGTCAAGCGCTAAAGGAAAACCGCCTTTGTCGTTAAGGGTGACAATGATATCAGACAGCAGACCTGTTAGAACATCAAGGGCAGTTAAGACCGCGTTCGAATCGAATCTCGCACGGAGCATCTCAAAGTGACCGTTTGGCAGTTGCTCAACAACGCGCTTGCGCAGATCTTCCAACTGCATCAACCAAACAGAATGAGGTGGATTGCCGCGCCTTAGCCCGGCTGCAATTGCTATGTTTTTGCAAAGCACTTTTACCGCAGGCGGCAAATTAAGACAGGGAGAAGAGAAAAATTGCTGCAATTCAAACTGCGTGCATTTTGGAGAAAGAAGGTCTATCATCCGAGAAATTGCCTGCGCAATCGGAAGCTTCGCAGTGTTGCTATCGCGCAGCATGTCATAAGGCGCGTTTATGCGCGAGAAATATGACTTTGTCAGGCTCTCATGAATATCGTAGTCAGCAAAAAGAACCGCAATGTCACCCGCGTTGACTCCCTCTGAAAGCTTTCTCGCCGCCCATTCCGCCGCGTTTCGCACCTCTTCTTCGAGCGATTTGCACTGATAGAACTCAAGCTTCGCCCTGCTTTCGCACTCAAATCCAGATATGATTGCGTTTTGCTTGTCCAAAGCGGTAAACAATGAACCGCATAATTCAGATGAAGCTGCGTTGCGAAGAACCTCAGTTTCGCTATCCGCGTCAACCGATTCAGGGCATAGCTCGACAAAAACATAGAAGCAGCCCTCAAACTTCGTCCGCAGACTCGAAATGAACTTTGCTTGCGACTGTGTGAGGGAATAGAAACCGACAACAAACACAAACTTATGCGACAGACCAAATGTGGAAAGTGCTTCGGTGGCCGCATCGAAAATCTCTGTCTCATCGGCAAGTGAGAGCCTTGACAGCTCAGAGCAATAATCCGCATAAATTGATGCAATTGTGCTTGTTTCGATGTCGCTGTAACCTGAGTCTTTCGCAGTTCTACGCAACATATCCGCATCATATCCCGCCGCCCGGAGCGCGTTGAAAAGCCTGAGAAATGATGCCGAGATGCTAATGGAGATGCTTGTGCTGAAGGCACGATGATATAAATCGGCGTTTTTGTTAAGAACTGAGTTGATAATTGCCTGAAGATGAAGCGACGATGCGGGTTCAAGGCCAGAAAGAGCGACAGCAGTACCTAATAGGGTTGCGGTCTCGATTCCGCAATAATCACCATGATTCGTATGAAGCCTTCTTTCAAGCTCAGAACGAAGAGCGCTGCTCGGTGTAAGCAATAGGGTTTTGCCCCTCTTCGAGCATTCTACAACCTTGCTAAGAAATCTGTCGAGCCCCGATAGTGACGGATGTTGTACAGTGATCATTTGTGCTTGCCCTGCGATCGTATCCATAATGAACTGCGTTCTATTGCGCTATGAGATTATCGGATTTTTCACGCAGAATTCGCGTCTGTCATATCGGAATTGTGGAGGCATACAGCCAAAGAGTATCTGAGAGGGCGGTTTTTTTCGAGATGTTGCCCATTCTATATGTCAAATGTATGGAAAATGTGGTTGTGATGCCGCGGGCACCTAATCCCAGAGCGTCGTTTGACCAGAACGCTCAATATAGTAGAATAAAGTAGGAGGATACTATGAGATATATGCTATTTGGCCTTTTTCTGGCGCTTTTCGTCGTCTCTATCGTCAATGCTGAGTATGTCGAACGCGTTGACGGAGGAGGCATTATCGGCGAAGTAAATATAGTCGGCAATTCCGTTACGATAGAGGATTGGGACGGCAAGAAGTACACATTCTATCGTGACTACATTCGCCGTATTCGCTCGCAGGATACTGGCAAATTCGCCACATACACTTCCAAGAGCAACTTCGATATATACACCGACGCACGCCCCGAGTTCGCATCATCACTTGGTGCGGACCTTGACTATTTTCAAGACTATTTGAATAAGAATTTCGGCTTTAAGAAACCCCCGAAAGAGCGCATCACTATCCGCGTTTTCAGCTCAACAAGGGACTATGAAAACCACTGGGATAACCGTTATAAAGCCAGTCCGCAGTCCAAACGCACTCTCGCGTTTTACGATCCATCGTTCAAAGATGTATCCTCTGTGTATGCAGGGCGCGAGACCTTCAAGATTATCGCTCCGCGTGTCGCCGCTGTGTATTTGATGAGGCTCTATCCAAAGACAATCGCCACAAATCAGCTTTGGCTCACAGACGGTTGGTACGGGCTGTTCGAAAATGTGCGAATTGAAAACGGCCAACTCGACATGCTTGGTCTTGATATAGACGCGCTTGAAGACCTTCAGAAGTTTCTTGAAAGCAAGCCCTTCTCGCTCGATCAGCTTTTCTCATTCAAGCTTGCTGGAAATGTGAAGAAGAACGAATATGACAACTTCAAGCGCCAAGCCGTTGGGTTTCTGCATTACATCGTTTCGAACAAGAAAATCGGGTTGAAGTTCGCGTCATTCCTCGATCGTATTGAGGAATATGCCGAGCCTATGGTCGCTTTTAACGATAAAATCGAAAAGAAGACCGAGCTTTTTGAGAACGATGTCAGAAAGTGGGTGCAGGCCTTTTCGGATGAATCACCTTGGCGTATCTACTACAATGCTGAGCGTGAATTTCTGCGTAAAAAGAACTCTCAGGCTCTCAAGCTTATCGCTTCGGGCTTGGAAAAGTATCCTGCTTTCGAAAACTTCCTTAGGCTGCGCGCTATGTTGTACATTACGACAAAGGACCACGATGAGGCGTTAGAGGATGTGGTTCAGCTTGAAAAGAACCCGAGCAATGCAGAAATGTGCGCGTACTTCCGCGCCTTGATTCTTCTGCGTGAGAAGGAATTCAAGAAGGCCGCAACAATCTTCCGCGAGCTTATTGCTAAGGATTCAGGTTACTATCGCTGCCTCGAACAGCTTCTCAACATTTACTGGTCTCAAGATGCGAACTATGTTACTGACGAAGAGGCGAACAGCTTTGTCGAGACCATAAAGGAAGCCGAGCCTTATTCATACACCTTTATTTTAGAGGCAAAAGTGCTGATGAAGCAAGGCAAGTACGAGGAAGCACGCGTGCCACTTAGCAAAGCTCAGCGTCGCGACCCAGAGAATCCTGAAATCGAAGAACTGATGAAAATACGCCGAAAGATGGCTCAGGATGCAAACAAATAGCATTTCAATCTGTCGCCTGACAGACTGGAAATGCGTGTCTGAAATATCCATGTGAACACAAATCCCCCCGCAAGACGGGGGGATTTTTTCGCGCAATCCGCGCATTGAGGTTGTTACGAAACGGTCGTTTTTGGCGGTTTTGCTTGGATTCATCGCAGCGTTTCTTGCGCTTGGATGCAGCTTATCATCGAAGCACGATGTTGCATCACAGAAGACTCAGGCGGTAGTGTCAGATTATCCGGCTCAGTCTTCAACCGCGCAAAATGGGAACCCTACTTTGTCACCAACTCCTGCGCCGACTCTCGCGCGACCGCAAGGCAATCACCCCGTTTCGAATTATTGTGTTATATCGCCTGTTCTTTCACGCGGGGAACAGCCGAATAGGACAGGTTTTGAGCAGTTGAAGATAGATGGAATAAAGACAATTGTCAACCTAAGGTCGTCCGATAGCGATAAAACAATGCTGAAAGGATTGGGATTGCGCTATTTACGCATCCCTCAATATGCGTTCAACACAAGCGACAAGGACATAGCGCGTTTTTTGCGTGTTGTAACTGACAGCGACTTCACCCCAGTCTTTGTTCATTGTCTGCACGGTTCCGACAGAACCGGCATGATGGTGGCCGCATATCGAATCTGCGTTGAAAGTTGGACATCGCAGCGCGCAATTGACGAGATGCAGGTGTTTGGATTTCACGGAATTTTCGAAAACATACGCCGAAGAGTACGCGCGATTGACCCAGAAGCAATGATGAAGGCTGTTGGCGGACTGCCAAGCCCAGAATACATCATACCATGACGAAAGCGCGGTACACTGCCACTTCACAAGAGCAAAAGGCAACAGAGCAATGCGCAAGTTACACTGATTATCAGCGCAAAACAGCGTATCCAATGCGAAACCCGTATAATTTCGAGTTACTATGAAAAAGCAAATACTTTCTGTACTGATCCTTGCGTTGTTCGTGTCGGCTTCCGTGCTCTCCTTCGCCGAGGAGAAAGAATCGCCATGGAAGGAAATTTCGCAAAACCTGTTCCGCTACACGAAAAATGGCGAGAACACATACTTCTTGAAATCGGGCGACAAAGCGGTCATGTTCGGTGCAACGACCGCCGAGCCTTTGGATTCGCTTGACAAGATCAATGTTAGCAAGGTCGAATGGTGCTTTTTGTGGAACGCCCGCCGTTCGCAGGTTATGGGGCTTCCACAAATCGCAGCAAAGGGAGTTCGAATCGCAGCCCCTGATACCGCTTACCGCGAAAGTGAAGCACCAGAGAACCACTTTCTGCAACGGAGTTCAGAATACTGGGAAATGAAGACATGGTTCATGAACACAGGTACCGTTCACTCGCAACCTGACGATATGCCCCTGTTTACTATAAAGCCGAATTTCGTCATGCGGAAGAAACAGGGCGACCCGTTTTTACGGATAACGTGGAAAGAGCATCTTATAGACGCAATACCTGTCGCAACTCCGCACCGCAGAGCAGTTGCATTTGTTATTGATGTGAACGATAAGCGTGTCTGTATCAGCGGTAGAATGATTCTAAAGGGTGGAAATTTCCGCAATTTGACAGATATCTGGCGTGATGAGTACGATAGGTTTGAAAAGTCGTACAGTGAAGTTGATAACTCGGTGACGCAGTTGATTAAATATGCCCGTGTTGAGCAGTTCTATCCAGAGACGGGCGAGCCGATTTCATCCAACGAGGCGGTCGAATACCTTTCGATGGCAAAAGCGAGGCTTCAGAAGCTCGCCGACCTTTTTCCCGAACCATCCAAGGTAACGGACGATTCCGTTGCAGGCATCACTAAATTCACATTCAAAGGCGCATCCTATACTGTTCACGGTGGCGATAACCACTATCTGATAGTCAATGCAGGATTTCCACCCGCGATAGAGATGTTGACCTCTGAAATTGGAAAGGGGAAGAAGTGCGACTTCGTTTTCCCAACTGATGCAAGGGACATACACAGCGTATCAGTGCCAAGTCTTGCTGAGGACCTTGGCGCAGAGATAATCGCATGCGGGCAATCTGCACGGATTTTCCGCAATCCGAAGGCTTACTTGTTTCCCAAAAACTGCAACAGGCCGATGAAATCGCTTAGGTTTGTTGAAGATGGGGCGACTATCGCATGGCGAGGCAACTTGCTTCATTTTCAAGACCTTCCCGAGCTTGGAGCCGCGAAGCAGATGATGCTTTATGAGTCAGGAGAGATTAGGGTGCTGTTTCTGGGTGACGCCTTAATTGATATGCGCCGTTTTCCAATAGCGAATCCATACTATGGCGTTGACATACGCGAGGAATCGCTTCGCAAAGTCATTTCGAAGATACGCGCCCTGAAACCGACGCACATTGCCGATGACAGTGGTTTGCGCAAGTTGCCCGAAGCATACAGCCTTGACATGCCTATGAAGTGGTTCTCTGAATATCGTGACCGAATTGCGGAAAACTTGCTTGTTTACGACTATAGAAACGCTGACCCGCTCTGGTGCCGTCCTGTGCCCAATGTGTTTCGCCAGCCGTGGGGAGTGCGCTGCATCGGTGAAATAGTGGTTCGGAATCCAAACAACTTTGACATTTCTTTGAAACTTACACTGACCGGCAAGTATCTAAAGGAAGGCGCTGATTGGTGGACTGAAATGACCGTACCAGCGCAGAATTTCGTTGTTGTGCCGGTCGAGTTCACCGTCGAACCAGGCGAAGGCGTTCGAGGCACAGCAGTCGGAATAAAGGTCGAAGAAAACGGCGTAACCTCTATTCCAACCCAGTTCATCCTTACAACTGCCGAAGAATAGCGCTAATGGCGTAATATGCACAACCGTCGCGGTTTTACACTTATTGAGCTTCTTGTCGTCGTCGCGATTATCGCGATCCTTGCAGCTCTTATCCTGCCGGCACTTCAACGCGCAAGGCAGACCGCGAAAATGGCATCGTGCAAAAGCAACCTTAATCAGATTGGCAAATCGCTTTTTATCTTTCGAGATAACAATCGTGACAAGCTGCCAAAAAGGTTGCGCGATTTGTTACAAAGCAGCATAAACAACGCTGGCGTGTTGTTGTGCCCTTCAGACAGCTCAGAGGGCATGGAACCAAACGGACCGCCCGATTTCGATAATCCCAGCGAGAAGCTTTACAAGGGTGTTCATACATTCGAAGACGGGCCCTGTTCATACTTCTACGAGTTTTCTGGCGCCGAATGTCCGACATCAGAACCTGATGGTTGGGGATGGAGCGGTTTTCTGTGGAATCCCGCAACAGGTGGACCGGGTGTATCTGGTACAACGATTAATCTTGACAAAAATCCGGGATACAACTCGTGGTATGAAGTGAAGACATGGCAGTTGCGTTATGGCGATTCAGACAACCATCGCCGTAACGGAGTGCTGTTGACCTCCAGCGCACTGCCCTATCCAGAAGATATGTTGCCGATTTGCCGCTGCTTTTGGCATGCAAAACACATGCAGGGAACCCCAGAGCTTCAAATCGTCAACCTTGCATATGCGGGCAATGTGTTTCTATCTGATTACAAATGGGAGGACACGAGCGAGTTCGACCGCTGAACAACCCAAGCTTGTTCCACAGTATTTGTTGTGGACAATTTGAGTTTCGCCGTATAATACACAGACATCGTCGCCGTGGGGGGCCTGCGCGCGCCGAACAAATACTCTAACGAGCGTGCAAGGAGAAATGAGAAGAAAAACCGGATTTACACTAATCGAGCTTCTGGTGGTAGTTGCCATCATCGCGTTGCTCGCTGCGCTGATCCTTCCTGCCCTGCAGAAAGCGCGTGAGTCGGCAAAGGCTGCGTCGTGCAAAAGCAACCTTACGCAGATCGCGAAGTCCATATACATATTCCGCGACAACAACAAAGACAGGTTGCCTGAAAGATTGCTTGACCTGTTGAAGTACGGAGTTGTGAACAATTCAGACCTGTTCATCTGCCCGTCCGACAGCTCGTATGGACAAGCTCCAAACGGCCCGCCCGATCACAGCGACAGCACAAAGCGCATGTTTCCCAAAGTGCACGAATGGGAAAACGGCCCTTGTTCGTATTTCTATGAGTTTTCGGGCACAGAATGCAAGACTTCTGCTCCCGACGGATGGGGATGGAACACATACTTGTGGGATCCCGGCAAAGGTTCTCCAGGTGTAAACGGCACGATGATTGACATTGACGGCAATCCCGCCTACTCTTCTTGGAACGAGGTCAAGCAGTGGCAGCTAAGAAATGGTGATGCCTTCAACCACTACAAGAATGGTAAGCTGATCTCAACAGGCTCTGTGCCATATCCAGAAGATATGCTGCCTATCTCGCGCTGTTTCTGGCACGCACGCAGCATATACCAGACTCAAGACCCGCAGGTTATCAATCTCGCTTTTGCCGGCAATGTGTTTCTGTCTGGTTTTCAATGGGAGGACACGCACCAGTTCGGCAAATGATTGGCGTGTATCTTGAAGAAAATCGCCACGAAAAAGGCGTCGCATATTTGATAAACCCCGCGTAATGCGGGGTTTATTGTTTTAGCGGTTGTTATAGTGATGTGGTTGTGGCATCGCTCTTTGTCCCGACTTTGACGGTAATCGAGCTGGAGACAAGGATTTTACTGGATTCTTCTCGGAGTTGGGGCACTACATTTCTTTCTTGTGAGCGCTAT
>CAZNBY010000009.1:0-72933 GCA_964571525.1 uncultured Planctomycetota bacterium
CCACTGACGCGCTGCCGCAATCACTTACGGCGTAATCCTCACCCGTCGAGGCGTAATCCAAAACTGGATATGGGGATGCGTAAGATGAAGAAAGAAACGCGCAGAACAAGAAGAGGGAGAGAAGGATGGTGGTGATTGTTCTCATGCAAACTCCTTCGAAAAGAAACGGCCTTGGTACGAGGTGGGAATAGTAGAAGGAACTCGAATCCGCGAGGAAACGAGTATTGATAGAAGATGACAGAATGAAGCTGTTTTCCACATTGACATAACGCTCCGTGTCACGATTTTCGCAGAAGCATGTCTTTTATAGTACAACTGCCAAGCTGTATGCAGTTAGACGCGCCAAGCATTGCAATCCGACAAATAATCCTAAGTATTATATCCAATTTAACCCCTGCCTGACGACTTTCTGCATACAAGTTGATCATAGGTCCTCCATGAACAGCAATTTCTCGTTCTGAGTTCCCCAAGCCAGTGAGCATATCTGGTTGTTCCGCTTCAATCGTGAAAAGACGGTCGCCCCCAGAGGCTCTCTGCTTTTCAAGAACGACATATGCCATATAATACCTGAACATGGAAAACCTGAACAAAAAAATCACACTTTCGACAAGGCGCGGCTCTGGTCACCCTTGGATCTATCGAAGAATGCTTGCAAAGGGCACCGACAGAATCCCAAACGGTGCATCCGTTGATGTTTTCGACAGAGACGGAAGGTTCATCGGTGTCGGTATTTACAGTGACAGGTCGCTTATTGCTGTGCGTCTTCTTGGCTCATCGGCAGGTCGGCTCATAGATACGGAGTTTCTTGCGGAGCGTTTCAAGTTCACGCGAGATTTGCGCGAATCCACGCTTGGAATTTTGAAGACATCGAACGCATATCGCCTTGTCAATTCTGAAGGTGATGGGCTTTCAGGCTTGATTCTCGACCGCTTTAACGATTCATTTGTTGCAGATATTCGCGCATATGGGTGGTGGTGCCGAAGAAACGAAATAAGTGTCGCTCTGCAAAAAGTCTTTGGTGAAGGCACAAAACTATCGTTCACAACCGCACAAGGCATCGAACGAACTGAGGGATTCACTCTCGAACCATACAAAGATGAGCTTGTTGACTTTGAAGAGCACGGGCTAAGGTATCGTTTCAGGCTTGCTGAATCGCATAAGACAGGTTTCTTTCTGGATCAGCGCGACAACAGGGCCTTGCTTTCAACTCTATGTGCTGGCAAGAAAGTGCTTGATTGCTGTTGTTATACTGGGGGTTTCACGCTGAATGCTATTCGAGGCGGCGCTTCTGAGGCAATAGGTGTTGACCTTGACGAAGACGCAATCGAGGCCGCAAAGAAAAATGCAGGAAGAAACAATCTGAAGGCGAAGTTTGTGCAATCCGATGTATTTCCGTACATGCGCGATAGGATTAGGTCTGGGAACACGCCTGACATAATCGTGCTTGATCCACCCAAGCTTATAAAGTCGAAGGATGAATTCGAAGAAGGTCTTAAGATGTATCTTGACCTCAATCGGACTGCGCTTAGTACCCTTGCGCCAGGCGGAATGCTCTTCACCTTCTCGTGCTCAGGTCTTCTTGACGAGGCCTCTTTCTTAAAAGTTGTGTCAGAGGTTGCTTTTGTATCTGGTAAGTCTTTTCAAGTGCTCAAGATAGTTGGTGCTGCACCTGATCACCCTTACCTTCTTAATGCCCCCGAGACCCGTTATCTAAAAGGCGTGTTGGGTAGGGTTCTTTAGCGCCCGCCTTTATCTTCGGTGGATACCGAGCATACGGATTTCAGTCATCTCCTCCATGGCAAAGCGAACACCCTCTCTGCCTGTACCACTGTCCTTTACCCCTCCATACGGCATGTGGTCGAGCCTATAAGAAGGCACTTCGTTTATCATCACGCCGCCCACTTCAAGTTCGTCCCATGCACGCAAAGCTCTTGAGACATCCTTGGTGAAAATCCCCGCTTGCAGGCCGTAATCAGAATCATTAACGATGAACAACGCTTCTTCATAAGTGCGTGCTCGCATCATTACAGCCACTGGCCCGAATATCTCTCTTCTGCAAACATCCTCGTCGGGTGGCACATCTTCAAGAAGCGTTGGTTCAACCATAGAACCTTGTCGAGCACCACCGGTCAACAGATTTGCCCCACGAGCAATTGCCTTGCGAATGCAATTTTCGACCCTTTCTGCTTCGGCGGTGGTTATCATCGGGCCGATAAAGGTTTCTGGATCCTTTGGGTCGCCAACCTTGAGTTTCCTTACTGCATCCACAAGGCGCATTTTTAGATCGTCATAGACCGAATGGAGTGCAATAATCCTCTGAACGCTGACGCAGCTTTGCCCTGACTGATAGAACGCACCGAAAACAATCCGCGAAACTGCGTCGTCAAGGTCGGTATCGTCATCCACTACAACGGCGGCGTTGCCACCAAGTTCAAGCGACACCTTTTTCTTGCCCGCATTTGCTTTTAAATCCCAGCCCACTGTTTGTGAACCGGTGAAGCTGAGTAATTTTATCCGATCATCAATAACAAGTTTCTGTGCGGCATTATGATTGCATGGGAGTATCGAAAACGCACCCTCGGGCAAATCGGTTTGCGAAAGAATCTCGCCAATAATCAAAGCTCCGATGGGGGTAAGGCTCGCTGGTTTAAGCACAAAAGGGCAACCGACCGCTATTGCTGGGGCGACTTTGTGTGCAACAAGATTAAGGGGAAAGTTGAATGGCGTGATGAACGAACAGGGACCAATGGGCACTCTTTTCCACATACCTGTATAACCATGTCCGCGTGGCGATATATCCATTGGAAAAACTTCGCCGTATTGCCGCGAGGCTTCCTCTGCAGCAATTCGGAAAGTGTCGAGCAACCTGACAACCTCACCGCGCGAATCCTTGATGGGCTTTCCTGCCTCGATGCAAAGCGACATAGCAAGCTCCTCAGCTCGCTTTTCGATCTGGTCTGCGCAATATCTCAACACCTCCTGCCTTCGATATGTCGGCATGTTTCGCATCTTCACTGCAGCGATTGATGCATTCGCGATTGCGATTTCGACGGTCTGTTCATCGGCGACAGAGACGAGTGTTGCAGTTGAGCCGGTGTATTTATCTACAACAGGCAAAGTGCGTGCGGAGACGACAGGTTTGTTGGCGAGGTAGAATGGATATAGAGCCTTAAGCATGATTCCCCCTTCTTGCAAATTATACCTCCGCTGCATCGCAATGCGACGGATTTCACTACATATAGAAATATGTGCGTCCCGTTTTTGTCGCGTTTTACACCAGAAACAGACACTATTTGAATGGCACGAAATTTGCCATGCATTTCCATACGAGGTGTTTATGAAGCTCAAAGTCGCAACAGCGATTATTGTCTTGTTTGCGTGCCTCTTTTTATACAGCAGTGCGCTTTTAAAAGGCGAATCGCCCACCGCGTCACCATCTTTGCCTCCCTCAAACTCACCTGCCGCATCGCCGGTTGCATCTTTGCAGGCATCGCCTTCGCTTACACCCTCTGCATCACCAATCGTAAGCCCTGCGGTCAGTCCTGTCGCTTCTCCGTCGGCAACTCCTCCTGCAAAGGACGATTACTGCGGAAAGGCCGTGCTCGATTCGAAAATGGGAAGCGAGATGATGAGGGCGCGCAACAACAATGCACCAAAAGTCGGTGATGTGGCATTCGATTTCGATCTAAAGGTCCTTGGAAAAGACGAGAAGATGAAGCTATCTTCCTTCAAGGGGAAGAAGCATGTCGTTCTTGTGCTAAGCAGCTACACATGAGGCCCCTTCATGCGGGCATCAGGTGATGTCAACAAGGTATTCGACAAGTTTGGAACAAAAGCCGAATTCCTATTCATCTACATTCGCGAAGCGCACCCTATGGATGGCTGGAAGATGGGTAAGGACTCCACTATCAACGATCCAAAGACTATTGCTGAGCGTGAATCCGCAGCCAAAAAAGCCGTTTCAGAGACAAAGATTAAGTTCCAAGTGCTGATTGACGGCATGGATGATATTGTTGCAATGAAGTATGCTGCCTGGCCGAACAGGTTGTTTGTGGTTGACAAGGAGGGCAAGATTGCATATTCGGGAAAACAGGGACCTGCTGGGTTCTGGCCGACTGATTCCCATATCCGCCCAAAGGGTGCTGAAGGCAAGAGCCTATTCGGATTTTTAGAAGAGTGGCTTAAGTAATATGGCAAAGACAATGAGCCTAACACAGCCATAACGCCTTTGCGAAGCATCGTTGAAAAAACTGAGAGATAATACTTGACGAGCGCGAATGCATCGCTATAATGCTATGCGATGTCGGTGAGCACTATGAAAAAAGCACTTTCGCTGATTGCATTTGCTGCGTTTCTTCTCGTATTCACGGGATGTTCGGGCAACCGTGTAAAGTCACTTGATCCTTATTACGCCGCAAAGAACATGGAAAAGTCTGCCCAGAAAGTACTCAACCAAGACGGTCAAGAGGCGCTTGGCAACGATATTAATGCCTCGATGGATAGCGCAAAGGCGTCTGCAAAGGCTGCAGGAAACGATTACGAAACGCGTGCAAAAGCTCTATCCGGCATGCTCGATTCAACAGCAAGTCGTCCTTCAAAAGGCACTCGCCCCTCTATCAAGATCAGTATGCGTGACCAATATAAAAAGAAGGCTCTTGAGACGATCGGCAAGTGAATCAGACCTTGGGCGACAGTTTCGCCCGTTCTTTCCATAAGTCAAAACTCAACAAAATGCTTATGCTGATAGTGCGCTTCTGCGCACTTTTTTTTATTCTGGCCTGTTCGATATGTTGTGATACCGCAAACGCCGCGGTAGAAATTGAGCCTGATATCTGGCAAGTCGGTTTGATTGATGAGGGCACAACTGTGACGGCGCAGTTTGCCGTTAAGAACACAGGATCAGCCTCGCTATCGCTCAAACGCATCTTCCATTCATGTGACTGCCTGAAGGTTGTCTATCGAAAGGAGTTGATACCGTCAGGGGGTTCAAGCATTGTTAAGCTCGAACTCACTGCTCTCGGACTATTTGCAGATTTCGAGGAGTTCCTTTACATAGAGACCGACGATTCAATTCGCCCGATTATCCGATATCCGATTAAGGGCAAGATGAGATCTGGAGGTCGCACATCTGTCTATCCAACAATTTCCCCTCCTTCGTTTGGAAGTCAGGGCAAGGCACTGGTTGTGCATTTCTTCTTCTCGCCGACCTGCGGCAACTGCGATGAGCTTAGAAACACGACATTTCGGCGCATACTTGATACATACGGAGAGCAAGTAGCAATTGTCGAATACGATATGTCGGACGACAGAGATTCGAGCTATAACTACCGCCTTTTACGGGCATACGAAAACAAGTTTGGAATAACAGATTGCCATCCTGCTGAGGCGTTTGTCGGCGATTCTTATGTGTGCGGCAAAGAGGAAATAAAGAAGAAGCTGTTCGATGCAGTTACCGCCGAACTGCGAAAGACGGGACATTCACCCGTTGTTCCTGTGCAGAGCGTGGAGGCTCCATACTTTCTTGCTGCAGTGCTCTTCGGGTTGCTTGACGGTCTCAATCCATGTGTTTTTGCAGGGCTTGTATTCTTTTTATCTTATCTTCTTGTCTCTGGGCTGAAGGGCTGGAGTTTGCTTGCTGTCGGTCTTGTCTATTCCCTCGCCGTGTTCCTAACCTATATTGCGATTGGTTTAACGCTCTTTGGATTTTTCTACTCAATGGATTCATTTCCTGCGGTAAATCGGGTCTTCGGGTATGTAATTGCGGGGTTCACTTTTTTAATCGGTGCATTAAGCTTGATTGATGCCTGGACAGCTTCTAAAGGTAACCTAAAGGACCTCGTGCTCAAGCTACCGCCTTCCCTTGCGAACAAAATGCACGAACTGGTACGCAAAAGGCGTGGCCGCCTTGCTTTGTTCAGCACGACTTTCGCGCTTGGTGTGTTTATCACTGTGATAGAGGGCGCCTGTACTGGACTTCAGTACATCCCTGCTGCAAGGATGATGATGAAGGTGGGCGAGTCAGCAGGTGAAAAACTTAGCGGACTGTTGCTTCTGTTTGTATATAATGCAGCCTTCATTGTACCGCTGCTTGTGTTGCTTGGTCTTGTTGTCGGCGGAGCGGGTCTTATGGCACGCAGGGCTGAATCGCAGGCTCGAACGGCGACGCTGGTTCGCATAGTAACAGGTCTTGCTCTTATTGCACTGTCTATCGCAATCGTTATCCTCAACTAAGCAAAGACCGAAAGCCTTTCGTACCTTTTTCATGTCGTAGAATTTAGGGTAACCAGCAAGTAACGGAGGTCGGCATGAAGTTCAAAGCAATTTCGGTTTCCATTCTTTTCGCCATGCTTTTGCTTTTCGTCGTTGGATGCGATAAATCAGACAAGACGGCGACCGCCCCCGCCCCTGAATCAGAATGTGAAGACGGAGTTTGCCCGCTTCCCTCTCCTGAACGCGAGCCAGACCTTAACAATCCAGAGACCCGTTTTGAATCAGGTATCAGCTTTACGATTATTATTGACGACGATGCAGTAAAAGCACTTGGAGGCACGCGTGAAGAGGTGCTTGCCGAGATTCTTGAGGCGCGAAAAAGTGGTCATTATTCGACAGTTGAAGAGTTGATTAACTTGACGATAACCATTAAAGGCAAGCAAGTTCCGATCAAGAGCGTGATCAAACTGCAATAGACAATCCGCATATCTGAGAAATTTAGAACCCAGCTCAAACTGTCATACAAAGCAGGCTCAATTGTTATCACAGAGCTGCTTAAGCACATGGTGCAGACTGTCAGTTTCGTTATTGGTGCGATAGATCGCAAGTTACATAAGTGCCTTCGCGCGGATGAACGACGCAGGTCTCTGATGCCTCGAAAGCGGGTGCGACGAGTACAGGTGGCGCATCCTTCAAACCGGCAAGGCGTTTTTTAAATGCATCCATTGCGAGCTGAGGCGTGTTGCGTTCTCGGCTTAGGTGTCCAAGCAATACCATTTTTGGGGCTACGCCGGATTCAAGCAGCTTGGCAACGAAATCTGCAGCGGCATCGTTTGGAAGGTGATACAGCGAATTTGGATTGGGATTGAGCTTCAGCAGATTCTGGTCATAGTTTGATTCAAGATACAACAAATCGCAGTTTGCCAACCTGTTGCCGAGCTTGCGCGTTGTGCGAAGGTCGGTAGCGAATCCAATTCTAACCCCTTCACCCTCAATCAGAAATCCACGATTGGGGACATCAGGCGCGTGCTCAAGATCAAACGGCGTGAATAGCAGGTCGTTGATCTGAAATCGCTGATCGTCGTATAACTCGACCCACGAGTTCTTCAGCGGTTCGATGCAATCTGGATAGGTCGCGAGCCTTTCCACCGCGTCAAGCGATAGAAAAATGGGGATGTTAAAGCTCGACACAACCTTTAGTGTGCTGTAATTGATGTGGTCCGAATGTGCATGTGTTACCACAAGAGCCTTGACCGGACCGAACCGGTCTCGAATTTCGGTAACGGCGTTTCGAAACTTCACTTGCGAAGCGAAGCCAGCATCAATAAGCACTACTCCGCCCGGGCCTGCGACGATGGCGCAATTGCCTGAGCTGGATGATATTATGGTAGAAAATGCAAGTCCACTCATGCCTCAATCTTATTCGACTTTGGCAGTTTTCGGTTTTTTGCTCAAGTCTTACAAAATCGTAACGATTAGGGACAAAGCGTAACCTGCCAGAGCAAAACGCGCATGGTTTCTACCTTGGAACTTGTTCCAATGCCCATGTTGAGGCGTTGTTTGAGTAGAACCGAACACCTGTCAGATACAACGCTTCATTTGGTGTGAAAAAGTAAAACGAGTTACCGTAAAGCACTGGATTCTGTGGATCTGTCATATCAGCAAGTACGAACAGCAGGTTGGGTCGGTTGAGCCAGTAAAGGATATAATTCGTACCTGCAATGTTAGCACGAAGCAATGGGAAGAACGGGATCGAGGTATCATAGACGATGTTAAACGACACTCCGTCATTTGTTGTGTAGCTTCCCGCAAAGTCCTGGTCGCTGATTGCTGTCGCGTTGTACTTCTGAAGATTACCTGTGCCTGCAAACGCAAGAGGAGCAAGGTCGGTTGGCACGGTGAAGTTGACTCCGGCCTTGTCTGTTCCACCCTTTTGAGGGTCAATCGTTCCGAACACATAGACAACCGTCTCAATCTGAGTTGTAGGCTCTGAGATGTTGACAAACAGCATGTACTGATTCAGCGCGGTAACAAGTTTGCATCCGGTAACCGATATCTCGATGTCAATGGGAATCGGAAGTGAGCTGAAATCGAATGGATTTACAAGCTCACCGTTCACTATACGGTAGTTGAACACATAAGCAGGAATCCTTAACTCACCTATGATTTCTGGCAAGCGATTGACACTCCAATATCCATCTCTTCCAGACACATTCCATAGAGGGTTGTTGGTCTCTTTGAACATTCTTAATTCTTCATAAGGGGATGCTGACTGCGCGTTAGCGTAGTTCATGCCATAGGCATAAGCCTTGGTTGTTGAGATAAAGCCGCGGATGAAGGTTGAAGATGTGTCTTCGAAAAACAAGGTCATCTCATAGAAGCCCGTCTTTAAGTTGAAGGTGTAAGACCCGCTTGTTATAGAGTGCTTTGGTTGCGTTGGTACAATACCTGCCGCGCTAATAACAAATCCGGTTATCTGGTTATATCTGCCGCCTTGGCCAAGAGGACTTGATGAAACACCCCATGTCTGAGCAAAGTCAGACACAATGAAGTTGTTGGCTGATGTGTTGAGAAAAGTTGCTTTTAACTCACCTGTCGAGTTAGAATAATCCCCCACAAACTCATAGTCTCCTGTCAGATTGCTGCCGTTGGGATTCAACACAAACGACAGCGTACCGTTCAAAAATGCGTCAATCCCGACATTGCGTGTTATCCCGCCCATTATCCAGTTCTCTCTAAAGACAGACCATTTACCTGAGGCAGGAAAACCGAACACTGTCAATTCTCCGCTTGTAAGCAGCACCATTGAGAGCGTGGAACGATATATGGTCTCTTCAATCTCAGCAATAGCTTCGAAAGTATCCGCTGAGTAAAATCCTGCAAAGTAAGACCGCCCATTTCTGCGCGCTGCGTTTCTCTCGTTTGCATCAAGATTCAAGGTCAGATTGTTGCGATTGGAAGATAGGTTTCCGCTAAGAGCCGATTGTTCGACATTTGCCCCTGCGCGCATAATAAAATGAATTGTGCCGATAAAGGCGCCTGTTACAGTGTTTTCAAGAGTGATGGAACCACCCGCAACAAGCGGGTAAGTCAAAGTGTTAGGTTCTGGCTCGATATCGCCGTTTTCGTCAATGTTAAAATAGAATCCTGAAGCCGGGGCGCCGTCAACCTTCGCCGATGACGATACAAGCCATGTTCCAGCAAACTGCTCAATAGCAAAGTATGTTGGCGTCGGTGTTGGTGTCGGAGTGGGTGTAGGAGTTGGCGATTGCGATATGGATGGGTTGATTGTAACCGTTCCCGAAGGTGAGGGGGTCGCCGATACGGGTGAGTTAGATGTTGATGTGCCACCACCTCCACCGCCCCCGCAAGCAAGAGAGACGGTTACCGATAGAGCGAACAACGCCACAAGAAGAACACCCTTTGTTTCTTTTCGCATATTACACCTCAAGGCATATTCAGGTGCGTATTATTGAATATCTTGGCTAATAATCAAGTACCTTCTGTCCGTGCGAATCACCCGAAATGCACACAATTTGGCCGAAAAACTTGCGCTCAAGAGTGTATTCGTGCATAATTCAACAATGCGTTGCGCGGCTGCGTTACTTATTGTGCTTATTGCTTGCGCCCTTTGCCTATTGGGCGGGGAGCAGATCGAAAAGCTTGGCCCTCAGTTGATCGCAGATGGCTCGTTTATAAGCGGCGATGGGCGTGAACCTGTTAGGCCAGCTGGATGGACTATTGACGAGCGAGGCGGCGGAACAGTTCGCTGGATCGAGCAGGGGCATCTTGACAAAGGCGGCGCGAAGCTGACTTGCGACTCAGATGGTGGTATTGCCTCAATGCAGCAAAGGCGATGGTTGTCCAGTGCCGCCCCATGCTATCTTGCTTCCTTTTCGGTGAAGGGGAGCGGAAATCTGACGGTGCGATTCAGGCTCTTTTCTGAAAGCGAACCTGATCTGTCCTCTGTTGTTCATTCAATATCGAATCAGCCCGGCTGGACTGCAAACCGCATCTACTTCGAACCTTTCCCCGATGGGATTGAAGGCGAACTTGAAGTCCTGTTCCTGCTTGAGGGTAAAGGTTCATACGAGCTTGATAATGTGTCTCTGTCAAAGTATGAGGGACCATACACTCAGCAACCACAGGAATTCAACGCTCATCTTGAAACCCGTCCTGCGGATGGTGCCCAAGTGGATGGCGCGGTAGTACTTAGCTGGCGTGCTGTGCCGTTTGCCAAAGAATACAAGATAACGGTGCTTGAAGGCAAGAACGAGATCAAACTCACACGCAAGCTGCCGTGTTGTGTTCTGCCGGTACGCAAGGGCGATTATTTCTGGGGCGTTACTGCTGTAGCTGCTGACGGAGCTGAATTCAATGTTGTTCAATCATCCTCGTTTTCCGCAAAGGCCGATGGAATTCTAAAGCCACAAGCTCAAATATCTAACCTACCACCTCCGGGCGATTCGCAAGACTACGCCGACTGGCGTAAAAGCGGGATTGCGCGCGAGCTTGTATCTCTTCTTTCGGGAATGGATGTTCCAACGTTGCCTGAGCCAAAAGTAAGGGACGGTGCAATTCCACCATCAGCGCTTTACGAGTTCAACTGCATTAGGCAGGATTATGCCGACTTAATTGTCCGATATTCCACACTTGCCTCATGCGGAGAAAAGGCTTTGGACTTGCGCTTGGCAAACCTTATCAACTCAATTGCCACAGACATAACAAACAACGAGCAGTTTTATCTGCCTGATACACGAGCCTATATCGCTTTTGCGGCATGCAGCGCAAGTGTAGCGCGATCCGATCTGAAAGCAAGCTGCGGTTCGATTGTTTTTCGGGCGCTTGGAGATGCGGCTAAGCTTGCTGCTTCAGCTTGCCAAAAGGCCGATAACTTCAACCTGTATCGCAACCTTGCTGCTGCCTTTTTATGCACCCGCTTCGGGTTGATTGGAGGAGATGCGCTTCAGTTTGCCGAGGCATTTGCAGCGTTGTCGGAAAGATGGATTGGTGATCGGCAAAACCGCCTGCCAATATCAGTCTTTGTCTCAGACTACCCATTGTTGCGTGCTGCAGCTTATGAGCTTGATAATACACTGCAGATACCTGCCGCAAAGCGGTTTAAAGACAACTTGAATTGTGTTGGACATGCTATTATTTCAGGTTTTCCACGCGATTCCCGAAGTCCCTTCGGTGATTCAACTTCAAACGCCGACGCCAAAGCAAGAGCCGTTCTGTCGTACCTTTGTAGTCGCGACACAACACTACCTGTTTGGGCAAATACTGGCAATATCGCTCAATATGCTGGATGGATGGGATTAATGCCTTCATCAAAGGCAAGTATTGGCGCTATCTCGCAATTTGTTGCCGCACACGATATTGCTATGTATGGTTCCGCGTACTTGTCCGGCGAGACGGCCTTCGGAGTTCGTGCATCGAGTCTCGGCACAGTTACCCCGTTTGCAGCAACACAGGGACATTTTTATCTTTGGTGGAACAATCAACCTCTTATCGGTCTTGTGCCAGATGCGGCGCATGGTTTGCCAACCACTTCGGCGTCAGTATGGCGGGCACCTCAGTTCAGATGTATGCCCTGGTCTGGTCCTTTGTCGGCGTTTTCGCCATCGTCTTCGTGCGACGCGCAAATCACAGAATCGTTTTCGAGCAAGTGTGGGGCACTTGTCGCGTGCAACCTTACGGCGACTGCCATTGACACATGGCGGGATTATCGCAGGTTTATTGCTTTTGTTGCTCCCCCAAACCATCCTCCAATAGTTGCAGTTTACGATCGTTATTCGGCGTGGTTCAAAACTCAGCCGACGCTGTACTTCAGACTCTTAGGCGAACCTTCAGTTGACCCAATTACCCAACGATCAATTGCAGACTGCGGTGGCGTGAAAACCGAATGCGTTGTTGTTTGGCCGAAGGGTTGCGGGGTGGGTTCAGACAAGGCAATTGCCGTTGCTCCACTTTCGAAAGTGCCCGAAAGCTCATTTGCGTTGTCGGTTTCCCCTCCGACTGATGCAAACGAATGTGCCGTCGTGTTTGCGCCTCGCATTACCGCCGAAAATGCTCTTACATCGCTTCAGGGGGATGACTTTCGCGGGGTGGCAATAGGCGAAAACGGGGTGGTTGCTTTTCGTTCCACTGCCGGTGGTGCGTATATTGTGAATGGGGTGATGACAGACGCACAATTTGTCGCGGTCATTCCGTACGCAGATGGTTCAGCCTTCGCATTCATCGCTAACGCAAAAACCCTCGACATATCAGGGCTGAACATCTTCTCATCAGAAAAACCAATTACTGGAACCTTTCTATATTCGACTGGCACCCCCGCAAAACTAATCGAGTGCGACATCGCCCCTCTTTTGGGTGTTGAAGTCAAGGATCTCACTGCGACTTTGCTGGGTGACATATCATATAAACTTAAGGATGGATTTAGCCTCGTTCAGCCCGTGAAACACGCATCACCTCGAATAAAGAAATCGTTATTTATTGACGATTCGATTGATATGCCGATTCAGGAACCAGTTTTCGGTAATCGGTTGCTTGTTGCGGTACCGATGAAGCTTAACGGCCTGTATCGAGTTTCCGCAGAGCTTTCGGGCGAAAAGGGGAAAACCGCGGGTATTGGACTTGCGGGTAAGGATGAGTTGGTATTGCTCGCTGACGGAAAACCGAAAAATGTAGTGTTCGAGCAAAGGTTTTTCGGCATTTCTTGTCTGACCGCGTTGTTGGATTCAGGGGTCAAACTTGGTTCAATTTCAGTCGAAAAGCTCTATCTTCAAAACGGAGGTCTTGAGGAGTGGATTGCAGACTCGCCAGTAGGATTTAACTTCGAACCATCAAACCTGAAACCGACTAAAGACGCAGATGTAAAAGTCTCGGGCAGCTTCAGCGCACTGTTCAAATTGCCCGCTAACAGCAAGGTTGCGATGCGCACAACAGTGCAAAGTGGCGGAAAGCCTTTTTCTGTATCAGCATCCATAAGGTTGCAGTCTCCCGACGAAAAGGACCTGAACGCCACGATCGTCTGCGTTGCGCTTGATGCGGCGGGAAAACCAATTGGCGGCGAGGTGGCGACTACTCCTTTTGGTTCGCAGCGTGTTTGGAGAAAACTCAAGCTCACTGTCAAACCTGTAAAAGGTGCTGCATCGTATCAAATCGAATTTCGATTCTCTGGTCAGGGTTCAGCGTGGATAGATGAGATTAGTGTTGACGAGTAAAAAACGCCCCGGATGGCCTAAAAAGATAGAGTTAAGCCGACCCAAGACAAACCAGTTGACGATGGCGTTCGAAATCGCTTACTCGCATGGCTATGCGAAACTTGAAGCGATTATCCGCATTATAAAGCTTGCATGGCTCAAACTTTTCATATACTATCCTTTGCACATGCCTGAGGCATGTGCTGCCAGCAGAGTGATCCGGACGGGTTTCTTCAAGCACATCCGGCAGATATTCTGTTGCTTTTCGTCGTTTTAGAGCATCTTGAACTTATGAGCATACTTGTTCGACCTAACGCGTTAAGGTAAGGGTTATGCCGAAATTAGAAATCATTGCCGGACCCGATGCAGGGCTAATCATAGATTTGACGCACCGGTTCACGACAATCGGCAGGCAGAAGGGCTGTGAAATCGTCTTGGACGATACCCAGTCCTCACGCAAGCACACAAAGATCAGCTATGTAAACGATAAGTATGTTATTGAGGACCTTGAATCCCGCAACGGAACCTACTTGAACGGCAATCGGGTCGAAAAGGCTGAACTTAAGGACGGCGACGAGATACAGATAGGCAACACCTACCTAAGGTTCAAACATGTGCCCGAGACAGACGACAAAGGAAAAGTATTGGAACCCATTCTCGCTACAAAAAAATCGAGAGAGATAGACATTTCCAAGCTTTCGATTCGTGGTTACGAGATCGTTGAGCTAATAGGCAAAGGCGGAATGGGATATGTTTGCAAGGCGCGCCAGTTGTCTATGGATCGCATTGTCGCCATAAAGGTCTTGCACGAGAAATTTGTTGATAACCCTGAGTTCGTCGCCCGCTTCATCAGCGAGGCGAGGGCGGCAGGCAAGCTCAATCACCCCAATGTTATCCAAGTACACGATGTCGGGCAGTACAACAACATCTATTTCTTTTCGATGGAGTTTCTTGATGGCAGAACGGTGCTCGACATGCTGCGCGAGAAGAAGTACCTGCCGGTCGCCGAAGCCGTAAGAATCGTCCTTGAAATTGCAAAAGCGCTCGATTTTGCGCACAAACACCATATTGTTCACCGCGATGTAAAACCAGACAACATAATGGTAACGCCAGACGGCAAGGTTAAACTTGCCGACCTTGGCATTTCAAAGGCGTTTGACGAAGGCGCCGCCGCCTCAAATGTAGTTTTAGGCTCGCCACACTATATGTCGCCCGAACAGGCGATGGGAACTCGTGTTGACGGTCGTGCTGACATATATTCGCTCGGCGCAACCTTCTATCACATGATAGTCGGCGATACGCCGTTTTCGGGCGTATCTGTATCCGAAATACTTAAAGCACATGTTGCTGCCCCACTTCCCGGCTTCAAAAACGGAATGCAGAGCATCCCCAGCAAGGTTAGCTCAATAATACAAAAGATGCTTGCAAAAAAGCCTGAAGAGCGGTTCCAGTCCGCCAAGGATCTTATTGTTGAGCTTGAGAGAATTCACGACAAGCTGTCTCCAAAGCGCACACTTAAGGCTGATCTTGGCCTCAAAAAGCTCGCAGAGGAGAAGGTGCGCGAGTCTTCAAAGAAGCAGCGCGTTATTTTTGCAATCGTCGCTGTTGTTATTCTGGCTATCGCAGCCGCTTCATACGCTTTCTTTAAAAAGAGTGATGATCCTGCGCCCTCTGGCGTTCCCACAACAATAGCCGTTACAACCGAACATACCGAGCCTATTGAGGTACCACAGGAACTCAAGGATAAATATGCCGAACTTCAGATGCGGCTTGGCAATAATGATCACGACAAGGCAAGAGAGCTTTGTTCTGAGATACTTGAAAGATGGCCTGAACATAAGACATACACCGACAAGGTCGCTGTTGATCAGAAGAAGCTCGACCAAATGCTTGCAGAGCAATTTATAACCGAGCTATCAAAGGCCTATAACCAGCTTCTTCACGACCTGTTAAGCGTTTCGCTTGAAGAAAGACTTCAGAAAATTCAGAAATTCCGCGCAGAGAACATCAAGACCTTTGCCCGATATGGCGAAGAGAAGGAATGTAAGCGCATAATTACCCTTATTGATGAGCTTGAGGCAAACACAAAGCGCGAGCATGAAAAGGCTATCGAGACAGCCCTTGAGCGACTCCGTGCAGAGCTTGAAGTTCACCTCGACAAGCGCGAGTATTTTACCGCCGAACAAAAGGTCAAGGAGTTCCGCGTTCTCTACAACTCTATGTATGGTCAGCAGATTGACTCGCTTCTTAAAAAGCTGATAGATTCAGAGGAAAAGCACTTCAAGGATATTCTTGCGCAAGCCGATGGTGAAGCTGCGAAGAACCGTATTTCGCTCGCAATCGTCTTGCTGAAAGACTATATCAAGGCTCAAGAGGGGCGTCCTTATGTTGCTCAGGCAAGAGAGGCGCTGAAGAGCTACACCGCAAAGCTCGATGCGGTTTGGGGGCGCGCGGTAAAGGTCGCTGAGACCGCCGAGCGTGATTTCGACTTTGGCACCGCGCTGCGCGAATACGATGCGCTAAAACGCCAAGTTGACCTCGATGAAGAACGCCTGAAAGATATAAACAGGCTGATTGAAGTGACAAACGCAGAGTTTGCACTTTTTAACCGTCTCAAAGACACCATCAAGTCAAAGGCTCCGATTACGCTGACATTCGACATAACCGGCGACCTGAAAAGCGAATTCAGCGAGTGGTCAATTACCGACGCAGACAACACAAAAGTGGTCTTTACCCGCAGCAAGGGTATCACCCGCGAGATCAAATGGAGCGTGATATCAGGCTCTGCATTTGAGAAACTTGTAAACAAGGTTCTTGGAACCCTCAAGACAAAGAGTGAAATCCATTCCTTTGCCCGCATGCTTAGGCTCAAAGGCGAGGTTATGCGCGCTGATGAGCTTGAGGCAACAGCGAAATAATGTACAGATTTTCTTTATCTCAAATTGCGTGCAGTTTTCCCCATGCTCCAGTTGCACTTTTTGCATCATGGCATTATCATATTAACAGATGAGAATTCTCTTCGTACATAGCCCGAACGGCCATAACACAAAGATTTCTGGACTGATTTCGGTTGACGATAACACTTGCGACAGAGCCTCCGACTGGCTCAGTGCCGTTGAATCCTGCAATACAACGGCTTATGACGCGGTACTAATATCAAGCTCTATCGTCAGCTTTCCGCCCGAACTCCTCGCTTTCTTTATACAGTTTGTGATAAATGAAGGCGATGCACCTCAACGCATTCTGCTGCTTGGAAGCCAGATTGCAGGTTGTCCAGATGACGAACTGCACAGGTTCGGTTTCACCGGTTTTGTACGACCCTCACCTGATTTTACAGATCTATTGCCAGCACTTTATAGATTCATGCGCGAAACACCCATACTCACCAAACCAGAGGATTGGCAGTTTAACTCGCTGAAGCGCGCCGCTGTGTCGCTGCATTCTGCTTTGCGAAGCAAAAGCATATATAAGAA
Source organism: uncultured Planctomycetota bacterium (assembly GCA_964571525.1). Taxonomy (GTDB): domain Bacteria; phylum Planctomycetota; class B143-G9; order B143-G9; family B143-G9; genus CAZNBY01. Next base: position 16,889 of record CAZNBY010000009.1, read on the forward strand.
CAAGGCAAACGCGGCAGTTGAGGACGAACGCGAGATGGTTCTGGCAATTGACTTTCTGCGTAAAAGATTCGTCGAGCAATCCGAGGCATCTGTAATATCTCTGCTTGCCGCCGCCGAAGCGCGTGATTCGTACCTGCGTGGTCATTTGAAGTGGGCTGCGAAGGTCGCTTACGAGATCGGCAAAACGATGTCGCTTGAACAAAAAGAACTGCGTGTTCTTTTGCGTGGCACGCTATTGCATGATATCGGCAAGATTGGCATTCCAGATCAGATACTCGTTAAGAAGGCTCAGCTAAGCCCCGAAGAGCGGAACATTATCAACAGCCATCCGATAATCGGAAAGAGAATACTCGAACGAAATCACATATTCGAACCTTATCTTGATATCGTCGAAAACCACCATGAAAGGCTCGACGGTTCGGGATATCCAGGTGGCAAAAAAAGTGACGAGATTCCCCTGCTTGCGCAAATCGTCGCGGTGGCAGACATCTTCAGTGCGCTTACCACGAGCCGTCCGTACAGAAGAGCCGTCGGGCCGTTTGACGCACTCAAGGAAATCATAGAGTTGCGCGGAGCAAAGCTGAATGCAGATGCAGTAGATGCATTAGCAAAATTTGTGAGAGATAACGAAGGTGCTGTCTCACCATTTACCTTCTCGTTAAGCGACAGCACTTTTCTCAAATTTTGAGACATTACATCCGAACCGCCGTCAGAATCTCGTCAGATAAATTCAGCAATTTTAGGCGCCAAGACCTTCATGCAAGTCTAATATTCAGCGCTGTTGCGCTGAGGAGGATAGCATAATGAAAAAGCATATTTCAGTGTTGTTTGCGATAGCAGTTCTATTTGTCGGCATGTTGTTCGCCTTTGCCGAAGAGCGCGAAACAGTGCCAGCAAAAGGCGCGGCAATGTCTGCAAAGCAGTTGCTTGCAAACTTTGCTCCGTACATCGGTGTGCAGGGCACGCCAGCCAATGTGGCTCAGGCTCGTGTTATAACGATGAACATAAACGGTATGAACCTGAGAAGGGCGTTCGGAATGGACAATGCTGCACCTAATACCGTTCTGGTTGCTGAGAATCTTGTAATGTATCCCCACAATGGCGGTTCAAAGGGTGCGATGGTGATAATGAATGGTATTCCGCAAGAACCTCAAGGTGAAAAGAAGATCGGGGTAACTCTTCCATCGGGAAAGCTGGTCAATGGCGTGGAACTTGGATTCGTCAAGGATCGCTCGATTGCGTTCGCAAAAATCGAAGGTGCGGGTGCTGATTACAAGCGCATTGATGAGATTGAAAACGCCGATCCAGAAGTTGGCGATAATGTGTTCATCATAGCGCGCCGTGCAAAAGAATGGAAGTGCGCGCCTTTCTTTTTGCCTGCGATTGTCAACGGAGAACTCGAAGCTGACGGTCGCACTCTCTTTTCGCTTAACCTCACACAGGAACAGCTTTCAAACGAGGCTTTAGGGGCAATCGTGGTCTCTGCTACCGGCAAGCTACTTGGCATCGTCAACAGCGTGAATGGGAAGGATCATGCGGTTATTGTCGCCCCATTTAGAGATTTTAAGGATGCGATAGCAACTGCTGCAAATACGCCCCAGCAGCTTGATCAGGAGCAAGTAGAGGGATTTCCGGGCATGGACCCTGACTTCATCCCCGTTCCTCAACCTCCAATCGAAGAAAACCGTCCAAATGCATATCTTGGTGTCGGTGTTGGTGCGGTAACAGAGGAAAAAGCAAAGGAGCTTGAATTACCCAAGGTTGCTGGCGTGTTTGTCGAGCGCGTCGGAGTGAATTCGCCAGCCGAGAAAGCAGGCATCAAGGTCGGTGATGTGATTTTAGAGGCCGCGGGTCAGGTTGTGAATACACCAGACGATCTGCGGCAGGTAATAGCTAAGCGCAACGCAGGCGATGAGATTCAGTTCATCGTGTTTCGCGAAGGTAAAGAGATTCAACTCACAGTAAAACTCGGTGACGCAAATCGCGACTGAATGAAGCAAAGCCTTATTCTATCGCATTCCTTTGCACACCTGTCTTTTGGGAACAAACATCTGCAACTTGTGTCAAACTGTTCGCAAGAGGAACAGTTATGACCCAAGAATTCTCTGACGAGAAACTTACAAGTTTGCTTGACGGCGATCTCACCCCAGACGAGCGAAAGCTCGTTGAGATCCATCTGCAGGGCGATGATAAAAGCGCTGCCAAACTCCGTCGTTTGGTGTTGGTGCGCGATCTTGCGCGCGAGCTTCCCCGCCATAATTGCCCAGTCAATATGGGCGACCGCGTGCGCAAGATACGACAGGCTGAAGAGTCGCGCAAGGTGGTGTCGCTTGAGGGTGCATTATTCAGACTCGCTCTGAAGGTTGGCGCGGTTGCCGCGGTCTTGGCTTTGGTTTTAGCAGCTTCGCTTAACATTGACTTCAAACGCAGCAGTTCGTTCAAGCCTATCGAGATCGCAAACAAAGACACTACAACTGCGAACCCGAACATGATGAAGGTATCGGGCGGCGAAAAGACATTCGACATCTTCGATGCCTCATTCAAACCCGAGATTGCCGTTGACCTTGGCGGATTCACTCTCTCAATGCGTCAAAAGGAATCGCTGAAAGATACCGTAGTCTTTCACATGTCGCCCAATGCCGCCGAAGTGCCCGTGTTGCTTCAAATCGAATCAGACCTTAAACTACGGCGCGAGTTCACCGCTGGATACGGAATGCCGGTCTATCGCTTCTCAAATTTATCAAGCGAAGTAGCCCGAGAGTTTATAAATAGACTGCTTGAGTCTGATCCAAACCTTGAGCTTTCGCAGAACATCAGCAAAAAGCTCGAAGACGAATCGCTTGAATCGCTTGACATCTATCTTGTTGTCGAGTTCACGAAATAGCGCTTTCTCCCTCCTCTCTCTCCCTTGGGGCGGTGCAGACCGCCCCACATTTGTTTGTGGAGAAAGACAAAAGACCAGCGTCTTACTTCTTTCTTGCGGTTACGATTATTGTCCTGCCGAACAGCAGGTCGAAACGCAACAAATCTTTGGCAAGCTCAGCATTGGATTCGCGAAGCCCCGGATCCTTCTCGCGTGATAGTGTGTAGTGCGTGTATATGTACATCAACGGATACAGCCACACAAGCGCCATGGCCCCCTTCTTGAGCCGATCAACTTCCACTCCTTCGAATTCAAATCCCGAATGAACCAGTGAATAGCGGTAAAAGTACCATGTGAGGGGTGATATATGGTCGTGCAATGGGTTGGCAAACTGCTCTCTCAGTGGTTTGTACAAGGTGAAAAAGCCCGAAAGCAAAAAGCGAAGTCTCGAAGCGGCGTTTGCAATGTTAGGTGTTGAGAATACGAGCCTTCCACCCGGTTTAAGCACACGCCGTATCTCGCGGAAAAAGTGAAGTCTGTTCTCAAGGTGTTCAACAACTTCAACAGTGCAAATCATGTCAAAAGACTCATCTGGATACGGCAGACCTGCGTTTAGATCCGCCTTGATGCACTCAACACCCTCAACCTCGTAGTTTTCAGGAAAAATATCGCACGCGCGAAGTTCGAGCTGTGGAAAATGCTTTTTGATGCGCCATGAAAGCGCTCCGCGTCCTGCGCCGCAGTCAAGCACGCTTCCGGTTTTCAAGCTGCGCCCCACAATTGCTGTTACCTTATCGTGGGTTACTTCAAGAGCGAGCGCTCTCGGTGGTCTATCATTTGAAGCTGTCATCTTTCACCTATGTACGGGTTGCAGGGGTATCCATTGTATCGCTGATTGGTACGCTGTAAATTGAATAGCTTGTTGCAAAGGCGCCGTGTTGCCAAGTACTGCTAAAAGCGTAAAATTCTAACAGGTCTGTAACCACCGCGTGATGCGGGGGAGGTCTGATGACCGAACAAGTTTATTTTGCGTGCGGAGTGTTTGCCGCCTATTTGATAGGTGCGCTTCCGTTCGGCTACCTTGCTGGCAAAATCATTAAGGGTATTGACATTCGGCAATACGGCAGTGGCAATCTCGGCGCGACTAATGTCGCCCGTATCCTCGGTGGCAAGATCGGGGCAGTGGTCTTGATTCTTGATGCGGCAAAAGGTCTGCTGCCTGTCCTATTTATCCCAACGCTTATTGAACTTCACGGCGGCTTGAAGGAGTGGTTTGCCCCAGCGATAGGTATTGCGGTGATATGCGGACATAACTGGCCGGTCTATCTGAATTTCCGCGGCGGCAAGGGCGTTGCCTCAACTCTCGGCGTGGTAATAGCCCTATCTTGGCAAGCAGCCTGCTCGGGCCTTGCGGTCTTTGTAGTCCTTGCTGGATTGACTCGATATGTATCAGTGGGTTCGATACTTGCAGGATTGACTACCGCTGCCGCTGCGTGGTACTTTCATCCCGATAAGCTGCCTTTAAATGTAACACTATCGCTGCTCGGTCTGCTGATCGTGTTGCGGCATCGTTCAAATATCGTGCGGCTTATGAACGGAACAGAGAAGAAGTTCGGAGAAAAAGACAAGACCGACGACCAGCCTCTGAAAGGGGATGATGATGGCCGAAAATAACGGCGATATCCTCGTATTGGGTGATGGCTCATGGGGAACTACCTTGGCGAAAATACTTACCGAGAACCTTCCCAGCAGGCGCGTTAGAGCCTGGAGCCACGATCTCGACTATGTGCGCGAACTTAATACTACTAACGAAAACCGCAAGTTCTTGCCAGGAGTCAAGCTTCCCAAGGCGCTGTTGTTCACAAATGATGGCGCGGAGGCATTCGACAATGTAAGCGTTGTCTTTGCGGTCGTGCCGTCGAAATTCGCCCGTTTGGTCTATCAAAGGTTGAAACCACACTACAAAGGCGCGCCGGTCGTCTGCGCTGCTAAGGGTATCGAGACAGGTTCGAACATGACCTGTACCGCCGTAGTGCGCGAGGTATGGGGCGTAGATACATACGCCGCGCTTTCCGGCCCGAGCCACGCTGAGGAGCTTGCGCGTGGATTGCCAGCTTCTGTTGTAATTGCTGGTTCCGACCCTTCATTCAATCAATCTGTTCAGCGCATGTTGTCAAATCCATATTTTAGGATCTATACAAATCCTGACATAATCGGCGTAGAGCTTGGTGGCGCGCTTAAGAATGTTATCGCTATTGCCGCTGGCATCAGCGATGGTCTTGGTTTTGGCGACAATGCCAAATCCGCACTTGTTACACGCGGTATTGTCGAAATCCGTCGTCTGGGCAACAAGTTAGGCGCGCGTCAAGAGACCTTCTCTGGCCTTGCGGGAATCGGCGACCTAATCACCACCTCGTACTCATCATTCGGTCGAAATCGAAAGGTCGGTTTGCAGATTGCCCAGGGAAAAACTGTTGAGGAAATAGTATCCGGCATGGAAATGGTCGCAGAGGGTATTACAACCACGCAGGCCGTCGTCGAAATGGCGCGGAAGCTCGGTGTTGAGCTTCCCATTTGTGAGGAAATTTACAGCGTACTGTTTGAGGGGAAACCGGCGCGAAAGGGCGTTTATGACCTTATGTCGCGAGGTTTGAAAAGCGAAGTAGAGATACTCGACTGAGAATGAGTTTATAAGAAAGACTGATAATGGCTGAAATACTGCAGTTAGATGGCACCGGTCTTAATCTTGAATCCGTTGAGCAGGTTGCGCGCGCAGGCCAAAAAGTCGCGTTATCACCTTATGCCTTAAGACGGATAGCCGCCTGTGCCGATTGGATAAATGCGCGTGTCGGTCGCACCGACCTTCCGCCGGTTTATGGCTTAAACACCGGGTTCGGCTACCTTCGCAATCACCGAATTGCCCCAGAAGGCGCAGCGGAACTATCGCGTAACCTCATAGAGAGCCATAGTGCGGGTGTGGGCGAGGAGCTTCCCCGTGAGGTGGTTCGCGCTGCCATGTTGCTGCGCGCAAACACGCTCTGTGCTGGTGTTTCAGGCGCACGCACCGAAACTGTGCAATTGCTTATAGAGATGCTCAACCGCGATATAATCCCTCTTGTCCCCTCTCGCGGTTCCGTTGGTGCAAGCGGTGACCTAAGCCCACTTTCGCATATCGCCCTCGCTTGCAGCGTCCGTTTGGGTCGAGAGGATGATGACGGGCCAGATGTGCTTTACAAAGGCGTACGCACTTCAGCAAAGTCAGCTTTTGATGCTGAAGGGTTAAATCGCGTTGTGCTTGCCGCAAAAGAGGGGCTTGCCCTCAACAACGGAATGCAGGTGTCTTCAGCGTTGCTTGGCCTATCTGTACTCGATGGCTATCGCCTTTTATCCGTTGCGCTCGACACCCTTGCGCTTTGCTACGAGGCCATGTGCGGCCTGTCTTCAGCTTTCGATCCGTCACTACACAATCTGCGACCACATCCCGGGCAGGTATTCGTCGCCTCTGAACTGCGAACGAGGCTTGAGGGCAGTACTCTGATTAACTCGCGCATGGAGGAGGTGCAAGACCCATATTCCCTTCGCTGCGCACCACAAGTGCTCGGTGCTTGCCTTGATACGCTCGATTTTGCCCGCAGAACTGCGGAGATCGAATTTAACAGCGCGTGCGACAATCCGCTGCTTATACCCGATGGAGACGGTTACCGAGCGGTTTCCGGCGGTAACTTCCACGGCGAACCTATTGGCTTTGCCGCAGATTTTGCGAAAATTGCCATTGCAGAAATCGCCTCCCTTTCTGAGCGGTGGTGCGCATTGCAAATTGACCCGGTATTCTCGCGTGGGTTGCCACCGTTTCTCGCCCGCAACCCAGGGCTGCATTCCGGCCTAATGATTGCTCAGTACACCGCCGCAAGTCTTGTATCAGAAAACAAGGTGCTCTGCCACCCGTCAACTGTTGATTCGATCCCCACCGGTGCGGGATTTGAGGACTTTGTATCAATGGGATCAAATGCGGCACTGCACTGCTATTCGGTTGTCACTAATGCAGCTTCGGTGTTGGGAATCGCGCTATTCGCCGCTCGCGAAGCTCTTCGAATAAGGCTTGAGATTAATCCTGGGCACGCACCCTCGCGCTGGTCTGCCGAGATGATGGAAAGCCTTGACGCGATTGTGCCACCCTTCAACTCAGACCGTCCGATCGCTGAGGATTTCAAGGCTATGCGAACCTATGTATTGCCAAAAAGGGAGAGACTATAAGCGCTTTGCAGCCTTTCGTTAATGCAATTGTGTAACTTATTCGCTATAAATCGGTTATATTATCGCGCAAGCGCGTAAATGAGAGGGGTATAAGAATCGAAGACAATCGGCTTGCTCGCTCTCTATCACTCTGGAGCGCGTTTCTTGTATCAAGTGCAGCGATGTTCTGCGTCGCGCTTCTTGTCGCATGTGCCGTTGAATCTAAGCCTGCTTGGCATGCAGATTTCGCGCGTCGAAACCCATCTTTTTCTGGCAAGCCCAGTATTCGACAGGTCTATCTTCCCGCTGCCCGCATTGCCGATCGCTGCGTAACATGCCATTTGCCCGACGATATTCGATCTTCAAACCCAATTCACGAATCTCATCCATATTCTAAATTCGCGTGCACCACATGTCATAAAGGCGATGGTCGCAGTCTTGCGTTCAATTTCGTGCATGATGCGAAATACCGCGAGTTTGCCGATGCTAAGCTTGATATTGTCGAATCTGCGCGTTCCTCATGCACAGCTTGTCATACGCAGCGATATCTTCAAGCTTCTTTTGATGGTGCCGATGAGGGCAGGATACTCGCCGCAAGGCTCGGTTGCGCCGAATGCCATGTAATACCAAGCATACTTGAGGAGCCTGAGCGACTCGACCTTATGTCGCTGGTGCAGAAATTAAGGGCAAACTACCTTTATTCTCTGCTTCGCCAAAAAGATCCGCTTCTCACAGTAACCCGCTCAATGCCTTACTTCAAGTTCACTGCTCAAGATGCAGCAGACCTTGTAAGCTATCTCGACAGCCTTCCAATCTACCGTCCCATACCGCTGTTCGACCCATCTCTATACACATATCAGCCTGAGGATGTCGAGCGAGGCAGGGCAGAATTCGACAGACTCGGTTGTGCTAAATGCCATGTTACCCCTAATTTCCCATCTGGTGGAGACGACGGGCCTGTGCTGACGAACCTTGGTTACCGAGTTAACAAGCGCTGGCTCGTATGGTGGTTCGACGCGCCCCGCGACCTGCGCCCGTTTTCAGAAATGCCAGTCTATTCGCTTGAGGACAAGTCAATAAAGCTACTCACAGCCTATCTTACGGCGGTTGCGGGTGAGGATCCTTACTCGGAGGCGAAGCCAGAGGGGAATCCGACCAACGGAGCGTTGCTGTTCGATAAAAACAACTGCCTTGCCTGCCATACAACAGATGGCTCTTCTATCGAACGGAAGCACGGTGCCGATCTTGCTGGTTTGGCCTCGCGTAATCCCATGCGCATTCCATTTCGCGATATGCCAAGTAATTCTAATCTCGACAAGAGCGCATTTTCACGCCTCGACTTATATCTCTCTCGTGTGCACTCGTTTTCTGGTGAGGTTGATCGCGATATAGCCATGCCAGATTTCAGGCTACCTGCTCGCTATCGCACACCCCTTGTGCGGTTTTTACTGTCACTTCGCAGGGATGACTTGGGGCAGTTCGCTTCATCAGAGCCTTTTCGCCAGGCAACTGACCGTGGCGAGATTCTGTTTTCGCGCAAATACTGCTTCCGGTGCCACTCTACTGTGATTCTGCCAGAGGACCTGACCCGCCAAGTCGGCAAAGATAACTTCGCCCGCATTATGGGGCCGAATCTGTCGCGCATCGGCGAAAAGGTCAGATTGGGTTGGTTCGAGGACTTCCTGATGCACCCAGAGAAAACGACTGCGCGGATTAAAATGCCGAATCCAATGCTATCTCCGAGAATGGCGGCAGATCTTTCTGCTTATCTGCGTGGTATGCAGCGTTCACCCTCGTTGCTCGAGCAGCTCGAAGCGACTAAAACCGAAATGCCACCCGGCGACAGAGTCTCTCGAAAGGCCGGTGAGGAATTGTTCATAGGTAAAGGTTGTTTTAAGTGCCATGTGGTAGATGGGCAGGGAGTGCACATGGGGCCTGATCTCTCTAATGTCGGTGTTAAGCTTACGCCCGAGTTTACAGTCCGCTGGCTGTACCGGGCAGGCGATATCCAGCCTGACACTGATATGGACGACATCTTTTTAACGCCATCCGAGGCACTGTTGGTCTATCGCTTTTTGTCCCACCTTCGCAACCGCCCTAAATAGCGACTACTTCTGCGTATACAGCAGTTTGCGGAAGTACTCAACCGTTCTGCCCAAGCCCTCGTCAAGTGATGTCGTGGGCTGCATTCCTATTACGCGCTTTGCAATTGTGATATCAGGACAGCGCTTCTGTGGGTCATCCGAGGGTAAGGGCTTGAAGATTATCTTCGAATTGCTTTTTGCAATAGAGATGACTTTTTCAGCAAGCTCGAGCATCGTAGCCTCGTTGGGATTGCCATAGTTCATCGGCCCTTTTTCAACATCCTGATCCATAAACGCGATTATGCCCTTTACCATATCGTCAACATAGCAAAATGAGCGTGTCTGGTCGCCCTTTCCATATATCGTTATCGGATCACCCTTCAGAGCCTGCACAATGAAATTCGACACAACTCTTCCATCGTTTTGTTGCATGCGTGGCCCGTAGGTGTTGAAAATCCTCAGTATTCGAATATCAACGCCGTTCTGACGGTGATAGTCCATCATAAGAGTCTCAGCAATACGCTTTCCCTCATCATAGCATGAACGGATTCCGATAGGATTGACATGCCCCCAATAGGATTCATTCTGAGGATGCTGCACGGGATCACCGTAAACCTCCGAAGTAGATGCTTGAAGAATCCTTGCTTTGGTGCGCTTTGCCATACCGAGCATGTTTAACATGCCCATCACACTCGTCTTCACCGTCTTTATCGCGTTATACTGGTAGTGTATTGGGCTTGCGGGACACGCGAAATTGTAGATTCGGTCAACTTCAAGATAAATGGGATTGACCACATCATGACGAATCAGTTCAAAATAGGGATTGTTCAGAAGCTCAACGACATTCGACTTGCATCCTGTGAAGTAATTATCAAGGCATGTTACTTCATCGCCTCTATGCAGCAGAACGGCGCAGATATGCGATCCGAGAAAGCCTGCCCCTCCCGTAACCAATGCTCTCACAACGCCTCCGAGGTTGGATGTTTGAAACGGAAAATCCGGTATTTGTTGCAATGGTGCTGAAGACAACTATTATTGAAAGTTTAACACCCGTTGGTGTATTTTACAGGTGAAACTATGAAAATCCATGAATATCAGGCGAAAAGGCTTCTCGCCGACTTCGGAGTGGTTATACCAGAGGGCGATGTCGCCACTACTCCCGAGGAAGCGGCGCAGATAGCGACAAGGCTTGGCGGAAGAGTAGTCGTGAAGGCGCAAGTTCATGCCGGCGGCCGCGGCAAGGCCGGTGGTGTCAAGCTTGCTTCCAATCCCGACGAGGCGCGCGAAGCCGCGAAAAAAATCCTCGGTATCAGCATCAAGGGAAAGCCGGTTCGCATACTGCTTGTCGAACGGGCGATGAACATTGCAAAAGAAATCTACATCGGCGTCATCTTCGATCGTGCGAAGAAAAGCCACACGCTCATAGCTTCGGCTGAGGGTGGAGTGGAGATCGAAGAGCTTGCAAAGACAGCACCAGAGAAAATTCTGCGCGAGACTGTTGACCCTATGATCGGTCTTCAACCCTTCCAGATTCGCAATCTCGTATGGGGAATGGGCTTTGCCGCCCCTGTTGACCGCGCTGTCTATGGATTCATTAACTCGCTTTACCGCGCGTTTATCGCTTACGATTCGAGCCTTGCCGAAATCAACCCGCTTGTCATCACCGCGGAAGGCACAGTGCTTGCATGCGACGCAAAGATGAATTTCGACGACAACGCGCTGTTTAGGCAGAAAAAGGTCGCCGAGCTTCGCGATCCCCTCGAAGAAGACCCGAACGAGCGCGAGGCAACTGACAAACACCTTAACTTTATTAAGCTCGACGGAAACATCGGCTGCATGGTTAACGGCGCTGGTCTCGCCATGGCGACGATGGACATGATTAAGCACTTCGGCGGTGAACCCGCTAATTTTCTTGACATCGGCGGTGGAGCCAAGGCTCAGCAGGTAAAAGATGCGCTCGATATAATCCTTCGCGATCCCAATGTAAAGGCGATTTTCATCAACATTTTCGGCGGCATCGTTCGCTGCGACCTTGTAGCGGAGGGAATCATTGCAGCAAAGCGCGATCTCGGAATCAACAGACCAGTCGTCATTCGCCTTATCGGCACTAATGATGTAAAAGCGCGCGAGATGCTTTCTGCGGAAGGTCTTTTAAGCTACGATAATATGCCAGAAGCGGCCCGCAAGGCCGTGCAATTTACGGCAGGTGCATAATGGCGATACTTATTGATGAAAACACCAGAGTGATGGTTCAGGGCATAGCGGGTGTTGAAGGCAAGTTTCACACCTCTGCTATGATAAAGTACGGCACGAAGGTTGTCGCAGGCGTTGATCCTGCAGTAAAGGAAGCGGAGTTTGAGGGCGTGCCGCTCTTCCGTTCAGTGCGCGAAGCGAGAAAGGTCGGTGCGATTGACGCTTCAGTCATCTTCGTGCCAGCCCCTTACGCCGCTGATGCTGTTTATGAAGCTGTAGCAAACGGTGTGCGTCTTGTTATAATTATCACAGAAGGTGTGCCTGTAAACGATATGGTGAAGGTGCACGAATACTGTGTAGCGCGCGGTGTGCGATTCATCGGGCCGAATTGCCCGGGGATAATTAGTGCAGACCGTTGTAAGATTGGTATAATGCCCGGGCACATTCACAAACGCGGGCCGGTAGGCGTTATATCCCGTTCGGGAACCCTCACCTATGAGGTTGTCTATTCCCTTATGTCGTGCGGGCTTGGCCAAAGCACCTGCATCGGTGTCGGCGGTGATCCCGTAATCGGCACAAGCTTTGTTGATCTTCTAAGAATGTTTAAGGAAGACGACGAGACTAAGGGTGTTGTGCTTATCGGCGAAATTGGCGGTCGCGACGAAGCGATGGCCGCTGATTACATATCGCGTGAGTTCAACAAGCCTGTTGTGTCTTTCATCGCTGGACGCACCGCTCCACCCGAAAGGCGTATGGGGCATGCGGGCGCTATCATCGGTGGCGTAGAAGACACAGCAGAGGCAAAAATAAGATTGCTGCAAAAGGCCGGTGTGCAGATCGCCGATATTCCAACCGATGTCGGGCCGATCATGGCAAAGCTGCTCGGCTGAGCCAGCAACCGGATGAGTCTATTGTTGGAGGTAAGATGTCGAAAACAGCGCCGGACGCCGCAAGCGAAAAGTTCTTAGTAATAAAGAAGAACTGGTGCAAGCGGTGTGGAATTTGCGTTGCTATCTGCCCCAAAAAGGTGATCGAGCGGCTCCCCGACGGAGTTGTGGAAATTGTCCATCTCGATCAGTGCATTAGTTGCGGTCTGTGCGTTTTGCACTGCCCCGACTTTGCCATCTTCGGCGATCCAGATGAGTTCGAAGCTTGCAAGGATCGTTAGGAGGAAGCATGGCCAACGGCAACATCGGTAAAATCGCATTTTTACAGGGCAACGAAGCCTGCGCGGTCGCTGCGATCCATGCGGGCGTTAGGTTCTTTGCCGGCTACCCCATCACTCCGTCGTCTGAGGTGGCCGCAGTCATGGCGTTAAAACTTCCCCAATACGACGGTATGTTTATCCAGATGGAGGACGAGATCGCCTCTATGGCCGCGATTATTGGCGCGAGCGTTAGCGGTACAAAGTCAATGACAGCGACAAGCGGCCCTGGGTTCTCGCTGAAGCAAGAGAACATAGGCTATGCAGCTCTTTGCGAAGTACCCTGTCTTATCGTCAATGTGATGCGTGGTGGCCCAAGCACCGGCCTTCCAACCGAGCTTTCGCAGGGAGATGTAATGCAGGCGCGCTGGGGCACACACGGTGATCACCCAATTATCGCTCTTGCTCCCTCCACCGTCGAAGAAATCTTCGAGTACACGATTCAGGCGGTCAACCTCTCAGAGATGTTCCGCACTCCGGTCACGCTTCTGCTCGACGAGGTCCTCGCTCACACTCGCGAACGCTTCGTCATTCCACCGGACGAGAAGATCCGCGCAAGGCTTTTCGAGCGCACAAAACCGACTCTGCCGCCAGAAGACTTCATGCCATTTGATGATCGCTTCGGCGATGTGCCCCCAATGGCATCGTATGGCACTGGATATCGCTTCCACACTTCCGGCCTTATACATGACCCCGCGGGCTTCCCAACAACTCGATCAGACGAAATCACAAGTCTTTTAAAGCGTCTTGAACGCAAGATTCGTCCTGACGATCCGCGTCTGACCTTTGCTCGCGAACTTGGCACAGACGACATGGATACTCTTGTGATTAGCTATGGTTCCGCCGCCCGTGTTGCGCGACGCGCAGTTAAAATATTGCGTAAAAACGGCAAAAAGCACGGCCTGCTGCAGCTTGTAACTTTGTGGCCGTCTCCAGAAAAACTTATCGCACGACTGGCAAAGAAGGTGCGGAAAGTCATTGTCATTGAAATGAACCAAGGTCAGTATATTAACGAGGTGCAGCGCTTCTGCGGCGCTGGCACCAAGCTAAAACTCGTCAACCGCATTGATGGCAAGCTCATCACTGCTGACGAAGTGCTTAACGCAATATAGGAGGGGGGAAGGTGAAGACTATAAAGAACACAGCTCACAACTACCTTCGTCCGAAAAAGAAATTCCCACATATATGGTGCCCAGGTTGCTCGCATGGCATCACAACCGGCTCAATCATACGCGCGATTGACAAGGTCGGCTTCGACCGTGATTCTGTTGTGCTCGTCTCTGGCATCGGATGCGCGTCGCGCATGCCGGTCTATTTCGACTTCAACTCGTTGCACACAACACACGGGCGCCCGATTGCTTTTGCGACAGGAGTTAAAGCAGCTAATCCAAAGCTGAATGTCATCGTCATAACATCAGATGGCGACGGCACCGCTATCGGTGGCAACCACTTCATCCATGCTGCGCGGCGCAATATTGATCTGACAGTCATTCTTTACAACAACCATGTTTACGGTATGACTGGCGGCCAGTATTCGCCCACCACGCCCTACAAAGCCTTTGCAGCCACTGCGCCCTATGGTAACTATGACCCCATGTTCGACATCTGCAAGTTGGCAATTGGCTCAGGCGCCACATTCGTCGCACGCGGTTCAGCAACAAACGCTGTCTTGCTCCAATCGTACATCGAAAAGGCTCTCAATCACAAAGGTTTCTCGCTTGTCGAGGTGATGAGCTTCTGTCCTTCGGTTTACAGCTTTTACAACAAATCGGGCACAGGCCCGAAGATGCTTATGGATCTGCGCGATAACATTATCACCGTCGCAAAGGCAAATGAGCTTCGCGCGAAAGGTGAGACGGTTGACAAGCTTGAGGTCGGTATTCTGCATCAGGTCGAGGCTCCAGAGTTCGTCGAATCCTACAGGACGAACGCTGGCAAAGAGCAAAAGCCCTTCAGCCTGCACTTGGGCACACTCGAGCTATAACGCCGGAGGCTTATCATGAAATTCACAAAAAGACCAGATGAACGCTATGAGATAAGGCTCTCAGGCACAGGCGGTCAGGGAATCATCACCGCCGGTATGATCCTCGGCGAAGCCTGCGCATTTCATGCAGGTCTTAACACATGCATGACTCAAAGCTACGGTCCCGAAGCGCGAGGTGGCGCTTGCCGTGCTGAGCTTGTTGTTTCAAACGAGGAAATTGACGCACCTAAGCCGTCCTCGATTGACCTGCTCCTTGCAATGTCCCAAGAGGCTTACGACAAATATCGCAACGATATAAAAGAGTGGGGAATCCTTGTAGTTGATTCCTCGCTTGTGAAATTCGAGCCTTCAAGCAACACCTTCCCTCTGCCATTCACAGCAATCGCTCGCGAGAAGGTCGGGTTTGCGGTAACTGCCAACATAGTTGCAGTCGGCTTCATCGCCGCCCTTACTGGGCTTGCCACGCTCGAACAGATGAAAGAGGTCGTCGCGAAAAAGGTACCACCCGGAACAGAAAAGACCAACTTCAAGGCGCTCGAAATTGGCTTTGAAGGGGCATCAGGTCCCATTTCCTCGACCGGTCTTCCGATTTCTGGCTACATTGTGCGCGATTTCACCTTTGCCACCCCTGATGATTCAATTCACAGCGTTGTGGAAAAGATGGCAAAGTCGGGTGGTCAATCATCCCTTATTCTTGATGAAGGCAAGCTTGTCGGCATATTCACCTTCGGCGATACAGCTCGCGCCATTTCGCTTGGTCACGACCTGAAAAAGACACCGGTCAAAAAGGTGATGTCTAAGAATGTTCTCACCATCCACAAAGCGACTACTCTTGGCAAGAGTCTCTTACTTATGGAAGAGCACAACTATAAGACCCTTCCTGTAGTTGACGATGATGGTTCGGTGGTTGGAGTTCTTTCGTATTATGTCATTCACGGCAAGTACTCAGATGAAAATCAGCTAAAGGACGAAGTTGACTTTCTTGATGCAGCGCGCACAATGATAACCGGCGACCGCTGGTCTGCATTGCGCACGATTGCAAGCGCGGCAAAGACGCTTCCCAAAACAGCGCTGGCAATCGAAGCAGCACACAAGCTCGCACAGCGAAAGCTTGACAACATTGTCGTGATAGACGAAGAGGAAACACCGATCGGCATCATCACCGAGCGCGATTTCTGCTGCAGGCTTGTGCTTCGTGGTCTAAACCCAAACAAGGTTACAGTCGAAAAGGTTATGACGCGCAAACCGGCAGTGCTGTCAACAAGTGCGTCAATTTCTGATGCGTACTCAACGATGATTTCAGGCGGATTTCACCATCTGCCTTTGGTTGGCAAGCAGGGAAAGCTGCGTGGCTGCGTGACATTAGCCGATATCGCGCAGATAGTGCATTCTCGTTATTACCTTAACGAGACATACACTCAAGACCAAGTACCGTCCTACGACGACAAATAACAATAGGAGGAAGCGTGTCGCAAGAACACAATGTACAGGAGCTTCTGGCAAAGGCGCAAAAGCCCTCTGCCGACGCGATGAAGATGCATCCGTTCTATCGTGGCAAAATCGCCACGATGCCGAAGTGCTGCATTCGTGATTTTCGCGATTTCGCGATCTGGTACACGCCCGGCGTAGCCGCTCCGTGCAAAGACATCGCGAAGAATCCTGAAATGGTCTTTGAGCACACCAACAAGGCCAACCTGGTTGCTGTTATATCCGACGGCACCCGTGTGTTGGGGCTTGGTGACATCGGTCCAGAAGCGGCGATGCCGGTTATGGAAGGCAAGGGGATACTTTTTAAGTATCTCGGTGGCGTTGATGCCTTCCCGATCTGCCTCGACACAAAAGACCCCGATGTGTTCATTGCGACCTGCAAACTTCTGCATCCGACTTTCGGCGGTTTCAATCTCGAGGACATTTCGCAGCCAAAGTGTTTCCGTATCCTTGATACCCTTCGTGCAGAATGTCACATTCCGGTTTGGCACGACGATCAGCAAGGCACAGCCGCTGTTACGCTCGCCGGCTTGATCAATGCGGTTAAGGTCGTCGGCAAGAAGCTGAATGAGGTTAAGGTCGCCATGATAGGTGCAGGCGCTGCCAACATCGCCATTTCGCGCGTAATAATCGGCGGTGGTGTGGATCCCAAGAACATAATCATGACCGACACCAAGGGCATATTGCATCCCGAGCGCGCTGATAAGGAAGAGCTGAAGACCAAGTATAAGGAAAAATGGCACATGGCGACAATTTCGAACGCCGCTGGCAAGGTCGGCGGGGCGCATGAGGCGGTGCAAGGCGCAGATGTGATTATCTCGCTTGCAAGCCCAGGCGCGCTTCAGCCGGAATGGATCAAAGAAATGGCTCCCGATCCTATCGTCTTTGTCTGCGCTAATCCTGTGCCCGAGATTTGGCCGTGGGACGCAAAGGCCAATGGCGCCCGCGTCGTTGCAACCGGTCGCTCTGATTTCCCGAATCAGGTCAACAACTCGCTCGGATTTCCAGCCATATTCCGCGGAACACTTGATGTGCGCGCAACGACAATTACAGACGAAATGTGCATTGCCGCCGCCGTCGCTGTTGCCGAGTGCGCAGAGAAGAAGGGGTTGCATGCGGATTACATCATCCCGACAATGGACGATTGGGAGGTTTTCCCCTACGAGGCCGCTGCTGTGGGATACAAGGCAGTCGAGCAGGGAGTTGCACGAATCAAGTACACGCGCGATGAGATATACAAACTCGCTGAGGCGACAATCCGTCACGCACGCGAAGAGGTGCAATGCCTAATGAAAGAAGGTTTCATCAAGATGCCATAAACCAAGGCACAATTTCTGCCGTAATTACGCCCCCGCAACAGCGGGGGCGTTTTTTTTTCTGAAACGCTTACGCTCCTTGATCGTATAATAAGTAGAGGTGTTACATGTAATGCAAAGGCGTATATGTGTAACTCTCTATCTGGGGTATTAATCGTTCTTACATTCGCCATTTCTCTCAACTGACAGTTCTCCATCTTTGCCTTGCTAAGCCTTTTCGGCCTTCATTCAGTGAAACGCTGCAAATTACAGCAGCGCGTCATTGCGTTACAATAGCCGCAAAATGTACCCTAATGGTCATTACAGTACGAAATCTCGTTTTTTTGAAACAAAAACGCATAATATAGTACGATAGTTAGGCTATTGTATCGTAGTCTCGAAACACTTCGCACGATGTAATGGCGCTTCCTTATTAGGCAACTGCTTCTCTGGAGGCAAACATGCGCTTGAGGCTCTTACTTTCTGTGTTTATGCTCGTGTCTGCAATATCAATCAGCGGGTCTGCGTTTGCCGCGACTCAGTGGGATTTTTCTGAGAACTTCGACAAGATGACCGCAGGTACATATTTCACCCGCACTGACACGACCGGTAACAATGCTCCTGTCGGTTGGAGTTGCTACAATTCGATTTCCTCGTCTGACCAAACCTACGACCCCCATGTCTGGTCACGGACATCTGAGACTGACTCGTACACGCGTTATATATACTCGATGTGGAATGTTGCGCACATAGGAGGTGCGTATAATTCAAGCCCGACAACATATAACGGCACTTATTCCTACGCTGCCCTGATTTATACCTTCTCAACCCCAACCGTCGGAATTGGCCAGATGAAGTTCTGGTGGTGTCGCAATGATACAGGTACTGGCTATTTCGAGTACCAGTTGAACGGCAGCACATCATGGTCTTCGTTGACATCAACAGGAACTGTGTACGGCAACTTCATGACATTCAGCATACCGAACAACACAAAGCGCTTCCGGTGGCGCAACTACACTTACAACTATTACTACTACAGCAACTTATTTGTTGACAACATTGAGTTTAAGGTTATTCCGAACAAGATTACTAACATAACAGGTTACAGCGCATCGGGAATAAACTCTGGGATCGTTAACCTTGAGGCTGTTCCATCAACAATCAACGCGGCTGTTTACCGTGTCGAATGGGAGCACAATCAAAACGAGACTGGTTGGGCACCGATGGGCACGAGCTATTCTGACGGCGGTAAGTTCAAGATTTCTTTCGATGTAAGTTGGTTTGCTGATTATTCTTGGAAGGTGAGGGCTACCCCCTATTCGTCGGCAGGTGATGAAGGAACGCCATACATGGTGCGCATGGAGGTACACAATGTGACTGCCGCAATGACAGCGCCTAACACAAATGGCGGTGTATCGAATATGATGCTGACATTCTCTGCTCCAAAGCCGCAGAAGATGTACTACCCGCTAAATGAGTGGGTCAACGAATTGCGCATGATTTATCGCTCAACAACAACGCTATATCTATGCTTCTACCCTGATGTTAATCTTCCTTTCAACGGTAGCATAACAAAGGTTCAGACGAACTTTGGCGGTTCGGGTATGAGCAGCTACCAATGGAAGGCTAAGCTGTTTGCCTCAGGTACTGGAAGCACTCGAAATGTCGTCGCAACATCTATCGGTTACAACTCTGAAATTGGTGCAAAGGAGTACGATGTTAGCTGGTCTAATGTGCAGAAAGGCCAGTGTTTGGGTATATACGCGATATATGGATTGGTGTACAACTACAACAACAGTTCTTACGCTCCCTATACAGGCAATAATTACGGAGCCGGGGCTTACTACCAGACTTCCGAGACGAGCACATCCTTCAATGGCCCGTATATTTACTTTGGATTTCCGCTACGAGTCATGTACTCAACACTTCCCTCTTCTGCTCCCTCCCAAGTGCGTGTTCGCTATCGCATAGGTTCAGAGATAGTGCCGCTTCCCGATACAGCGGTCACTTATCTTGCGGATGGTATCTATAACATCCGTTGGGATTCATGGGCTGTCAACTCGAATTCCGTCTATTTCGATATGCAGACCTACACCACCACAATGTCTGGAGCCTCTTGGTCTGGGTGGCAGCAGATCGGCGGTCCGTATTCCGTACGCAACATTCTTGATGTGTCAGCAAACATTGCAGCATCACCTGGTCAAGGTGTGATGAACCCCGTTCCAAGCACACTGATATCTATAACGCCTCAAGGTGACGATGAGTATCAGTTCCCACTTCCGTTCAATTCTATCGAGTACGGCATATCTCCGCGCTATTACGATATGTTTGAAGTCTCTGTTCCGCAAACCGTGATGGATACACAAAATGCAGCATGGGTGTTTGACTACTGGAGCGACGGCGGTGCGCGCAAACATCAGGTACAAATTCTACCAAACATGTCGCCTAACTTAATCGCATACTACTCACGCCAGATATTCTTCGAGATTATCTCGTTGCGCCCCGACTATTCGGGTCCAACAACCGGTTACTATGACCCAGGCACACTAATCGCAATACAGGTTCCCTCACCATACAGCATTGTGAGCCCTTCTGAGCGTTATCGCTACACCGGTTACTCAGTTCCGGCGATAAGCAAATCAGGTACAGAGGACTGGTTCTCGTTTAACCTGACAACCCGCACTACGGTCACACTCAACTGGATGCGTCAGTTCTACTTCAAGGTCGAAAACAACTATGGGCAGGGATCAGGTTCCGCAAATGGCTTTTACGATACTGGCACAACAGTAAGTTTTGTGATACCCCAGTATTACGAAAATGGACAAGGCGCCCGCCTGAAGAACGCTGGCTTTATGAACAACGGAACGCATGTACCCGGCAGCGGACTGATTTACAATGGAATCTTGACAACTCCCACGACGATTGGATTCGAATGGACACAGCAGTACCTTGTGCTTGTTACAACAGATCTTGGAACACCGTCAATCAGTCCGGCAGGTGAGTCAGGATGGTTCAGCCAAGGAGACACAGTAACTATTAATTGCATCATACCACCCAATACTGACAGTCAGCGCTTCACATTTATGGGTTGGACAGGCGCAGGAGAAGGTTCATACACAAGCCCGCCGTTTGATCCTGAAAATCCTGATTCATCACAACAGAATATCACCGTTCAAGGTTACATGATTCAGCAGGCGAAATGGCAGACTGAATACCACCTTACACTCGTGAATGTAAACGGTACATTCACATCTCAGAATCTTGACTGGTATCCGGCAGGCGCACGCGTTGAGATATCAATCGCACCGCCACAGATAGCAGAGGGCTCTCGCTACATACCCCAGTGGACCGGAGTAGGCGCAGGTTCATTCACTTCAGTTGTCGGGCCAGATGTTCCGACAACGATTAATGTCACAATGAACAACGCCATCAAGCAGACATCAGAATGGTTCCTGCAACATACCTTGACAATTCTCAATCCACTCGGTTACGGCCTTCAGAATCCAGAACCGGGCTCGTATTGGTACTTTGATGGTGATTTTGTCAGCGGTGTATCAAAGCTTGTGGACGCAACGCACGGCATGATCTGCACGGGATTCACTGTGACTGGCCAGTCACTAACAGGGTCAGATCTTCCTTATTTCAACTTTGTTATTCATGACCCCGTTGCAGTCACATGGAACTGGCGTGAGATGGCAAATGCGCCTAATCAGACATGGCAGAGTGGTCAGCTTATCACCAATGTCGGTACTTCGCCGATGGCGGTTGATTATGACTCAAACGGCAATCCCGTTGTCGCATGGTTCGATGCCTCGCGTGGAGAAATTCGCGTGGCGCGCAACTATGGCCTTGACTGGAGCATCGAATCAGTCGCCTCTGTCAACTCGGTTACTGACCTTGATATCTATGTTAACCGGGCGATGGACGATAAGATATTCATCGCATACCGTGTTTCGGGCGCAAACAAGCTGTATGTTATTTTGCCTCAGGTCATTTATGTGAAGACTGATGAAGCGATAGGCGATTACACAACAATCCAAGTACCTACGGTGGGCGACTCTGGCCGCAACCCCCATATCGCAGTGAATCCGTGGGGGGTGATTTTTGTCTCCTTCTACTCTGTAACAGACAGTGCTGTGTGCTTTGCAGCGTATTACGAGGGTGTTTGGGATACATATATCATTGACTCGACAGGCAATCCAGGCCGTCATAATGACATCAGTTTCTCGCCACCGACCGGTATGCCTTGCGTGGTTTATGCCGACTTCAACACAGGCGCGTTCTACTTCGCCGAGTTCGTCAATGATGCATGGCAGATATCCCTTATTGATGGCTCTGGTCGTCAGGGGCTTTATCCGTCTCTGTTTGTGATGCCTGACGGCAAGCCTTATGTGTCATATCAGGATGCCACAGACACAAACAATTTCCATCTGCGCTATGCAACCCGCATTGATGGAGCATGGTACACCTCCGTCGTTGATTCGACTCCCGGCTGTGGTTATAACACTTCAATTACTGTAAACGGTGACGGGCATGTTCATATCGCCCACAATAACGGCTCAACAGCACTATATTCGCGTTATGATGGCTCGTCGTGGGCAAACGCAGTGCTGGGTGGTTCGAATGTGTTCGGCCCGACCTTTGTTTATCTTGGTAACGACGGATTTCCTCGTGTTGTGTATTCAGACAATGGCGCGGTGAACATCCTGTCCGCAAAGCTTACTGGCGGAACGGGCGATGACGACGACGATGACGATGATGACGACGACAATGCTGGTGGTGGCGGTGGTGGTTGCTTTATTGCAACTGCTGCTTTCGGCACGATTTCTGCTAATGCAGTCTCGTCTCTGACTCATGTCCGTGACAACACTGTGCTTGCTTCGGCAAGCGGTTCATCTCTTGTGGCTTTGTACTATGCAATCTCACCGTCTGCGGCAAAGGCAATTTCGAGCTGCAGTGCGGTTCGTTCTATCGCAAGATCGCTTTTAGATTAAGACGAAAAGGTTCGAACAGATGGTTTTGCTCGGGAAAACCCGAGTAACCGCTGCCAAGTAATCGCGATCAAAAATGCATCTTGCAGATACTGTTACTCTTTGCAAAGGAGGGTTGAAGGCAGATATATTGACAAAGATCGAAGCGCGTTAGTCGCTTGAGGTGGCGTATTATCGCCATTGCAGAGCGAAAAGGCATCTGAACTACAGATAGTGGGTAAGCTCTTTTCGAAGAGCGTGCAGACTTTTCTGCATCATTTATTCCCGTTTGCGCACAATTCTAAGGTCGGGGCAAGAAGTTCTTGACTTTTTAGAATTGCCTCGTATCATTGTAAGTTCGAACCTTTTCGTCTTACCTGTTTCTGGAGGCGATTATGCGCTTAAAGCTCGTACTTTCGGCGTTGTTCCTCGTGTTATGCCTGTCTTTCAGCGGAACTGCTCTTGCCGCAGGTTCTCAGTGGGATTTCTCTGAGGACTTTGACAAGATGACCGCTGGAACATATTTTACAAGCACCCCTTCACCTGGAAACTCCGCTCCGAACGGCTGGAGTTGCTACAACGAGACTTACCCCACAAGCTACTCATACGACCCCCATGTTTGGACTCAAGCTGTAACAAGCTCATACAGCCGTTATTTCTACTCTTATCCCAACTGCGCCCACATCGGTGGTTTGTACAATTCAACCACGACGAATACCACCACATATTATAACGCTGCCCTTATTTACACCTTTGCGACTCCAACTGTCGGTGTTGGTCAGCTCAAATTCTGGTGGTACCGCTATACATCGTCATCATACCCGGGCGCAAGCTATTGCGAATACCAGTTGAACGGCAGCACAAGCTGGTACACCCTCACGTCAGCTTCAAGCTACTATGTTTACGGTATGTTTCATACTTACAACATCCCATCTAATACTAAGCGTATCCGCTGGCGCAACTACATGTACTATTACTATTATTACTATTACAACCTTTGGGTTGACGATATTCAGTTCAAGGTCATACCAAACTCTGTTACAAACATCACTGGATTTGATGCGACCGGAGTCAACTCAGGCGTAGTTACCCTTGAAGCTAACACCTCGGTCATTAATGAATCAGTTGCGTATGTTGATTGGGAGCATAATCAGAATGCGGCAGGATGGGCGCCGATGGGAAGAAGCTATTTAGATGGAGGTAAGTTCAAAATCACTTACGACATCAGTTGGTTCGCCGACTATTCTTGGTTTGTTCGAGCAACTCCGTATTCCGCGGCTGGAGTACCCGGTAACTCGTATATGGTGCGCATGGAGGTGCAGAATGTCTCGGCTGCTATGACCGGTCCCAATCCAAACGGTGGCGTAACGAACATGACCCTCTCGTTCAATGCGCAAAAACCTCAGAAGATGTACTATCCGTATAACGAATGGACTAACAACCTGTTCCAATGCTATCGTTCTACAACTTCGATATATATGGTCTTCTATCCAAGTATTTCTCTGCCTTTTAACGGTTCCATCACAAAGGTACAGACCAATTTTCCTGTCGTACCGCGCACAGATTACCAATGGAAGGCGAAGTTGTTCTCTGCGGGAACCGGCAATTCAAGAACTGTCATCGCGACATCAATCTCGTATGACTATTTTGCTGGCTCAAAAGACTATGATGTGAGCTGGTCGAATGTGCAAAAAGGCCAGCATGTTGGTATATACGCTTTGTATGGTATGGTGTATAACTACAGCAACACTTCTTACCCAACATACACTGGCAATGATTACGGTTCTGGCGGTTATTACACTTCATCCGAAACAAGCACATCATTCAGCGGCCCGTATATTTACTTTGGCGCGCCAATACGCGCTCTTTATACAACATTACCCTCACCTGCTCCATCGCAAGTTCGTGTGCGCTATCGCATTGGTTCTGAAACAATACCGCTTCCTGATACTGCGGTGACCTATGTCGCTGACGGTATATACAATATCCGCTGGGATTCCTGGGCGGTGAATTCTGATTCGATCTATTTCGATATGCAGACATACACCACCACGATGGCGGGAGCCTCATGGTCTGGTTGGCAGCAAATAGGCGGCCCATACTCTGTACGCAATGTTCTTGATGTATCAGCGAATATCGCTGCTTTGGCTGGGCAAGGCACAATGACCCCTGTTCCCGGAACTTTAATCTCTATAACTCCGCAAGGAGACGATGAGTACCAGTTCCCACTGCCATTTAATTCCATCGAATATGGCATTTCGCCACGCTATTACGATGTATTCGATATCTCGGTGCCGAATCTGGTCATGGACACAACAGGCGCTGCTTGGGTGTTTGATAGTTGGAGCGATGGTGGCGCGCGCAAGCATCAGGTTCAAATCATTCCTAACATGGCTCCTGCACTTATCGCATACTATTCGCGCCAGATATTCTTCGAGATAGTCTCTCTGCGTCCTGACTACTCTGGCCCTGCAACAGGTTACTATGACCCCGGCACACTGATCGCAATACAGGTTCCTTCACCATACAGCATTGTCAATGAGGTCGAGCGGTATAGATATACCGGTTATTCGATTCCTTCAATGGGATTAAGTGGCACAGAGGACTGGTTCTCGTTTAACCTGAACACTCGAACAACGCTGACATTAAATTGGATCCGACAGTTCTTCTTCAAGGTTGAGCAGAATTATGACCAAGGGACTGGCTCAGCAAACGGTTTCTATGACACCGGTACGGCACTCAACTTCGTTGTTCCGCAGTATTATGTAAACGGTCAAGGCGCGCGGCTGAAAAACGCTGGATTTATGAGCAATGGCACCCATGTGCCGGGCAGTGGCATGATATACAATGGCATAATCACTGCTCCGACCACCATTTCCTACGAATGGACCCAGCAGTACTTAGTAGCTGTTGAAACCCAGCTCGGTACACCGACAATGAACCCTTCCGGCGAGTCTGGGTGGTTTAATAATGGTGACTCGGTTACAATCAACTGCAACATTCCTCCCAACTCAGATGTTCAGCGATTTACTTTTGCAGGTTGGACAGGAACGGGTGAAGGCTCATACACAAGTCCCCCATTTGACCCGCAAAATCCTGATTCGCCACAGCAGACGCTGACCGTTCAGGGGTACATTACACAACAAGCAAAGTGGCAAACTGAGTACAAGCTAACATTAGAGAAAGTGAACGGCTCTTATACCTCGCAAAACCTCGATTGGTATGCTGTTGGCTCTCAGGTTGAAATATCAATAGCACCACCCGAAACCGAACAGGGCTCTCGCTACATACCCCAGTGGACCGGAGTAGGCGCAGGTTCCTTCACCTCAGTTGTCGGCCCTGATGTTCCCACAACCATCTCCGTGATTATGAACAATGCAATTACCCAAACATCGGAGTGGTTCCTGCAACATACATTGACGATAAACAATCCTCTTGGCTATGGCACACAGAATCCCGAGCCCGGCTCGTATTGGTACTTTGATGGTGATTTTGTCAGTGGTGTTTCGAAGTTAGTTGACTCTTTCCACGGGATGATCTGCACAGGATTCTCTGTCAACGGTGAATCCCTTGCTGAGGCCGATCTTCCTTATTTCAACTTTGTTATTCATGATCCCGTAACAGTAACATGGAACTGGCGTGAAATGGAGAACGCGCCCAATCAGTCGTGGCAAAGCGGTCAGCTTATCACCAATGTTGGCACATCGCCCTTGGCTGTTGACTATGACTCCAACGGGTATCCTGTTGTTGCATGGTTCGACGCGACTCGCGGAGAAATTCGCGTGGCGTGCAACTATGGCCTTGACTGGAGCATCGAGTCGGTTGCCGCAGTCAACTCCGTGACAGAGCTTGACATATTCGTCAATCGTGCGATGAACAACAAGATATTCATAGTTTATCGCATCTCTGGTGTTAACACTCTACATGTGCTATTGCCACAGGTGATTTTCACGAAATCTGACGAAGCCATCGGCGACTACACCAGCATTCAGGTGCCAACAGAAGGCGACTCTGGGCGCAATCCGCACATTGCCGTCAATCCTCAGGGTGTTGTGTTCGTGTCTTTCTACTCTCTTACTGATACGGCTATATGCTTCGCCGCATTCTACGAGGGCGAATGGTACACCGACACAATTGACACCGTCGGCAACCCCGGTCGCCACAACGATATCAGCTTCTTCCCACCGACCGGCATGCCATGTGTGGTCTATAACGACTTCAACACAGGCGCCTTCTACTTTGCCGAGTTCATCAACGAGGCGTGGCAGATATCCCTTGTTGACGGCTCTGGTCGCCAGGGGCACTATCCGTCTTTGTTTGTGATGCCCGACGGCAAGCCGTATGTGTCATATCAGGATGCCACAGACACTAACAACTTCCATCTGCGTTACGCCACGCGGATTGACGGTATCTGGTACACCTCTGTGGTGAACTCAACGCCGGGTTGTGGTTACAACACCTCCATTACAGTTGATGTTGACGGTCACATTCATATCGCACACAACAACGGCACAACGGCTCAATACGCCCGCTATGACGGCGTTTCGTGGAAAAATGCTGTGCTTGGTGGTTCGAATGTGTTCGGCCCGACCTTTGTATATCTTGGCAACGACGGCTTCCCGCGTGTTGTCTATTCCGACAATGGCGCTGTGAGTGTTCTTTCAGCTAAACTCGCGGGTGGTGCGGGCGATGATGACGATGATGACGATGATGATGACAACGGCGGTGGCGGTGGTGGTGGCGGTTGCTTTATCGCAACTGCTGCTTTCGGCTCGCTTTCTTCTGTCGCTGTTTCTTCACTGACCGACATCCGCGATTGCACGCTTCTTTCCGCTTCAAACGGTGATTCGCTGCTCTCTCTCTATTATCAAGCGTCCCCCTCGGCTGCCTCGGCTCTGCAATCAAGCAGTTCGCTTCGCAGTCTGGTCAGGTCGCTGTTAGACTAAAGTCGCAAACATTTCAAGCAGATCGTAAAATTCGGGGGCTTTATGCCCCCGAATTTGCATTTACAACGCCATCTTGCGCACTTGACGAAACCATGCAGTATTATATTCGTCTATGAGTTTGTCTTTCACTCACAATCAAGAGGAGAGGTCATGAACCGCAAAGACATTACTTCGTACGAATTCAAAGCAAGTAAACATCTTATGCCTGAAGGTTTATCCGCAGACGCTATGCGCGCCCTTAACGAATTGACAAATGATTTGCGATCGGTGATCTCCTCTCAGCTTGGAAAGACGAGAATTACCACCGCCCAGATCCGCATGTTGGCTCGTGTTGCCCGATTTGCAAATGTTGGTTGCAGGGTAATTGACATTGCCGAAATCCCTTTGACCGGAACAAAGCAGAATGTCAGTGCTGCCATCGGCAAGCTTATGCGACGCGGGCTTATTAGTGCTGAACCAGACCTTGGCGATCGTCGTTCGCGAAGGTTCACAATAACGAAAAAGGGGCGCGAGATCTTAGATAGATTTATGCCTATTCACATGAACTTTCTTGTCAGCGCTTTCTCTGCTCTCAACGAAGATGAAACAAAAACCCTCTGCGAGCTTCTAACTAAGCTAAATCAATCCGTAAGGCAAGTGGGGGACTTCTCGAATGCTAAAAAGCGTCCTTAATTTCTTGCTGATCGCGGCAATCGCGGTCGGCGGCGTGTGGGGCGTTCACTATATTAAGACCACTCGCATCCTTCTGCAACCACGGACAAACGAGCAAAGACCGCCTATCAATGTCGAACAGTACGCTGTTGGCAGAGTTGTTGTCTCTGCTTCTTCGCGCGTAAAAGGCGTAACCGAGGCAGTGCGCACTGCACGGGTTACTTCAGAAATTTCTGGAAGGCTCGAATTCGTCAACCAAAAGGCCGAGATCGGTTATCTCGTGGCGGAAGGCGAAGAGCTTGCGCGAATTGACACGAGCCTTCTTCTGCTCGATTTGAATACGCTCGAAGTATCGCTTGAATCAGCAAAATTAGCTGTTCGCAGCGCATCCCTCGAAGTTGTGCGACTGAATAACGAGCTTTCAGTTGCTCGCGAAAATCTTGCTATTGTGACGGCAGTTTACAAGCGAAATGTCGAGCTATTTCAAAACGGTTCTCTTTCGCAAAACGCGATTGATCTGAGCCGTCTTGATTATCTAAATGCATCGCGCTCAGTGCAATCGCTTGAGGACGGCATTGAATCTGCAAAAGCCCGTGTCGAGACGGCAGAAGTGGGAGTAAAGAGCGTCGAAGCCCAAATTGCCAAGATGAAGGAAACAATATCGAAGGCTGTTATACGAGCCCCATGGCAGGCGTTGGTCTCGCGCAAATCAGCCGAACTTGGCGAATTTGTCGCACCTGGTTCCGCTCTATTTGTATTGCACAGATGCGATTCGCTGTATTTTACCGTTTCGGTTCCCGCTGAGGATTTTGCGTTGATCGAAAAGGGAGCGACCGCCAAGGTCAGGTTATACGATGTTGCGGATACAGAGTTTTCGGGCAAAGTAGAAAATCTTGGTGTCGAGGGAGATGCGAGGGCGCGCAGTTATTCTGTGCAAATTGCTATGGATGTTTCTAACGCAAAAGGCAACATTCGCCCTGGATTTTTTGGCGAGGCAGAAATCTCAATCGCCGACAGAATATTCGCAGTTGCTGTTCCCACCCGCTCTGTTATGAACGATGGTGGTAGGCCCTATGTATATGTTATCAATAATGGAAAAGCAGAGCTTCGTTACATTGTGACCGCACATTCACGACAGGGCTTTATAGAGGTGATAAGTGGTCTTGCAAGTGGAGAAGTGGTCGCAGCGACGGGTGCTGACCGCCTTGTAACGGGTGCAGATGTGGAGTTGCCTGCCGAAAGTGTTGCGCCGGTTGGTGGCGGGGCACAATGATATGTTAATCAAATTCAGTGTAAAGAACCCGATTTTTGTCAACCTGCTCATGGTGGTAATACTGCTTGTGGGTTTTATGACCTACACTTCGATGCCCCGCGAGCTGATCCCTCAATTCACAACAAACGCAATACAGATAACAACCGTCTATGCGGGTGCAGCGCCAGAGGAGATTGACAAGCTGCTCACGGCGAAAATTGAAGATGCGATTGCAGAGCTTGACGGCATTGATTATATCGTTGGCGCGTCTCAAGAGAGCATTTCGCGTATTACCGTTACGACCGATGCAATGATATCGGACAATGAGCTTTATGTGCTTCTTGACGACATTCGCAACCAGATTGATATTGTAAAGTCTGAGTTGCCTGAAAACGCAGAGGATCCCCAAGTCGCAATTGTCAAGCCGAATATCAATGTTGTTAATGTCGCAATATATGGCGATGTCCCCGAGCTTGTGCTAAAGGAATACGCTGAGAAGTTGCAAGACGAACTTGAGGCTCTTACCGGAGTCAACAGGGTTACCCTTGCAGGCATACGAGACCGCGAGATTTGGATAGAGATCTCGCCGGAATTGCTTGACAAATTCGGGCTTACGGTTGAGCAAGTAAGATCTGTAATTTCCCGTTCTCAAATAGACCTTGCAGCGGGAACAATTAAATCGCATGTGGGCGAATATCTTGTCAGAACTCGTGGCGAGACCGACAGGGCAGACATGCTTAAGAACCTTGTTGTTCATGCCGATGCGACTGGTGCGCAGGTAAGATTATCTGACATTGCCAAGGTTACTGACACATTTGCGGATGCATTTACAATTGGCAGATTCAACGGTAAGCCATCATGCCTTCTTCTTTTATCAAAAGAGGCGACGGGCGACACGATTAATATTGCCGAGGCAGTTACAAAGAAGCTTGAGGAGTTCAGCAAGACTCTGCCAGCGGCAATCGAGGTTGGGACCTTTGCCGACACCTCAGTTTTTGTTCGCGAGCGACTTGTAACCCTTCTTAAGCAGGGTGCGCAGGCTCTTGTGCTTGTGTTGGCGACGCTCTGCCTCTTTCTTTCGCTAAGAATGGCGTTCTTCACCGCCCTTGGCATCCCAATATCATTCTTGGGTGGTGTGATAATCGTCAGCATGCTCGGTTACACGATGAACATGATCACCATGTTTGCATTCATTATGGTGTTGGGATTGGTTGTTGACGATGCGATTGTGGTTACTGAAAACTGCTTTCGGCTGATGGAACGAGGTGTTAAGGCGAAGGCCGCAGCAGTTCTTGGCGCACAACAGATGCTTTGGCCTGTAACCGCCGCAATAGCCACAACAATTGCCGCCTTTCTTCCGCTTATGATGATGCCAGGCAGAATGGGCAAATTTATGGGGGCTATTCCGATTACGATATCTGTTGTGCTTCTTTTCTCGCTATTTGAATGCTTGCTTATATTGCCTTCACACATCGCTGACTGGAGCCCCCGCGACGCGCATCTGAAGATTGAGCAAAAGCGCAACAAGCGGTTCGACTTCTTTGGTCGTTTCTTAGGTGTGTACGAACGCGTTTTGAAGATTTGTATGGCGTGGCGCTATGTGTTTGTGTTCAGCATGTTCATGTTGTTTGTTGTTGCAGTTTCTTATGCGGTTTACAAAATGCCGCTTAGCTTCTCGAAGGAGTTTGAAGGCGACCAGTTCATGGTCAACATAGAATGCCCGACAACATATCGCCTTGAGGATACCGTTGAGGCTGCTAAAAAGGTCGAGAAGATTATACTCGGGCTTCCCAAGCATGAGTTGATTGGTTTTTCTACGACGGTCGGCATTTTTGCTGATAATCCCTACGAGTACCGTTTTGCCTCAAACATCTCGCAATTCTACATTGACCTTGTCTCGCTTGACGAACGCCGCACTACGACAGAGATTATGGACGAAGTCCGGTCTGCGATAAACAAACTGCCAGAGATTGTGAACTACAACCTGTTTGCCCTTCGTTCGAATCCGGGTGGCAAGGCGGTGGAGGTTTTCATCGGTGGCCCCGATCTCGAAAAGCTCAAAGAGATATCCAAGATTGCACGCGACTTTGTCGAAAAACAGCCCGGTGCCCGCGATGTGCAAGATGACTTTGTGCTTGGAAAGCGCGAGCTTGTCGTCGAGCTTAACGACTCTGCTCGGTCGCTTGGGTTCGACAATTTTACAGTCGCATCACAGCTTCGAAGTGCATATACCGGCTATGAGGCAGCGCGCATCCGTCCACAGGGAGAGGATTTCCCAATTATCGTCCGGTTTGAATCATCGCTTCGCGAAGAACGAACATCTGTTGACGATCTGTGGCTCGTTTCGTCCGCTGGACTTCGTGTGCGCCTTACCGATATAGCGACGATAATTGAACAACCGGGTCTGCAGTCGCTTAAGCGCCGCGATGGAAAACGCACAATCACAGTCAGCGCTGAGGTTAACGAAAATGAGGGCAACGCGAGCATGATTGTGTCTGGCTTGATTGAAGAAGTGCAGAAGGTCATCAAAGAGAGCTACCCGGGATATTCAATCACCCCAGGTGGTCAGCACAAGGAGCTTCAAGAGTCACTTGATGCACTGATGAAAGCCGCGGTAGTTGCGATGTTTCTTATACTTATCATCCTTGTCGGGCTATTCCGCTCGCTGTTCAAGCCTCTTATTATCATGGTTCCAATTCCGCTTTCTATGATTGGTGTGATCATAGGCCATGTTGTGCACAACAGCGATCTTGTGATACTGTCTCTAATGGGAGCAATTGCACTTGCGGGCGTTGTCGTCAACGATTCGATTCTTTTGCTCGACTTCATAAACAGCAGTCGCCGTAAGGGAATGTCGCCGATTGATGCTGCGACTAATTCGGGCAGAATGCGTATGCGGCCGGTGATTCTTACCACCGTAACCACAATTTGCGGCCTTGCTACCCTTGCTTTCTTCGCCACCGGACAGACAAAGTTCCTTGCTCCTATGGCCGTTTCGATTGTGTGGGGAATCGCTTTTGCAACAGTGCTTACACTGCTTGTTGTGCCTTGCCTTTATCTGATCTACACTGATGTTCGCAGATTACTTGGCAAGTCAGATGAAAGCGAGTTCGAACTCGATTCACTTGAAAATGATGTCAAAGAGGCAGAAGACTCTGGCGTGATGATTGACTGACAAGCTCATTGTCAATCGCTTGCGGCTCACTGAAATACGCTTTATAATAGGTCTATGGCGAATAAGAAGAAAACATTCGGTTCTATCGCGATTGAGATGGGATACCTGACTGAGGAAGTCCTATCGAAAGCTCTTAAGCTTCAAAGTAAAGAGCAAGGTGTTGGGCGCTATCCAAGACTTGGCGTTACCCTGTTAAAAATGGGAGCGCTGACCAGTACACAGCTTATCGAGATCATGGTCGAGCTGGAGCGGCAGTCCAAAGAAGAAAACGATGGAAAATAACTCGGGAACTCTGCGCTTCTCCCCGAGCCTTACCTTTACCCGATATGCGTTTATTTACGCCTCGGTATGTCTTTTATTCGGCTTGATTGCCGCATATGTGCTTTTCAAATCTCCGTTGCCCGAACCACCAGTATTGGGCGATGTTCCCGGTCGTGCTATCCGTCTTGGCGCCTTTCAAATCCCCCATTACTCAAAAAATGAGCAGCTTATGTTCATCATAACAGGTAAAAGCTCCATTGTGGCGCCAGACAAAGCATTCAATGTAATCGAGCCCAATATCATCTATATGAAAAATGGTGCGACAGGTGACGAGCGCGTGCGCTTCGAGGCGGCATCAGGTCACCTTCTACCTAACGCAAGCGATGCAACACTCCGTGGCGGTGTGGTGATATCCGGCATGATAAAACAAGGCGAAATCTGGAAGGAGCGCTGGCGTATTTCTGGCGAAACCCTTACAATAGACTCTAAGGCGGGTAGATTTATGCTCTCTGATTCAGTAAGTTTCCTATCGCCGGAATGCAGAATCGAGGGCACAAACCTCGCTGGAAATATTGATGTTGAGGGTGCTTCATTGCTTTCGTATTCGTTCGACAGGATCCAAGATTGCGTGTTTATACCAGACCTATTGAGGGCTGAATGAGGCTTGTTGCGGTATTTCTTTCAATTCTAACATGCGCATTTGTTCTGCAGGTGGCAATATGTGAAGAAGCCGTGCAGATCAAGCTGTCATGCGATGGCAAGTTCGAGCATAATCGTGGTGAGCGATATGCGACGCTTGAGAAGAATGTAAGGCTCGAATACGCTGAACTGAAACTCGAATGCTCGCAACTTCGCGTTGATTTCAACGAGGATAACAGAACGCCAGCAGCGTTTTCGGCAAAGGGTTACCTTTCTGACTCTGACCCACGCGAAGTCGCAACTGGTAGATTAAGTGTCTTCATGCCCGGTTTGAAACTGACCGCCCGCACTCTCGACGCATCGTTCTATCCAAACGATGTTGAGCTTAGGGAGATTAAGGCTGTCGGCGATGTCTGGTTGGTGCTTGATAAACAGGATATCATCGTACATTGCGCACAAGTGGATATGTCGCGTTCAGCGGATGGTAAAACAGCTATGCTTCGTTTAGTCACAGATACCTCGCTTCCGAATGTCGAAATCGCCGGAAGGGGATTTGTGGCGACCGAGCGCGAAGGTCTGATTGAACTGAAAGGCGATTCATATATACACACGGGTAAGCAGATCGAGATAACCTACGACATACAAGCAAGCAAGACTATAATCCCAGACGACCTTAAAAAACTTCAAGCAGAGCGGATGGTAGTCTCGGCTGCTTCCTTTGATTTCGCGCCTGACACACACATTTTCAGATTTTACGACACTGTCTCGATGAAATTTGGCGGCCTTGCCCTGAACTGCGCCGACCTGATAGTAAAAACTACCCCAGATAATCGTTTGCCCTTAGAGGTCGTTGCGCAAAGGGGCAAACAGCAATGCGTGATGACTTTTCGCGAGATGACAATAAAGGCCGATAAGTTAGCCTTTGAATTCACCCCGCAAGGCTCGGTGAAGACATTCAATGCGGTTGATAAAGTTGCGATAACGGTAATAGATGCGTCAGAACGGCGCATTGAGGCGCAGTGCGTTCGGGCGGTCTATACGCATGACCTTGTGATCCTGCATGGTGATCCGTGGGTATTTATTCAGATACCATCCGAGAAGGTCAATATCCGCGAGAAGAAGTGCGAATTTTTCATACACAACGGTCGGTGGGAGCACAGGGGCGAGGGCATTGAGGCAGGTATTGACGGCAAGTGATATGTTCAGTTTTTGGCGTAAAGCAAAGGGAATCTGATTGCGATTCGCTTTTCGTCTCTTTCCCCTTCCGTCTGAAACATCACCGTATCCGCGCCTTCCTGCACTTGGGCTGTTCATCTTCGGTCTTTGTGGTGCGTTGTGCGGATTCGCCTTCTCTGTCAATAACCCATTACTTCCTTTATCACTTGCAGCAATCTGCGCATTGCCAGTTCTGTTTTTAACTTCTAATGCAGACAAAAGGTCTGCCCCCGTCGCTTCATCCCTTATCTGGGCTTCTGTCTTTTTCATTTTTCTCGCTTTGCCGGCGGTGTTTGCCGACAAACCTTTACCTCGCTTTTATTCTGGTCTTTACGCTGTGTCGGGAGTTGTATGCGACATTAGCGGCGATGATCGTTACACGCTGCTACGGCTTAGTTCGCCTGAAATTGGCGGCCATAAACTCGATTATCCGCTTGACCTGTTTCTTGCTGGCGAGCGTAATGTGCAGGTTGCACCGGGATGCGTCATCTCCGGCCATTGCAGCGTAGAAGTCTCATCAAACCGCATTTCCGCAACGCCTCTGGGCGTAATGCGTGTTGAACAAACCACTGAATGGGGTCTCACAACTTCCTTGACTGCCTTGCGGGCAGAGGTAGCCCGTCAGTTCCATACTCACCTCGATCGCTACTCCGCTGGCCTTGCTGAGGCTGTTGCGCTTGGTTCGAGGGGAAATCTTGACGAAGAATGGCGCATAGCCTTTGTACAAAGCGGTAACGCCCATCTTCTTGCAGTCTCTGGCATGCATGTCGGCATAATTACAGCACTTGCGTTCTTTCTCGCTGCAATGTTTGGTTTGTCACGAGGTGCGCGGTTCACATGCGCAGCAATCGCCACTGCCGTTTTTCTTGCACTCGTCGGCTTCAATCCCCCTGCCGTCAGAGCCTCACTCGCCGTTGCAGCCTTGTGCGTAGGCGTCGCTTATGGTCGTCCATCTCTTGCGCTCAACTCGCTCGCGTTTGCTGCTTTGTTGATACTTGCTTATGATCCATCAGCAGTTTTTGGCGCATCCTTCCAGCTTTCTTTTGCTGCCACTGCCGGCATATTGATACTTGGAATTCCATTATCAAAGCTCATTCCAAGCCTGCTTCCGCTGGCCACAAAGCGAGAGATCTTTCTGCATTATCTCAAAAAGAGTGCGCTTGTATCGCTCGGTGCATGGGCTTTTGCAACGCCGTTTATATGGTATCACTTCGGCATGGTTACGCCGTTTTCATTTCTGGCCGCACTTCCCGCGGTGCCTATATTAACTGCTCTCGTACCAACATGCTTGCTAATGGCTGGGTTGTCTATAATCTCAGGCGGTGCGCTGCTATTAACTGCGCCGGTTCAGTTATTCGCTCACTCCCTTGCCGCGCTTAACAAACTGATTTCGCTCGTTCCGCTTGGCTTTTCTGTAACACAACCTGCGCCGATACTTGCTGTGATTCTATGGGTTGTCATACTCTTTATTGCGGCGCTATTGCTGTTTGATCTCCGCCTAAAGCTATGCGCGGCGATTCTCGCGCTGCTTCCGCTGCTTGCTTTTTTCGGTAGTGCTTGCTCAATGAATGGTATCTTCTCACTGCCTAATTATCCAAACGCAATTGCCGTATCAAGCCCAGGCTCCACCGTTATCTTCACATCTAAGGCTATACCAGAATGGCGCTTACGCTATGCGGTCAACTCGCTCAAACTTCCACCTCCATCCATCTTTGTAATGACTTCTTATTCAAGGCCCCACTCCGATATCAACTCAGGGGCTCGATGGTTGGTGCCCTCATTTGAACAGAATGGCGAACATACAGGATATGGTGAGGGCTTTGAGTTTCGCGTCGGTGATACGGTTTTCACAGCGCTTGCACCAAAATACGCGCCTTGGGCAGACCATGGCGGTGGATGCCTTTCGATACCGCGCTGGCGCGTTCAATTGTCGGGTGGGCAAACCACTATATTAATTTCCCCATAACTAAGCACGCAACGAACAGCCTTTCAAATTGCACTAACGCGGACTGTTACTATAATGCCCGCTTCGCGGAGGATTTATGATTGACACTCGAATTGACAGACTGCGTGAACACATCGGCAAGCAAGTAAGACTTAAGGGCTGGCTTGCCAACCGTTCATCAAAGGGCAAACTTCATTTCTTGCAGTTTCGCGACGGCTCTGGCTTTGTTCAATGCGTCGTGTTCAAGCGCGATGTGAGTGAAGAGGTCTTTGAGCTTTGCGACCACATACCCATCGAGTCTTCGATTATCGTCGAAGGCGAAGTCCGTGCTGACGAGCGCGCATCAAGCGGTGTGGAGGTTGGCGTATCAAATGTCGTGCTTGTAAGCAGGTCAGAAGAATACCCTATAACCCCGAAAGAGCACGGCACGGGATTTCTAATGGCAAACCGCCATCTTTGGATCCGTTCTCGCAAACAGAGCGCGATTCTGCGCATACGCGGTGAGATTATCCGTGCGATGTGCGATTACCTCGACGATAATGGCTTCCTTCGCGTTGATGCTCCCATCCTTACCCCCGCAGCGTGCGAGGGCACGACAACCCTGTTTGAGCTTGAATACTTCGATCTCGGCAAGGCTTATCTGACGCAAAGCGGGCAATTATACAACGAGGCCGCCGCTATGGCACTCGGCAAGGTTTATTGTTTCGGCCCTACCTTCCGTGCTGAAAAGAGCAAAACACGCAAGCATTTAAACGAATTTTGGATGCTTGAACCTGAATGGGCGTATGCGGAGCTTGATGACCTTGTATCAGTAGCTTCTGGTCTGATAGAATACACTATTCAGCGCGTGCTCGAACGCCGCAAGGAGGACTTAAAGGACCTTGAACGCGATACAAAGGTGCTTGAACAGGTGCGGACTCCATTTCCTCGCATAAGGCATGCTGAGGCGGTAGAGATTATCAGAGCCGCGGGCGGCGAAATGGCTGATAGAGACGATTTCGGCGCATCGCAAGAGGAGATATTGGGCGCTCATTTCGGCAAGCCTGTCATAGTTACGCATTGGCCAGAGGAGATCAAGGCGTTTTACATGAAACGCGCTCAAGATGATCCCACTGCCGTGTTGGGTATGGATATTATTGCGCCAGAAGGTTACGGTGAGGTAGTAGGTGGATCTCAGCGCGAAGAGGACCTT
The DNA here is from genome assembly GCA_964571525.1 of uncultured Planctomycetota bacterium. Classification (GTDB taxonomy): domain Bacteria; phylum Planctomycetota; class B143-G9; order B143-G9; family B143-G9; genus CAZNBY01. Next base: position 54,479 of record CAZNBY010000009.1, read on the forward strand.
GACATACTTCTTGCACGAATTCGCCATGAAGGTCTGCCCGAAGAGGTCTTTCAGTGGTATCTCGACCTGCGCAGGTACGGTTCAGTGCCGCATGGCGGCTTCGGGCTTGGACTTGAAAGAATGGTATCGTGGATTTGCGGTACCGAACACATACGCCAGTGCATACCATTCGCGCGCACAATTTACAAGATATTCCCATAGAAGGCGACAATGAACACAAAAAGAACGCATACATGCGGAGAGCTAAACGAAAAATCCGTCGGCGCAAAAGTTGTGCTGAACGGTTGGGTTGACAGTGTGCGTCTGCACGGCGCACTGGTCTTTATTGACCTTCGCGACCGTTACGGCGTAACACAGGTGGTCTTTGACGGTGCGACGAACGCAGATCTTATCGAATGTGCAAAAGACCTGCACCTTGAGTATTGCATCGCTGTATCGGGAGAGGTGCGCCCTCGTCCCGAGGGGCTTGTGAACAAAGCTCGCTCAACTGGTGCAATCGAAGTTGCCGCTGATGGTCTTGTTGTCTTTTCGAAGTCTCGTCCAATGCCGTTTGTCGTTAGCGACCCAGAACCAATTAGCGAAGACAACCGCATGAAGAACCGCTACCTTGACCTTCGTCGCCCTTACATGCAGCAGGCGATAGGTTTTAGAAGCAAGTTTGCAATGGCGGTGCGCAGATTTATGGACTCGGAGGGCTTTTGGGAGGTTGAAACACCATTCCTCGCCCGTTCGACACCGGAAGGCGCTCGCGATTATCTCGTTCCGTCCCGTATAAATCCAGGTTCTTTCTATGCACTGCCCCAGTCGCCTCAGCAGTTTAAGCAGTTGCTCATGGTTGGGGGATGCGACAGGTACTTCCAACTCGCCCGTTGCTTCAGGGATGAGGACCTTCGTGCTGACCGTCAGCCAGAGTTCACACAGATTGACATCGAGATGTCCTTTGCCGACCGCGAGGATGTGCTTAATCTGACAGAGAAACTCATGGCTGCTTGCTTCCATGATGCTCTGGGTCTCGACCTTACTCTGCCTTTTCCCCGCATCACATACCGTGAGGCAATGGAGCGGTACGCATCTGATAAGCCCGATCTCAGATTCGGCTTAGAGGTTTTCTCGCTGAACGATCTTGTGGCGGAATCGCAGTTCCGCGTGTTCTCAGAAGTTGTCAAATCAGGTGGCCTTGTGCGGGGCATTGTCGCGCAAGGTTGCGCAAGCTGGTCGCGCAAGCAGATTGCTGAGCTTGAGACGGTCGCCACATCATCTGGCGCAAAGGGCATGGCCTATCTTAAGTTTGTCGAAAAGGATAAATTCGAGGGGCCGATTGCCAAATTTTTCGATACAGCTTCTGCGCTTGTGCTTGCAGAGCGCATGAAGGCCAAACAGGGCGATGTAATGTGCTTTGTTGCCGATACGAAGTCCGTCGCAAATTCGGCTATGGCGAACTTGCGCAAACATATTGGCCGAGAGTTAAAGCTCTACGACCCCACTCAATTCGTGTTCGAATGGGTTGTTGACTTCCCGCTTTTCTCATATAATGAGGAAGAGAAGCGCTACGATTCAGAACACCACCCGTTCACCTCGCCGCTTCCGCAAGAGCTTTCGGCTTTCGACCGCGACCTTGGTGATATTCCTTCAGCATCTTATGACCTTGTATTGAATGGCAACGAAATTGCATCAGGCTCGGTCCGTATCCATGTGCCTGAAGTGCAGCACAAGGTATTTGAAGTGCTGAAAATGGACAACAAGCGAATTGCTGAGTCCTTTGGCTTTTTCATCGAGGCTCTTTCATACGGCACACCGCCCCATGCTGGCATTGCGGTGGGATACGATAGACTTATCGCTCTGTGCCTTGGGCGCGATTCAATTCGCGATGTAATCGCGTTTCCGAAAAACACTCGCGCCATTGACATGATGAACGGTGCACCGTCTGAAGTTGATGAAAATCAACTTAAAGAGCTGGGAATCAAGATTCAGCTTGACAAATAAGTTTTTTTCCGTATTCTATTAGCGAAAGCGAGCCTTATCGGCTGTCTAACTACGATTTTTGTCTGCGACCCGAGCCTTAAGAATCGGATCGCCTTGCATTTTGTTTACTTGGGCATTGATAATAAGAGGAGCGTAACATGAAAAAGGTCTTGATGGCGTTTGTTGCCGTGCTGTTCGTATTCACACTAACCGCCACAGCGTATGCGGACTGCACAAACACGCAAATCGGCGCTGATATTTCGGTGATCGGCGCATACATTGACGAGAACACCGATTTCGACACAAGCAACAACGATTCTTGGGGTGCAATCGGCACCTTCCTGAACCTCTACATCGTCAACACCTATACAGACAATGTCACAACAAGCCTTGTCATCAACCTGCAAAAGCCGGCTGAGGACCAGACAAAGGTGCAGGTGGAGCTTGATCAGGCATACCTTACCCTTAAGGAGTTCTTGTCAGCTCAGGTTACAGTTCAGATAGGCAAGATGCCGTGGAAGTGGGAGCTTCGCCGTACCGCTGGCGCTGGCACGCTCGAAAATATATATCCCTACGGCATCAACAACGCATTTGTAATGAATGTGAATCCATTGGCGATTCAGGTCGCTTATGAGTTCACAGATGACATCAAGCTTTCGTTCGGTTGGGGCAAGGTTATTGAAGGCTCTGCTCCCGGCAATAATGTAAGTGATTTCGACATTTACTTTGTCCGTTATGATCATCGCCTCGGTCAGAACAGCAAGGCATTCGCAGCTATCCTCTACTACAACGACCTTGGCGACTATGTGAACATTTACGACTACAGCATCAGCGGTTATGCTCTTCTTGATGCAGCCTTCTATATGCTTGATGCCGGTATTGATTATTTTACCCTTGACGACAAGCTTGAGATGTACCTTGAGTTCATCTGGCAGGATGGTCATGCGGATACTGCATTCGAGCTTGGCACTATTGCAATCAACGCAGGGCTTGAGTACACCTTCATCGGCTATGATACAACCCCATACATTGGTTTTGATTTTGTCTATTATCAGGGGCCGGATGGCGATACAACTCATTATGTCAATCTTTTCGGCGACAACACCCGCACGCTGATTGCTGAAAACCTGCTATTCGGCGGGCTTGGTGGTTGGCACTTCGGTGCAGTCGAGACACCTGGATATCAAGGCTACAAGCTTATGGTCGGCATGAAGTCTATAAACAATGATATGTTTGCTGTTGACTTCATCGCTGGTCTGTTTCAGGCTGATGGCGATCTCAATCCGATCGGTCGCGGAGATGGCCTTGGCGTCGAGTTCGATTTGATTATCTCATACAACTACAACGAAGACATCACCTTCACTGTCGGTATCGGCTACTTTGATCCCGAAAGAGACCTTTCTGGTGCTATCGGCACAAACGATCCCGATCCAGTCTGGGCCGGTGTGTTCGCCTGCACAATCACATTCTAATACATCCTCTTGCTGATACATACGGCCGTTTGGTTTGCCAAACGGCCGTTTTTTTTATCCTTGCTGCTGTATAGCTTTCAATAAGTGAATTGGCGAATGCAAGTTGCCGATAATTCAATACAATGCGCCGCATGACAGAACTTAGCATTCCGCAATCAGTATGTGTTGTGCCCTTCGGTTGCCAGATGAACCGCGCAGACGCGGGCATGATCGCAAAGCTGTTTGGCGAGCAAGGCTTCACCTTGGTTGAAGATGAAGACGCGGCAGATGCCGTTATCTATATAACTTGCGCGGTGAGGCAGCACGCAGAAAATCGCGCTTTGTCAAGACTCGGCAGGCATGGAAGAAGAAAGAGGGATGGCAAAAAGGTGATCGTTGCCTTGGCGGGGTGCGTTGCTGAAAAGCTCGGTCGCGATGCCTTCAAGATTGTGCCCGGCCTTAATATTGTCTGCGGTACGCGCTGCTTCAACTCACTGCCTCAGCTTGTCGAACAGGCTGGTGTAAGCGATGCTCAGATCGTCGCAATCGGCCTTGATGACATTCCGAGCGACGAGCAGGGCGCGCACTTTAAAACTTCACCCTTTCAGGCGTTCGTCAACATCATGCAGGGCTGCGATAATTTCTGCGCATATTGCATTGTGCCGTATGTGCGCGGGCGTGAGTACAGCCGTCCACTAAATCATATTCTCGACGAGGTTAAAAAGCTCGCTGCCGAGGGTGTGGTCGAGATTACTTTTTTGGGGCAGAATGTGAACTCCTACGGCAAGGGACTGCATGGCAATGTGCGGCTTGCAGATTTACTTGCTGCAGTCTCTCAGGTTGATGGGATTCAGCGTATTAAATTCGTAACCAGTCACCCCAAAGACCTCTCTGCCGACCTTATTGCTGCGTTAAATCTTCCTAAGGTGTCACCATACCTGCATCTGCCAGCGCAAAGCGGTTCGAGCGCAATTCTTAAAGCCATGAACCGCGGTTATACCCGCGAGCACTATCTCGATCTCATTGCGCGCGTCCGGCATATTGCTCCACAGGTCGCAATAGCATCCGATTTCATTGTCGGCTTTCCGTCCGAGACTGAAAGTGATTACTTACAGACTCGCGACATGATCGAACAGGTTCGTTTCTCTCAGGTATTCATATTCAAGTACTCCCCTCGCCCGGGAACGGCGGCAGCGAAGCTGCCCGATGATGTGCCCGACGATGTAAAAAAGGCGCGCAATAACGAGTTATTATCGCTACACATGCGCATCGCAGCGCAGGATAATGCCAAGCTTATCGGTGAACTTATCGAGGTGCTTATCGAAGGAGCTTCTCCGCGCAACGCACAACGACTTATAGGCCGCTCGCCCACAGACAGAATCGTTATTGTTGATTCGACCAACTTTTCTCTCGCAGGCCAAATTCTGCCAGCGCGCATTACTTCATCCACCGCTCTTGCTTTGTACGGAGAGCTTGTGCAGTGATAGAGCAACCCAATTTCGTAAAGCCTGAAACACTGTATTTAAACCCCGGCAAGGGCAACAGGCAAGCCCTTTTGTTCGCAGAGCGATTCACCACTCAGGCGATTACAATTTCTTTTCAATGCCCACCCAAAACTGGTGGTGGGGCGGTGAATCTGATTTGTCATCTGCTTGACAGGGGTACACATTCATATCCCAATTTCCGCGACCTAAGCCGAAAGGTAAGCTCGCTGTACGGAATGGAGGCTTCGTGGAAGTGCCGACGGTTGGGCGACTTCTTCCATCTTACTCTTTATCTCAAATTCGTGTCGCCGGTACGCGTTCCTCAGAACGGATATTTCGATGAGCTTTGGCATACGATTGACGAGATTGTCAACAAACCGCATTTTCTGTCAGACGAATTTCCCGCAAAGCTGTTTGAGGTTGACAAAGGCAACTACTTAAGCTCTATCCGCCAAGTCGAGGCAGAGCCGCCCTCCCGCGCCATGCTGCGGGCTTTTAGTACTGTGTTTGCCGGTGATTCGATGGGCAGGCCGACGCTCGGAACGACAAATGAGGTTGAAGGTCTGGCGCAACAGGAACTATGCTCGTTGTACCGTTCTATAGTCGAAAAACAACCGGTGTTTGTCTCCTCTGTTGGGCCAATTGACCCCGATACGATCTCATGCAAGCTCGGGCTGCTTCTCGGTAAACAAGACCGCTGTACGCCTAAAAAGACACGCACCTTTATCTCCCCTACTAAACCAATGCGCATCAGGGAACAATCAAATGGTGAAAGCGACAGCATGATTGCCTTTTACTCGTTTGGTGGCGATGCGGAGATAAGCAGATTCGAATACTCAATGGCGGTTGCCCTTATTTCAGCAGGGTCTCAATCCCGTGTATATCGTGTGTTGCGCGAGGAAAAAGGGCTTGCGTACGGTCATTATGATGTGGCTGCTTATGAAAAGGGATTCTACGCACTTGAGTCATCCGTGCTGCCGGGGAGAGGGGAGGAAGGGCTTGCGGTTGTGGATTCGATTATCTCCGACCTGTGCTCAGGCGGTGTGGGCGAGGACGAGCTAAACTACCTTAAGCGCGAGGTGGTCAATAACCTTCTAAACGACCTTGATTCACCCTCGCGACTTTCACGGCTTCTGTTCGCGAGCCTTATTCACAAAACAAAGTTCGACCCGCAAAGGAGCTATCGCAAAATCTCAAATCTCAAGGCAGAGAGACTTCGCGAGGTTATATCGAGCTTCCGCCTGTTTGCAGATTATGTCGCCTTCTCTTCTGATGATGAAGCTGAATCCGATCCCTCGGGCGACGGACCTGAACCTTCCTTGTGAACTGCCTTCTCAAGCGCGTGTATCCGCTTGTGCAGAGCTGAAGTGAGTTTCAACACAAACGCTATCGAAATACCCAGTCCCACCACAAACATAAGCATCGCGACAAGATAACCGGGGGATGAGCCATGCACTATCTTTGTAAGCTCATCAACTTTCACCTGCTCCTCGCGCGTAATTAGCTCAGGCTTGCGATACTTTGGGTCTTTCAGATATTGATCGTAGAAAAACTCGTAAAGCTGAGCCTTTTCCAACGCGCGATTGAAAGCGTAAACTTCTTGTGGAAGCTGCATGAACTTACCAAGCGCTCCCGCTAACAGACCGATACCCATTGCAATAGAAAAGACCCAAATCAGGCCAAGCTCAGAACGCACAAATTCCTGAAAAAGCGGGGGTTTGGCAGTCATTTCATTTCCCCTTTCGGGCATCTTCAAAAGGCGCGAGCGTCTTCAACACACCGACAAGCTCTTCGCGCTGCTTTGCAGGTACATGATACAGGCGTATATTCTCGATGCTCCCGTTCTTTAGGTGGACAGCTACGCTTCCTCCCTCAGCCACGACCATTTTATCAATCTCGGCTATTAGAAACTCCCTTTTGACAAAGAACATATAGATCCGCATCTTGCCGCCGCTTATAAGCAAATACGGGACCGTAAGCGAGGCGAGCGCAATGGCCGCGATTACTGCTCCAAGCAGCAGTGGCAGTGGATGGGTTGCGCGAAGGCCAGCGGAACCTACAGAGACTGAGGATGTCAGTAACACGATTGCGGATAGCGCTAAGACTATCTTGTACGGCATTCGAAAATAGTAGCTTCTTTCGGTAAGGGCAGCCATTACATTCGTCCGTTCGTTGTGGAAACGATTTTGCGGACAATATCGGTTGTCGAAAAGCCCTCCACCAGCGGGACTATCTCGACTCGGCCACCAGCGGCTGTAACAACATCCGCCCCAACTACCGTCGCGGGGGAGTAGTCGCCACCCTTAACTAAGACATCTGGCAATACCGCGCGAATGAGTTCGAGTGGTGTGTCCTCATCAAAAAGCGTGACGAAATCAACCGAGGATAGGGATGCCAGCACAGCCGCCCGTGCAACCTCATCAACTATCGGGCGGTTTGGGCCTTTCAATCGCGAAACAGAGGCATCGGTGTTAACCGCGACAATAAGGGCATCGCCGAACTCGCGCGCCCGTTCGAGCAATCGTATATGACCAATGTGCATTATGTCGAAACAGCCGTTTGTAAACACAACCTTCTTGCCGGCTAAATGAAGCTCTTGAACCCTCTGTGCCAATTGCGAGCGGGATACTATCTTGTCGCTCGAATTTATTATGCCCCCGTACAACGCTGCCCGCAAGTCGTCGCGTGTTACATGACCCACGCCAAGTTGTGCTACGGTTAATCCCGCCACGACGACGGATAGCGGTGCGGCCTCAAACGGATTTAGACCGGAACCGAGTGATACCGCGAACATGGCCGCAACCGCGTCGCCCGCACCGGTTACATCATATACATCGCGCCTTCGCGCTGGAAATGTGCGCTCTGCTCCTCCATTTTCGTACAGCGTCATTCCCTGCGCCGAACGGGTTATCACAAGGTATCTTGCGCCGGTTTGCTCGAATATCTTCTCTGCGCATCTGCGAAGTGAATCGTCGCTTTCTGGTTCCTTGATGCCTGCTGCTGTCATCGCCTCTTTTACATTCGGTGTCAGCAGATCGGCTCCCTTATAGCGGGTATAATCGCTGCCCTTTGGGTCAACAACAACCGGCACACCAGCCTTGTTCGCCTCTGCGATAATCGAGGATAACATCTCGCGCGTAAGCACTCCCTTGTTGTAATCGCTAACAACAAGCACATCGGCCTTTACAACACATTCGCGCAAACAGTCGAACAATTGGCTTCGCAGTGATTCGTCAATCGGATCGCGCTTCTCGCGGTCAACACGAATCACCTGTTGAGATTTTGACAGATAGCGCGTCTTCAGCGTAGTCGGTCGCACGGCCGTCTTCTTCACGCAACAGGTTTGCACCCCAGCTTTTCCCAACAGCTCAATTAGCCTTGAGCCCTCGGGATCGTCACCCACCACACCCGATATCGTCGCGCTTCCGCCAAGTTCTACTATCTTAACGGCAACATTCGATGCACCTCCCACAAAGCTTTCCTCATGCGTTACATCAAGCACGGGTATCGGGGCTTCGGGAGATATTCTGTTAACCTCGCACCATGCGTAACGGTCGAGCATTAAGTCGCCTAATACAAGCGCACGCGGGGATGTCAGCTTTGCAAACAACGCCTTAACTTCAGAATCGCTGTGCACAATCACTCCTTTGCGCTAATAAGCGCCATTCTTAATAGAGGAAGCATGATCTCGTGATGTCCAGTTATATTCAGTGCTGTTCCACCCGGGCGGCGAAGCACATTCTCGCTTGGACGGTAATGTGTCAGCATGTCAAGGTTCACTGTGGTGAATTCTCCCCGCGCATATCCGGTGTTGCGCGCCATAGATAAGCATTTTAAAAAGACCTCTGGCAGCACCACCGCACTTCCGATGTTAAGGAAAACTCCGCCCTCAAGGTCGCATATAACAGCGGCAAGGCGAAGGAAGTCCTTGTGTGATGCCTTTCCCAGCGCTGCGCCGTCCATTTCGGGATGCATGTGAACTATATCTGTGCCTATTGCGCAGTGTACTGTCGCTGGCAACCCAAGCCTTCTACACGCGGCGAACATGCTTAACTCGCGATAAGGCAGCTTCTCGCGCTCTATGACCGTACCAACCGCCTCACCGAGTCCGCAGTCATGTTCCACCGCATACGCCGCGGCTGACATGTACATCTGAGCTGTCTCGCGAGAAAAACCAAATGAACCATCTTTCAAAGACTCGCCCACATCCTCGCTTGTCTTGCCGATAAATGCAAGCTCCAAGTCATGGACAACTGCCGCGCCGTTGAACGATAGACCGGTGAACAATCCCCGTTCAAGCAGGTCAATTATTATCGGCGCAAGCCCAGTCTTTATTACATGAGCGCCCATACCCGCATGAACCGGCCTGCCATTTGCCCGTGCTGACCGTATCGCATTAATCGCGGCTCGAAGCTTGTCTGCTGCTAACATCTTCGGCAACGAGTCAATGAAATCTGCGAAAGAAGCATCGGCATTCACAGGCTTGCCGAAATGCTCAATGTCAACCAAATGCCGTCGTTCGTGTATCGAATACCTGTATATTTTCTTTGGGTCGAAGTATTTCACATCAGCCTTTCGGGTTTTCTAATATGAATTTTGCGGCATCCATAAGGTCGTTGTGAGTATTGACGCCCCGCGGTGGCCCGCCGATATAGAGTGGTGTCACTCCGGCGTTAAGACCTGCCTCAATATCGCGCGTGTTGTCGCCAATCATCCACGACATGCTTGCGTCAATGTTCCACTCGCGCATTGCGCGCTTTAGCATTCCCGGTGCAGGTTTTCTGCAGAAGCATTCACAGCGGAATTCACCCGTTCCCTCTGCGGGATGATGCGGGCAGAAGTATTGCGCATCGAGCCTTGCCCCGCGCATAAGCAGCATACGCTCAAGCTCCCTGCCGATCGCGATACAGTCAGCTAAGGTCATTAAACCCCGTGCTATGCCACTCTGATTCGAGACGACGATAAGAAGATAACCTGCCTCCCTTAGCAGAATCAATGCTTCGGGCACTCTTTCGATTATCTCAAGTTCGCGTGGGCTTCGTATGTAGCCTGTATCGCGGACGATAACTCCGTCGCGGTCTAAAAGAACTGCCTTTCGAGGTGTGTTCATCAAGCGGAATTATAATGCAATTGCCAAATATGTAAACCAATTAAGGGTGGTGGTTCGCCTCAATCAGTGCCTTCTGCCCGTTTGGAGCGACTGCGCAGAAATCCCATAAACTCGTCCTTCAACCGCTTTAGCAAGGCTTCAAAACGATGGCGGTTCTCTGGCTTGATTCGAGTCAATGTATCGTGCGAATCAATTGCCATGCGGGCGCGATCAAGTGCGGTTGCGTCTTGCGGGTCAAGCGATACCCAAACTGCGTTCCCCGGTATGTCGGCGGTGCCCTCCGATATAAGCTCCAACACGCCAAGCTGATTCAACAGCCCCCGGTTGTATTCGTCAACATTTATAAGCATCGCGATTCCCTTCGCGGTTTCTCCCATATCAAGTGCGATGCCAGCTAATAAACCCATAAAAGAGCTGTCCATACCCTGACAGCGTTCGAGATCGAACACATATTCCAACATACCACGCTGCTTCGCCTCCTTAAGATAAGCGCGAAGTGACGAACCGTTCTGAAGAGTCCCAAGCCCTATAACGCGTATATAGCACGAATGACCAGACTCAGCGTACTCTATGCGCCCTCCGTAAAAATCCTCGCCCAACCGCCGCGAATCGGGCAAGTTGGTGCGCGAGTTCGAGCGATTCATCTGGCTCGGACTTGTCGGTGTTCTTTTGCTTGATGATGTACGATCTTCCATATAAGAATTATACTCAAATATTGATTCCGGTTCAACGCAAATGGACTTTTTCTTGTTCCAAATATGCCGATAATGGCTTGAAAAGGCGATTCAAGCGCGTGTTATCAGCAAAATGACGCGTTGCCTGACATCCCTAGTCTGACAGACATGTATTCGTTGCGATTTATGCGCTTTTGTGTACAATGGAGCCATATCTGGAGGTTATCATGGCCAGAAAAGGCCTGTTTCTGCTGCTAATCCTTACAATCTTTGCAATCGGTGAACTGCATAGCGAAGACGATCCTTCTGCAAGCTGGCGCGAACCTTTTAATGAAGCTGAAATGGCCGCCCTGCAACTCTGCCTTGATGCGGCGAACCTGTCGCTTCGTGACCTTTCCTTTGAAAAAAAGCTGGCGCCTGCTCCATATCTCTTGGATGTTGTTCGCAACATGATGGATGAGCCCCTTTACAGCGCGAAGGTTGCCGACATGACGAGCCGCTCCCTATACCGCGCTGCGCGTCATCCACAAAAGGCCATTCAGTATTGTGAATCCCTGCTCGGTTCGACATCTCGGGTCTGCGAAAGCGAACTGCCATCGTTTGAGGTGATGAAATCAGACCTAAAAAAGGCATGGTCTGATCAAACAGGAATACAAGCGATAAATGCGCTTGAATCACTGCCACGCAGCCTCGCCAACGCCCTGTATGTCGCATTTTGGGGTGCATATATGGCCAATGTAAATGTTGCCGAAGCGACCGCGAACCTGTCAGACGACGAGCGTGGCCTTCTGGTAAGTGCTATGCCCACAATCTGGGCTGACGAGCCCCTTGATTTCGCCCCCAATCATTCAGCAAAGACAAAGAACATCTCTGCAACCGAGCTTTTTAAGATTGCCGACAAGGTAAATCTGAACTGCATGGCTTGCGCCGCAACAGTGCTCTGTAACGCTCTCGACCGTTGTTGCGACATGCTCAGATCATCCGATATTGCAGCAATAGCACGACAAGTGCCTTTTTCAGAAGGAATTTTAACTATAAACACCCCACTTGGTCAGCTTGTTATCGGCGGCACGGGTGATGATTACCACTACGGCTCGCCGGCGTTTATTCTCGACCTTGCTGGAGATGATACTTACTACTGCCCAGTCGCAAGCGCTATCAATGCCCCTTCCGGCAGTGGCGGTATAACTAACAGGCCAGTGTCTTTCGCAATTGATCTTAGTGGAAGCGATAGATACCTGCCTATCGGCGGTTTTGGCTGCGGGTTTGGGTTGCTCGGTGTAGCTGCTTTGTTCGAATGTTCAGGCGACGACGAATACCGAACAGGCAATGACTCGCTTGGTACGGGTATTATCGGTGTGGGCGTGCTTATCGAGCTTGACGGAAGCGACCGTTATGAGGGCGATTCGTTTTCTCAGGGCGCTGGATTCTTCGGTATTGGCCTGTTGGCCGACGCACGGGGAAACGACCGGTATCACGCTGCTAAACTGTCACAGGGCTTTGGTTTCGTTAGGGGAATCGGCGCGTTGTCTGACGACAGCGGTACAGATATATACTTCGCGGGCGGAAAATACCCCCACACTCCGTTGCTTCCAAACGATTTTCAATCGCTTTCGCAGGGATGCGGGTTCGGCTTTCGGGATGTTGCCGCGGGTGGTGTTGGCATTCTGTGCGATGCAGAAGGCAAAGACTTCTACACCGGCGATGTGTATGCTCAGGCATCGGGATATTTCTATGCGGCTGGCATTCTTGTTGACGGATCGGGCAACGATGTGTACACCACAACCCAGTATTCACAGGGTGCTGGCATTCACCTTGCCGTCGGTGTGCTGCTCGACAGATCGGGCTTCGACCACTATTACTGCCGTTACGGCGTGGGAATGGGTGGCGCGCATGATTATGCGGTCGGCCTGCTTATGGACCTTGACGGTACAGATTTCTACACCGGAAGCGGTATTACACAGGGTGGCGCGAACACTAATTCAGTCGCTATTTTCCTCGATTCAGGCAATGGTGCCGACGCATACAGCGGTATTGGCGACTTCTTGCAGGGGAAAGGCGCACAATCCCGCGACACGGCGAGCATTGGCATAATGATTGACATGGGTGGCGCCGATACATATTCAACAGGACTGCTGAACGGAGAGCTTCGTGTTTCTGGTGTCTATGGAGTTGCATACGACCTGCCCGATCCTAAGGAGGAAAAATGAAAAAGAGTATCTTCTTATCACTTCTGCTTACCTTCTGCGCAGTTGTCTTCCTTATCGGCTGTACCCGCGCGATTCGGCCAGAGGATCTCGCGGTCAAAACACCACAAATTTCGCAGAGGTACATCGTTATAGAACGCCCCAAGCTAAAGCATTTTAATCCCACCACCGGCAAGCGAGATATCCCCATCAAAGAGCCTGTTAACACACCGGCACCAGAAAAGTCCGCAGCACCGGAGGAGTCCGCTCCAGCGGTCATTCTGCCGGAAGACGAAAAGACGGCCTCTTTCGAACAGCTATGGTTCGTCTCTCGACAGTGGGAGGTAGGCTCTTATGCCACCTTGGTGCGTCGAGCCCGACTTGAGCTTAACCGCCGTGGCACAGATGTGCTTGAGCAGGTTATCGCACAGTTTCCGGTAGAGGAGGAGAAAGAGCGCAGGGCTTTTGCGGAATACTTCGGCTCGCTTGGCGAAAAGGCCATCCAACCTCTTACAGCGTTGCTTGAAACAAAACACAAGTTCGACGCACTATCGCTGATCGCAGCGCTTAATCTCAAGGGCGCGATACCCGCTTTGCAGGCCAAGAAAGAGGATACTGAGATGGGTGCGCCGATATGCCGTGTGCTGGCTATGCTCGGCGACAAAACGGTCATACCCGCGCTAAAGGCACAGTATGAAACTGGCGGAGAGCCCTTGAAGCTGCGCGTGTTGGGCGCGCTAAAGTCTCTTGGAGACCCAGACCTTGCTGTATTCTTCATCCAGCAGCTTGACCACGAGTTTGTCTCGATTCGGCGCGCTTCATTAAATTGCCTTGTTGCTCTTGGGACGCAAGTGTTGCCTGTTCTTGCTGAATCTATAGAAAAAGCGGGCGTTACGCAGAAAAGATGCCTTCTTGAGGCGATAGGTATGCTAAAAACCCGCGAATGCGTTATAGTATTGATGCAGCATTGCTCTGTGTCTGCGAGTTCTGACTGGCGAGTTCGGTTCTCTGCCTTGCGTGCCCTTCAGTCGTGCAAGCTGACCGATGAAGATAAATCTACACTTCGCACCTTGCTGAGTGAAGAAACAAGCGTTTATTGCAGACGCGAGATAACCCGAATGCTGACGGAGGAAATCCAATGGATGAACAACCCGTAACATCCGAAACATCCCCCGAAATCAAGTCTGTCGCCGTTATGGGCACTGGGCAGATTGCCACAGGCATCGCCCTCTGCTGCGCGTTGAGCAAGGTGCCTATCTCACTTATCGGCCTTAATTCAGGCGAGCTTGTTACCGCCCGAGATTGGATCACCGACTTTTTGCAAAAGGGTGTAGAAAAGGACAAGTTCAAGCAAGCCGATGTGTATGAAATCGCAAGCAGGCTTTGCTTTGCTGTCTCGCTCGATCCAGTGCGGCGCGCAGATCTGATTATCGAATGTTGTGCTAACGACCGCGAGTCTAAGCTGCACTTCTTCAACGAGATTGCAAAGGATGTCAAATCCACTGCGATCGTTGCAACTCACACTTCGAGCATGGAAATACGCGAGTTTGGTGTCGCTCTTGGCTGTCCCGACCGATTCATCGGCACCCACTTCTTTCACCCTGTGCCGATCATGAAACTTGTCGAAATAGTCCTTACTCCCGATACATCCAAGGATGCAATGGAGATGGTGTTGGACTTCTGCGCAAAGATCGGCAAACAGACCGTGTTGTGCAAAGACCAGCCCGGTTTGTTTGTAAATCGCCTGCTGATTCCATTTCTTCTTAGGGCTATGAGGCTCTATGAGCAGGGCAACGCGCCAGAGGATGTTGATCTTGCAATCGAGCTTGGCCTTGGCCATAAAATGGGGCCTCTCAAATTAGCTGACAGCCTTGGCCTCGATACGGTCGCCAAAATGGCAGAACTTCTTTATCAGCATTACGGCGACGAGTGCTTTCTTGCGCCATCCGTCCTGAAGAACATGATAGAAAGAGGGCGACTTGGACGCAAGACAAAGCACGGATTCTATGTATATTGAGCTTTTTTTGCAGCAAGCAAGGGGCGCATCGCGACTATATGGCGCAAGACGAGAAAAAGGTTTACATCACTCCCAACGGGGATGACAGAAGCGACGACCAGCTTGTTCAAGCTGCGCTCGACGGCGATAAAAGGGCATTCCCGATTCTTGTCGAGCGATACTGGCGTATGGTCTTTTCACTCGCCTATCGTTCTTGCAGGAATGTCACCGACTCAGAGGATGTCGCTCAAGAAGCCTTTCTCGCCGCGATGAGTTCTTTGCCAAAGTTGAAGGACCATTCAAAGTTTTCCTCATGGCTCTATGGCCTTACCCTAAATACGACTCGGTCGTTCCTGAGGCGTAAGGCTCGCATGCCCTCCATGCCCGAGCCACTGTATGAGGAAAGCTCTGATGACCCCTCCTCGCTGCAGCAGCTCGCCACAGACGAGCGCAAAGACGCGCTTGCTATTGCGGTGAACTCGCTCAAGCCAATCTATCGCATCGTTATAGAGATGCGATACTTCAGCGGCCTGTCTTGCGAGGAAATTGCCCTTCAGCTTGGCGAACCATCTGGCACTATACGCAGCAGAATCTGCCGTGCGACGGAAATTCTGCGGCGAAAGATGAAGAAACACCTTTAGTATGAAACCGGCAAACGACCGTGAACTTATAACCAGCGAGAACAGCTCCTTCTGCCCGATCTGCGGCAGACCGGTGGCAGAGTGCGACTCATGCCAGCTTGGTTTGGAGGAGCAGTTCGAGCTTCACGAGATGCTCGAAGACCTTGCATCTTCTTACAGGCATCCCGATGAGGCCAACGCTGCATCCCGCGCTGCTGCTGTCTGCGCCGGCGCGTACCCGTTTGCCGCGTCCAATTGGCAGCGCGAACGGTCGCTTTCATTTGCAATGCGCCTTGCCGCGGGGCTGGTTGTGCTTCTTGCCGTCGCCGCCGCCTTTGCCTTCACCGTTAATACTAACAAGCAATCCGCTCCAGCCGAGTTCGCCGTTGCAGATGCAACGCTCGACGATATGGCTGGTGCTTTCAAGTCTGCTTATGGCGTTTCCGTTCTTGTTGCCCCGGGTGCACGGCAATCGCTCTGGCTCAAGCGTGCATCACTTGCCCTCAATAGCCCCGATCCCGAAAGAGCCTTGCGTGCCGTCGCCTATGCGTTCGACTTGCAGCTTGAAAAGTGGGGCGATACATTTGTGCTTCGCGAGCGCGAGCTTTCACTTATGGAACACGGCGAGATACGCCATGTCAAGATGGATCTGGCTCTTGCGCTTGAACCTGAGGCAGTCGCGCAACTCGATTCTATTGGCAACAGCATCCTAATGGTCGAAGGGCCTAAGTTCTCCACTCAGGTTGCTCAGGCCGTGCGCGTTCCGCTCCCATACGACCAAAGCACCGATGTGAAGCTTAGCACGCGCAAAGACGAGACTTATAAAATATCGCGCACCTTCCCTTGGTTCGTCGTTACGCCCGATATGAAGCTCGAGTTCATGGCGCTTACCGACGAGGATGTGGCGCGGTTCGAGGCTCTGCGGTCTGTCCTTCGCGGCGGAGAGTACGAGCTTCCGGTGTCGGCAAAGTACCTTGGACCGCTGACAAAGCCGGTCACGCAGGTCTCTGCTACAACCGTGCGAGAGGCCATCACCCGCATCGCAAAAGGCGCGGGATTCGATGTCGTCTTCGGCACAGGCGCAGCGGTTGATCTGCCCGTCCCGTCGAGCCTTGCCAATGCGAAGACTATCGGCGCCGCTCTCCACGCCCTTTGCGTCAGCCGCCCATTCTACTTCACATGGCTGCCCGATGCTCAAATGCTAATTGTTGACGACCGCGCCGCGCTTCAGCAGCATCTTCGCGTCATGGCGTGCGATATACCCAATGGCATGGACGGTGTCACTGCGAGCCTTGCGATCTCAACGCAATTCGCCGATTACTTTCCGAACGAGAACCTTCGCACCGGCAGTGCCGTTGTCGAGCTGTTCGGCAAGTTATTGATACGCAATCATTCGTGGCCGCTGTACGAGCTGTACCGGTCACCGATGTTCAGCAAATAGTTTTCCCATCTCTCTCCCTCCTTTTCTCCCTGATGCGGGGCCGCGGGTGCGCGGCCTTGCGTCTTTTATCGCTGCGTTATGCCATCCGATATATCTTTCCGTATTGTTTCGCGGCAATTCTCCCTTCTTCTCACCTTTCACCTTTCACCTTTCAACTTACCAATACCGGGGAGATATATCCGCAGATTTCGCAGATTTCGCAGATTTTGGATGAAAAGGAAGATGCCCACCATACATGTAAACCGAAAACCAAATCAGTCACCTGCAGGATGAATGTCCTAAAGGCATGGCGTCATTTGCACCAATCCGTATTTGATCTATCTTGGCATTTCTCCCTTCTTCTCACCTTTCACCTTTCACCTATCAACTTACTGATTCGCGTCTCGCCCGTGCCGCACTCAAAATATCTTGTCTCGGCAATGAGAATCAACGCAAACAATGAGATAATCGAACGCGCACAATCGCGATAGCGACTGTGGAGCGCGGGCGTCTCGCCTGTGGGAGAAAAGACGGGGAATATATCTCACTAAGACACTAAGACACAAAGGAAGACCGAGAAAGACAGAATGCGGTAATAGGTCATTGTGCATCGTGCAGAAGCCCATATCCATTGGACGGGGGTATGTCTCTCACGAAGCTTTAATCCTCCGAAGTTAAGCGGATAGCGCGAGAGCGAAGTAGGAACGCTAAGTTTTAATCCTCTTCAAACGGATTCGCGCTGTCGCTTCAAGCTTTCCATCTGACGCGGACGGTGCTGGAAATGGCTTTCCATCGCGATTTGTCGAAACTCACCGGTTTTGCGCCGAATAACTACCGGAATTTACTTGATTTATCGTGGTCAATGGTATAATTTTATAGTTCGTTGGTGATCGTTTTGGACAAATTGCATCCGGAGGTACCTTGGCTCGAAACCTGATCGTCGCGCTGATCTTCTGCGCCGCGATCGTCATTCAATTTTCGGCATCCTACGCATCCCCATATCCCGTTTTGGATTACGCCTCGACGGGTGAGGATTACGCCGTAAGCGATTGCGGCAGCGCATCAGTGGACATCTCGACCGGCCAGTTGACTTGGTCGCGCGGATTTCTTGTGTTCGATTCATCAACGACCTACAACATCGAGTTCGGCCTTAACCATGTATCCGACACCACCGGCAACCCCGCCCTCGGCGCGGCTCCGTGGCGTCATACATACGACATTCGAATAAACTATATCGCCGATCCGGCCTCTCTCACGCTCACCACCGCGCTCGGTACGGTCGTTCCCTTCGTGTGGGACGCCCAAGCGAGCCTCTGGCGCTCGACCGCCTCATACGGCCTTTTTTTAACCTGCGCGGTAGGCTCAAACCCGCTCGATTTCATGCTCTCAGACAAATACGGCAACACAATATTGTTCGACGACCTCGGTCGCCCTATCACAATAACCGACCGCTTCAACCGCGCGATAACGCTCGCATATTACACTCAGGGCGCGGCGTCGGGCTTGCTCTACACCGTAACCGATATGTGGAGCCGCTCGATTGAACTTATTT
>CAZNBY010000010.1:0-72360 GCA_964571525.1 uncultured Planctomycetota bacterium
AACCACTTGCCGTCTTCGCCTATGACTTCTGAGTAAGTCGCCCCCCGCGCGGGGGCGTGGATTATCCCCCCCCCCACCACCAAAAACCCCGCCTTGCGGCGGGGTTTGTGCTGTCTATCGAATGAGGCTCTTGTCAGCCAACTATCTTCTCAAGCTGTTCGATCTTATCCTTCACATACTCAAAACCGCCCTCCCAGAACTCGCGCTTTGTAACATCCATACCGAGATTCTCGGCCAGAATGTGCGGCGGAACCTGCCCACCGAAGCGCAAAAGCTCCTTATAGGCCGGCACGAACGACTTGGGGTCGTCGAGATAGCGCTTGTACAGCGCGAGCACAAACATCTTGCCGAACGCATAAGCGAAGCAATAGAAACGCGCAAAGAAGAAGTGACCCACGCGAGCCCAGTAGTAATTCTGAAGCTCATGGAACTCCATCGTCTCGCCGTATATGCGCTTCTCCTCTTCGTCCCAAATCTTGCTGATATCATCGGGCGACAGGCGGCGTTTAGAGCCTTCCTCGTGTATGCGCTTTTCGAACGCCACATACATGATCTGGCGCGAGCATGTGTTGAACACGCCCTCAAGCTCGCGGCAGATGATATCGCGCTTCATCTCGTCGTCCTTCACCTCTTTAAGCAGCTTGTCGGTGAGCAGCATTTCGCCGAACACCGATGCGGTCTCTGCAGCGACAAGAGGCGGGTGATAGGTTAGGATTCCCTGCTTTTCGGCGGCGTACTGGTCGTGCAGGCCATGCCCAAGCTCGTGAGCGAGCGTGTAAATATCACCGAGCGTGTCGGTGTAGTTCATCAGCACAACCGGATTGAGGTGGGGTAGGGTGCCTGAGCAGAACGCGCCACCGCGCTTGCCCGGGCGGACTTCTGCGTCTATCCACTTCTTATCGAAGAACATCTTTACGCGCTTGCCGACTTCGGGGTCGAACTTCTTGTAAGATTCGAGCACCATCTTTTGGGCCTCGTCCCAATTAAACTTGTAGTCCTTGCCGACGGGCGCACTGCGGTCCCAGCCCTTTAAGACCTTTAAGCCGAGCAGCTTGGCCTTTATGCGGTAGTACCGCTGAGCCAGCGTGTAGTTTTCTGCGACAACATCCATAAGGTTCTTGATGGTCTCTTCTGAAACTTGATCGCGCAGATAGGCGGGGCTCATTGCGTTGGGGTACTTGCGCAGCTTCATCTCGTTTGCGTGGTCGCGCACAAGGATGTTGAGAATCGCGGCTATGACCTTTGAATTGTCTTTATAGACCGCATAGAACGAGTCGAAGGCTTTCCTGCGGGTCTTGCGGTCTGGCGACATGAACAGCGCGGCGACTTCTTCGCCGTTCATCATCTTCTTTTCGCCATCGAGCTTTATGGGGAACTTGAGGCTGCTTGTTATCTCCTCGTACAACTGCACAAACGCGCCGTTGCCGGTTGTATCCTTAATGTTTATAATCTGCTCTTCCTTTTCGGTGAGCGTGTGCGGTTTGCTCTTGCGGGATTCCTGCAGCCAGAACTTATAGTGTTCGAATTCCGGGTCGGCCATAATTGCCTTCGCGCGGGCTTCTGACATATCCATAAGCTCGATGTTGAAGAACACCAGCTTGTTGTGTATCTGCGTGAAGCGGTTGCGTACATTCTCGATGAGCGACAGCACATCTGGATGGCCGGTGTTTTCGGAGAATTTGAGGCTCGCGAAGTGGTATGGCTTTGAGGCTACGCGATAGACATCCTCAAGATCGGCGATAGCCGCCATGAGTGTTTTCGCGTCCACCGATTTGTTCGCGATTTTGCCGCGGTATTTACCGACGAACGCGTCAGCGAGTTCGTCGCCTTTTACCAAGTCTTTTTCGATTTTGGGGTCGTCGAGCGCGGAATAGAGGAACGACAGATCCCACACGATGCCTTTTGCTTTTTGCATGGTAGCTACTCCTCTGTAAATAATGCGTCAGTATACACTATTATTCGTGCGCACAAAGGTTCAAAACTCCCCAAATTTCGGGCAAAATCACGCCAAACTGCGCAACAGCGAGGCTTTCAGTGGTGCAGAGGTCGGGCACTTGACGATTTCGGTAATTCCTTATACTATGATGCAATCACCAAGAGGAGGTAACTTTGAGCCCAAAGAGAACAGTGCTCGTAATGAGCATCGCCCTTGCAATTGTTATAAGTCTTGCTTGCGGCGGCAGTTCGACAAAACCGAAGACATCGGCGTCGCCTTCCGCTTCACCTTCCCCAAGTCAATCTGGCATAGTCGAACCAAGCCCTTCACCATCTCCCTCGCCTTCCCCGTCACCTTCGCCAAAGATCTGCCCAAAGGCGTTAACGGTCGGCGATACATGGGGCTTTGTAATCGCATCTAATGGCGATTTATACGCCTATGGAAATAACGAGTACCATACACTCGGCATCGGCACCACAACTACTCCCAACAGTATTACTAAGGTCGAGGGTATATCGAATGTAAAGCAGGTTGTAACAGGCCGTGTCTTCTCCCTTGCGCTTTGCGAGGACGGCAAGGTCTGGGTCTGGGGGCACAACAACTACGGTACATTCGGCATGAGCACACCGGGGGAGTCCCTTGTGCCAATACACAATCCGTTTTTTGATGACTTAAATGTGATGGCAATATACTGCAGTTACGATGCAGCCTTTGCGCTGACTAAGGACGGCAAGCTTTATTCATGGGGCGACAGTAACCTCGGCATAACCGGCACTGGCACGGGAGGTTCGACACCCACAGAGGTAACCGGATGTGGCGGTTCGCCTATTCGTGCGTTCGCTGCGGGCTTTTTCCACGCATTTGCGATCACCGTTGACGGTCGCGTTTACTGCTGGGGCTATAACAACGACGGTCAGCTTGGCACAAGCACATTCGGGAGCGATAGGTCATATTACCCGATACGCAACAATGCGCTTGAAGAACTCGGCACGATAATTTCTATTTCCGCCGGCGCATATCACTCTTTGGCGCTTTATGATGACGGGCGGGTCTTCTCGTGGGGAATGGCTGGCGCACTCGGCACAGGTGGTTGGCATCAGTATTCGCCAGTGCAAGTAACTGCTCTTGACGACAAGAACATTATCCGCGTTAAATGTAGCCTGTATTCGTCTGTCGCATTTGCCTTTAATGGCAGTGTATATACATTCGGCGACAATGGATATGGTCAGATGTTCCACGGCCACACCGATCAAGTGGCTCTTCCCACTTATGTTGAATACTTTGTGGACGAGAAGGAGTTGCTTGATTTCGGCAGCAACTACACCTTTGCGATGGCTCTGACCGCCGACGGTGAACTGCAGGGAGTGGGAAACATTACCCCCTATTTTACTTCCAACAACTGGGTTGCTAATCCTATACAAGATATGGTTGGCTTTGATTCAGGCAATATTGTCGCCGATCAGGTTGCTGTGTCTGTGCAAGAAAATGGTACAGTAGTTGTGAATTGGAATGCGACTGTGGGTTATGAGGGTGTGATACTGCGAAAGCACGCTGCAGGTTGCCCGAACGAGATCATGTCGTGGGTATTCCCAGGTGCGTCATGGACTTTCACAGATGACACACCGTTCTATGAGGGTGTTGCAGTTGACTATTCCATCGCCCAGACCTTTGAATGGGGCGAAAGCGCCAAGCGTTTCAGCAAAGCCGTAATCCCCATTCCCCTGCGTGCAAACAAGATTACATCTCTTTCATCTGGTACGGGTCATACTCTATCGCTATTTCAAGATGGTGGGGTGTTCGTGTGGGGCAATAACGGCTCCAAGCAGCTTGGAATCGGAGACCTCGGCGAGCAGTGGTATCCGCATCAAGTGACTAATTGGACTAACGAGCACGATGACATGCCCAGAGAGCTTATCTGCGGGCCGTGGTATTCGATGTACATTGACAATTCAGACCATCTATGGTCGTTCGGTCGCAACGACGACGGACAACTCGGCCTCGGCGACAAGACTGAAAGAAATGAACCGGTTAAAATAGCAGGTCTTAACAGCATTGCGAAGGCATGCGCCGGATATGATTTCGGTATTGCTCTAAGTCATTATGGACGGCTCTTCACTTGGGGAAGGAATGTACGGGGGCAGCTTGGTCTTGGTGACAATACGGAGAGGCTCACCCCCGTCCAGATGCCGCTTACCAATAGCACAACGGCGACTGATATTGCAGCAGCAGATTACTACGCTGTGGCTATAGTTGGTGGCAGAGTGTATTGGTGGGGATATGGCTCCCCCGGCGGCAACACCCCTCAACCGATTACAGAACTTGACGACAAGAATGTTGTTAAGGTTATATGCGGCATGGCGCACAGTTTCGCAATCTGCGCCGATGGCTCTGTGTATGCGTGGGGAACTAACGGTGTTGGCCAGTTGGGGCTTGGCGATACGCTCGAAAGAAATACTCCGGTTCTTGTTGACTTCTTCACCGGCAAGCGTGTTGTTCAGATTGCCGCAGGCGGAAACATAAGTTATGCTCTTTGTGCGGACGGCTCTGTGTACTCTTGGGGTAATAACTATTATGGTCAGTTAGGGATTGGGTACACAGGTGGCTGGGCTACTGCACCGACCCTCATTGAGAACCTTAATGGCAAGGGCGTGGTCAAGATTGTTGCGGGGTTGGGCTCAGGCTTCTTTATCTGCTATAACGGCGATGTTTTTGTCTGTGGCGATGGAGGGTATTATCAACTCGGCACAGGCTCATCAGGTTCGCAATCTTCGCCGATTAACATCATTCCGCTGTATAACCCGCCAATCTGATACTGAATGGGTGTAACTAAACGGGGCGGTTTTCCGCCCCGTTTTATTATGCGCGCTTATCGTTAATTAGCTTCTTTGTACACCGCGTCTATTGCAATTGCTGCGCATAGCAGCATCACATTTGCCCCCTTTGGCGCGTTATCGTCAACAGCGACAAGGTAGTTGTCCGCCGTTGTGAAGAACTCCTTTACTCCACCTGCCCACTTCTTTGTTACGCGCCCGATCTCCACACCGTCTAATGTGTTCAGCTTATAGTTCCAGCCTATTAGGTTGCCCTTCACATCTGCAATCTGCCTGTCATCTGATGTAAACACCTTCAGGCCTCCGCCGATGGTGAATATCTTCGATTGGAGCATGCCCAGGGATTTGCCGTCAGGTGTGCTGATGTAGAAGCGGCTGCGAATGAAGGTGAACGGCTTGCTCATGCCCCAGACCAACCGAGCGCTGCTTTCATCGTTTGGTGTATCAAGCGCGTAAAAGTTGATCTGATTCGGCAATGCACCCTTTTTAAGCAGCAAACGCGCATACTTTGCAAATGAAGAAGGTTCTTCCTTCGCAAAGCCGATTTGCTCGCCGGTCTCGGGGTCGTAAATGTCGAACTTGTCGGTCAGCTTGAGCAGGCGCACCCGCTCGCGAACCATGAATTTCTTGTGATTTATCATGTTCTCTGCCTTGTTTGTCTTTGCGAATTCTATCAGGCGGTGTGTGAAAAAAAAGTTACATTTTCATCGATTGAGGATGAGCTTCAGGTTACGGTGAACATTGCGTCAGGTTCGGTGAGAAGCTTGTTATGGAAGTCCCTCAGAGCCTCATAGGGCGGCGCGGCCTTTTTGAACTCTATGAACAGGTGCTTTGAGAATAGCACTGTTGGATTTACATTGAGCCTTGCGGCACTTTCGAACACCGGCGCGGCCTGCGGTACGGATTTGCGTTTTCTCTTTTCATGCAGCAGTGCGCTAAGGTTAGCAAGGTAGATAATGGGGTAGGTTATGCCAAATAGCAGCGATGTCCAACTGACCTTCATTGGGTGTATGGCGGTAAGCTCGAAACCGGCGATTTTGGCAAGCAACACAAGCTTCTGCACATTTATAAGAAAGACATGCCCGTAATAGATACGCCCATCGTTTTTCGAAAACCAGACGGCATCCATTTCAGTGGGCGGTAACCTGCGGTAAAAGTCGCTTTCCATAAAGAACCAGCTTAGCTTGCATCTCAGGCATGAGATGTTCGGTGTTGTTATAAGCAGCGAACCTCCCTGCTTCAGCACACGGTTGAACTCGATAAGCAGCGAAAGTTGGTCGGGTATATGCTCTATTCCCTCTTCGCAAAGCAGAAAGTCGGCACTATCTGGATCAAGAGGCAGTTCTTTCTGCAGGTCAGCATGTCGGCATGTCAATTCAGGTGCGCGAAAAGACTCGGGGAACAGGTCGAAAGGCATCACGGTGAAGCCGCTGCGGTGCAAAAACTCGGATATTCGCCCCTCACCGGCGGGTACATCAACAAACACGCGCCCATCGCCTTTGCCAAGCTTAGCGACGCGCTGCCTGATGAAGTAATCGTTATCATAGTGACCGAAGAATTTCATTGGTACAGCATACCGAATTGCGTTAAAAAGGCAAGAAAGCCAGCCATAGGGGAGGGGGATGCTATATGGTATCATGTATGCGTTGCGCTCTTCTTCGTTGTTTCGTGGCGATTCGCTCTTATCTGCCCTACTTTCACCTATCAACTTTCTGATACCGGGGGAGATTTATCCGCAGATTTCGCAGATTTCGCAGATTTTGGGTGAAAAGGAAGATGCCCATCACACACAAACGCGAATGCGTTAAAGGCATGGGCGTCTCGCCTGTGGGAGTTAAGACGGGGGGATGTCTCTCACGAAGTTTTAATCCTCCGAAGCTAAGCGCATAGCGCGAAAGCGAAGTAGGAACACAAAGTTTTAATCCTCCGAAGCTAAGCGCGAAGCGTGAAAGCGAAGTAGGAACACGAAGGAAGACCGAGAAGAACCAATAACGAGATCACCATTAAGGCGTTAAAGGCATGGGCGACTATCGCACCAATCCGCATTTGATCTATCTTGGCTATTCTCCCATCTTCTCACCTTTCACCTATCACCTATCAACTTACTGATACGCGTCCCGCCTGTGATCTTCGGGGTCTTTACACGAAGCTTTAATCCTCCGAAGCTAAGCGCAGCGAAAGCGAAGTAGGAACACAAAGACGCAAAGTAGAACCAAGAAAACCGCATAACAAAACTCGGTCATTGTCCATATAGTCCATACCGTCCATCGCGTCCATAATTGACAAAGTCTGTCCCTCAGGGCGGTCGCAGCACGATTCATGCAATCGCTCTTTCCTCGCACCTCGACCTCTTGGCAATGCTCACGCAAGATTTGAAAAAATCTTGACTTTTCTAATCCTTCGCGTAACCTATGTACGGATTTGGCGTCTCAATATTATGCATCCTGCATTTTGGATCGGAGGAAACATCAACACTCGAGCCCTGTGCCTATACCTGCTGATCGTCGCCGCATGGCGACGCGCGGTGTTGTGCGCACTGCTTGGCACGGTCGAAAATTCTTCGATCTTTCCCCTGCAAACTCCTGATCCCCACTACACCTGTGCCAATATAACAGGCCGCAAGTTCTATTATCACAAGCTGCAGATGAGCAATGTCTGCGATGCACGCACCGATATTCTTGATACATCAAGCTGGGATAACGATTCGATCTGGGGCTGGGAACAGGCTTTCTTCAACGACTTCGCGTCTGGCATGTCACTGACCGAGTACGAGGAGACAACCGCTCGCAAGACCGGCGTCGGCCCCTACACGGTGCATTACGACGGCTGGGGCTCGATGGGGGCACAGATGAAAGCGGCAAAGGCAGCGCCTCAGCAAGAGGCTGCAAATGCAAAGCGTGTGTGCTATATGAGAATTGCTGGCCATGGTAGTTGCCATGATGTTAATGATAGTACATATGGCACATATGAGGCGAAGGAATTATATGATGCCTTCGGAGGTGCAGTTGATTCAGATACAGCATTCTCAGTTGTATCTTGCGAAGGTGGCGCACTTGCAGACGTCTTCAGTCAGAATACAGGTTGCGAATCACTTTCCTCGTATGGAGCAGTTGGAATTAATGAGGATGGTTCAGTTTCCGGTTTGTTTACATCAGAACATTACAATCCTGGCCAAAGAAACGGTAATGATATTGTCAGAGGTGAACATAATGATGACTTCAACGACTATAGTGCTTGGTAGAATATTACTAATTGTAATCCTCTTTCATGTTGCCTTGATAAATTCTTCCGCAGAGGAAGACAAACCAGCATTGTACAAAAAGGTCGGTACAATTGCTCGCACTGACAGGATATTGGCGATCTCTGATAGTTGTGTTGTATATAGCGATAATAACGGATTATATGTCTTTGATTCTGCAAACAAAATGCACAAGAAAGTGTGGGATTCACAACCATTGAGCATTTCTCTTGTTGAAACGATGCTGAGATTTACGTTACTTGATGAAGGGCGCAAAAATCTAAGAGTACTCGAATACGTTGTTGGTCAGGACAATCTGCCAAGAGTGATTAGAGTGTACAATTCAGCTGATGAACAAATATCATACTGCGATCTCTATTATTCAATTGCCTTAATAGGATACCCAAAGAAGAGTATTATGTATGATTATGTGCGAGATGTAAAAATTGAATTAGATATGGAACCCTATGGTTACTTATTCAGTGATCAGAAATCTGTATTTGCAATCACAGGAAGTAAAATATTTGGCATTGCTTTCCATTATTTGTGTAGAATTGATATTAAAAGTATGACAATAGTATGGGAGATAAGGATTAGTGCTCCTCCTATGTACGCATGTCGTGTTCTATCTGATGGAAAATATGTTTTAATCAAGGAAGACAAAGCTTTTATATCTTGCTTGGACTATGAAACTGGAAAGAGACTCGGTAAGGTAAGAGGGGTAACGCATTCAAAAAGCATGTTGGTGAGGAATGGATATCTATATTATCCTTCTATATGTATTGGAATATGTCAATATGATGCAAATGGTATAAGAGAAGTAAAACAGGTGCGGGCTGATCGTTTTCCAAAAATTATTGGTTTCTACAAAGACACATTATGGGTGTTAACTGATTATAATGGAATTGATGTATACAGCTTAGGAGATCTGCAATTGTTAGAAAAATATACTTGTGAGTGCGTTTTTGAAGGTGCTGAAGATATTCGCGACGCACTTGTATATTCCATGTCTGAATATGATAATGGTAGAAGACATGGATTTGGAGACATTCTCGGCAGAACATGTGTAATATGTAAAGGCGAGAACACGCCTCGATTAATATACTACCGATATTAAGAATTGGGATTAGTGCGTGGCTAAAGACAAATGAGAGGTGTAGAAAATACGAGTATAGTGCTGAGAATAATAATCGTTTCGATTACTCATCGTATTTAACAGGAATTCAGGAAATCTCCGCGTTCGCGCCTAATAACAATAGAGCGCAAAATTAAGGGGGTTCTTGACTGTATTGCGTCCCCCTCATCTTAAGAACATGCGGTACTATTACTAAACAACCCTTCGCTACTCGTTTAAGCTAAGCCTTCACAACATGCATTATTCCGATCCCCTCGCGGAATTCAGCATCCAACCTATCGCACATGGTTGCTCTTGAATATGCGGCACGAACAAGCGATTCACCCTGCTGTGAACTACGGTGCCAGCGAACCCATCGGGTCCCACGGGGGAAGTACAATTGGCACTTACAGTAGAACTGCAAGGATAAGCGGCGTATCCTACTGAGGTGAGCCTATCCCGAAGCTTTGGTGACTTGCGAACGGTAGAGAATGTTGTCGTGAAGAATTCACTTGACACGCTCGCACCTTGGTGTATGTTTTGTCAATAGATTCGTTGTGTTCGGTCGTCCTAACATCTGTTCGGAGGCTATTATCAACACCCGCGCCTTATGCCTATACCTGCTGATCGTCGCCGCATGGAGACGCGCGGTGTCATGCGCACTGCTTGGCACGGTCGAAAATGGCCCTCAAATTGATTACGACATGATGAACCGCAATTGGCGGGTTGTGAAGCCATCGGGGGCGACATTCACGAAGAGCTACGATCCGAACGGCAATGTTTCGAGACAGGCGGACGGCGAGAACAACACGACGGCACATACATGTAATTCGATGTGCTGGTGCACGCAGACGACCGATGCGGCGGCCAAGAACTTCGATAAGATCTACGACGCGATCGGTCGGGTAGCGACAGAGACGGTATCGCCCGACGGCGGCCAGACGCTCTACACAACATCATACCCCCGCAATGCGTTGGGTAACTTGGCCGGTCGTACTTCTGATTGCACCAATATTCGGGGTGGAGCACCGACCTCCTCATTTGTCGTTGACCGACCCGGGTGTGCAGATTCCTGTAACGAGGACTATAGCAGCAATAATCCGTATGTTCTAAATGGAACTCCAACAAGGAGATAATATGAGCAATCGACACTTCATAATAGTATTAATGATTTGGACTGTAGGATTTATAGTTATCTTTGCAACAATTAGAGATAGCATGGTTCAAAGATTCATTTTTACAAATATACTATGCGATGATAAATACGACTATAGAGACATAACATGGTGTTGGTATGTGAATATTGAGAATGCATCAATAGTGTATTCTGTAGGCGAAGATGTTAAAGACCTGCGCTCATTGGACTCGAGCCAAAACATGTCGTATGCCGCACATGGAATAGGAAATGGCAGAACAGATGCAGAAATGATAGATATCGCTCTTAAGTGCTTGGAGACGGATATCGTGAAGAATATATTGGCTCATCACGATAATGCTGCAAATAATAGTGCGATGTGTGAAGTTACCGAGAAAGTAAAATCATACAATGTTACTGCAGAATTACTGTGTATTGGCTCAACGTGGGGATGGAATGGCGGTATTTATAAAGCATTAATGCCCTCATCAGCTCAAGTCTTAAATGTGCAGGGACGATGCATCAAGAACGAGAATAAATATGAGTTCATTGTGGATAGTGTTAATACTGACGAATCTCAAAAATGTGCGATTGCAGCCGTGAAATATTACGGGTGGCCTGGTAGAATAGCGTTAGTCTCCGATATAAAAGATGAATACACATTTGACTATGTGGCTGATTATGCGATAGTTAGAACCGTAACTGCAGGAGTGCGGTGAAATGAAACGAGAGTCGAGATATTTAATTGGTGTTGGAATTCAATGTTTACTGATTATAATATTGCTATATTGGGCAAATGAACGTGAAATTGCCAAGTGGTATCATCGTCATTATTCTAATGATGAAAATAGAAACTACGAGAGCATTGCTGCGACATGGTTCATCAGCTTCAAGGATATTTTGGGTGATGCAAATGTCACGCAAGATGGAAATGTGTATCGAGAAACAAGCACTCTTATTGATAATAAGCAATATATGGGTTTTGCTCTTGGAAACGGAAAAAGCCAAGATGAAGTTGTGAAAAAGGCGAATGTGCTTGCTGCGCGAATATTAGAAGAAAGTAAGAGAGCTATATATGAAAAAATGAAAGAGATTCTTCTGTCTGAGGAAATTGATTGTGATAACGATAAAGTGAAGAGCAACAATATTAGAATATCAACGAAAGCTGAATGTGTACAATCTACATGGGGCACCCCATATGGAGGCGATAAGTACATGGCTGTTTTGCTCACTCCATCATTTAGCTTCACTATTCATTATGAGTGGATATTAAGTATTGATCCAAGCGACCGATATGATATTAGCAATTTAAAAAGGGATGTTCGAATTGATAAGCGCTGCTCGATTGCTGCTGTAAGGTATTATGGGGTCAAGAATGCTGTCAGAAAATGGTCGCAATCGACAGCAATTAATGAAGGAGTTGGAATGGCTAATTATGATGGTGATGAGTATGTCAATGAATATTATAGAGAATAGGGCAGTAAGCGAATAAATATTGTGTCCTCCACTTATTAATGGCGTGTAAAGTATTACTAATGCAGTACTATCCCTCCTCGTTTAAGCTATGTCTTCGCAACATTCCGCATCATTCCGAGCCCCTCGCGGAATTCGGCATCCAACCTATCGCACATGGTTGCTCTTGAATATGCGGCACGAACAAGCGATTCACCCTGCTGTGAATAACGGGTGCGCAGTGCGTTGCTGGCTAATTGCTCGTTTAGGGCACGGCCAAGTCTATCTATATCACCTTTTTTGACAAGTGTGCCGGTTATGCCGTCTATGACAAGCTCTGAAACACCATCGGTGTCGTACGCGACCGCGCTTGCTCCCGCGATAAATCCCTCAGCCAACACAATCGGAAGACCTTCGCGATAGCTTGGCAACAATACGATTGATGTCGCTGCAAGATAATGCGGTACCCGTTCACGCGGAATTTGCCCCGCAAAGATTATACTCGACGACGCGGGTGAGCACCGCGCGATCCGCTCGATCCGTTCGCGGAGTGGGCCGTCGCCGAGAAACAGCAGGCGTGCGGACGGGTGTTCAATAGCAACCTGCTCGAAGGCTCGTATAGCGTCAATGTGCCCCTTGTCGGGCGCTATTCGAGCTGGCAGGGTGATTATGATCTCATCGCCATTCAGATTGAGCAGAGAGCGGGCGAAATCTGCGTCTCGTGCTTCAAAACCGTCGAAATCAAGCCCCCAAGGCAGATGCACAATCTTGCTTTCTGGTGCGACTTTGTAACGCTTCATGCGCTCGATAAGGTCACTCGCCACACAAAATATCCGGCTACATCGGTAAGATGCGGCTCTTTCAATGCGCGAAAAGAAAAGGTCTTTGAATGGATTGCCGTATCCAAATGGAAGTCCGTGGCAGGTATGCACCACAAGGGGAACGGAGCACGAATATGCGGCAAACCTCGCAAGTACACCCGCCTTGCTTGAATGTGAATGTACAACATCGGGGCGAAATCGCCTTATCTGCGCGCGGAGGTCGTGATAAGCATGCATGTCGTGAAGCGGTGATATCTCGCGGCGCATGTGCGGTATTACCACCACTTTGATTGCATTGCGCCAAGCTTCAAAGAGAAGTTCACCCTCTGAACCAACCGGTGGCCCTGTCCATATCTCCACATCCCAGCCGCGTTTCGCAAGCCCTTTGGCCGCCTCAAGGCAGACGAGCATCGCGCCACCCGCGATGAACCTTGTTATAACTTGCGCAACCCGCGGTCTGTCAGGCACGGTTTTTGTCCACTATCTCGGGCGATGAAGTGGGTGATGGTGATGGGGAAGGCTCGTGTTTTACATCGGGATTGTCTATATCGCGTACAATCTGCTTGCGGAGATGCTCTGGCAGGTTGAAAACCGCGATCTTAGCGCCTTCGAGCATATATGGTGCAATCAGCGAGTTTCTAACTTCGGCCTTCGTCTTCTCCCATGGAGATTGAATAATAACAAGCAAAGCTATCATGATCAGAAGAAGCGCTTCAACCGCGCTTGCCAATACACCTAACACTGAATCTGCGCCGCCTAACTTCATCTTCTTGATAAGCTCGCGCAGCAGCAGGCCGATAATGCGGAATATTATAGCCACGATGAGAAAAATCAGAAGGTACGCCAGAAGGTGGCGCGTCATCTCGTCGTTGATGAAGCTCTGCATTGCCTCTGCAAGGTATTTTGACAGGTATATCGCGCAAATCAGACCCACAACCATACCGCAAAGCGTGGTCAGGGTCATCATAAAGCCCACATAATAGCCCCGCACCATCCAAAGCAACACCACTACGATGATGATAATGTCAACTAAGTTCATCGGTCTCCCTCGTTATGTTCGTATTTGTCCCTCTTTCGAGATAATAACCGACTCAACCGGCCTGCGAAGTGAGTTTGGCATGCGCGCACTTCTTCCAAACCGAACCACCAGATCGGGTGATTTGTCGTCAAGCCCGACCGCCGATGCGAACTGGCCTTTTACCTCTCTAACCTCAACGGGCTGATTTACAAATGAGTTGCGGATGCCCATTGTTGTCGCCAAAAGCGCAAAACGGGTGTAGCTTCTGCCAACCTCTACCCAATCAGCCTTGCTGTCTGATTTCGATGAAAATACAGCGATACCCGCCGAGCTTCGTATCTGTTTCGCATAAGCATCGTTCAAGGTCTTTGCGTTTAAAAACAGGCGAAAGAACGGGGAGATCAGCCATCGCGGGGCAGAGGGACTGCCGGAGGATTTGCCGGACAGACCGTCACCCTTCTTGATTGCCTCGCCGTCACTGAAACGGATCCACTGCTTTAACTCGGCGACAAAATCAGAATCGCGCAGTTGGCAGGTGTTTGCCTCGACAACATATTCCAAAACCGTCTCCATCTTCGTCTTATCTGTGATCAACTCGATTCGTGTATTATCGGTTATGCCAGCTTGCTCAAGTTGATTCAGTTGTTCTGCGCTAACCTTGCTGCCGTCATAGACACTCCGCGTACACTGGCGGTCGAGGATTGCATCGAACAGCGCTGTCTCCTTCGGTTCTGCCTTTGTCAGGTATATTTTTATGCTCCCCGATTGCTCATTGCAGAGTTCAGGCTCTGCGGAATAACCCAGCTTGACCGCCGCGGTGATGAGGGTCTCGACGGCGCAACCCAACGATACATAAAGGTGATGGTCGTCTGGATCAACAATTGGGCAGCGGCGCGACAGGTCTGGCAGAATCTCGATAGTGTCTTCAGCGATTCGAAACAGCCAGCACTGCGTGTTATGGCTCGATGCCGCAAATGTCGCGTACCGAACAAGCTCTCTCATCGCCTCAGCCTTGTTCGAAGGCAGGGTGTCGGCATGTCTCCAAATTCGGCGAACAGCATCTTCATACTTCATTAGTTAACCTCTTATCCCAAACCTTGCTAACATTTCGACCGGATTGTCCCGCAGCACGGTTTGTATTAGGCTTTCGCCCGCGCCTGCACCGCGAAGCACCCGCTCGGCGCGAATGGCATCCAACAGGTCTGCCGGTTCATGTGCGTCAGAGTTGACGAGCAGTTTTGACCCCGCCTCAAGTGCAGTCTTCAACACATGACCATTTGTCATATTATGACCGCCACGCGAGGTGATTTCGAGCATGATCCCGTTCTTCGCTGCGATTCTTGCCTCTTCGAGCGTGATAAATCCGGGGTGTGCAAGTATGTCAACTGATCCCGCACATTCGACGGCAGCTCGATTTGTGCCAATGGCGACAGGCTCGACGGGTGATTCGCCGTGAACCACAACAAGCACATTGCCAAGAGCCTTGATGCAGCGCGAAAGCTCAGCAATTTGCTCTGGGGGAACATGGGTGATCTCGACACCGCACAGCAGTTCTATACCGTAGCCGCCACGCTCAACGAGTCTCAGAACGGACGATACGATTAACTCATAATTCTCCCAACCCACATGGTCGGTAATAGCCAAAAAAGAAAGCCCTTTGGCGGCTGCGCGCCGCGCAAGCTCAGAGGGCAGAAGGTCACCGTCGGACAGCGTTGTGTGCGTGTGGAATTCGTATCTTTTCATAATATCATTGTACTCGATGAACATTGCGGTTCAAAGAGCAATATGCTATTATCTCATTACTTGCGTCAAATGCCCATCGTGTATAATGAAAACTGAACCTTATAATCCCGAAAAGCGACAAAAGAAAGCGAACACATGCAACGACCGAGTTGGGACGAGTACTTTGCTAAGATTACGCGCGACGTGTCTGAAAGGGCTACCTGTATGCGTCGGAAAGTAGGCGCACTGATCGTCCGCGATAAGCAGATTCTGGCGACTGGATACAATGGTGTGCCATCTGGTATGCAACATTGTGAGGTCGAAGGATGTCTAAGGGCACGGCTGAATGTACCAAGCGGGCAGCGGCATGAGCTATGCCGTGGCCTTCACGCAGAGCAAAACGCGGTTATTCAGGCCGCGGTACACGGCGTAAGCGTCGCAAACGCGATGTTATACTGCACCAACTATCCTTGCTCTGTTTGCGCGAAGATACTTGTTCAGGCTCGGATACGCGAGATTGTGGTGCTCGATAGTTATCCCGACGAGCTTGCGCAGAAGCTGCTCGAAGAGGCAGGCATAAAGGTTCGATTTCTATCAACTGAATCTAAAGAGAAATAATGGCGAAGCAAAAAGACAACGGCAAACCCGCCCCCAAGGAAGCCCCTAAAAAGGCGCCTGCAAAGGGCAAAGGTACAAAAAGCAACTTCTGGTCACTGGTCAAATCCCTAATATTAGCGCTGGTGCTCGCATTCCTCGTGCGAGTATTCATATTCGAGATCTTCAAGATACCGTCGTGCAGCATGGAGCCTACCCTTGAGGGCATAGACCTAAGCACCGGCGACCGTGTGGGTGTGAACAAGCTGGCCTATGTGTTTGGCGATGTGCAACGCTACGATGTTGTTGTGTTTGAAGGCACTGCGCAGGTCGAGGGCAAGACGATAAACCGCGATTACATTAAGCGTGTTTGCGGACTTCCGGGCGAGGAGCTTGCTATCGTCGCGGGCGATCTATATGCAAACGGCGAAATCGCGCCTAAGCCCCTCAAGGTGCAAAACTCGGTGTGGATTCCGGTGCATGATGAGACTTTTTCTAACGACTCATGGAAGCGGTTCTGGAAAACTGACGGAGATTGGTCGCCGATGAACGGCGCATTGCGCGGCAATGGTGGCAAGCTTCGCTATGTACACTGGGAGCAGGTGCGCCGTGGCGACAAGCTCGAATCGGCATTTATAACTAACTTGTACCCCCGTCTGCCTGTTCTCAAAGAGGTTGTCGGCCCCAACGCGCGCGAGCGCTTTCAGCCAAAGTACTCAGACTGCTATGTGATTGAAGACCGCGAGAACGGAATCCTTGAGCGCGGATTCATAAGCCCCGCGACGGGAGAAAAGATTATATACGAGGGACGAAGGGATGACAAGACTCAGCCCCTCCGTGGCGAAATGGAAGTTGATTTCTGGCTCGGTGGCAAGTCAATTGTGCCCGACCTTTACATAGAATTGGATGTCACTCCTTTGGTGCGCACAGGTACCCTAAGCATAACGCTTGGCAGGGGCAACGACCGTGCAACCGATTCAGATCCTCACACTCTTGAACTTGCTATCGGACCGGGTAACCCGCCGCTCTATCGCACGCGCGATGCCTCTAAGCCACTGCCTGAGGAATCAAGGCTTCTGCCCGACACAAAAGCTCATATTGTGTTCGCGATTTGGGATGGGCAAGTGTATGCCGAAATAGACGGCAAGCCGATCTTGCAGACTTCTTTCACCCTTACCCGACGCGAGGCTAACGGCAATTTTTTAACGATCGAGCTTGGCGATAAAACGGTCGCAGAGCTTGACAATATCTCCATAAAGAGGGATATATTCTATATCCCAGTTGACGCTGGCAAGATGAACCCTCACCAGATCTCACCGGGAAAATACAAGGTGCCCGAAGGTCGCTTCTTTATGATGGGCGACAACAGCCCGGCTTCGAGCGATTGCAGGCTCAACATGCAGCCGGTGCTGCGTGAGAATATTGTCGGGCGCGCGTTCTTCCTGCTTTGGCCCCCGCGAAACTGGAAGCGGATGCCCTCTGGCGGCTAACTTTTCGATGACGCGTTATTCCACATACTCGTGATGAATCACAGCTTCAGTGCGAAATGTCGCTGTTCATCTTATTCTGAGCCTTATTTCTGAAATGGCCTATAATTCAGCTCGATTGTCGAGATATGCTATAGATGCTTAAGCATTTTCCTGAGGCAGAGATACTGTTTGACGGTGTTATCCGCGCGGTCGCGGCAGGGAGCAGTGTCGCTGCAACAGGCGTATGGGGAAGCGGAGCAGAGCTTCTTGTCGCGCATCTACGACAAAAATTCCCCTCCCGCCCGATCTTCGTGTTGCTTCCCACAGTTGATGCCACAGAAAAGACGCTTGATGACCTGCCGTTCTTTCTTGGTTGTGAACCTGTTCATCTAATTGGCTTTGACGCACCACCGCTTTATGGCGATTTTACGGCATTAGAGACGCTTGGCTCACGCGTGCGTGTCGCTACTCACCTGTTAGAGCGCAAGCCCACGGTGGTCGTATCTGCGCTTCAATCATCCCTTCAGCCCATGCCCAGCCGCGCTGCGCTCGAAGCGGCATATTTGCGTATTCAACGCGGTGATTTCCTTCCGCCTGAAGAGCTTGTCAAAAAACTCATCAACTTTGGCTTTAAGCGTGAACGGATGGTAGAGCGTATCGGTGAATTCGCGGTCCGTGGCGGAATCATTGACATATTTCCAATTCTTGCCGATGAACCAATTCGTATCGAGTTCTTCGGTGACGATATAGAAAGCCTAAGGCGATTCGATCCCATCTCGCAGCGCACTTCCACCGAGCTTGACGAGTGTTTTGTGCGCGGTATGGAGTCGCGCAAGGTGCGTTCAGACTGGCTGAATCCTGCTTCAGAGACAATATACAACTACCTTCCGCCAAACACTCTTATTGTGGCGAGCGATTTCGGTGCTGCTATTGAGTCGGCGATTATATACTGGAACCACCACTCGAAAGAGGCTCCCGGCATACTATCACCTGATAGGCTTACCGAGACCATATCGAAATTCCAGCGCGTAGAGGTCGAGAAATCGGTCGTGCAGAATAGCGAGCTACAATCCGTTGACTGCGCCTTGCGATCATTGATGCGCTTTGAGGTAAATGTCGAGCAGGCTCTGGTCAACCTGATTCATTTAGCGGGGCAACGCGAGCGAGTGGTCGTTTGCTGTCATAACGAGGCAGAGCGAGAGCGGTTGAAGCAGTTGCTTGAAAAGCAAGAGCTACCCACCCCGAACGCTGAGATGATAATCGGACGGATTAGTGGCGGGTTTGACGCGCCTTCCGTCGGTCTTACTCTGCTTACCGATGCCGAGATATTCAACCGCTATCGCCAGAGCCGCAAGCGCGGTGCGCGTTATAAAGGCACACCGTTTACCGATATTGTTGACATAAAACCCGGCGAGCTTGTAGTTCATATAGCGCACGGCATCTCGGTGTACGAGGGTATATTCACAATCGAAAAAGACGGGCGCAAAGCAGAATATCTGCGCCTTCGATTCGGTGGTGATGTTAAGGTCTATGTGCCGTTGCACCAGATAGATCTTGTTCAAAAGTATATAGGTGCAAAGGGCGAACCACCCCCTCTCAGCGTCATTGGCGGCACCACATGGGCAAAGCGCAAGGAGGCTGTTGAGGAGTCATTACGCGACCTTGCGCAAGAGCTGCTCAATAATCAGGCTCAAAGGTCGCTTTCGGGCGGCATAACGCATCCGCATGATACTGACTGGCAACGGCGCTTCGAGGCCGCATTTATCTACGAGGAGACCGACGACCAGCTAAAGGTCGTTGACGAGATAAAGCGAGATATGGAACGCCCAATTGCGATGGATCGGCTTCTTTGCGGTGATGTCGGCTTCGGCAAGACAGAGATTGTCATTCGCGCTGCCTTTAAGACCGTTATGGGCGGCAGACAGGTAGCTGTGCTTGTTCCCACCACGCTGCTTGCCGAGCAGCACTTTAGAACTTTTAAAGAGCGAATGGCCGACTATCCCGTCGAAATTGATGTTTTAAGCCGCTTCCGCTCTCGTGGTGAGCAGGCCGCAATTGTGCAGAAACTCAGGGAGGGCGCAGTTGACATTATAATCGGCACCCATAGACTGCTGTCTGAGGACATTGAGTTCAAGTCGCTCGGTCTTGTGGTGATTGATGAAGAGCACAAATTCGGCGTCGAACACAAGGAAAGGCTGAAGCAAATCGTAACCAATGTGGATATGCTGACCCTTACCGCCACACCCATACCTCGTACTCTGCACATGTCGCTTGTTGGCATACGCGATGTGTCGAACCTGTACACTGCGCCTGCCGAACGGTTGCCTATCATTACAAAGGTCTCGCGATTCGACCGCGACCTAATCCGCCGCGCGATTATCCGCGAGCTTGACCGTAACGGGCAGGTCTATTTCCTGCACAACCGCGTCGAGTCAATCTACCGCACCGCTGCGATGATCGAACGGTATGTGCCCGAGGCGCGAGTCGGCGTCGCCCACGGGCAGATGGACGAAGACGACCTTGAAAGCGTGATGATTGCGTTTCTCGATCGCGAGATTGATGTGCTCGTCTGCACCACGATTATCGAATCAGGGATTGACATTCCAAACGCCAACACGATGATTATAATGGACGCCGATTATTTCGGCTTGGCCACGCTTCACCAGTTGCGCGGGCGCATCGGGCGATACAAGCATCAGGGTTATTGCTACCTTCTTGTGCCCGCAAACCGTGCTCTAAGTCCAGTCGGTCAAGAGCGACTTAAAGCTATCGAGGAATTCAGCGAACTTGGCGCAGGATTTCAACTCGCAATGCGCGACTTGGAAATTCGCGGCGCGGGCAATATACTGGGTCGCGAGCAACACGGTCACATTAACGCCATCGGCTATGACCTTTTCTGCAGTCTGCTCGAAAAGACAGTGCGGCGGCTAAAGGGCGAAGTTGTTGAGGAAGACCCCATCGAGGTTGTGCTCGATCTCGATATTGACGCTTACTTCCCCGAAAACTTCTCCATTGACGAACGCGGCAAGATAAAGCTCTATCGCCGTCTTGTGCGCATGCAGACCGAAAGTGATATTGACGAGCTTAAAACCGAATTGGAAGATATTTACGGCCCTTTACCGCGTGGTGTCGCGAATTTGCTTGAGCTTCATCGCCTGAAGGTGCGCGCTCGGCAGGCGGGTATATACCGAATCTCCATCGAGGAGTTTGGTATCGGCATGCGCTTTGTCAAGTTCAACCTAAAGCGCGCTGAAGAGCTTTTCGGCAATTCTTCAGGCGTTGTGGGAGGAATGTTAGAGGACGGAGTCATTATTAAGTTGCCTAAGACCGCAGACTCACCCGAGAAAAGGCTTGAGACACTTAAAAAACTGTTGAATCCTAAACCAGCGAAGGTATCATATTAGAGCCTCGCATAAGGTGGAGATATGAAGAAGACACTCGTTCTGTTCGCCATGCTTTCACTATTGACCTTTGTCCCTGCACGGGGCGAGGACACCAATTCGATTCTTGCAGTTTACAACGGCAAGCCGATAACCTATTCAGACATCAAGTTTATCTACGAGTTTCAGTACTACATCCTTCAGGCTCAGGCGATGGCAAAATTCGGCACCCTGACCTCTATGACTGAATCCCAGCGCAAGGAGTTCGAGGATGCAAACTTCACTCGTCAGGCTGCAATAGTCCGACAAGAGATCATGCAGAATCTAATATTAGAAGATGGTATCGCCCGTGGTATCCTGCCACTTCCAAAGCCCGTTGTCGAGAACATCGAGAAGGGCATAAACGGCATAATCGAACGCAACCTCGAAATTCGGCAGTGGATTGGCTTTTTAAAGTCGAATCGCATTGATGACGCCCCCGTGCGCAAGTACATTATGCAGACCGAAACCACCCGCTATGTGGCTAATCGTGTGGCAGGCCAGCCTGATTTCATATCGCCCGCCGAGATGAAGAAGTACTATGAAGAGCACAAGAAGGAATGGTTGCTGCCCGAACGCATTCAGCTAAGGGTTATACGCCTTCCGTTCGCTGATTACGGCACCGACGGCGCGGTCGTAAAGGGCAAGGAGCTTTTCGATCAGTTGAAATCTGGCGCGCAGTTCGCAGAGTTAGCAAAGCAGCATTCAAAGGACTCTTCTGCTCCAAAGGGTGGCTTATGGGATGTTCGCGAGCCAGAGACATACGGCGAACAGGTGCGTTCGATAATCGCAAATCTTGATGAAGGCGCGATATGCGATCCAAAGGTGATAATGAACTCTGTTATGATCATAAAGATTGAGAAAAGGTTTCCTGCAGGCCCAAAGCCTTTTTCAGAAGTCAGACTCGAAATAAAGCAGATACTCGAACAGGAGTCTGTACAGCGCAAGCAAGACCGTTGGATCAACGAGCTTTACAAGGCAGCGACAATCCGCTATTTGGATCCCAACATCGCCCGAATTCTCGAAAAGGGCGACAAGGCCGATACAACGCCTGAGGCCGAATAATCTGCTTTGAACCTCCTGTTCGGCATTTCTGGCTTTTCGGGCACATGGTTTTTTGTGCGAAGGTGTAAGGGACAATTTACCAAGGTCGCAAAATGCCGTTCGATCCGAACAAGCCTTATGACGATCTACCTCTTCTGCCTCCAATGACAGAGATCGAGACAAAGTCTGTCACCAATCAGGCGATGCTCGCCTCCCATGCTTTAACAGCCCTCCGCAGTGCCTCGCGCCATCTTACCGAAGGCATATTGATAAACGCCTTCTCGCTTCAAGAAGCTGTTGCATGCTCGAAAATTGAGGGCATTATCTCTACCCAAAACAAGCTCTATCTTGCCATTCTTGACGATTGCGCAAAGGCTGATTCCCAAACTACAGCAATTCTCAATTGCCGAAAGGCTCTTCGATATGGATACGAGGCACTGAAAGCAGAATCCTTCTCTGTCGGTCTCATTCGCCGGTTGTGCTGTATCCTTCGCGAACAGCAAGTGGATTTCCGCGCAGATGATCAGGTTGCCAATATGCGCGCCTGCCAGTTTGATGTTCACACTTACACACCTCCCCGTGGTGGTGCGGTGCTGCGCCGCAAGCTTGATAACTTAGAAAGCTATCTGCTGCAAAAGAATGGTCACGACCCATTGATTCGAATGGCAGTATCGCATTATCAATTCATGGCGTTGCAGCCGTTCGACGATGGCAATGGGCGCACAGGCCGAATGCTCAACATCCTCTATCTTGTTTCTGCGGGCTGTCTCGGATTACCAATTCTGTGCATCAGCAGATTTATACAAAAGAACATGAAAGAGTACAATGCACTGCGTCAAGCCGTTACAGAAAAGGGCGACTGGCAGAGCTGGTTGAGCTTTATGTTGCGAGGTGTTGAGGAGACCGCGCTGTATGTTGTTGAACGCATACACAAGATACGCGACCTAATGGATCTGACGACAGAGCGTTGCAGCAATCTGCATTCTCGCTTGTCTTCAAATGGATTAATCGAGTTGATCTTCCGTCATCCGTGCTGCAAGATCGCCACACTTGTTAACGCGCAGATTGCAGAAAAAAAGACCGCATCGGCCTACCTTCATCATTTGGAGAGCCTTGGCATACTGCAAAGCAAAAGGGTTGGGCGCGAGACTCTCTATTTCAACCACAAATTGCTGCAATTGCTTAATTAGCAACGGTAAAGGGAAAGACTATAAGCGAGCGGGTTGTACTCGAAAAAGCCATATGCTCGTCAGTTTTGTCAGCATTGAAGACTATCTATGTGCCAGAATGACTCACGCAGAGAAAACTGTTGACAACTGTCAAACCGCGGTATATGATGGGCGGGTTCGGTCAGTTTTGTGAAATAATGGGGTCAGAATCCGAGCGGCATGCTTTCCGGTGGATGTATCGTCAGGTCACCAAGCCCGATCAGATTATAATCGAAAAGAATGGTCTGCAATCCGTAAAAGCATGCGTGGCGTAGCCATTCCCTCGGCAGGTACACAATATTGAGCTGCGGTTCCAATGTATAATCAGGACTGACGAAAACACAGGACTTCTTGTGTTCGATTGTTGTTGCTATTGCTTTCGACGATACCGTCTTTTTGTATGTTGCCACAAGAAAAGCCTCGGATTTAGACATATATTCGTTGTACTTCTCGATCTCTGAGGGGCTGTATTTTTGCAGTTCCTCCAAAACCATCTTGCCGTTTGGCAGCTCAGCATGATCATTTGTGACCATAAGATCCATCAATATTGAATATGCCGGGTCATTTGGATCGCAAAGGTGACGGATATCCTTTGATATTGTAAAATTCTTTTTTATATATATGCATCTGATATCTGCAAGAATTGAGTTGTGTAAGTCAGGGCCTTCATGCAGAAAATTGTACTTCGCGTTAATATCCTCTCCTTGCGCAAGGTTCTCACCGTATGGGTATCTTAAAAACGCTGGTGAGTCAAGATATTCTCCGAGGGAAATCATAAACTCGCTTGTGGAAACCTGCATCCTCCCAATAAATACCCGCGAAACTGGGATGTTCTGCGAAAACTTGACCATCGGATGGAAATAACCCTCGACAGCAATGGTCGTGTCTCCGGTTGCTGCAAACTCGCGTCCTGCAACAGGGGAGATGGAAAACGCACTCGCCTCGCGCTGTTCCAGAGATACTTTACTCTTCGTGGTGTATGGGGCGGTATCAAGCCTGGCAAGAACAAACATATCGTGACCCGAGGCGAATTGTTCGCATTCGCGATAATGCGATACGAATATGTTTCTCCTCTGGATCAGGGTCAGAGCCTCTCGAATAAAGGGGTTTTGGAGCTTGCTGCTATACTCTTTGGTTTTGTAACTCTCAAGCAGCTTGACGACAGGTTCGTTGTAATGTTCGTGACCCTCCTGCCAAACCCGGCTATAGCGACCGAGAATATAACGATAAACGGCGTGAATCGCTATATTGGCAATATCCAAGAAGGCGGGGTTATCCTGCGCAATTTGAGCGACCTCGCGGTCGAAAGTCGGAAAGTAACTCTTCTTGAATACCTCAAAATTCGCGATAGAATCAATGTCATCCACTTCACAATTCAAGCAGGCCTTGTCTGTCAGGTAGTTCGAAAGTGCCCAAATCAAATAACTCTCGCGCACGAGTCTTCCAGAGGAAGGCTCGGCGGG
Source organism: uncultured Planctomycetota bacterium (assembly GCA_964571525.1). Lineage (GTDB taxonomy): Bacteria > Planctomycetota > B143-G9 > B143-G9 > B143-G9 > CAZNBY01. Next base: position 24,465 of record CAZNBY010000010.1, read on the forward strand.
TAGCTGGTCATAGATAGACTTGATGTCGCTAATCGTCGAGACGCGATAGTTAGGGTTCTTTTCTGGCACAGCAGCATTCTCTGCTATCGCTAACATAGACAGCATTGCAAGAATGATGACTGCAAATAAATTACGGATATGGTTACTCCTCGGTTATTCTGTACTTAATCCTAAAAGAGGCGGCTCGTCTTTCCACATCCGCAGGCCCCTTATAATATCCCATGTAGCTATCGCTAGATATTCTTCTGGAAGTGAAAAAATCCGGTAACTCAATGCTTATCGGCCAGGAGCAATAATGCCTCTTACAATTGCATTGCAGGCGCTCCCTTCGAATAGAAATTCCCCCAACCGCGAGCATTCCGTTATTCACGCCAGCCCAAGACGCGTTATCCGAATACCGGTCTGCCAGGAGTATGCCCATCCATTCTCCGGCATATTTTACACCATCAGCAGGAACTGCACCGTTGTTCAGCACCCGAATTATGTCCTTGCTTGATGGTAGAACGAAGTAACCACTTTTCCCCTTTCGAGCAAGTTCCGGGGCATACGCCTCGTTTAGGTAGCGAAAGAAGAGGGCAAGCTGAAATGATGTGAACTGATGGGGGAAATCATTCGTAGGTTGCGCGCCTCCGAGCATTTCGAAGAACTCAGGAAAATCAGATCGTTTTATCGAGGTATCTGAGAGGAAGAACCCATCAACATGAGTCGGCAGACACTCATCAAGCGCGACACCATTTTCAATAATCGGGAGTGGTTGTTTGATAGGCGGGTAAAATGTAAACTTAACGGAGTTGAGCGAAAACGAGGATTCCTGCTCCTCCTCAGCAACTGCTGTGCTCCGAAAATAGGCAAGCAAAAGTATGCCAAGAAAAGCAGCAGTAACCACCAAGCCGAGTTTCCATTGCACTTTGAAGATTTCCATCGGCCTTATTGTATTGGTAAAATGTTGTTGTCAAGTTTTCTGTCTACAAATCTTTTTCGCACCCTTTCTTCATGCAGATGCATTGTAGTATTATTGATGCAATGCTCTCTGACGATGCGAAGGCGTAACCGAAGCGAATTTCGATAGAAGGCAAGAAAGGGGGAACAAAAGGACGAAAACAACGGACTTCCGGATGTTCCAAAGAGTTGGATTACACATAAATAACTCGGTGATTATGAAGTTGAAAAGGAAGGTTAATTCTGAATGTGAAATGAGTCTTTTGAACTTCCCAATCTGCAAGTTACGCTTTGTTGTTGGATCGTAATCATGCTCTTGCCACCGAAGCTAATCAACGGGCTGGCACATATTTCACTGGTGCTTAACCGACACTTTCCTCCCCCTCAAAACCGTTGACCTACCCGCCACATGCCTATAATGTTGATATACCGTTTAGGTACACTATTACAACCCTATTGTGGAGGACGGCGTGAAGAGAACCCATGTCTCACTTGCCGATGTGCAGGCCGTTTACAGTGGCCCCGAAGCCCTGCTTTGGGAGCTACTTATGGGCGAGCAGATACATGTCGGTGGCCTTAATTCATCGCTTGAGCTTGCCAGAATCGCAAACATCCGCGAGGGTATGCAGGGCGTTGACCTGTGCTGCTGCCTTGGCGCGGGCATGAGGTTGCTGGCAAGAATGCACAAGGTCGGCATGGTCGGCGTTGACGCTACCGCAGCGGTGCTCGAAAAGGCGCAACAACGCGCCGAATGCGAGGGTTTTGCCAATCTTCTTAGCTTTGTGCAAGCCGATGTTACCGCTGTGCCACTACCTGACAACAAGTTTGATTTCGCATGGGGCGAAGATGCTTGGTGTTATGTGGTTGACAAAGACAAGTTAGTCGCAGAAGCCTCTCGTCTTGTAAAAAAGGGCGGAGTCGTGGCCTTCACCGACTGGATCGAGGGTCCTAAGGGGCTGGCCGAACAAGAGGCTCTGCGCATCAACTCCTTTATGAAATTCCCTTACATGGAATCGCTTACGGGATATATCGCGCTGATGAAGAAACATGGGCTTGAAGTGGTGGATGCTACCGATCTTACACCCGAGTTTGCCGAATATTGTGATCTTTACATTGGCATGGTCAGCAAACAGCTTACCTTCGATGCGCTTAAGATAATAGGTTTCGATTTCAACATGCTGTCGGCGATCGGTGCGGAGATGTGCTTCATGCGCGATTGCGCGAAAGCCGGTAAGATGGGGCGCGGCAGGTTCGTCGGCATCAAACGATAGTCAATGTGCTTCATCCCTTTGTCAAATACGAGAAGGTTAAACTCTGTTGAAACAGCTTGATTCAAAACTTCTATCGCTGCGCAAGTCCGCGCTTGAACGCGCTGACTATCTTCTCACTTGCTCGAACATCCCGCGTGAGATTTTTGACGCGTTCGGCCTGATCAGCATAAGGCTGGCACCAGAGGGCAGGGCAAGTGTTGAGACGAAGGGTGAAACGCAGCTTGGCGAGGATGCGTGTTCGTGGTGCAAGGGTTGCGTGGGGGGCATTGCAGGCTCATTGAAGGGCAAAGCTCAGGTGGTGTCTTGCACATCGTGCGACCAGACGCGCAGAAGCTACACGGCCCGTACCATTAAGGGTGGGGCGACACCTTACATTCTAAATACCCCTACTACACGCTCTGACAACGCGCGCGGATACTTCCGCGATTCCCTTGAAAGGCTGTTCAAGACGCTTATTGAAAGGCATGGTTCGGTTTCCGGCGATGCGCTAAAGTCAGCAAATAAAAAGCGCAACGATATAAGAAGGCGGCTTTCACAGCTTCGTGCCGTCATATCTCCGTCGCAGTTCCTCACCCTTGTTCATCTTGACTTTTTATCAACCGCAGACGAGATGCTTGGCATTCTTGATATCGCGCTGCCCGTCTATTCATCAGCAACGACAAAGCCGCTGCTGCTGTTGGGCAGCCCGTCCTCGTTCGAGGAACGGTGGCTCTTTGATTATTTAGAAAACATTGGTGCGCCGGTTGTTGCGGATGCGACTTGCACAGGTGATAGGGCGGTGAACTTTCGCGTCGAACTGACAGGCTCTCCGATTGAGAACCTCGCCGATGCTTTTTTTAATCGTCCTCCCTGCGCTTGGGTTCGTCCAAATGACGAGTTCTACAACTACGCACGCAGCCTTGCCTGTGAACGAAAGGTGGCAGGCGTGGTGTTAAAAACGGTCCGATATTGCGATATATGGTCGTTTGAGGAAAAGCGTGTGCGCGAAAAATTAGGCTTACCACTGCTGCATATTGATACAACCTACGGCGACATTCATTCCCCCCGCATTCAAACTCGCTTGGAGGCCTTTGTTGAGAGCCTTGCATAATATCGCCGCTCAATACGGGATTGTTGACCCGCCACCCGCTCGCATTCCACTAAGCGAATGGCGAAAGCAGTTCCAGCACATACCGCCCGAATTAAAGGCGAGATTCGTCTATCTTAAAGGGCGCTCAGGCGAGACGGCCTACCTCGACGAACCTTCCTGCTTTGCTGAGGAGAGCGGCGACTATCGTCTTCATCAGTTGCTGTTCGATAACTCGCTTGCGTCTTTAAGGCTATGGTCATTCCTTCTTTCAGAGGAGGATAGGCTTTGGCGTTCGCGCAAGTCGGGCATGAAGGTCATCGGCGCGTTAAAAGACCTTGGCACCGTGCCGGTGATAGCATATTCAAGCGACGACGCAGTATGTTTCTATCCCGACGGCGCATGGTGGATCCCCTGCATAATGGAAATGTCGGCAGGTCTGCTTGAAATAGCCGACTCAGAGGGCTTTGGCGAAGAATGTTGTCCGGCGCGCGCAGCGGTTGCGGCATTTATCAAGGGCACGCACTTTCCCATCCCCGACCTTGTGTTGGGGGCGGTGGGAGCTTGCTGCGACGATTTTTCGGCGATTATGCAGCGCATCGCAGATTATGATATTAAGCTGCACTGGTGGGAACTTCCGCATCGAAGCGACGATTACACCGATGCAGATGCGCCGTTCGATACGGTCAATGGCCTTCGTGTGCCAACTTCGCTTGTGGATTTTGTCGAACGCGAGCTTGCCCGTGTTACTGAAGCAATCGGTGATACTCTCGGCAGAAAGCTCACCGAGGACGATCTTGCGCGGGGCGTTGCGATTTCGAATAGACTCCGTGATGTGTTGCGACGCATACGCGATTTATGCTACGGCACAACTCCTGCACCTTTCCCAGCGCTTGAAACGCAGATATGCGAAATGATAGGTTTGCATTATTGCTCGGGGCGCGATGAGGCTATCGAGGTGCTTGAGCATGTGTACGAAACAGCGAAACTCAGGGCGGAACAGGGAATAGGGCCATTGCAGAATGACGCGTGCCGCGTTGTATGGGTCAATCCTGTCGCCGACCTTCGTGTTATGAACATTTTTGAAAACTATGGCGGAGCCTTGGCAGGTGCAGAATACCTATTCCGCCACGCGCTAATACCTCTTCGCACCGATATAAGGCCTCTTCGTGCGCTTGCGTTAGCTGCTCTTGCCGACCCAATGATAGGGCCGTCTGAGTATCGTGCTCGCCTTGTGGTCGAAGATGCGAAAAAGTACAACGCCGAGGGCGTTATAATAAGCAAAATACCCGGGGCCTCGCATTGCTCAACCGAGGGCAGGGCGATAAAAGCCATTGTCGCCAAAGAGCTTGGGCTTCCGGTCTTAGACATAACCGTTTCGCCTTTGACCGATACATACATTGGGCAGATGTCAACGCGGTTCGAGGCATACTTCGAGCTAATCCGTTCGAACAGGAGACACTGATGAGATTATCGGTAGGACTTGACCTTGGCAGCCGAAGCGTGAAGGGAATTGTTCTCGATTGCGATTCTGGCGCGATTGTCGCGGGTTGCTGCTTCGATGCTGGCATACGCACTGCCGAGGATGCCGATTTGGCCGTCTCTGCAATGCTTAAGTATATTTCCGCAAGCAAAAACGATGTAGTGGCGATGATGGCAACAGGCTACGGGCGCGCTGGCACCGGTATGGCTCCCCAGACCGCAACAGAGATTACCTGCCACGCGGTTGGAGTTCGCGCCATTTTTCCAAATGTGCGCACAATTGTTGACATTGGCGGGCAAGACAGCAAGGCGATATGCATATCGCCGAACGGCAAAGTACGCGATTTTTCGATGAATGACCGTTGCGCCGCTGGCACTGGCAGATTTCTCGAAGTTGCTGCGCGCATACTTAAAACCGATGTAGAGGGTATGGCGTCGCTCTCTCGCACTGCATCGTCAACACCAGAACTTAGTTCTATGTGCGTTGTGTTCGCCGAAAGCGAGGTGCTCGGTATGCTCGCAAACGGCGCAATTCCTGCAGATATTGCCGCAGGATTGCACTCAGCACTTGCCAAGCGCGTTGCTGCACTTGCGCAGCGCATGGATTTTGAACCTCCCATTGCGTTCACCGGTGGCGTCGCGTTGAACTCGGCTATGGTTACTGCGTTAGGCTCAGAGCTGCTTGAAAAGCTATCCGTGCCATCTGACCCGCGGTTCACCGGAGCGTTGGGCGCGGCCTTGCTTGCTGCCGAAAATGCCGGTATTGATGTCAAATTATCAATTGGTTCTGACTTTAAGCCGCCTCTTGTCTCTGTGCACAGCGGTTCGATTCTCACTAATAGCGACATAAAGACTGCTCCAATGCCAGTTGAAACGGCATGCTCACGCGGTTCTTGCGAACCCCAGCAGCCACGCAAGGCTCGTTATCGCCTGCCCGCTGTGTCGGCACTGAAGCGATTTGAGCGCATGATACCAAACTGCATTGACTATGTAACCGACGCGCGCTCTAAGGGGCAGAAGATTGTCTCGATATTCTGCGAATACACCCCCCGCGAGCTTATTATCGCCGCCGGAGCAGTGCCAGTCTGCGCATGTGGTGGAAGCCACCGCACCGCCCAGCTTGCCGAGACAGAACTTCCCGCAAATCTCTGCCCATTAATCAAGTCCTCATACGGATATGCGCTCGATTCGACCAGCCCGTTGTTCGAGCTTTCCGATATGGTTGTCGCCGAGACGACCTGCGACGGTAAAAAGAAGATGTATGAGCTTTTGCACAAACGGTTGCCCGTGCATGTGCTCGAACTAACTCAAAAGCCCGACGAAAATGATGCCTTTAACCACTGGCTGAGTGAGATCGTCAGATTGAAGGAACGGCTCGAAAAGCTGACGGGCAACACAATCACCGATGAGAGACTTCGCGACGCAATCGTTCAAATGAACCGCGAGAGAGAATTGCGCTATAAGATAGCTTCATGGTCAGGCCGTGGATTATCGGGCAGCGAGGTTCTTTTAGCGAAAAGCTCGGTCTCTTGCATACCCGAGGATATTAGTGCGTACGAGGAAATTCTGAACCAGCTTGAGCAGCGCGGAATTAAACCCGATGGCAAACCTCGCCTGATTCTGACTGGTGTCCCCATGCCACATGGTGCAGAAAAGGTCTTAGAGCTTATCGAAGAATGCGGTGCGACGGTCGTTGCTCAAGAAAGCTGCACCGGAATAAAACCGCTGTACGAGAGCATAAGCATCGAAGGCGACCCTTTGACCGCAATTGCGCGCAAGTACTTCCATCTGCCATGTTCGTGCATGACACCAAATACCGGTAGGTTCGATCTGCTCGACAAGCTGATATCTGATTTTGGTGCACAAGGCGTAGTTGACCTTGTTTGGCAGGCATGCCACACCTACAATGTCGAGGCTGTCGCGCTGAAACGGCACATCGAAAAGAAGCATGGGATACCTTACTTGAAGATTGAGACTGATTATTCGTCAAGCGACCGTGAACAATTGCGTCTGCGCCTCGAATCATTTATCGCCATGATTGTCTAATCGCAAAGACAAAAGCGTGTCAATAAACAACGAACCCCGCCGCCGGCGGGGTTCGTTAATTGTTGCGATACTAAGATTGTGAATTAGAAGATAACGCTGCACCCAAACACAGCCATCATGACTGCATCGGGATCTGCACCGCCAAGGTCTTCATTCGGATCAAAGTAGCCAATGCCGAACGAGAAGGTCACATCTTCTGTATAGAAGTATGCGAACACGATGTCAATTTCCCAGCCCAAGCCCTTGTCAATTCCTGCAGCGGGCATATCGCCGTTTGCGGAAAAGAAGCCAAGAATGACATCAAGAGCAGCCTTGTCGTTCATAAGCGACTTCATACCTGTCAGCACCTTGATTCCAGTGTAACCGCCACGGTACATCGGGTCGGCGACACCACCGGCATACATGCCAGATGCATTCCAATTGCTCTTCCATATTCTGCCAAAGAAATCAGATTCCGCGATTAGTGTGCGGTTGAAGTTCGGCAGATAGCGGGTGTAGGCATAAGTGTTGCCGTCCACACCTTGATAATAGGTGATATCGAGGCCGATGTATGGCACCACTTCGCTGTCCTTGAATGTGTATTCAGCACCAAGGTTGAAGGCAAAAGCGCCCATCTCAAAGTTGTTGTCGTGGGTGTCGCCATCCTGATACGAGAATTCCATATACAGGTTTAGGGCCTGCTCCATCATAAAGTAATCAATGCCAAAGTTAAGATACCAGACATCTCCGGGGAGGGTCGAAACCGCGGCATCGAAGTTGTCATTGTAATAGACAAAGGCGACGAAGATTTTGCCATCTTCGAGCTTCTGGTCATAACGAACCCACATTGCGTCAATATCGTTCGCATTGTTGCCAGCAACTGATGCCTCTTTGATCTTGCCCCATGCAAAGGTCATCGAGTTTGTCTTACCGAATGCATACTTCAGCTCGAAACCAACCGGCGTAACAACAACAAACGCGACATCCATATCAGACGGCACGATGTTAACATACGCACCTGCGCCCCAGTTTGCGCGGAAGTTCCATGTCCAAGACAGCTTTCCAACTTTAAGCGTTACTCCATCGTTCAGAAACTCCTTAATCTCGATAAATGCGCGGTTTAGCTTTACATCGGCCTTTGTTGAATCGGTGGTCGAGGCGTCGAAGCGGACCGTGGTCTTGACATTGTCTGTGTACGAATTGTACAGAAACACCTTGATCTTGGTTGTCATTGCCGCGGTCGCATCGGGCGTGTCGTCATCAAAGTCATAGTTGTCCTTGTAAAGCCCGTAGTTGAGAAGATTCGCACCGATCTTTATGTCTGTGCCAGCGGCATTAGCCGGCGCGGCCATGCCGATCACAAACAGAAGAGCGACTGCGAACAGGGGAAGGGTGTACTTCATTCTTTGCTCCTGTGCTTTGGTTAAAAAAACTAAAGAATACCTTTAGGATATGCGCGAAAAGAACTACGCGCCTTCCATTGCCGACTCGAACATCCCTCTAACTTCAAGCAGTGTTGATATGAACTGCTCTGACATCCGGTTCCTTGGATAGGGGAGCGAAATTGCTCTTTCTCCGAAAATCTGCCCGGGGGATGGTCTCATTACAATCACACGCTGACCCAATATCACAGATTCCTCTATGTTGTGGGTTACGAATACGATAGTCAAGCTCCTATCCCGCCATAGGGAGACCAACTCATTCTGAAGTGTCAGCCTTGTGCGTTCATCAAGAGCACCGAAAGGTTCGTCCATCAGAAGAATTGAAGGGGAGGGGGCAAGCGAACGGGCAAGGGATGCCCTTTGTTGCATACCGCCCGATAGCTCGTAAGGGTATGAATTCTCCACACCACTTAACTGCACGATCTCAAGGCACTCTCTCGCCCTTACTGTGGAATCCCGCTTCGTCCATCCACGAACTTCGAGGCCGAATGTGATGTTTTGCAGGACTGTACGCCATGGGAAGAGAGCGTTTTGCTGAAACACAAAGCCCATTGGGCTTCTGCCCGATTGCGGATTGCCGTTATTAACTGACAAAGAACCTGAAGTGGGTTCTTCAAGACCACCTATCAACCTTAGCAGGGTTGTCTTGCCGCATCCGGTCGGCCCAAGAAGGCAAACGAAAGAGCCTTGTTCGATCTCAAGGCTCACATTGTCAACAGCAAGCACACTTTCTTTACGCTCTTTGACAAAATGCTTGCTCAGGTTGCGAATAGAGATGCAAGAAGAGTGTGAGTTATTGTTTACCATATCTCACCTCTCCTTTGCAGCCCAGCGGCCAAAGTGTCTCGAAAGGGCAAGCATTCCAAAGTTAATCAATAGCCCGATTAGCCCGATTATCACAATCGAGGCAAAGGCATACTCATATTGTGCCACCTGATGAGCAGTGGTTATCATGTATCCAAGACCTGAGCTTGTGCCCGGGAAGAACTCGGCTGCAACGATCACCATCCACGCAAGCCCCATTCCAACGCGAAGCCCCGTCATAATCGAGGGCATCGCGGCGGGAAGTACGACCTTGAAGAACATCTGCCGATCGCTCGCGCCTAACATACGGGCGGTTTCAAGATGGATTCTTCTCACCCCGATTACGCCCGATATAGTATTCAGCAGTATCGGAAAGAACGCTCCCCACCAGATTATGAATATCATCGCAATCTGTATTTGCGACAGAAAGTCATATCGCCAAGCCTTGTCTCCCCAGATCATGCTGCCGATCGAGGTGAACTTGAAGACAATTATCGCGACGGGGATCCACGCGATGGGGCAGATCGGTCGCAATATCTCGATAAGCGGTGAGAACATGCGGTCGGCAATCTTCGACCGTCCTATAAGAAGACCGAGCGGAATAGCGGTTAGGGCAGCGACGGTGAAGCCGATAAGAACCCGTGTAAGGCTTATCATCGCCGTGGGAAATAGTGGACGGCAGTCAAGGTGTGGAGGGTCTCTGAAGGGGTGTAAAAGAATGTCCACAACATCACCGATTGCCGGTATTACAACGCTTTTTGCGGCAGAGATGTGCCATACCGCAAGTATTATGCTTGGAATAATCAATCCAAGCAATATGCGGAAGAACAGATTATCGTGCCAAGACTTTGAGTTCGAATTCAACTATTCTGCTTCCTTCTTTTCTGCTTCGTTCTTTGCTCTTCGTTCCGCAACAAGTCTGCGTGCCTCTTCGAGCGGTTCCATCTTGCATGTGAGCTTGATGAACTCTTCACCCTTCTTATCCTTCAACTCGCCAGAAAACTGGTTCATCTCGTTCATTATTTCCGCCCAGACGATCAGATTCTTGATGTACGCCTCTGTGAACTCGGCGATATAATTGATCGTGGGAACGCTGTCAAGCTCGATTTCGAGGGGTAGTTTCGTCCATTCTGCTGCAAGCTGCGCCGCTTTCTTCTTATCTTCATTGATGTAATCGGTTGCGATAACAGTAATCTCAAGGAGGGCAGAGACAACATCGGGATGGTCTGCCATAACCTTGTCAGTTGCGGCGATACAGCAACATGCATGGTCTTTCCATAGTCCCGTCGGCGGCAGGTCTTCAAGGTCGCATACTATGTGACCAATTCCCTTGATCTTTGCTGTGCTGCAGGCTGGCTGGTTCATTACTATTCCGTCCACAGCACCAGATGCGAGACTTGGAACCATGTTTGCGTCGCCTTGAAGATTGATCATGTGTACCATTCCGGCCTCATCCTTCAGGTTGACATCAACGCCAAAGGGAATGCCTTCTTCCTTCAGCGCGCGCTCGAATATTATCTTTGCGACAGCTACGGGAGCCTTGTAGCCGATCTTCACCGGCTTGTCTGATGCCTTAACATACTTTACGAATTCTTCCCAGCTATTAAGCTCGATTCCCTTTTTCATAACAAGCATGTCGCCTGCGGTATGAAGCGGAGCGATGACCTTAAATGCATTGCCTTTGTCGCGAAAATACACGATTGCGGCAAGACCGCCGTATCCTATCGCTATCTCGCCCTTTTCCATGGCCGCGGGCATTTGAGAACCTCCGCCAACCTTCAGCACCTGCACTTCTGCAAGTACCTTTCCGTCTTTTATAAGGTCATATACCTCACGCGGCTTCTTCTCTTTCAGATACACACCGAATTCCTTTTCGAAACGGTCGGCCTGCATCGCAGCGATGCAAAGCGCGATCTGATGGTCGTGTCCCACATGACCGATTTTGATCACGGGAACCTGCTTCTCTTCTGCAATAAGAGAAGGCAAAGACACGAATAAGAAGAGGGTAACAACGAAAGCCATAAAGAGCCTTGTTCTCTTCACGCTAACCTCCTTTGCCACATTTGCGGCATGGCTGAGTTTCTTAAGGAATGGCGAACCATCGGCATAGAGCCGATTGCTTGATTTGGAAGGATATGTCGAATCACACACGCAGACGCTGAAGTCTGACTCGAAGCAGGATATGCACTTGCAGTCAAATAGCCGTTTTGCTTTACCGAGTGAGTCCTCGCCAACCTGGCGAGGCATGAATATTGCAATGTCATCCTCGCCACCTATGCCTTGCATCAATGGTCTGGATGAACTGCGCTTTTTGTACTACAGTGCAAAATGAATAGACAGGTGCTGAGGAACTTAGAATATTAAGAACCAACGAAAGAAAAGCTACTAATTTGATATATATTTGGGGATGGACAATAAGAAGGAAAAAGCGGGGCTTTTTAATGCTTGCCGTCACCAACCTGGTGAGGCTTGGCGCGTGGCGAGTCATTTTCGCCACCTATGCGCTGAGAGCTGAGATTTAGCGAGGTTTATCAAGCTTGCCTCTTTCTCGCGAACTGAATCAAGGATATTCATTCTAACAACTGCTTTTCTTTGTCAACTGTTTTACAACACAAAATAAAAAGAGGGAGCCTTGGCCCCCTCTTTTTGCGGTACGCAGATTTGTTTAGAAGATGATGCTGCAACCAAAGACGGCTACCAGAACCGCATCAGCATCCGCGCCACCAAGATCCTCATCTGGATCAAAGTAGCCAAGACCAACGATGAAGGTGACATCTTCGGTGTAGTAGTACGACATAATAACATCGAACTCTATGCCAAGACCCTTGTCAATGTTCGAAGCTGGCATATCGCCGTTTGCCGTAAAGAAACCGAGGATGACATCAAGACCGGCCTTGTCGTTCATCAAAGACTTCATACCTGCATTGAGTTTAATACCCGTGTAACCACCGCGGTAATTGCTCTTTGCTGTGCCGCCCGCGTACATGCCCGAAGAAGCGTAATCGTTCTTCCAAAGTCCCTTAAAGAAGTCAGATTCAGCAATGAGGGTGCGGTTAAAGTTGGTGTTGTAGCGAACATAACCATAGGTATCGCCGTCAACGCCCTGATAGTAGTTGATGTCAATGCCGATGTAAGGGACAACTTCTGAATCTTTGAATGTGTATTCTGCGCCAAGGTTCGCTGCAAGTGCGCCGAAATCATAGTTGCTGTCGTGCGGATCGCCGCCCTGATACGAGAACTCGAGGTAGAGTTCAAGGGCTTCCTCGCTCAAGAAGTAATCAACGCCGAAGTTAAGGTACCAGATGTCGCCGGGGAGTGTAGTGGGGGGAGTGCCGCCCTTGGCGTAGTTATCGTTGTAGAACAGGAAGCCAGCGAAGAACTTGCCATCTTCGAGCTTATGGTCATAACGAAGGATAAAGGCATCAATATCGTTTGCGTTGTTTCCGGCAACCGATGCTTCCTTGGCCTTGCCCCAACCCAAAGTGAACGAGTTCGTCTTGCTGAACGCGTACTTTACATCGAAGCCGATGGGGCGGAGCTTCAGAACAAACATGCTTTCAAGTTCGCCGTTGGCGAGCTCGTAAAGAGTGCCTGCGCCGAATTTCTTGCGCCATTCCCAGCTCCATGTTATCTTGCCGATGCGGAAGGTAACATTGTCGTTCAGAAACTCCTTCATTTCGATGAAGGCACGATCAACTTCAATACCGGGCTTCGTCGCGTCAGATGTCTTTGCATCCATACGGATGGTCGTCTTAACATTGTCAGTGTAACTGTTGTAGAGGAATATCTTGACGCGCTCGGTGATATCGGCAACGGCATCGGGCTTATCATCATCAAAGTCGTAGTTGTCTTTGTAGTAACCTAAAATCGTGATGTTTGCACCGATTGATATGTCTGTGCCTGCGGCGTTTGCCGGTGCGGCCATACCGAGCACAAACAAAAGTGCGGCTGCAAAAAGTACAAGTCGTTTCATTTCTAAAGGCTCCTTTAAGAATTTCGAAGGTTTCGAACTATCGGGGTTAAGAATCTATATCTCTTCGCCTCTACAACACTTACTCACCACCTTTCTCGAACCGCTTTGCGCTTTCGCAACGAACCGATTGACCAAAGCATGGGGCAATCTTATGGTTCATCCGCGTGCCTATCTGCACAAACCTGCTTCGAAATGCGCTCTTCCCGCATAACCGAATGTCAGGCACCTTAGATAAGCTCTTCGCATCGCTTGTCGTCCTTCGAGGCTGTTAGTTGCTTATCTGCAACGCTTTCAGGTTGCGAAATGATAGTCGAAAATGGGGGTAAGTCGAGTTAATCTTTGCTTAGAGTTTTGTTAGCTTAATCCTGCGAAATAGTTAGGGTTCTAACACATCATGGATGCTGTATTCACCGTTGCGTGGCTTCTGTTCGCGAGAAGAGAGAGAAGATGAAAGGGGAGAGTTTTTTGAGGTTTGAAGACAAAAAAAGAGGGAGCCTCGGCTCCCTCTTTTAAGCAATGCGGGGTCAGTTATTAGAACCGAATGTTGCAGGCGAAGATTGCCATCATGACTGCATCGGGATCTGCACCACCGAGATCCTCGTTGGGATCAAAGTAGCCAAAGCCGAGTGAGAAGGTGACATCTTCAGTGTAAAGGTAGCTGGCGATAATGTCAATTTCCCAGCCCAAGCCCTTGTCGATGCCGGCAGCCGGCATATCGCCATTGGCGGAGAAGAAGCCGAGGATGACATCAAGAGTGACCTTGTCGTTCATGAGCTGCTTCATACCGGCTGTGAGCTTGATACCAGTGTAGCCACCGCGATACATCGGGTCGGCGACGCCACCAGTGTACATGCCAGAGCCTGTCCAATTCTTGTTCCAAAGGCCGCCGAAGAAATCTGATTCGGCGATGAGGGTTCTGTTCCAGTTGCCGGCTGCATTGATGAAGCCGTAGGTTGTGCCATCAACACCCTGGATGTAGGTGATCTCGAGGCCGATGTAAGGAACAACTTCGCTGTCAACAAAGGTGTACTCTGCGCCGAGGTTGAACGCGAAAGCGCCAAACTCGAAGTTGCTGTCATGCACATCGCCATCTTGATAAGCGAACTCGAAGTAAAGCTCGAGGGACTCTTCCATCAGGAAGTAATCAACGCCAAAGTTGAGGTACCAAACATCACCGGGGAGAACTCTGACTGCTGCATCGAAGTTGTCATTGACGAAAACGAAAGCAACAAAGATGTCGCCATTTTCGATCTTGTGATCGTAGCGAGCGACAAAGATGTCAATGTCGTTAGCATTGTTGCCAGGAGCGGAGGCTTCGAGAGCCTTGCCCCAAGCGAGGGTGAGGGCGTTGTTGCTGCCGAAATCATAGACGAAATCCATACCGACAACATCAACATCAAGGATGAAAGCGCCGTTTGCATTGCCCGGGGCGATGCTGTTGTAAGCCTTCGCGCCGAAAATGGGGCGGAGCTGCCATGTCCATGAAAGGTAGCCGACATTGAGAGTGACATTGGGATTCAAGAATTCCTTCATCGTGATGTAAGCGCGATCAAGGTCAATGCCGTTCTTGTTGGCATCATTGGCCCAGCCGTCAAAGCGGATGGTCGTGCTGACATTGTCGGTGTAGGAATTAAAGAGGTAAATGTTCACCGAGGTGTACATTTCGGCAACTGCGTCAGGGGTGTCATCATCAAAGTCGTAATTGTCCTGATAGATGCCCCAGTTGTAGATGTCTGCGCCAATGCTGATGTCGGTGCCAGCAGCCTTAGCCGGTGCGGCAAAGCTGAGGACGAGCAACAGGGTGGCTGCAAAAAGAAGGATGCGCTTCATTGTAAAATTCTCCTAAAGGTTCTTTCGATTGAAAGAGTAAAACGGTTTCGATATCTAAGATTCACTGCCCTTTACGACACGCTTCACCACCTTTCTCGGGCCTGCCGGTTGTCCGCGCTTTTTGCCGTTACTTAAGCGATTGCGATGGCAAGAACCCATCGAATTCCGCTTGTTCACGAGTTTCAGGTGCACAAAGTCCGCATCCGGCGTCGCTCTTCCCGACGCGCTGGAATCTTGAACCCTTCCCCAAAACTATCGGACCGACTGTTTGTTACCCATTTCAAGGGTCAGACATGTCCCTTAAAGTTCGCGAATTGTAGCATCTATTAGCCAATTGTCAAGGAAATATTGGCGTTTTGCTAACAAATCCTAACGAACAACTAACATTTTAGACTCGAAATTGGGTTTGTCAAGAGAATTTTCGATTTTCTGCGGCAATATTCACAGGTGGAGACAGAAATTCCGACGAGGAGGTTGAGTGACAACCTCCTCGCCGAAATATGAGTGAAAGAGAGGGGGGGTTAGAACAGAATGCAGCAGCTAAAGATTGCGATCATAACTGCATCGGGGTCAGCACCACCAAGATCCTCATTGGGATCAAAGTAGCCGAAACCGAGCGAGAAGGTCACATCTTCGGTGTAAAAATAGGATGCGATGATGTCAATTTCCCAACCCAAACCCTTGTCAATGCCCGCTGCTGGCATATCACCATTCGCGGAGAAAAAGCCAAGGATGACATCAAGCGCGACCTTGTCCTGCATCAGCGACTTCATACCAGCATTGATCTTTATGCCGGTGTAGCCACCACGGTATATTGGATCGGCAACACCACCAGCATACATGCCGGATGATGCCCAATCGGTCTTCCAAAGACGGCCGAACAGGTCTGATTCTGCGATCAGAGTCTTGTTCCATGCTGTCTTGTAAAGAACAAAGCCATAGGTGTTGCCATCAACACCCTGATAGTATGTAATATCAAGGCCGATAAACGGAACTACTTCGCTATCTTTGAATGTGTACTCAGCGCCGAGGTTAAACGCAAACGCGCCCATCTCAAAGTTGTTGTCATGCGTGTCGCCGTCCTGATATGCGAACTGGAAATAGAAATCCAAAGCCTCTTCCAACAGAAAGTAGTTGACGCCAAAATTTAGGTACCATACATCGCCGGGAAGGGCAGTGACGGCTGCGTCGTTATTGTCGTTGTAGTAATAAAAAGCGGCAAACACTTTACCTTGCTCGAGCTTCTGATCGTAACGAACCCACAGCAGGTCAATGTCATTTGCGTTGTCACCGGCAACAGAAGCCTCTTTTACCTTTCCCCAAGCAAAGGTTAGTGAGTTATCGTTGCTGAAGCTGTATTTCAGGTCGAAGCCGACTGGGCCAACATCCACGATGAATGCGACATCCATATCACTTGCGATGAGCTTTGTATACGCCCCTGCGCCCCACTTATCATGGAAATTTACCGTCCATGATATCTTGCCAATGCGAAGTTTCACATTTTCATTCAGAAACTCATTCATCTCGATGTACGCGCGGTTGAGAAGCATATCGGGCTTTGTTGAGTCCGATGTTTTCGCATCGAAACGAATGGTTGTCTTAACATTTTCTGTGAATGAATTGTAAAGGTAGATTTTGACCTTTGTGGTCATCGTCGAGACAGCATCAGGTGTGTCATCATCAAAGTCATAGTTGTCTTTATAGATGCCGTAATTAAGCAGGTGTGCGCCGATTGAGATGTCTGTGCCAGATGCATACGCCGGTGCGGCAATTCCGAGCACGACAAGCAATGATGCGGCTAAAAGCATAAGTCGTTTCATTGTGATTGTTCTCCCAAACTTTTCTTGTTAAAAGAGTAAAACGGTTTCGGTATCTAAGCTAAAAACTCCCCTTTATGGCATTGTTCACCACCTTTCCCGGGCCTGCAGGTTGTTACAAGGATTGTTTTGGTGCTTGGGCAGCTATTGTCCTGCCAGCATCACTCATCCTTTTCAGGTGCACAATCCACGCCTGATGCGGCTTTTCCGCAGTTAGGAATCGTGGTCCCTTGCCTGAGTCGAGTCACCTGCTGTATGTCGCCCTAAGAGCGAGTTGTATGGAGAACGAATGAGCAATAGAATTCTGCAAATCCTTTGCAATGCGAATTGCTCTTACGCAAAATAACGAGCATATATTCGCATCGGTTACACCTGAGTTCATTTTTTTTGACAATTGCGTTTACAATTAGCAAATCTCTCTTCCTACACTAAACAAAACCGTTTCGGCTGGCATAGGCTCGCTTGTTTTCAACCGAGAGCAAGTGCCATTGTTGCTGAAGTATCATCGCTTCAGAATCCATGACTTGACTTTCTGCATTTGACACAGACCGAAGTTTGGCCTATAATTCAATCGTGGAAACCACATTCGTCATCCTGAAGCCCGACTGCGTTCACCGAGGCCTAATCGGTGAGGTGATTTCGCGCATCGAGCGTAAGAGCCTACGCATTGTTGCGATGCGGATGACTGTGTTCTCTGAAGAGAAAGCGAAGCAACACTATAAGGCTCATGCATCCAAGCCCTTTTTCGACGAACTTATTCGCTACATCACTTCTGGTCCAGTTGTTGTGTTGGCTGTAAAAGGTGTGTCAGCGGTCTCTGTAATGCGAAATCTTGCGGGTGCGACTGATGGCTCTACGGCGGTGCCCGGAACGATTCGCGGCGACTTTGCCGCTGATATCACACAAAACATCATCCACACGGCAGACTCCGTTGCTTCTGCAAAAGTCGAGCTTGACCATTTTTTCGGTCAAATCCTATCCGGGCTGTCTAATGAACGATAGAAAGACAAGGCTGATTTCAGGTTTCACTCTGATAGAGATGCTTGTTGTTGTCTCGATATTTGTGGCTTTGCTCGCGCTTGGCGTTTACTGGCTGAACAACGCGGTCTATTCGTCAAAGCTGATGACAAGCCAAAGGAACCTTGCTGCGATAGGGCAAATGCTCGCTGAGTATGCGTCAGATCATCGTGGTACTTACCCCCGTCCTGCCGATTCGGGGCTTGCTTCGGCTGATAACAAATACGGTGCAACCGCCTTTACAAGCAGAACACCCTCCACCGAACCATATCTTGGCGATAAGATATTCCCAAAGTACTGCTCTGAACCCACTCTGTTCTATTGCCCTTTGTCGAACTATGTGTTTGTCGCGACATTGTGGTTCAAAAAATCCGATAACACTTTTAATATACCTCCTGGTGTATCGTGGAGTTACACATACCTGCGACATCGAGGCCCGTACCACATTGACGCAGATGTCACTTCAGACAAAGTTCTGGCTCAAACATGCTCGTTGTATGGCAAATATCGCTTTACCGGACCAGAGACCTTTGACCGCGACACCATTGTCCTTTACTTCGATATGTCTATCAAACGCGAAAGCAAATTCAAGTGGTAGAGAGCTTATATAGATACACCCTGACTCAAATCCGTCTTCCATTCGATCACGAACCAGACGACCTTCGCGCAGAAATGTGCACAATCCTACATTGCGCACCTGCTGAAATTGAGGACTTAGAGATACTGAAGCGTTCGGTTGACAGCAGATCTCATCGTGATATTCGGTTTGTGTATTCGGTTGCCTTCTCGTGCGCGCGAAAGCTCCCTCAGCCTGCTCTTGCACTCTCAGGCCGTTTTATGCGCTTTCCCGATTATCCTTCGGGTGATTCGATTCTTAAAGACAGGCCAATAGTGGTGGGGTGTGGTCCCGCGGGTTTGTTTGCCACACTGTCTCTCGCAAGATTGGGCTTTGCGCCAATAGTGCTCGAGCAGGGAAGTGCCGTATCTGAACGGCATAAGGCAATAGATAGATTCGTAAAAACCACAGAGTTCTCGCCGACTGACAACATGCTGTTTGGCGAAGGTGGCGCGGGAACATACAGTGATGGAAAACTGACCGGCAGAAGCGCTGGAGACAGGGCGCGTTTCGTGCTAAATGAGTTCGTCGAGCATGGGGCGCAAAAGAACATTCTCTATGATTCATACCCACACATCGGCAGCGACAAGTTGCGAGGTATTCTTCCCCGTTTCCGGAGCACTCTTGAGAATAAAGGTGTCGAGTTCCATTTCTCAACTCCTGTTCTATCTGTATCAATGGGCGCGGACGGTTACACACTTACGACGAACAATGCCGAATATAAAACTCGAGTGGTGGTTTTCGCGTGCGGACAAAACAGCGCTGATTCATATACAATATTGAAGAACGCGGGTGCTATTATCGAGATGAAGCAGTTTCAGATGGGTCTAAGGCTCGAATTGCCTCAAGCGGCGATTGAGGAGTGGGCTTACGGCAAATTTGCATTTGACTCGCGTTTGCCCCGTGCAATGTTCGGGCTTTCCTATCGAAGCCCAGATACCGGCTATGGAATGACGACATTCTGCAACTGCCCGGGTGGAGAGGTTATCCCCACACCTGCTGAGGAAGGTGCGCTGTGCGTCAATGGAATGTCAGACAGTGAACGGAGCGGCAAGTTTGCAAACGCTGCGATAGTCGCCTCCTTTAATTGTCTTGATTTCGGATGCGAGACACCCGAAGATGCGCTTGATTGGCGTAGAAATCTTGAGCGCGACGCCTTTGGGCGGGGTGGAGGGGGATACGCAGCACCAGCGAACACAGTAGTGGATTTTCTAAAGTCTCGCGTCGCTGATAAGCTGCCCGAATCATCATATAAACTCGGGTTAAAGCCGTCAGACTTTGCAGGCTTGCTGCCCCCTTACTATTTTTCAACACTGAAGAATGCGCTATATTCTTTCAGCGCAAAGATAAATGCGGTGCGAGCAGAGGGATCTGTGCTTATTGGTGTCGAAACCCGCTCAAGTTCCCCTCTTCGCGTCGTAAGAGACGAATCGGGATTTGCTCGCGGCATGGAGGATTTCTATGTCGTCGGTGAGGGTAGCGGTTATGCCGGCGGCATAATGAGCAGCGCCCTTGATGGGCTTTCAGCAGCTCTGCTTATCGCCGCAAAATACCGCCCGAAATAGGTTGTCCTCTGTTATGAATATCCTTGTTGCTCCAAATGCCTTCAAAGGCTCGTTTTCCGCTGTTGAGGCAAGTTCGATAATCGCAGATGCTCTGTCTTGTGCTGGGCATCTACCTGTCAAGCATCCGGTTACTGATGGCGGTGACGGCTTCGTCTCAACGATCAATTCTTTCCTGCACGGCGAAATCGAGACTGTGTCAGTAATTGGCCCTGAGGGTTTTGCTGTTTCAGTTGAACTGCTGTTTTGCGACAACGATTGCTATATCGGCGCATCGCAGGCATGCGGTATGGCGGGATGCAAGGGCAAAGACCCGTTTTTACGCACATCGCTTGGTGTCGGGCTGGCAATAAAAAAGGCTTTAAAAAAGTCACCGGCTCGAATACTCGTCGGTCTTGGCGGCAGTGCGACTGTTGACATGGGCATAGGCGCGGCGTATGCTTTGGGTGCAAAATTCTACGACGAAACCGGAAAAGAGCTTGAAATTCGCTCGGTACACGACATATACCGTGTTGCATCCTTCGACCCATCCGCTTCACGAGCCCTTGTTGGTGAGGTTGAGATTGTCGCGCTTTGTGATGTCGAAGTCGTCTTACTTGGTGTCACTGGTGGTCTTGCGACCTTTGGTCCGCAGAAGGGTGTTACTGCGACGCAGATGAGTCAGATGCTTTCTGAATCACCAAAAGTCGCTTGTGTTTTCAATAGAATTTGCGGTGTTAACGCGAGTGAGTTGCCGGGCTCAGGTTCAGCAGGCGGTCTTGGCGCAGGGCTTGTTTGGTTTGCAGGCGCGACGCTAAAAAAGGGTTTTGACGAGTTTTCAAGGCTCACCCATCTTGAAGAGCGCATCGCTGAATGTGACTTGGTCTTGACAGGGGAGGGCAGGTTCGATGCAACATCGTTCGTTGGCAAAGCCTCGGTCGAGTTGCAGAAATTGTGCAAAGACGCTGGCAAGAAGCTGATAGTAATAAGCGGAAGTCGCGCTGATGGTTTTGCGCCAGAAGGCATTGAAGTCGTGCCAGTATGTTACTTTGAGGGCGAAGATTTCATTGATTGCAGCGCGGCAGAGAAGGCATTGCGGCGTACGGTCAGCGGTATATGTGATAAACTTTGTTCCGGCGGAACATCCGCCTGAATGGAACGATATGGCGTTGATGGCAGGCAGAATGAGACGGTTCGGTTTTGCGGCTCGCAAGATGCTGCGCCGAATGTTCGTCACTTATGGAACGCCACACAGTATTGCGCTTGGCGGTGCAATAGGCGTGTTTATTGCATTTACTCCTACCGTCGGTGTGCAGGGAATCATCACGGTTCTGCTCGCATTGCTGTTCAAAGCTAATCCTGTTACCGCTTATATGCCGATTTGGCTGACGAATCCCGTGACAATTCCGCCGGTTTACTATTTCAACACATATCTTGGTGCCTTGATTCTCGGCACCACAGACGAACTGACTTGGGAGTTCTTCAAGAGCATCTCAGTCAACAACCTGTTTGAGAAGATTGGTGAGATACTCTGGCCGATGGTTTTGGGATCATGTATCGTTGGGCTGATTCTTGCGCTGATTACCTACCCTGTTTTCTATCGTATAGCGTCAAAAATAAAAGAGCGAAGGCACAAACAAGAGGTAAAATGGCAGCAGATTATCGCGTCGTCTTCAATGCGTGATAAGTATCCTGAAACAACGATGCGTACACCTACAAGCGCACGCCTTCGCGCACTACAAACTAACTCAAAAACTCCGCCGGGAGGTAAAAATGCGACCGGCCACTAATCAATTCATACTTGCAGTGCTTATCGCGATTATTGCTCTGTCGGCATTCAGCGCGGTTGCAGAAGAAAAAAAGACGACACCTCGTTCGCAAGAGGAAAGTGCGGCGATTCTTAGCGCTACCGAAGTAAGCTCTTCATCAAGGTGCGTTATATGCGGCGACTTTCTTTACAAACACAACAATCCCGATTTCCACTCCTTTCAGTGCATTCCGATGTCTTTTGCCGACAGGGGAATGCCCTCCACGCGGAAAATGGTGTGCCCCGTCTGCCACAATATTCACGAAGTTCCTTTTGTTAAACAGCTTGATTTCTCTGTGGGTATTGACTCCGATTTCTGCTACCATTCATCAAGGCCATCCGATTATCTGACCAACATTCACACCTGCGTTAACTGTGGTTACACTGCTCTTGTGGATGATTTCTATGAACTGCCTCCCAACAAACCAGCGGTTGATGACTATGTTAAGCGCGTGATTGACAATTACTTCGAACTGCTGCCTTCGTATACTGAATGGGTAAAAAAGGAGCTATCAAAGCCGCTTCACGATAAGCTAACGGTACTTGTTAAGGAGACTTACAAAGACGGCGACTGGACCTATGTCACAAGGCAGGATCTTATACCAATGGAGATCAAGCTTGATTACCTCATTCGATGCTATGCGCAAAGGGCAGCAAGTTCGGTCTTTCTTGCTGGTATGTATAACCGTGCGTATTACGCATACCGTCAGGCTTTTACAAAAGCCGAGGTTATTCCACAATTACGAAACGCATATTTGCTAACAGCGGTCCTGTTGTACGAACCCGAAGCTTATAAGAACGAATCCGCTCTTCTTGAAGAACTTGCAAACCTTGCCACAGATAAGATTCGCGATTCGATAGGCGTAAAGCTTGCAGACTATACTGCCGATCAGCTCATCACAAAAATAGTAGGTATTATCAAGGATGTCAACATGCTGCTTGACGGAACAGCACCCGACGATGTTGCCAGGCGTGCCCGAACCGCAAATGTAACAAAGGATGACCTGAACTGCGTTAGGTTTGTGTTGTTTCTCGAACTCGCTGCCAACTTCCTTCGCATCGGTGATTTCTCCTCAACTGTGTTGTTCATGACGAAGGCTGAAGCCCTGCTGAAATCCGGCGATATGTTCACCTTGCTCGAACCCGCCGCAAAGCAGACTTCGAGCGCGGCTTGCATGAAGGTGTTGAACAAGAAAAGCAACTACCTTGTAAACCACCAAACATACATGTCAGAATGTCTTGCAATGCTCAAGAAAACCATTCGCGATGAAACCCTTCGCGTAATATACTACCCGACACAGACATATCTTATCGCAAATCTTTATTATAGGCTTGAGATACTCAACTACCGCCCTGCGAAGTTCTGGGCGAAGATGGCGCGCCAGTCGGCCAGCATCTACGCATATCTCGGCCTGTCAGGTTCGGTGACAACTAATTACCTTGCGCTTGTAGATAAGCTGCAGGCAATTGATGTTGTTAGGTCTGCCGAGGATTACACAAAAAACGACCTTATTGACATTAACGAGCTTCATGCCCTGACTCTTAAAATCAACGAATTCAACGAGGCACAATCTTCGATTCGTGCAAAACCTCAGGAATGCCGTGATTACCTTGAGTTTATGTGGAAGATTTTGTCTCGCTACAATGCAACAAACGGCACATTTCCCGCCGCGCTTGAGTCGTTAGTCAGGATGGAGGTCATCTCCTCTAAGGCGGCCAATGACTTCAGGTGCCCAGTTACAGGCAAGAAGTACGGCTATTCTCCGCCCTCGCTTGCTCTTCCTTACACGGTAGCCCCGTTGTTGTACGACGAGCACATCCACGACGACGATTCAGGCATATTGGGCTTCATTCTATACACTGACGGAACGCTTGTTGATATACTTTCGCGCCAGTCCGCACCATCAATCGGACCCATGCCGGAGTAAAGACTTGCACAAAAAGAGCCGCGGTTTCACTCTTGTCGAGCTGTTGGTTGTACTTGCCATAGTGGGAATACTTGCCGCACTGATATCGGTTGCCGCATCAAGGGTGCGTGAAAAAGCCCGTGTGCTGTCCTGCCAGTCAAATCTTGCGCTTATCGGCAGGGCGATTATGCAATATGCGGCAGCAAACCGTGACTTTATGCCCGGTGGTCAACCTTCAAACGACAAGATCAATAGCACTGCTCTTGTAACCAGTCTGTTGCCATATCGCCACATTATCCCCTATATTGTGCCAGACGCTGACCCAGATTCTTACGCAAACGCGCCTCCCCCACAGGTGTTTAGATGCCCGTCTGACAACACAGTGTTCGGCGAAAAGTGGGAGGACGATTACGGTTACACAACTTCATATCTCTACAACACAGTCGAGATGACTAACGGCACGGTGATAGATGCATCCACCACAAACGGCATTCGCTACACTAACTCTAACCACGCAATGCCAAGGCTTAAAAGCTACTTCGATTACAACACCAACTGGAAGGATGGTATAAACGAACCGAGCCGACAGGAGATGATGATTGACAGCACACCGTATATTGACGGGCAAGATGGGACTTCTTACCGCCACTTTAAGAATCGTGGCGAGCAAGGTGAGGGAAGCAATGTGCTGTTCTTTGATGGTCATGTCGAGTTCGTCGAGTCCAACCCGTCGGATATTGTCTTCGAGACTGGCTTTGATTTTCTAAAGGATGCCGACCCGTCTTCCGAGGATATGAAAGACCGTTATTGGATTCGATGGATTGCACGAAAGTACTGATATGACGATTAGAAACCCAGCAGTCGCAGGTAGTTTTTACCCGAGAACCGAAAAGGCGTTGCGAAGCGCCATCGAAAGGCACTGTGTCCCTTCCGGCGCACCGTTAGCCGCATACGGTGCAATCGCTCCCCATGCGGGATACATATATTCAGGCTCACTTGCGGGTGCCGTATTTGCGCGGGTCTTTATAACCAATACAGTCGTGTTGCTCTGCCCAAACCACACAGGCATGGGCGCGCCGGTGTCTGTGTGGCACAAAGGGGTGTGGCGTACCCCGCTTGGTGATGTTCCCATTGACGAAGAGCTTGCCACCCTGATCCTTGACTCCATTCCCGCATTCGATGCCGATACGCGCGCCCACCTTCGCGAACACTCCATCGAAGTTATGCTGCCGTTCTTGCAGTTTCTAAATCCTGCTGTCAAAATAGTGCCGATTTGCGTTGCTGTTTATGATCTCGACGAGCTTGCCGAATGCGGTGACCTTCTTGCAAAGGCTGTTTCGCCAAGCGGCTCGCTTATCGTCGGCAGCACAGACATGACTCATTTCGAATCAGCCGCAAAAGCCTCGATAAAGGACGCGCCCGCGCTTGATGCGATCGAAAAGCTTGATTTCGCATCGCTTTTCAAATACATCAAAGCTAATAATGTTTCGATGTGTGGTGTCGCGCCTATAACGATGATGGTCTCTGCCATGAGAACGATGGGCGCAAAGTCTGCGTTCAAGGTAGGCTACACGCACTCTGGCATGGTTACTGGCGACAGTCGTGAGGTCGTCGCATATTCGGGCTTCATAATTCCTAAATAGCAGGTATGATGCGGTTAAATTTTCGAAGTTGAGGCGTTTCTGCCTTTGCCCAAAAAACGGGTGCTATAATTCGATAGGTTTTACAACGGCATCAGCGTCAAAGAAGTATGCCGTTTTTTGTTTCATTCAGCAGAGGGAAGAATATGGCGGTTACCGCCGTAATATACGGTGTCGGCGCGGTTTCTGCGGCGGGCATCGCTAACAGCGATCTCGCTACCTGCGTTAACAACTCAGTTTCTTCGATTTCAGAAATTGTCGCTTTCGAAGTGCCCGACGAATCCCCCGGCATGGGCGCGATTCTGCGCGAATTCGAAATCTCGCGCTCGTTCCCATCCATTAAATCCTATATTGACCGTTGCACCGCACTCGCTCTTCAGGCCGGTCTTAACGCATTGCAGCCTTCGGCAATCGCTGACGGCAGAGTCTCATGCGTGGGGCTTTCGTTCGGCTCACAATTTGCTTGTATCGAGACTATGAAAATGTACTGCACCGTCGGCGTCGAAAAGGGCTGGCGGCTTGCGCCTCCATTCATCTTCATACATTCTTACGCTAACACACCCGCCGCATGTATGCACATTGAGCTCAAACTGCACGGTTACGGCAATGTTTTTGCTGGTGGTGAAGATTGCGGTTTCGACGCTATCGCAGACGCTGTAAGGGCGATTAGTTCTGGCGAGGCCGACAACATACTCGCCGGAGCCTCGGAATCGCTCGGTTCTGTTCGTTTCAACGCATTGTTCGATTCGGGCGCGATGGGCACGCTTGATGCACCCATTCCCTCCCGCTTTCCCGGCGAGGGTGCGGCGTTTCTGTACCTTGCGTCACAAAATGCGTCAACATTCGCCGCTAACACCGCAAACAAGCTAATGCCTCCTGCTAAGATATCGGTGATTTCGCAGCATGAACTTGATGTCACCCCTCAGCCTCAATATGTCTTTATCGCGCCGTATGATGGTGAATCCACTTTGCTCGCCGACAGGTTCGGGGCGGCGAAGATAGAATTCTCGCAGCTCATCGGCGATTGTGCATCTGCAAATGTGCCGATCGCAATTACGGCTTTTCTGCTGTCCAATCGCTTTCCGGCAGGCTCTTGCGCTCTCTTTCCAAGTTCATCCAACTCTTGTAAGGGGTATGTAACCGTTGAAAAATGATACCACAACACCTACTATGTCCCGCGTTTATGTGATTGACACCAATGTAATCCTTCATGCATCCGACGCACTTACATCTTTCCCCGACGGTGAAGTCGTAATCCCGCTGGAGGTGATTGAGGAGCTTGATAAGTTTAAAAAGCTCGCGGACGAAAAGGGAAGACTTGCGCGTCGAGTATCACATTTCCTCGACGACCTTCGCGAAAAGGGAAGACTCTCAGACGGTGTGCCGCTCGAAAACGGGGGAAGGCTCCGCGTTTACACGGCGAAGACCTATCCCGAGCAGATCGGTCTTGATCCTTCCAAGATGGATAATCACATAATCTTCGTCGCTTGGAAGTTTCAGGACGACGGGCATGAGGTGCAGTTCATATCAAAGGACATAAACGCGCGCATAAAGTGTGATGTGGTCGGTGTGCCAGCGCATGACTTTGAAAAGAACAAAGTCAATTTCGACGAGTTCTTCTCAGGCTGGCGCAACATTGATGTTGATCTGCTTGAACTTGCTCATCCCGCAGAGGCCGCCGAGAAGCGGTTGCAGGGCGAACCAGCTTACCCTAACGAGTACTTCGTCGTGCGCGACAGGTTGAACGATACGCGTTATGTCGTGCTACGCCGCGACCCCGAATCCCTGCAGCTCGTCGAAATGACGACCGGCAAGGAGGATATATACGGCATTCGGCCTCGCAATACTCAGCAGTTCATGGCTTTCGACCTGCTGCTCGACCCGCGCGTCTCGCTTGTGACTCTTGTCGGCAAGGCGGGCACCGGCAAGACGCTGCTTGCCATCGCCGCTGGACTTAAGCAGGTAGTTCTTGCTGGTATGTACGAACGCCTTATCGTCGCTCGACCGCTTGTTCCGGTCGGAAAGGATCTCGGTTACCTTCCCGGCTCGAAGGAGAACAAACTCACCGCGTGGATGGACCCAATTTTCGACAACCTCGAATACATCCTCAATCTCAAACCCAACCGCAAGCATGGTTACACAATCGAAAGGCTTATGGACGAGGAGATATTGCAGTTCGAGGCTCTTACATACATACGCGGAAGGAGCATTCCCAACCAGTTGTTAATCGTTGACGAGGCGCAGAACCTCACGCCGCTCGAAGTGAAGACTATAATCTCGCGCGCGGGGGAGGGCACCAAGGTTGTTCTTACCGGCGATCCGTACCAGATTGACAATCCCTACCTCGATATTTCATCAAACGGCCTTGTCTATACCGCCGACCGCATGCGCGACAGAGCCTTGCACGGGCACATCACCCTGATAACCAGCGAGCGCAGCACACTTGCCGCTCTTGCCGCAGAGGTTTTGTAGCAGAATTGATAGTCTGTTCGCACAGAGTATTGCGGTTTAGCGATTTTCGAAGGATGTCTATGACCACAGTGCATCTGCACCGCTTGTATGTCTTGTAGTTTGCTTGTAGTGTGGCAATCCCGTGCTGCAAGCATTCGACCCATCGCTATTCTTTCTGCGATGCCGGTAAAAGGCCGCCCGAGGGAGAATTTTCGACAAAATCTGTTGATTATCGCTGCACAACAGATTAAAATGTGTGGGTGCGGTCACTTCAAAGATGGCCGGAATTGATATTTTGCACAATTTCGTGAGTACTCATAACCGGGGTAACTGCATCGTATCAGTATTTGGAGGGCTATATGACGATTGCTGAGCTTTTGGCGGCATTTGAGCAGGAATGCCCCAATGGCGTTTCTTTCGAACCGATGGCTTTGCGACTCTTAAAGCAAAGAGTCCCGTTTGATGATTGCCAGATCGAAGGCTTAAAGGCTGAAATGCTCCAATTGGGGAATGGCCGATGGTTTTCAGTCGGCATGATAATAAACGATCTCCATAGACGTGAGCTTGAGGAACTAGCTTTGAGATGGGTAATAGAATACAAGCTTTTTTCTGCCGAAAAAATATACGAGCATTTTAGTTATGCTTTGCGGCACATATCATCATTAGAAGATTGCGTTGCATTATTAAAAAGATTTGGGTTTACTGTGGAAATCTGGGAAAATTCAACTTTTTTCTGCTTTTTTTTACCAACAAATTTAGGCAATAGTATTTTTGAAATCTCGAAGGTAATTGCCGAACTGCTTGAGTTTGCTGATGGTATATTACCTCTTCATGAAATTGAACAAACAATGCCGCACCTGACAGAAATGGCATTGGATTGTATTCGCAGATATTTTCTATTTGATGTATATAAAGTTGAAATTGGTGGGGTACACTGCTGGTCTAACATAGAAGCAATTCCTGTACCTGAGGATTTTTCGGATAAACTTACTTCCATCATTGATACGCTGACCAAGCTTAATGAAAAAGTATCCGTTGCCAACATTGAGTTTGCATTGAATTTGTTCTACTGCGTCAAGTTCAGGGAGGAATACGCATTGCTTGACAATGATACCTTCAAGCGTGTATGCGTGAACCATTACAAAGGCAAACACGGTATATTTCGCAAAACTGGAAAACCAATCGAGGAAGAACCTTCTTCCATGCTGGGAAAGCATGGGCGCAGTCCAAACTCTTGCTTTCGTAGTCTCAATGTACCGATCGGCTCAGAGCTGACTTTTACAAGGAACAACCTTGTCACATGCAGAGTGTATGATAGCTCAAACAAAGTTGAGCATGACGGCAAGGTGTGTACGATTTCGGCTTTGGCAAAGCATTTGTTAGGTGTGCCTTCTGCAAATGGGTATGCGTTTTTCAGCTTCGAGGGCGAAACGCTGTGGGATCGCCGCTTGCGGCTTGAGCGTGAAAGTAAGGAGTCCCTGCAGGCTATCGGAGTTCTGTCGAAGGATGATTGTGGGAAAACTGAAGACAGAATAATCGGCTTGCAGGGAAAGATGATAGCTCCAACGACTTGGTATAAGTTCAGAAGAGACGGCAATGATCCGCGTGTGGTGGAGTGGTCTCGACGAGTTGAAAAAGGTGAATCGGTTGAACAGATTGCATTGGAGTCTGGGTATGAAGTTTCTTCAATTAAAGGAATGCTCTCAAATCACCGACTCTACTATAGTGTGTGCGCAATGAACAGCATTCTCCCAGAAGGTGGTCTGGATGTATAATTTTGAGTGGGACAGGAATACGGGAGGGTATCGAATCACTACTCGGACAGGGATGTTCGTAGCGTGCGAAATACGACCGGTTTTTTCGGACGAACTTACAATCACTGGGCTGAACACACGCTTGGTGTTCGATACAGCTGAACGGCGTCCGCTCCTATGGGCAAAGCAGAATGTGTATCTTTATCGCGGAGAACCGATAGCTAAACTCAATAATACTCGGTATGGTGAACCATTTGACATAGAGTGGAATAGTGATTTATTCGGGGACAAAACCTTGATCGAAAGAGAAAAGACTCGAAGAAAAATGAAACTTGTTCCAGTTGATGTTGATGTAATGGTTGCAAAAAACCGTAACATAATGTCTGCACTGGTTGCGGATACGCTTAAGCGCATAAAGGAGATGTACGATGCATACGCATGCAAATGCGATGCGATATACATCGGCTTCAGCGGTGGCAAGGACTCGGTGGTTCTTCTTGACCTCTGCCACAAGGTTCTGCCTTTAGATGTGCCTGTCGTTTTTAGTGATACAGACATGGAATTACCTGATACTTATCGTGTATGGGAACAGATCCAAAGTCATTACGAAGGCCGTCCGTTTCTCAAGGTCTCGGCAAAGACCTGTGCGCTGGAGAATTGGCGGCTTTTTGGACCTCCATCGCAAGCTTTGCGCTGGTGTTGTTCAGTCCACAAGAGCACCCCAGCAATAATAGCGCTAAAGGAAAGACTTGTAATGGAGTCAGTCAAAACGCTGGCATTTGTTGGAGTTCGCGGTGAAGAGAGTCGTAGGCGTTCGTATTATGACGATATTGGCGAAGGCTTGAAAAGCCAATCGCAGGTGAATGCTATGCCAATATTATCATGGTCAGCGCATGAATTATGGCTGTATATTTTTGATAATTATCTGGTGTTGAATGAAGCATACCGAAAGGGCTTAGCCCGTGTTGGATGTCTGATGTGCCCTATGTCAACTGATCGTCAGAATGAACTAATCAGAATGATCTACCCCGATAAGGCCTCACTGTTTGCTGACGCTGTACGCAATTCAATTGATCGCGAGTTTTCTTCTAATGAAGATGCTGATGCGTTTGTATATAATGGTGGCTGGTACGCGCGGAAAAGCGGCGTATCTCTAAAGAAAGTCATCAGCGAACCTGGCGTTGAACGCAAAGGTGACCGTGTGATTTGTGAATTTCCAATTGAATCAGAACTTGCTTTTAAGGAATGGTTAAAAGCAGTTGGAAATATTGAAGGTGCAAAGCTAACAATTCGCAAAGATGAGCATAGATGCTTACTCGATTGTGTCTGGGAAGATGGAAGAGTTGACAGATCCGTTTCAAAATGGATTGTTTATGCCATTCACAAGGCAATTGCATGTGTAGGATGTAGAACATGCGAAGCCGAATGCCCGACAGGTGCACTTCATTTTGAAAAAGATATAAATTCTGGCAAGACAAGTATATTTATCAATGAGACAATCTGTGTCCATTGCATGAGATGCTATTCTCCTGATGAAGGGTGTTTAAGGTATTTTTCAAAACGATATGCAGGAGCAAGATCAATGAATATAAGTGGAATCAATAAGTACATGACTTTTGGATTAAAACCGGATTGGATTGAAATTCTGGCTAACGAGGGCGCGAATTTCCGTCAGACAACCGCGCTCGGGAACCGTATGATTCCTGCAGCGGTTACATGGTTTCGTGAGGCAGGATTGATACAAGACTCGACACATATCACAACAACACTGCTAATGGAAGTTGGCAGTAAGCGTGGTTTCAGAGACATCCTTTTCTGGCAGTTGTTGTGGATTCGACTGGCAACTACTTCCTCTCTTGTGAAGTGGTATATCTGTCATACTGACTTTGAGACTGAGTATCATATGAAGTTGCTTGATGAAATGCTTGCTAATTCAGTTGGCTCACCATCAGTAAGAAAAGGCGCTTTTCAGTCTCTTTGCCAAATAGTCAAGTCTTCTCCAATTGGGGAAGGGATGGAGGCGCTGGTTGAAACAAGCATGAAGGGAAAAGCTGTGGAAATACTCACGCGTCGTTCGCGTTCTGTGGATCCGCTGGTAGTATTATACGGGCTTTATGTGATTGCGGAGAAATCCGGGCATAGCGCGTTCACTGTGCGGCAAATGATGGTTGCGGAGTTTGACGGGGAATTTGTATCACCGCTGGTGGCGTTTGGTCTTCCGCCAGATGAATTTAAAAAGCAGTGCTTGGGGCTTGCAACTCTTTACCCGGACTTCATTGCGTGCAGCTTTACGCTGGGTCTGGACGAGATACGGTTGTTCCCTGATACGAAGAGTCGTGACGATGTGGTTGAGCTAATATTGCAGCAATAGTCAATAACAGGAGCTTGATAAATGGCTTATTATAAGGACTTTTTTGGGATTAAACCCGATTTCGCACCATGCATGACCTTGGCGGACATCAATAAGATGCCAGAGACCTGGTTGGGATTTTATCCGCACGATTCGTTCGTGGAGATTTTAAGGGCGTTGTTGAAGTGCTTAGATGGTGGGAACAAGACACTGTGGATTACCGGTGCGTATGGCACAGGCAAAAGCCACGCTTCTCTGGTTCTGCAAAAGCTCTTTAACGACGACGAGGCGCGTGTCATCAAATGGTTCGACATGCGCAAGGCTACATTGCCTGACCCTGTTCGAGCAGGTATTCTCGCACGGCGAAAGGAAAGAGCTCTTGTAGTATATGATGTGAACTCTGACGGCGTGGACGCAACAAACCAGTTCCTAATGCGCTTGCAGCGCGGCATCACGAATGCGCTTGAGGCAGGCGGACACACGATTCCGTTAAAATGCAAGCTGGACGATGTAATTGAACGAATTCGGCAAGACGAGCAGCATTTTTTCGCTAAGCGTAACGAGATGCAGCCAGTGCTCTCACACCTGAACGCGGGAATCAATACAGCGGATCAGTTGGAAAAAGAACTGCGAAATTCGAAACCTGAGACGGGACTGACCAGCGACGCGATGCGGGTATTGGAAGCACGAAGTATATACCTTGGATTAAGCACAAAAGAGCTTATGGATTGGGTAAACACTTCCATGGAAGTGAACGAAATCTCAAAACTGATCTATATATGGGATGAGTTTTCATCTTTTGTTGATCGTAATAGGTCTCAGCTTAAGACTTTTGAGCAGATGGCAGAGGCTGCCCAGCAGGGGAAATTCTATTTTGTGCCGGTAACTCACATGGAGATTTCGTCATATTTGGCGCAGGGATCTGAAAGTTCAAAAAAGGCAAAAGACAGGTTTCTCTTCAAGCGACTTGACCTGCCATCCTCAACTGCGATGAAGCTTGCAGCTGACGCATTCGTCATCTATCCTGATAAAAAAGAGGAGTGGAATAAAGACCGCGACTTACTGTGGCATGGTGTACAAGGTGTTGCTGAAAACTACATGGTTGTCAATAAAGCTGAAATTGTTGCCGCTGATTTCAAGGGAGTTCTACCTCTCCACCCAATGACAGCATTTCTTCTAAAGCACCTGTCTGTGGCGATTGGATCGAATCAGCGGAGTATTTTTGAGTTTCTGAACAGCGTTGAATTCAAGGCATTTCTTGAGAAGGGTGGTTTAGATGCTCAAGGAAGTCAGTATCTAACTGTGGATCATTTATGGCGGTATTTTGTCGAGAGGGACGACCTTGGGACAGAGAAGTCGGTACAAGAGGCACGAGCAGAGTACAATCGGCGAGAAATTGAACTGGAACCAGATGAACGGCGCGTATTCAAGGCAGTGTTGTTGTTTGGCATAGTCGAGCAGGAGCAAGGTAAGGAGCATCATCTACTGAGCGCAACAGTTGACAATATACAACGCAGCTTTGAGGGGGACGGTGAGTTGATAGATACTGATAGCATCCTGCGCAATCTTGAGCATAAGCATTGTTTCACAGTTGTCAACGGGCGTTGTGAGCGTTTTAGAGACCGCTCTGACTCGAAAGACATCGAAGAGAAAATAGCCGCATTATCGGAGAAGTTTGCTGAGCTTGTACTCAAGGATACTGAGTCAGAGTTGGATAAGCAGCTGAGAGTTGTCAATTACGGAGGTCGTTTCGAAGTGCGGGTCGCCTCTGTCAGAAGCCTTGTGCCATCCAGTATATCTAAACGCGAGTCTTTTGGTGAGAATGGTAACCGAGTGCTACTGCAGTTCATTCTCGCTCGAGATGATCAGGATCAACTGCTTGTCTCTGACAAAGCCATCGAACTATCTAAGCAGTTTAAAGACCATCGGATGTTGTTTTTATCGATACCAAATGTAAGCTTCTGTCGGGACAATGTGAATGAATGGAACATGTTCGTCGAAAATAGCGTCCGTCATTCGGATGCGAGCGACAGTATGAGCAAGAAGGTGTACGATACGCAGCTTAAAAGTGCGAAGGAGGCTTGGTATTCGAAACTGAAAAGTGCTGAAAAACTGATTATTCACAAGCCAAATGCTAAGGGGGAACCATACACAGAAGAAGTGACATGGGGACAAATAAAAAAGGACTGGCTCACTAATTATGCAAAACAGTCATTTGATGCATACACTGACGACCTATCTGGATTCAATATCACTGCATTCGCTACACCAAGCTCCCTGCAAAGTTGGGCAATGGCAGGCATGGAGTTCGACAAATTCACAAAACCGGGTCCGTGGAAGACCGTCAGGGAGCATTGGCAGAAAAAAGGTGTTACTGGCGAAGAGGCATGGTTTGACAACGATCTTAAACATCCTCTTACGAAGCTAAGGGATTTCTGCAAGAAAAGACTGGACAACACTGTTGGCGTGGGCAATACATGCTCCATTCGCAAGCTCTACAGGGACCTTCAGCGTCCGCCATTTGGACTGCTGGGGGTGCCGCATTCAGCTTTCGTTCTTGGATTTGTGTTAAAGACTTGGTTGACCGGACAACGCAAACTGCAATGGACGGATAACGTGACAAGCAAGGCTCTGGACGCTGCGACGCTTGCTGAGATCATTGAGGCAGTGGTGAAGGACGGCGGTGCCAACAACATCAAGAATGAGAAGTTGATCTGTCGTTTGTCCAGAGAAGAGAAGGCGTTTATCGAACAAAGCAGCATAATATTCGGTAGCAGTCCACTTGTTGACGGAACTGTGGAAGCGGCATTGAATGCGGTAGAGAAACGGCTGATAGAGACATCGGGTCGTGTCCCTCTGTGGGTCCTTCCGAATTATATCAAGGCACAAGAAGATCCGAATGCAGAGGCAATGGTTAAGGTCATTGATGCTCTTTGCACGGCAAATAGCATCAGTTCAAAAGGAGATACCGATACTCGAACCAGTAAGGTAAAGGAGATCGGAGAGATTCTTCTGACTTCACCTGGGTTAGCGAAGGCAATTGCAGAATACATTGTGCCGAAAGTGTTTGCTGAGGCCTTCCAACTGTATGTTGATAGCACCAAGCCAGATCTGAAGGCTGCTGCGGAACGCATGGGGGATTCGTCGAAAGACTATTGCAAGGCGGTCAAGAATCGTTTTGCAGCCACGAGCGGTTGGTTGTGGAAAAACGCAGATGTCGAATCAGTTCTGGAGGAGGTATACAGACAGACGCTTTGTACCGAACATATTCGTGGGCTGGCTGGTTCATCAAGCTACATGATATTTAGTGATGCGCTGAAACGTTTGCGCACTGCTGTACTAAGCGAAAACAAGGTTCCTACGGAGTTTTGGGTAAAAAAACATCCAGCATTGTTGCGCTTCTTTGAGTTGCTCAACAGGTCGCCTTTGTCTGGTGAGGATGTTAAGACTTTTGAAGAGATTTTGAAACAGCAAGCCGATGTTATCCGCGAGATTTTTTTCGATGTGGCACAAGCGCGACAACTTGATGCGATGCATGAGATTTTCAAAGAGATCTGGCCGAAAGCGAGCGCGGAAGGCCGTGAGCTTTACACTGCCTTTCCGCCGAATTCAGAAATAGCGGACGAGGTGAGTTTTAAGGCACATGGGCGCATTAGAATTGAGGAATACAGCCGAAAGCTTGTTTCCACGCAGGTGGCGTCACTATGGAGCGAATGCACAGGCACAAAGTCGCCCAACGAATGGAGCCGCAAATATAAATTACCCCCCGAATTCATTTTGAGTCTGGACGATGCCAAGGGCATTGTTGATGCGGTTACAAATCCGGGAGCGGTGTCAGCAGAACGCTTACAGTTCATTCGTGACGAACTCAAAAGAGAGGGCGCTTTTATGGGTGTGGCCGAGGCGGGGGAGAAATTCCTGAAACGGGTGTTGCCTACGCGATGTCACAAACTTGAGTTCCGTGTTGAAGAACTTAGCGATTGGTTGTCAAGAAGACTGGGTGACTCACCAGGCCGCTGGCTTATGGACGGAGGTCTGCGCGAAGCAATCGAAGCATTCGTCAAGCAGGGATATGACAATCATGCGCGGAAGCAGGCTGCAGAAAAGGTAAAGGTGCTTTCCGATGCTGAGGCAAAGACACTGCTCTTGAAATTGATTGATCAAATCCCCGATGTGGGATTTTCTGTGCTGGAGTGATGCAATGACACTGAGCGAATATTTTCTATACATCAAAAATCCTCTTGCGAGCGCGAAGGCACGAGTGGTGACCTTGCCTCCGGGAGAGAGTTGGACGGAATTGCGACTGTTCTGCAAAGAACGCGGCGACTTAGAGTTACGTTTGAGCGATATTGTGAAGGAAAGCGCATGGCTCCCCATGCCTGACGAAGTCTTCATGCGAGTGCGCGATGCGATGACAGTACAGGAGGCAAGAGGAAAGGCTGTTGTATTGCTGGGGATGCCTGGCTATCTTGCGTTGCTAAACGATGAAAACAAACGAACTGCAATTGTCGCTTTGCGTGAATGGGTGGATTGCTATTCAGAACGGGAAGCGATCTGCTTGTTACGAAGTGATGACAATACTGGATTGCTACTCAAGGGTATTTTCGATAATCCGCGCTACCGACTCGGAAAGCAGCTGGTTGAAATCGATGAAGAGCATGTCACGTTACATGCTAACTCCGAAGAAACAACAAGAACCGCTGGGCACACAGAAGTGATGTTGGTAGGGGAAGATTTATCATCATTCATTCCTGAGACCTGTGACACATTTCAGATGTATTTGCGATACACCGAGGAGCATCCGAACGACAGCTCTGACCGGCGGATTGTAGTAACCTCAAAAGGGCGGGAATTGGCTGGACTCAGTGCTGAGGTTCAGCAGGTTGTTAGCATTCGGGATTTTGCTCGCTTGTTTCATCGAGTTCAAGATGCGGGATTGACTGAAGATGCTCTGAGTTGGATGTGCGCACAGGGCAAAGAAGGGGCGCAGATTACTCTATTGGAAACGCTCAAAAAGCTGTTTTTCACAGAAGGTGAAGTCGTAAAGCGCGTATTGCGTGTATTTAATGAACGCAAGGGAGTGGAATGCGAGGCGGTGCTCTGGCTGTTAAAGCACATTTCATTAAAGGGAAGTTACCTTGAGCG
Source organism: uncultured Planctomycetota bacterium (assembly GCA_964571525.1). GTDB lineage: Bacteria > Planctomycetota > B143-G9 > B143-G9 > B143-G9 > CAZNBY01. The sequence continues at coordinate 61,342 of CAZNBY010000010.1, forward strand.
TGTCGCAAACCAAGAGGATGTTCTTGTTGATAACTTCCGCTCCGCATATGTAACAAGTGCAGCGGAATGGCTGGACGAATCAGCCGCGTATGCTTGTGAACGCAGGAACGCAATAAAAGAAGCAGATGTTAAGATGTCTGAAACGGATATACGGCAGTTCATAGCTCGTTGCGCAGGTGAATCTACATCAAGAGTTGCTCCATGGTTGAATTGCGGGACTGATGTGGAGCGAGCGGAATTACTGCGGCGTTGTTCCTTTGATGGATTTGTGACGAACGCTGTAAAGAATGTGTATCCAGAAGTGGCTGCGTATTTGAACGCGAACCGAATTTTCACAGACAAGGTATTGGAGGAGTATTTTAAGAAGTACCGAGAACTGAAAATGACTGGCCGCGTAACACCGGAGTCTTGCGAGAGGGCGCAGAGGGCGGTTATTCCAACTTCCGTACAGTCGCGAGACGCGATGGTGCAACAGTATGCATCGGACAACGGGTGTGCGTTGCTTGTGATTGATGCTATGGGTGTTGAATGGTTACCGATGATGGTGGAACTGTCTCAACAACGAAATATTGGCGTTGACTCGATAGCGGTTTGCAAGGCGAACTTACCGACAGCGACGACATTCAATAAGATCCATTGGCCAGACCCAACGCGACGCTTACCTGACATCAAGTGCTTCGACAACATCGTGCACAGAGGCGCAGAAGAACACGAAGCAAGGCAACCAGAGGAAAATCTTGCTGCTGTGTTGGCAGTGATTGGTAGTGAGATTTTACCGCGCATAGCAGACGGGTTGGTACGATTTGCGCGAGTGCTTGTCACTGCTGACCACGGGAGTTCACGGCTCGCAATGTTAGCATGGCAAACCGAACCAAAGTTAGCTCTTACGCTTGATTGTGAGAGTGGTGCTGATATAACAGATTGGCGTTATCGCAGGAGTGTGGCGCAAGAAAAATGTCCTCCAGAACTTGAGGAAACATTGGATGGTAAGTATTGGGTAGTGCGTGGTTATAATCGGCTACCCAAAAAGGGCGGTGGACAGGGTTTTGAGCTACACGGTGGAGCAACGCTGGAGGAACAACTGGTACCGGTTGTGGTTTTCTCGAGGAAAGGACAGTTTGTGCCAAATGCGAAGACTGATGGCAAATCTACACAGATTATCGAGAAAGACGATTACGACTTATAGTACTGACGAGGGCAATTAATCATGATCGATACAATAAAATTACGGGCAGTATTTCCGGATACGACGGTTTACAAAGATCCGAACATAGTAGCAATGTTCTCAGCGGCGTCCATTCCGTCGTTCTTACGGGATTGGATACTGAAACGGAAGGCCGAATCAGACGGCAGAATCCATGATGCAGAAGCGTTAAGGAGATATATATACGACATCATTCCTCGCCGAGAGGATTTGCTCAAATTGGAAGAGACGGCGCGAAGTGAGGGTTGCACTAAGAAGTTTCTTGCAAAAATAGAGATCCAATTCAGCGTACGGTCTAACGAATTCACTTTTTCGGTCCCAGAGTTAGGACTGGGGCATTCGGAAACGCTGATCGAGGATTATGTTTGGAACAGGATTAAAGACGATGTAATAAATACTGCGGGGGGATGGGGGCTAGTACAGCTGGGATATCGCAGTCCTGATAGCGACAATCCGCGAGGATGCTTCACGCTATTAGAATACAAGAATTTCTGCCCTTACATGGTAGATTTAGATGCCTTCAGAGAAGCTCGTCGTCATTTCACAATTGAGGAGTGGGTTGACATCTTGCTGGGGGCGATTGACTACAATCCAGAGGGTTATGACGACTGGATTCAGAAACACACAGTACTTACTCGCTTACTTCCGTTTATCGAGCCGCGCCTGAATCTGGTCGAACTTGCACCAAAAGGCACAGGGAAATCGTATATGTTTGGTAGGGTTGGTAAATATGGTTGGTTGGTCAGCGGGGGTACGCTGACGCGAGCAAAGATGTTCGGCGATATCAATGGGAAGAGTCATGGTTTGATAGCGATGAATGACTTTGTTGCTCTGGACGAGATCCAGTCAATCAACTTCAACGACCCAAGCGAGATGCAGGGCGGGCTAAAAGCATATATGGAGAGTGGAGAGATCACAGTCGGTAAGAACCGGATCATTGGTGGAGCCGGAGTAATCTTGCTGGGAAACATTCCACAGTCAGAAATGAATGAAACAAAAGACATGTTTAGAAGATTGCCGGAGGTGTTTCACGAGTCGGCATTGCTGGACAGGTTTCACGGTTTCATCCGGGGGCGTGATATTCCGCGCATGAGTGAGAATCTGAAGGTAAATGGTTGGGCACTGAACACAGAGTATTTTTCCGAGATTATGCATATGATGCGTCAACCAGCCGAAACCCTGATATACCGGCATGTTGTCGAAAAGTTGGTGGAATTTCCCTCCGGTGCGGACACTCGTGACACAGAAGCTGTTTTGCGGCTGTGTACGGCTTACCTTAAGTTGCTGTTTCCCCATGTTGTTGAGCCTAATGCGATTGACAAGATGGAGTTTAAGCGGTATTGCCTGCGACCTGCCGTGCAGATGCGGACTGTAATACGGCAGCAACTGCAGACCCTTGACCCTCTTGAATATGGTGGTAAGTACATCGCAGCGTACACAATACGCGAGACTGAAGCATGAGCAGAGGAAAGCACGAAAACTGTGCTTACTGCAACAAGGAGGAGCTTTCCAAGAATGAGATTGGACTTAACAAAAAGCTCATTCATCCGAAGACTGAACGGATGATGTGTATGGCTTGCTTGGCCGAGTATTTCGAGATTACCGAAGAGGAATTGAAGGAGATAATCGAGATTTATAAGCAGCAAGGCTGCGTGTTGTTCGGATAAGCTTCCCACCGCTTAGCGCCATCATCCTATCTATGTCATCCTGCAATTGCCCAGGCCTAACCTCTGCCGCGATGAGTGGAAGCGAAAGTGTCATCGCAAAGACTATACATAATAGTATTTTAGGTGCATACTTCATCGCCATGCGTTCCACCATTCTTTGAAGTTGACGGAGTCACTAAAACAAACGACTCAGTTCATCAGTCCGTATGCTGACCGCTGTGTCACCGCGGTCAACGGAGAACAAAACACTCCATTTCTTGCAAAAATGCCGAAAAAAGCCCGCAAAAACCTCTCAGCGCTTCACACTTTGTGGAATGCGCTCGACAATGTGGATCGCGATCTTGCCGTCGCGGCATGGAAATAGTAAGTACTTGCCGTCACCTGTCAACGCCGGTGCGCCAAATTTCGATCCGCTGCCAAAAGACTGCAATTCGTGTTCAGATGCAATATCCCAAAATCGAACTGCGCCATCCTCGCAAAGTGAGCAGAAGACTTTGTCTTCAAACAAAAAGCTAATGCTGTAAAGCTGCTGCTTGGCAGGGACAAACTTTACAAGGCTATATGTGTTGGTTTCCCAAAAGCTTGCTATGCCATCAAGCCCCGCAGCACCCAGAGTCGCGCCGTCCGACGAATAGCAAACACCATACACCGCGGCCTTGTGTGCCGCGATTTTCCGCGTTTCCTCGCCGGTATCCTTGTCGGTTACGAATATCATCTCGTCGCCACCGCCCGTTGCAATCCGACGACCGTTAGGCGAGAATGAGATGCAGAGAATCGCGTTCTTATGCCGTTCAACAACATATAACAAGCGATAGCCCGAAAACCTCCACAGCGCAAGACCTCCCTTCCATAATCCCGCCGCCAAACGCGAGCCGTCTTGCGAAAATGCAAGCGCAGTTACCTTGTCGTCGTGCCCCATAAGCTCGATTTCCTTGTTCCACAACAGTGACCGCCAGACAATTATCCTGCCGTCCCAACCGCCGGAAACAAGATATTCACCGTCAGGCGAAAATGCCAAGCTCGTAACAAAATCAGTATGAGCCTTTAAAGTCGCAATCCACCTGCCCGTATTAATGTCCCACACAAGTATCTCGTTCTCCGATCCCGCACAGCTTGATGCAGCAAATCTGCCCTTCGATAAGGCAAAAGCTCTTATCGCAGATTTATGCCACCCGAATGCGATGCCAGATAGCAACGCCCTGTCAGCCTCTTTGGCAATCTCTGAAGCGTCTGACGCAACAAGTCCACGATAGGATTCTGGAATCGTATCGTAAAGCTGCTTTGCATTGTTTGATACTTCTTCGTAGGCTTTTACCCGTTCTATGCCAGCCATGGAGGCATTAGCTGCATCCAATTGGCGCTGTATCGCCTCAAGCGACTCGTTAAGCAGAGATACTGCTGTTGCCTTTGCAATATCGTATAAGTTCATCGCATCGCTGACACTGCCGAATCGTGAGTATTTGCACTCAGATGCCGATCGTGCCGCATCAGCAGCCATAATCCACTTAGTTGCGTCGCGACCCGCTGTTGCCCTTTGTTTAGCTGCTTCAGCGTTGTGAAGCAGAGATCGGTATACATCGAACTCGCTCCGTTCATCTGGAAGCGCGGCAAGATCACGCGATGCATTGTTTCGCCATGTCTGGGATATCTCCATCCCCACCATAGTCTCAAGCACCTCACGGCAATAGTCATAAGCGTTTTCGCGTTCGCTCATCTCCCCGGTATCTCGGGCAATTTTCAACCAGTTTGCTGAAAGCATCCAAAGCGATTCCTCCGCCTCTAACGCCAATTGACCGGCTCGACTTGTGTTGCCATATCTGCTGTAGCCTGTCGCTGATGCATCCCTTGCCTCTTGCCAGAGCCTAACCCAGATTTGCGGCGTATTCTGCCGCAACGCCTCTGTTCTTGTGCGCTCGGCAATGTCAAGCAGGTTGGTATATTGAACAAGATGCTCGTATGCCGCCGCCGCATGTCTTGTAATCTCATTTGCACGGCTGTGAAACTGCCTTGCATTAGCACTTTCCAAAACCTTCTGAGCTTTTGCCGCAGGCACAGAGAATGAATCGTGAGTCAGCGAACGCGGTTCCTGATTAGCTGCGTTTCTAAGCGCGGTATCGGCTTCATCAAGCAGTTGCTTTGCTGCGGCAAAGAATGGGGCGGATGCGCCGTCAAGCAGTGATTTTGCCTCATCTATGTTCCCATAGGTTGCGTATTTGCTCTCACATGTGACTTTTGCACGGCGATATGCGTTGCGCCAAGCGTCAAATCCCCCAAGTCTAATTGCTTCGTTGTTTGCTGATCGGGCATCTTGCAATAGACCCCGGTATATGATGAACTCCTTCATCGCTTCATCAGTATATGCAACACGCTTCTTTGCCTCACTTATGTCGGCGAAGAACCTAAAAAAGCTGTTTGCGGTCGCTCGTGCTTTCTGATCGGCAAGTTGCCATGCATCAAGCGTGGATGCTTCCTTGGCCTTCTCAATGAACTCGATTGAGTCTTCGTAACGAATTTCGTACTGCCTCTTTGATATCTTGATTACCGCGTAGATGCCCAATGCTAACACAAAGACAACAAGCAAGATCGCAATCCAAACAGACCCATCCCTGCGCCAAGCAATGTCCGCGGGGCTTTGTGCATGCATTGTATTCTGTGCATTGCGCCGTGAGATTATGTTGTCTGTTATAACGCCGATCTTCATTCTCATTGATTATATCAGATAATCTAATCGCGACAACCGCTCTTTAGCGGTGCGCACGAGCTTGTAGGCTTTTGCCGAACAAGCGCAAACGCAATCCTCTGTGGTTTTTACTTGTCCGCAGTCGCCTTAAAGGTAAAATGCCGCCGAAACGCAATGCTGTTTCGACACGCAGTTTGTAGGCAATTTGCCTACGAGCGGTGGAGTGTGTTGAAGCTGTAGTGCATTTTTCGCCGGTTAATAAGCCGACTTGTTCGGTATAATATCCAAGTAATGTTTGCGTATTGAAAGTCTGAAAGGAGAACTGAATGAAGATAGTTGTGCTGATCAAAAGAGTGCCGGATACTGCGGCCTCGATCCGTGTCGCTGCAGACGGAGCCTCGATTGCTCCCGATGTCGAGTGGATCATGTCACCCTATGACGAAATGGCAATAGAAGAGGCCGTTCGCATACAAGAGAAGTCAGGCGCTCAGGTTGTCGCACTGACTCTTGGTCCCGCCGACGCAACCTCGCACCTTAGACTCGCGCTTGAGATGGGTGCAGACCGTGCAATACACCTTGTTGACGACCAGAAGGGACGCGATGCCTGGAGTATTGCTTGTGCTCTCGCTCAGGCAATAAAAGCCGAATCGCCCGACCTTGTGCTTGCTGGGCGCACCTCGGTTGACCTTGACCAAAGCTATGTTGCTACCGCAGTGGCGGCGATGCTCGGGATGCCGTGCCTTAATAACGCGGTAAAGCTCGATATAAACGGCAATCAAGCTGTTATTCGCCGCGAGGTGGAGGGCGGTGGAGAGACACTTTCGGCTGATCTGCCCTGCATGGTCACAACGCAAAAGGGTATAAACGAGCCCCGTTTCCCAAGCATCAAGTCGAAGCTGAAAGCCAAGACAAAGAAGATTGAAACCCAACCCGCGCAGAAGTTTGAACCAAAGATTACGGTTAAGGGTCTTGCCTATCCGCCGCAAAGAAAGGCTGGAAGGGTGTTAGGCGAGGGAGTAGAGGCCGTTCCAGAACTCGTGCGTGTGTTGCGCGATGAAGTTAAGCTCTTCTAATCATAGGAGAAACATAATGAAAGCACTTGTTTATATAGAACATAGAAACAACAAAGCCCGTTTAGCGAGTCTTGAAGCGTTAAGCGCGGCGCGTACCCTTTGCGGCTCAAATATAGGTGCATTGGTAATCGGCGACTTTACCGGCGCATCTGATGTCTTTTCTTACGGCGCATCAACATTGTTCGCTATGCCTCGCCCGAGCTCATACTGCCCAGAGTTTGAGGCGCATGCAATGGCGGAATGTGCTAAGTCGGGTGGTTACGATCTGATTCTGCTCGCCGCGACAACACAGGGAAAGGAAATTGCACCGATTCTTGCAGTTAATTTGCAGGCTGCATTTCTTTCAGATGTACTCGAACTCAGCCTCGAAGCCGACAGTGTAACTGCAAAGCGGTCTTTGTACGGAGGAAAGTTGAACGGTTTCTTCTCATCGAATTGCAAACCGGTTGTGGTTACTACACGCCCAAAGATGTTCAAGCCTGTGTGCAATGATTCAACAGGAGAATCAAAGCAATTCGCCTCCGTCCCATTTACCAAGCGTGGCGCAAAGCTCGTCGAGTTCACCGCTTCATCAGCAAGCAAACAGGACCTAACTGAGGCCGATATAATTGTATCTGGCGGACGCGGAATGAAGGCTCCTGAAAACTTCAAGGTGCTTGAGGCTCTTGCAAACACGCTTAACGGCGTCGTCGGAGCCTCGCGCGCAGCAGTTGACTCAGGTTGGCGTCCACATTCAGATCAGGTTGGTCAGACCGGCAAGGTCGTCGCTCCGAAGGTGTATTTCGCGTGCGGTATTTCCGGTGCCATACAGCACCTTGCTGGCATGTCAGCGTCTCGTGTTATCATCGCAATAAACAAAGACCCCGAAGCGCCGATTTTCAAGGTTGCCGACTACGGCATCGTCGGTGATGTGATGCAGGTTGTTCCTGCGCTTACTAACGCAATCGCTGCCGCAAAGTAACTGGCGCTTATTGAACTCGAAAGGCGGTTTTCGCATTTCCTTGCCCGAAACCATGCATAGCAGTATAATGCCATGCATATTGCGACAACCGCCTTTAATCAGGAAGGTGAGATGATTCGCCGCAAGCGTACTTCGATGACGACCATTGCGCTATGGCTTCTTGCCGTCGCCTTTGTCGTCATAAGCTGCATCTACCTTTGGCCTCGCGAGGAGGAGATTTTGTCTCCTACCCCGACCCCTATTCCCTCTGACAGAAAGCCCGATTCGCTTTCCGTCTGGCGTGCCGCATTCAGCTCAGATGACCGTGCTGCTTTGACAAAAGCCGCGTCAGAAATAGAGCTTGCGCTTGAAAGTGGCTCAGTCTCTGCCCGCGCCGATGCCCTCCTTCTGCTTGCCTCAATTTACAAGAAGATGAAGAGCGGTGATAGGCATCGTGCTACACTTGAAAGGATTATTCGCGAGTTTCCAAACACCAACGCTGGAGCCACTGCCCGTGCAGAGCTTTCGGGGCTATCTGGCAAGGGTGTTGACCTTTACTTTGCTGGTCAATACGAGCTTGCTATTAAGGCTCTTAGCGACCGTTTGCTTACCGCAAGCCCTGATGAGTCGCCCGAAATTTTGTTCTATATCGCCCGTTGCCACGATGGACTTGGTGCGAACGAAAAGGCGACTGAAGCGTATAACAACATACTCGAAAAGTACCCCGATTCGCAATATGCGTCTGACTGCAATTATCGCCTTGCCGCGTTGAGCTTTTCTTCTGGCGCGTATGAGAAGACGCTCGCTTACTTTCGCGCTGGCCTGCTGTCAGGTTCTTCGTCAGAAATTGCCCTTTCCACCGCTGCACTGATTGCACCAAAGCTCTATGCACAATATGTTGAGGCTTCTCAAGAACGCTCGAAATGGGACGACCTGCGAGAAATATACTGTGCGCTGTGGTTGCGTTCATCAGGTTCTGAAAAGAAGGGTATTGAAAGCAAATTGACCACCCTTAACGAATATGTGCTTTTTTCTCCGCACGCCGAGTGCAGCGAGGCCGAGTTTTATACCGTTGTGTATGGCGACAGTCTTGGAAAAATCGCGCGAAAGTTCGGCGTCAGTGTAAGCCGAATAATGCGCGTCAACCGCCTGAAGTCTGAGGTTATTCATCCTGATCAACGATTGAAGATACTGAAGGGCAGGGCGACGCTTCGCATTTCCAAATCGGGCTTCACTCTCACCCTTTTGCTCAACAACAAGTTCGTAAAGTCATACAGAATCGGTATTGGCAAGGGCGGTGTAGAAAATGAAACACCGATCGGGCAGTACAAAGTTACCTCGATGGACACAAATCCGACATGGTATAAGGATGGCGAGATGATACCTTTCGGCGATCCGCGCAACATTCTCGGCACCCGCTGGATCGGCATTAATGTACCGCACTATGGCATTCACGGCACAAGCCTCGACGACTCAATTGGCAAGGCTTCTTCTGCCGGTTGTATTCGCATGCACAACGGGGATGTGGAAGAGTTATATGACTACATAGCAATTGACGACCCGGTGGTGATCGAGGACTGATGCCGGACAAAGACGCGCTTCTGAACTCGTTTTGCCATCATCTGCCCGACAGACTTCTCATTTATGGCGATGGTTGCTCGATTCTTTGCGCACGTTGCAGCGGGATTTACCTTGGCTTTTTGCTCGGAATCGTCGCTTTTCTGCTTATTCGTCGCGGAAAATACCCGTCACTGACTGTGCGCGATCTCTGGCTGCCCGGCCTACTCATTGTCCTTCTGCCGCTCGAAGTCGCTGCAGAGAATTTCTTGGGATTTTCGACAACAAATTTCGTTCGATACCTTACCGGCATTGGCCTTGGAGCAGGTTTCGCGATGTTTCTCGCTGCGTTATGGTGTGGTTTCTTTGCAGCAGCACCAAGCGAGGAAAAGGCTGTCAGCATCGAGTTAACTACCTTTGCCCCGTTGACGGTCGGAGCCGCTTTTACCCTTGTTTTACTGCTCCCACCGGTATTCAATGGGCTTGTCTTTCTGGGGTTGTTTGCCTCTTACTTCATCGTCAACATACTTCTGATTCGTGGCGTATTCGGTGTAAAAAAGCCAATTGCAATCGGTGCGCTTGCTTTCTTGCTCGTGTTTGTCGAATGGAGCATGCTGTTCGTTCTGAACAACTATGTCATCCGCCAGCTTCGTTAACTGGCTGTTTTTCAACGCACAGAAATGTGCTTGCATTTTTGTTTTTTTTATTTACAATGTATGCATCGAACACTATCGGAGGTGTGCGTTGCGTTGTTCTAAACACTTTTTCATGGGGTTGCTCCTTTCCCTCGTCATTTTCTGCTTCACATCGGCGGCTTATGCTGCCAACTACACTCCTCTTCTCGTTTCTCCTTCCTCCGGGCAGGCGGATGTAGCGGTTGACAATTCAGTATTCACATGGGAAGTAATGGATCCAGCGGACTACTACATAATCGAGTGGTCCCACAGTTCCAACTTCACAGGTTTGGACCTGATCTTCAGCTATGTGGTCAATGATTACACCTTCACAGTCAACGGTCTACCTGGCTTCAAGCCTTTGAACTGGCGCGTTCTTGCAGTTAAGGGCACAAGCACATACGCATCTGATACAGGGACATTCACAACAGGCAACGACAATGAACCAGTGATAACCGAGATAACGAAGAAATACGAATTCACAACTTCTTGGGAATCGGATTGGAAGGTGAGCGATTCCCGTTGCGTAAGTTGGACTTATGGTTCCAGCTACGGTTACCCATGTTGGTTTGGGCGGAGCACCTTGGTTCAAGCCGCAAACTTTAATTTGTTCTACATTGGCCAGTGTAGCGGTCTTGGTGAGGCTAATATGACAGCGCAAATTAGCATACCGCTTGCAGGCTGCAAGCTCAGTTATGACTGGGCATACTGCGATTACGGTTATGGCGGCGATGTGTTGTATGTCGAGTATAAATTGCCAAGCGACTCGAAATTCACAACGCTCTATACGCACCAAATAGCGAAGCCTGACACAATCTCAACAGGATGGACTGCTGGTGGACACCCGTCTGCATCGCAATTTAAGACTAATGAGCTTGACGTGCCCTCGGTATGCAATGGAAAGACTGTGGATTTCAGATACCGCATGAAATCAAGCGGAGGTTATCCTCTTGTCCTTGATAACATCGCCTTTTCCAAAAAGGGAGTTCAGCCCAAATTATGGGTCTTCAGCGACCGTGGCACACCGGATTATCTTGGCGAGACAGTTTGGCTTGCCGGTGACCGTGTCCTTGCGTCCGCCCCAATAATCGTTGCTGGCGAGACAGTAGAACGCCAGTATATGTGCTCGGGCTGGATCGGGACAGGCTCGATACCCACAACCGGCACCAGCAACATGGTAAAGGTTGGTGGTACAGATGGTTTTTCGATCTACCGCACGAGCCA
>CAZNBY010000011.1:0-71817 GCA_964571525.1 uncultured Planctomycetota bacterium
TCTCTGATGGTGATTTTCTATATGCCACAAGATTCTCTCTGAAATCAAGAATAGGTAATTCAAACAAGCTCTCATCAATTTGAACATACATTTCATGCTTCTTGCTAATGACATATACACGATCGCATACAACACCGTCCATATCTATATCTGTTTCATCATCAGAGATATCTTCATATAGATTATTTGCACACACATAATATCTTTTATCAGTTTGCGGACAGTATATTGAAAGCGAATTCGATCTTGAAACTACCCAACTATATGTTGCTATTGCGTCCCCATCTTCTTAAGAACATGTGGTAGTTTTACTTATGAAATGCTTTCGGACGAAGTGAAGGCGTAGCCGAAACGAAGTTCGAAAGCAGGCAAGAAAGGGGAGCAAATGGTCGAAAACAACGAACTTCCGGATGATCCGAAGCGCTGGACAGCCACTCGCAAGGCCACAGTCGTCATAGAGATCATTAAGGGCAGGACTACCCCGAGTGAGGTATCCCGAACCTACGGTCTGACCGTCCTTGAAGTAGAGGGCTGGATTGCTGATTTTGTCAGTGCTGGTACTGAGGGGCTTCGCGCTTGCCCACGCGACATTCAGACCCAGTATGAGGCAAAACTAAAGGACGCTCACGCCAAGATCGGCGAGCTGTCTCTTGCTGTTGAGGTTCTAAAAAAACGAATCGCTATTTCGGAAAGCGGCTTCAAGACGGGATCTCTTAGACATGCATCTTGCAGATCTAAATGCCGATGGGAAGACTATGACCAAGTCTCTATAGTGACCCGAACTTGCATGGGCAAATCGGGCTTAGACCAGCCAGTTAGGGACATTTATGCTGTGGGCAGACCGCGCGGGTCTGCCCACGAAACAATAAGTGGTAACGGTATAATCTGCGCGTTACTCGCAGAAGACCTTAACCTTCGCTTCTGGGGCATCAACATTGACCTCAAGGTCTTGAAGCGCGACAACAAGCTCTTCGCTCATCTGCCCCATGTCGAAGCCCTGCATCTTGCCCTCAATGTTCTGACGAACTTTGTCGGGGAGAAACGAGCCGACATTTATGCCTGCCGAGATAAGCGCAAGAGGCACCTTGACATCAACCTTGGCTTCTTTAGAGTCCACAAGGACTTTGAGAAACTTCTTTGTTAGCTTTGGTGCTGCAGTGCGCTTGTTTAACGCGTCGAGGAGGCCAAGTGCCTCTTCCGGCGTTACCTTTTTTTCGATAGCCATGTTGATGATGTTCAGCTTTTCTGAGTTGTCTGAATGTGACATATCGCCTCCTAATAAAGCGCGATGCGGAATATCCGATCGCCATGTGAAAGGGAGAAGGAAGAACCCCGTAATTCGCAAAGAACCCGAACAGCATAGGAGAACAGGCCAACTGGCCCACGCATCTTCGCGTGTTTGTTCTTTATTCGAAGTATACACCATATAACCAGAACGAGCGGAAGCAAGACAACAGCAAGAAGAAACAGCACTATCCACACACCGACGAGAGGAAGATACAGGTCGGGAAGACGCGATATTCGTAGGACCATCAGGTGCGGCGGCATCTTTTAATCTCCTGAATCGCCTGTTTTGCCGAAATCTCGCCCCGCCTCAACCTGCGCAAGACCTTAGTCGGCGTGTTGAATCTTCTCGCAATATGCTTGAATAAGCGAATCGAGTACACAACAAAAGCGATAAGTGACATCAATATGTACACAGGAAATAGGTAGTACAGGGCAACGAAGTTTGCTGCAGTGAAAATTATGGCAAACAGAACGACGAAGACCGTCAAAACTGTAGCCGACCCAGTCTTTTCAGCAGGTTGTTCGTTTTTGATTTGGTTGCTGCAAATTTCGGGTGTACAATGAGTAAAAGGCTCGTTCATCACTTCGCCTCTGCAAACGAGAACAAGCGGTCAGCGACCGCCCGAATTGTTGTTGACTTCGCGATGCATTATCGCGATAATTATAGTCGTTTTGCCGCCCCTAACCAACAATTCAAGGAGCGACGATGAAAAAGTACGCACTGCTTCTGCTTGTATCTGTGTTCTGTCTGTTTGTTGCGCTTGATGCAGGCGCAGAGAAGAAAAAAACACCACCACCTGGCCCTGCTGACGACGACTTGATCCACGCCGATCCTGTCGTTATGGACTACATGCCGGTCGCACAATGGAAAGACCCTCTTCGAAAAGCAATGGGCGGAGTGCTGATCTTCTGCGGCTTAGAGATACCCTATACCGGCGATGAGAAGAAGATAGAGGTTTCCCACGGGGCCGTGAAGAAAGCTTTCAAAGCCGAGGATGGACCAAGCTTCTTCCCATTTACTCAGGATGGTAAGAACCACACCATCGGTCTTGCTTTTACTGGTGGAGCATGGAAGTTTTGGAACGCAACGCTGCTTAAGCTGCGCCTGAACAAGGTATTTGTATTCAGCTTTGATCTCAACTGTGACGGGGAATACTTTGTGCCTGAAGCGGATGGCTTAATCTATCCTGATTCGCAGGCAGTGTTGCCCTACTCTGGCCAGAAGTTCTGGTATGATGACAAGATGATCACAATAATGAAAGACCCAGATGGCTACAATATGGACTATGACACAATTAAGTATCCGAAGGAGGAAGTTGAGGCTCTTAAGCATATAAACTGGTTCCGCGTCCGCGCAGGGTTGCATCCACTGCTTATAGACGAAAAAGTCTCGGCGGCCTGCCGTGCACACGCAGCTTATGTGGCAAAGAATGGTGGCGGTAACATTGATACACCGTATGTCGAAAATCAGGGCAAGGATGGATACACCGATGAAGGCGCAAAGATTGCATCCTCAAGCCTTTACTATTACTTCGGCTCGGTTAAGGAAGCTGTGAATGTTATGTATGGACACATCTTTTACCGCACATACTTCATACGCGGCAACCTGAACCTTATCGGCATAGGATTTTTCGATCCAATCTCGGTATTCAACAACAACACAGCGGTTGATAAGGTAATCGAATACCAGTACCCAATTTGCATTCCCGGTCCCGAGCAGACAATTCCATATTATGACTACTACCGGTCAGCCGCCAACGCAACAGTAATGCCAGATCCCCGTCCCGGCGAGACCGGCTGTGGCTTTGCAATCACCCTCTCTTGGGATTTCGGAGGCAACGCGGCTGATGTAATTGATGCGAAGCTGTTCAGCGTGGCAAAGGGCAAGGAGACACCAGAGCAAATAGCAGTATCATCGCCCAACAAGCCGGCAACCGAGTACTACAAAGACAATGCTGGTATCATCGCGTTGATTCCGCTCAATCCACTTAAGCCGAAATCGCGTTATCGCGTTGTTGTGAAGTACAAGAAAGAGGCTGGAGAGGAAATCGCAGACTGGTATTTCAATACCTCTAAAGAAGACTAAGCAGTGTTACTTTTGGCTGATTATCAGCCATCAGATCAAATCAAGCGGGCGCGCCAATGCGCCCGCTTTTCTTTGCCGGTATCAGCGATGTGTGTTACAATGATGAAAGAAGAGAGGTTGAAATGACAGAAGATAATGGTGATCGGATAAAAATCGCAATAGTAGGCGCATCGAATGACAGGACAAAATACGGCAACCGTGCGCTAAGGGGCTTTTTGGCGGCGGGATACGAGGTGTTCCCCGTCAATCCCAACCTTACCGAGGTCGAGGGAGTCAAATGCCTGCCTAACTTAGCGGCTTTGCCCGCCAAACCTGATATTATCACTGTCTATACGCCCCCCACTGTAACAGAGAAGCTGGTCGAGCAGATAGCTGCGGTTGGAGCACCTGAAGTCTATTTCAATCCGGGAAGCGAAAGCGATAAGGTTAGGGAGCTTGCTACAAAGCTCAATATACCGGCGATTTTTGCCTGTTCAGTTATGGCACGAGCGTTTTTTGTAGACTGAGGCCAGTGGATAATTGAAGTAATGCGCTAACCGTAAGCAGTCGGGCGAGTCAGGTCTTTTGCACCAAGCTTTTTTAGTGCCATGCGACCCTTAAGGTCAATTCCGGTCGCATTCGTTACATCTGCTCCTTCGGCGGCACGAATAAGATCAAGCCCCTTTGAATCATGAAACGCAACGCCAATCATGTTGGTCATTGCAATCGAAGCGTCGTTGAAAACAGATTCGCGCAAATCAGCATTGTCGAACTTAGAGCCTGTCAAATCTGCTGATGTGAAATCTGACTTTCTCAAGCGGGCCTCTGTAAGGTTCGATCGTGTTATGTCACACTCCTCGAAGGTAGTTGCTTGACTGATAAGCTCAACGAATTCGGTAGTGTTCGCAAGTATGCCCGCCGCATCACAACTGACCAATGTGACATTGTGAAGTTTTGAACCGGAGAACACCGCAAGCATTAAGTTCGTTTGCTTAAATGTACAGAGCACAAGCTCGCAATTGGAGAAATTTGCGGCAACAAGCTTTGCGCCAGAGAAATCAACCCGTTCGAATCCTGACCTGTCGAATTTACCACCGATAAGGTTCGCTCCCTCAAAATTCGTCATATTGCAGTTCGATTTGGTCATATTGATGCCGACAAGCACAGCGCGATTAAGCGAAACATACACAAAGGATGAAGCGTCTATCTTGGTCTCGCGCAGCAGAGAGCCTGATAGGTCGCAATATCGTATTCTGCACCCAGTCAGGTCGGCGTTTGACACATTAACAGAGTTCATCGAGCAGTTATCGAAGTTACCTCCGACAATAGAGGAAAACTGCAGATCAACCCCTGTCATATTGCATCGCAGGAATCTCGCTTCATTCAGCCTGCAATTCGAGAAATTCGCGTTTTCAAGGTCAATATCCTCGAACACAACGCCACGCAGGTTGGAATTCGCAAGGTACTTTTTGAAATCTATACGGTCGGAGGCTGGATTGCTCTGCAGTGATTTGATTAAATATGAAATTGCCTTGGGGTTGTTAAGCGTCAGAGGTCTTTCGTCCTTGATCATGCGGGTAAGCTCTGCGACAAGAAGCAGGCAGAACAACCTGAAATCTGCAAAAAGGTCGAAGTCTGAAATCACAATGCCGACCTTTGTCGAACGCTGCGGCATAACCACGACCGCTGAATAGCTGTACCAATTCCACAGTGTGTCGCGCAGACGCTTCAACTCGTTAATGCCCAACAAAGCCTCATACTGCTCAAAGCGTTTGGCGATAAGGCCAGTAATCATTAGGAAAATAGCATCTGAATAGCGCTTGCCAAGCAGCAGCAACAGCTCTTTTTTATCAACATTCTCTAAGAATCTGCTTGCGATCAGGTAATTGCGCAGAAAGCCCCAATGTGTCGCAAGGGTCATCGCGCTGCTGTTACCCTTTACATCGAAGATACGAATAGAACTTAACCGTATAAACGATTCAGCGCGAATGTCTAAGCTAAAACGATCGCAAAGCTCGTTTATATCCGCCTGAGGAATTGCGGATCCCCTCACATAGCAGGTCCACGCAAGCTCCTTTACAAACTGATGTATTCTATCTGGATCCACCGACTTGCGCTCGCCAAGCAACAGGTACTTAGCGGCCTCATCAACCATGTTTGATACGATGTTCGATGCAAATTCTGGTATCGTTTGCGAAGGGACTTTTCTAAGCTCGTCCCAACCGTGCTGCATTGCCATCCAGAGATTCTCAGGCTCTCTAAAAAGATACAGCATCTCAGCAGAAAGGCTGTTAGGATCGAGCGCGCCTTTCTTCAACGCAGCGCTCCAGCTCTTAAACCAATCTTCAATGTTGTTTGTATCAAAGGGTTCAAGGGTAATTGTCTCAAGCTCGATACCAGTTGTAACTGATTGAACAGGCTCGTTAGTAACTATGACAACCCCGCCCTTGCGCAAAAGCAACGCCATATCAGCGAACGAAGATAGGAATCTATCACGCTCTTGATCGCTTTTGAACAAGACCTTATCGAAATTATCGAATATGATGACCGTCCCCGCCATCTGCCAACTGCTTGTAAGCTCGTCCACATCGCGCAGGATTTCACCATCAATAATGGATGTTATAATCAGATCTTTTGCGGTTCGACCAGCGAGATCTATGTATATGGGGAACTGCTTCGAGTGGCCGCGCGAATAAGAGGAAGCCATTTGTATAGTCAACATTCGAGCAAAAACCGAAAGCCCCCTCCCCTTCGGGCCGTAAAGGTTCATGCACTTCGGCATTGTTCTTTTAAGCCTGTCTCTAAAATACCTGATTCCATCGAACAGGCGCAGTTGCTTGTTCTCCTGCGCCCTGTTAATAAGTGCGGGACGGGGGATAAAGAGGGATTCTTGAGTTGCAAGGCTTACAACTTCGTGCTCGCGAAGTTCGGGAAAGATAGAAAACCTGTTAGAAAGGTAGTGAAAGCGACAGAATGAGCGCCAATCGCGAAAGTGTTCTTCGGAAATCTCCTGAGGCATCGCGACATGCGGACCACCCTGAGCGGCGATATTATAGCGAACCTTCTGTTCTTGGATTTCCTCGCTGGATGAATCACGGTATTTGCGCAAGTACTCTTTAAAATCAGCGTCAAGCTCTGCGAGCTTGTCGTCGGGAAGCAGCACGGCAAATCGTTTGTCGCTGAATACTCTTTCTTCAGCAAAATCAAGCATTTTGCCGACAAGCTTCGTCGCGTCAGCTTCTGAAAGGATGCCTCGATAGCGCGGGACAAGTTCGATGCATTTATTGCGAATGGCATCCCGTTTTTCAGGGTCGAGGATAGTGAAGAAGAAGGCAATGTCAAAGGACAACGCGCTGTCAAGAAGAGCGAGAATGCTCTCCAAATGCAGAGGGCTATCCTTGTATGTGGAAGAGAAGAATTCGACAACGCGATCAGCGACACCCTCCGCAACCTCATTTGAAGTGAGCAGATTGCGAAAATGTGTCGCAGCTTCCTGCTTGTATGAACCTGTCAGCGAATAAGTGTCAACCATAAGTGTATCGAGGCAGAACATCAACGAGATGTTGATGCCTGTCTCGACAAAGAAGGTGCTTGAAATCAACCTTCTTGATAGATCACCTTCGATTGACTTGGCGCACATAAAGACCTGCCGTAAAGGATTCGAGTAACACAGTTGCGACTCGGGATGTACACCCGATAAGGGTATTATACGCGATAATATCTAAAAACGAGTTTTCGCATTGCAAATGGCACAGAAATCGGCATTTAACGGCAATTTACGACCGAAGAAGGACGCAGAGAAAGTCAGTTGAACGAACAGCGCGACAAACTCGACAAACTTGTTAAACTATCTGTTAAGGTATTGCCGCAGCTTCTTTGATTGCTCAAACGAAGCTAAGGCAGTACAATAATCGTAAAGAAGGAGGGCACATGATCCGATTTGCGGAACGGCAGGTGCGCAAGATATTAGCGGGCGAAAAGCGCTACACCCGCATCAATGTGCCTTGCCCATGGTCTGTTGGCGAAGTAATCACGGCGGTCCGCATGGTCGAAGATATTGACCGCCCTTTTGCATCGCTGAAGATAACGCGCATATTCGAACATACCCTTGCAGAGTTGACAGATGATGACGCCCGTCTTGAAGGCTATGCGAACCGTGCCGAATTTTTCGATGCGTGGAAGAGCATACATGAAAGTTTTTCGCAAGACGACAAGGTTTGGGCTATCGAATTCGAACTTGTAAGGCAGATAATCGAAGAAGAGCTATCGTTTCTGCAGTAGCACTCCCGTTGTAACAGCACGACGGCACTGCGATTAAAGTCGGGGCGCAGTTCCCCTGCATTCACATTTTCCGGTTGACTATTCTATGGAAACACCCCAGATCATATTCTTAGGCTCAGTCTTTGCTATATTTGTGTATTCAGTTGTGTTACACGAAATTGCTCATGGCTTTGCCGCATACAGGGCTGGCGATCCCACCGCATTTATGCTCGGTAGGCTGTCGCTTAACCCAATTCGTCATATTGACCCTGTTATGACAATAATCGTGCCAATAATGCTGTATTTTTTCGCGGGCTTCATCTTCGGTGGGGCGAAGCCTGTGCCCGTAAATCCGCGCAACTTCCGCAGACCGGTCGCTGACGACATCATCGTTTCGCTTGCGGGTGTCACGGTCAACTTCTTTCTTGCGCTGTTTTTCGGCGCAATCTGTCACCTATTAGTGTACATGCACAAGCACGAGATAGGATTCGGGGGCGATATCGCTGCGAAGGTAGCCTTCTATGGTCTTCTTATCAATATTGCCCTAATGATATTCAACCTGATCCCTATACCGCCACTTGACGGGTCGCATGTCTTCAAGTACACCTTGCCTCCTGACATACGAAGGGCATACACCGGTATAGGGGTGTACGGCTTCATCATTCTTATCATATTCATAAATCTTCCAATCTTTGGCAAGATAATGAGCACCGGCATCACATGGAGCATAAAGTTGATGGGATTGTATAACAGGGAATTCTTAGAGCTTGTCGGCATGTTGAAGTCGTCCTGACATATTGAAAGCCAATAGGAGGAGAACATCAAAGGCGTCGGCCTGTTCAAGATATACCTAAAGAAGTACTTCTGGTGGATCGTTGCTGGTTGCGCTGCGGTTGCCATGACAGATGTTGTTGCTCTCGCACCTACTTGGATATTCGGCGATGCAATCGGCGTCATAGAAAGCAAGTTATCCGGCGACCCCTATTACTCTGACATCTCTGTTTTTAAGTCACACATTGTCCATCTGATAGTCTTATTCGTGGCATCAGGATTGTTGCTCGCTATCTTCCGCTACCTATGGCGGCGTATCTCTTTTGACACCTCGCGTTTTATCGAGTATGACTTGCGCGACACATTCTTCAGCCACTTGCTCAAAATGTCTCCCCGCTTCTACGATGAGGCGAAGATCGGAGATCTTATCTCGCGTGCATCGTACGATATCGAAATGATACGCATGTTCCTTTCAATGGGACTTGTCATCGTGGTTGATGTGATTGCGATTGAGCTCACAGCCCTGCCGATACTGTTTTACCTCAACTACAAACTGACCCTGTTTATTCTGATCCCCTTGCCATTCATCTCGTTTTTTGCGACGAAGTTCATCAAGAGGATCTCGCGCGATTCGCGTGCGGTTCAAGACCACGCCGCTGTGCTTTCAGCCGAGGTGCAGGAGACCTATAGCGGAGCACGGGTCATCAAGTCGTTTCATAAGGCCGATGTTGCAACAAGGAAGTTTGAAAACCTCTCCGACGAAAATGTCCGCATCAACATAAAATTGTCGAAGTCACGCGGTTATTTCATGGCGCTTGTGATGTCTGCGGCCATATTAACACAGCTTATATTTCTGCTCGTCGGCGGTTCTGAAGTGATCGGAGGCAGCTTTCCACTAAAGGACTTTGTCAAGGTCAATTTCTACCTTATGTGGGTAGTAATGCCGATGGCATATCTTGGCTGGGGTATCAACTTGTATCAGAGAGGTCTCGTCTCAATGGAGAGATTGCAGGAAATCTTAGATACAAAACCTGAGATATTCGACGACACATCAGCAGACCCCAGCATCAAGGAGATAAAGGGTGATATTGAGTTTAGAAATTTAACCTTCGGGTATGGCGAAGAGCCGGTGTTGCATGATGTGAGCCTGAAGATACCACAAGGCAAGACCGTTGCGCTTGTCGGCAGAACGGGATCAGGAAAATCAACCATAGTCTCTCTGCTTCCAAGGTTGTACAATCCACCCAAGGGCTCGCTGTTTATTGACGGACGAGACATCTACGATATCCCATTAGAGACTTTGCGGGGCGGCATTGGATTTGTTACCCAAGAACCCCTCCTCTTCTCAGAAACGATAGCTGAGAATATCGCGTTCGGCACAGAATCAGCCGCACGCGCAAAGATAATTGAGGCTGCGATGATGAGCGGCCTGCATAAGGAAATAGACGAGTTTCCCGCGAAGTACGACACCATGCTCGGTGAACGGGGTGTAAATATATCAGGCGGGCAAAAACAAAGGGCTACTATCGCGCGCGCAATTGCGATTGATCCTCCGATTCTGATTCTCGACGATGCGCTTTCAAGCGTTGACACAAATACAGAAGAAGAGATACTTGCCAATCTTCGCAAGGTTCGACGCGGTCGCACTTGCCTTATCATCTCGCACAGAGTATCATCTGTTAAAGACGCAGATTTTATCGTTGTGCTGAACCGCGGGCGTATTGCAGAGATAGGCACGCACGAAGAACTAATCGAAAAGCGCGGTTATTACTACGATCTGAATCGCCGTCAGGAGCTAAAGCAAGAACTTGAACTCGATAACGGTGTTTAGTGGCTGTACTTATTGGCATTGATGTTGGCGGGTCTTCGATAAAGGTCGGCGCGACGGACCTTAAGGGCACGATAGTATCAACAGCCGAAGTACCTGTCAACATACAAGATCCAATCTCATCCCTACTTGCCCTTAAAAATACGCTTAAACAGCTTGCAGACGGCGAAAAAATCGTTGCCGTTGGTCTTGCAGTGCCCGGTCCGCTTGATATTGATGCAGGCATATTGCGCGCAGTGCCAAACCTCCCTGGTTGGTCGAATTTTCCGATATACGAAAAAGCGCGGGATATCTTCGGTGTGCCTGTGATCGTTGAAAACGACGCAAATGCAGCCGCCTATGGTGAAAACCTCCTTGGTGCGGCCATGGGATCGCGCATGACAGTAATGGTCACAATTGGCACTGGCATTGGCGGGGGAATAGTCGCAGATGGTCGTATCATACACGGAGCGCACGGTAGCGCATCCGAAATAGGGCATATCACCGTCGAGCAAAACGGCCTATTATGCGCATGCGGAAAACACGGTTGCCTTGAGACAGTCGCAAATTCGCGCGCACTGCAGAGGATTTATTCTGAGCTTACAAACTCGTCAAAGACAGTTGAGGTTCGGAGTATTGTGAATGATGCGGTGAACGGCATACAACCTGCTGTTTTAGCGGTTGGCAGAATTGGGGATTATATTGGCTTTGCATTGGGTGGAGTGGCGACCACACTCAACCCCGACTGTATTGTGATTGGCGGGGGTGTTTCATTGGTGGGAGAGAGCCTTATCGAACGGATAAGGGAAAAGACGATAGAACACACTATGCCAACTATGCGGAAAGGTCTAATTATTTCAGGCGCGAAGCTTGGCAATAACGCTGGTTTTCTGGGTGCCGCACTCCTTGCCCGGGAGTTAGTGAAATAGAGGGAACAAATGCTAATACTCATTGACGGATACAACCTTCTGCTGACCCAGTTTGGAGATGCTGTGAAAAAAGGCGGGCTTGAAATCGCCCGTGAAGGTCTTCTCAAAGATCTTGCCCGTTTAGCGGCAAACAAACACATGCAAATCACTGTGGTCTTCGATTCGAGATGCGGCTCGAATTGTGATAAGCAACATCCCCCTCTTTCGATAATCTATGCAAAGAGCGCTGACGACTACATAAGAACAGAGCTTCGGGATGGCTTGAAGTGCTCGGTCGTCACAAATGACCGTGAAATACTCGCCACGGTTCTGGCATGTAAATGCAAACCGATCTCTACAAAGGAACTGACCGAGATGATGGGATTAGTAAGGATTGCAAAACCAGCCGAATCGGCAACTAAACCTGAAGAAAAGCCGATCCGCGTTGAATCGGTTGATAAGGAAGCCGAACTGTTCGGCTTGAAACCAAACGATACTGTCAACCTTGTTTACAAAAAAAAGCGTAAAAAATGAACTTTTTCTGAATCGTGCGAATATGAGAGCAGATTCGCGCAATTATGGTGAGCTTGACTCTTACGGGGGGATGACGAGGCGTTTTTGTCAGGTCACCATGTTAACGCGATGAGTCTTATAAACCTACGAGGAGTGAGCATGAAAAAACTGTCAGTGCTGTTTGTCGTGTTGATTCTGATCATCGGATTCACCGTGTACTACCTTTCAACAAGCAAGCCGAAACCGGCTCCTACCGTTGAACCGAAGCCAACACCCCCGCCTTCTGCGTTCATTGCAGACCCGACCGAAGCAGCGGTAACAAAAGCCGCCGACTATCTTAAAAAGAGCCAGAATGAAGATGGCGGCTGGAGTGTCCCTGGCATGCCCAAAAGCGACCCGGGCATAACAGCACTTGTGTTAAAGAGCCTTGCAAAGAACGGAATCAAGCTCAACGGCAATCCTTGGATGCAAAAGGCTGTTGATTTATTGCTGTCATATCAGAAGGATGATGGGTCTATTTTCCTTCAGTCCATGCAATCCTATGTAACGGCGATCTCGATTGTCGCCCTTGTTGAACTTGACCCAGTTAAATATGCCCCCCAAATCGCAAAAGCAAAGGACTATCTGATACGCATACAATTTCGCCCGGGTGAAGAACGCACAAAAGAACCTCACTATGTCGGCGGCATCACCTACAACGACGAGCAGAAACCACCGAACATGTCCACAACAATATTCGCGCTCGAGGCACTTAGGGCGGCAGGAGTTCCAGAGGACTCTGAAGTATTTAAGAATGCAGCATTATTCGTGTCGCGCTGCCAGAACAGAAGCGAATCAAACGACATGCCGCTCGATGTTATACTGACGAATGACGGCGGTTTCTTCTATGCTCCTGGCGATTCTCGTGGCGAGATTATACCCGGTGAGCAGGGAAGGACGCTTCGCTCCTATGGCTCGATGACTTATGCGGGCTTTCTTGGCTTCATATATTGCTATATTTCCAAAGACGACCCCCGCGCCAAATCAGCCCTCGAATGGATTCAGAACAACTACACCTTTGAACAGAATCCTGGGCTACCCAAGAAGATGCAGGGCTATTACTATTATCTGCTTACAATCGCAAAGGCGCTTGATGCTGGCAATCTGAAGACTCTGCCGGATGGCAAGCCTGTTGTCGCTGATCTTAAGGCAAAGATTCTCGAAAAACAGAAAGCCGATGGCACATGGATAAATGATCAGGAAGACCGCTGGCAAGAGGGCAACCCGATACTAACAACGGCCTATATGTTGACCGCGCTTGGTCATATAAAGGCAGTCGAAAAGAGATAAACGACTCTGCCGGAGTTGGATGCCTTTTGTGCGGGCACGGACACTGTTCCGTGCCCGTTTTGTTGACGAACTCGACTATTAGGTTATAGTTTGTCACAATAGTTGTGCAGTTAACATCAACATATCCACACAGAAGTTACCCATATTCGGGTAAGAGGGTTAGTATCGCATAGATGGCGAAAGTAATACTCATCGTCAACCCTGTATCGGGAAATGGCCGATCGCTTGAGCTTGCACCCAAAGTGTACGACCGAATGGTCGCATCTGGGCATTCTGTCGAAAAGCACATAAGCGAAAGCATTGAGCATACCCGTTCGCTTGCGGCATCAGCGCAATCAGGAGATATTGTCGCTGTGTTGGGAGGCGATGGAACCGTAAGCGTTGCACAGCAAGGTCTTATAAGCGACGAAATACCCATCCTTGTATTGCCGGTTGGCACTGCCAATGTCATCGCGCGTGAGCTTTTAATGCCTTTAAACGCTGTCAGTGCATCAGAGGTTCTAAACAACGGCACAGTTGAAAAATGGGATCTCGGATATTGGGATAACAACGCGATCATATTCTCGTTAAGTGCTGGGTTTGACGCAGAAACTGTGAGAAGACTCTCTGCTGCGCGAAGTGGGACCATAAGTTCGCGACTTGCATACATCCGCCCCGCGGTTGAGACATTCATGCAATTCGAGGCAAAGCCAATCAGAATTGAGGTTGACGGCATACCTTTAGAAGGCGAGTTTTCATACTTTCTTGCGATAAACACCAAGAGATATGCAGGTGGCTTTATCATTGACCCCGCAGCCGATCCCACAGACGGCAGGTTTAACCTTATTGCTCTTCGATCGTTCGATTTCCTTTCGTATATAAGATACGGGCTTGCTGCCGCACTTGGCAGAATCACAAAGGCAGGCGATGCCTATGTGACGACTTTCAAAACGCTGAAGGCTGAATCATCAGACCCAGTGCCAGTGCAGGTTGACGGCGAAGCACGCGGCTATCTGCCAGTATCTATCGAGCTTTCCAAGCGAAAGTGTGCGTTTCTAAGACCAAAGAACAAAGGCGGCGCAGATGAGTGTTGTTCAAAATAGACTGCTTGTCATTTCTGGGCCGTGCGTGGTTGAATCACGCGATATGTGCCTGACAATTGCAGAGCGCATGAAAGCGATCTGCGAGCAAACGGGCGTTGATTATGTGTTTAAGGCATCATACGATAAGGCAAATCGCACATCAGGCTCGTCGTTTAGAGGACCAGGCATGCAAGAAGGGCTTGCAATACTGGCAGCGGTAAGGAAGCATGTCGGTGTCCGCGTTTTAACAGACATACACGAAAGCCATCAAGCGACTGAGGTTGCTGAGGTTGTTGATATTATCCAGATTCCCGCATTTCTATGCCGCCAGACAGACCTTCTTATTGCGGCAGGAGCAACTGGTAAGGCTGTTAATATTAAAAAGGGACAGTTTCTCTCCCCAGACGCGATGAAGGCAGCGGCAAGCAAGGTGCAGTCATCTGGTTGCAGCGATATTCTTCTTACCGAACGGGGCACAACATTCGGCTACGGTGACCTTGTTGTTGATATGCGATCAATATCTGTTATGAAGGCGACCGGCTGGCCGGTTGTCTTTGATGGAACACACAGTGTGCAGAAGCCAAGTGCGCTTGGTGATCGCTCGGGCGGCGATCCTGCAATGGTCCCCCTGCTCTGCCGTTCGGCGATTGCGGCGGGCTGCGATGCGCTGTTTCTCGAAACTCACCCGAACCCAGCGGCAGCCCTATCCGATGGCGCAAACTCAATGCCATTGTCAGAAATGCCAAAACTAATCGCGCAATTCGCATCACTTTTCAACTTTGTCCGCTCTAACTTGAGCAGTTGGCAATAACAGCACGAACATGTACAATACTCCCTATAACTTGAGGAGGCTTTTCGATGGTTGACCTTTCAAGCAACGAACTTGCCGCGATAGAATCGCTGCGCACAGCACGGCGCGAGCTTATTGACGAAATGCACAAGGTCATTGTAGGTCAAGAGGCTGTTATTGAAGAAATGCTTATCGCGATATTCTGTCGCGCACACTGCCTAATGGTAGGCGTTCCCGGGCTGGCTAAGACTCTAATGGTACGCACATTATCTGAGATTCTTGAGCTTGAATTCAAGCGCATACAATTCACGCCAGATCTGATGCCGTCCGATATCACCGGCACCGAGATACTTGACATTGACCCTGAAACTCAGAAGCGGTCGTTTAAGTTCGTGCAAGGTCCTATCTTCACGAACATTCTGCTTGCTGACGAGATCAACCGCACACCACCAAAGACTCAAGCAGCATTGCTTGAGGCGATGCAGGAATACCGCGTGACAGTTGCAGGCCAGTCTTATCACATTCCTGCGCCGTTCTTCGTGCTTGCTACTCAGAATCCAATTGAGCAAGAAGGCACATATCCTCTGCCTGAGGCGCAACTCGACCGCTTCATGTTCAGCATCTTTGTCAACTATCCGACTCGAAGCGAAGAGATAGCAATAGTTGAAGCCACGACCATCGAGAAGCTGGCAAAACCTCAGAAGAAGCTAAACGCAGAGACCATGATTCGCATTCAGCAGATCGTCCGCAAGCTCCCTGTATCGCGCCATGTTATATCATACGCAACAGATCTTGTTCGAGCAACAAGGCCGAAAAGCGATGAATCACCCAAATTTGTAAAGGAATGGCTTAACTGGGGTGCAGGACCTCGCGCGGCACAGTACCTTGTTTTAGGCGCAAAGGCTCGTGCGATATTCGACGGGCGAGTCAATGTGTCTTGCAGCGATATAAAATCGTGTGCTGCCGCTGTGCTTAGACACAGGATATTCACCAACTTCAACGCCGACTCAGAGGGTGTGGATGTTGAGGATGTAATCAAGAAACTGCTCGAAACCGTCAAAGAACCTGACGAGAAGGATTACAAATAATGTCACTCGGCAGCACGGGTCGTAAGGATGTGTCTTCAAGCGGGGGGTCTAAATACCTTGATCCCAACGCATTGGCGCGTTTGAAGAACATAAAGCTCGTTGCCCGTGCGGTGGTTGAAGGTTTCATATCAGGCTTGCACCGAAGCCCATATAAGGGGTTTTCGGTCGAGTTCGCCGAATACCGCGAATATGTGCCCGGCGACGACTTGAAACATTTCGATTGGAAAGTTTATGCTCGAACCGAAAAGGAGTATGTTAGACTTTATCAAGAAGAGACCAACCTGCGGGTGCATGTGCTGCTTGATTGCTCGTCAAGCATGTCCTTCGCCTCTCGTGGGTTGAACAAGTTTGATTACGGCGCGTTTCTCAGCGCAAGCCTTGCATACCTTGCAATCCGCCAGCAGGATTCTTGCGGACTAATTGTGTTCGATACCGATATCCGCAAGAACATACCACCACGCTCTTCACCCATCCATCTTAAGAACATGCTGACGGTTTTGGAGGAAGTTAAGACCACCGAGAAGACTAATGTCGCCGAGACGCTGCATAAACTCGCCGAAAGCATAGTCAAACGGAGCTTAATCATAGTTGTTTCTGACTTGTTCGACGACCCCGAAGCGATAATGAAGGGGCTGCATCACTTTCGTCACAAGCGCCATGAAGTGATAGTTTTCCATGTGATGGATCCGGCGGAGATCGAATTTCCCTATGACGATATGACCGAATTCCGAGATCTCGAGACGGGCGAACGAATAAATGTGAATCCGATCTCCGTTCGGGAGGAATACCTTAAGAGAATGGACGCCTTCGTCGCGCGTTTTAAACATGAATGCGCGAAATCGAACATTGAATACCTGCTCCTCAACACCGAAGTCCCGTTCGAAATTGCTCTTGCCTCGTTCTTAGCTAAGCGTGCGCGAATAGGTTGAATGAACGCAACAACCTATCGAAATTAGACACTAAGATAACAACCTTATTCAAAGGACACTATATGGCGAGCGTTTACACAAAGCGCCTTGTCGTGCTGATGCTGTTCTGCTTCGGCTGTATCGCGTTAGCTTGCGGTGGCGGTGGGTCTTCAACAAGCACCACCTCCGGCACCTACTCGCGTTCCCCGGGCATGTCAGCCTATCTTTCTGCTCTTGAAGGTGATTACAGACAGAACATCGTTGACAGGGATGGAGTTTACGGAGACGAACTTGGCGGTGCCGCACCACCGACCTCACAAGCAACGGCGGACGACACAGGGAGCGCACTAAAGGTCTTTGAACCAGACCTGTACACAGTTGTCAATGACTTGCTCTTTGCAGTGAATACATACCGTGGGTTGATGATTATTGACATCAGCGACCCCGAGAACCTTGAAATCGCTGGCACCCTGCCCTTCCGCGGCTCGCCACGCAATATGTTTGTCAAGGGCACAAATCTGTTTGTTGTGTTAGATGATTACATCACAAACACCGACAACAATCCAGTCCGCTCTTCAGCATTGATTAAGGTTGATTTCAGCACCGCAGTATCGCCTGAAATGGACGGAGTAGTGACATTCGACGGCACCATTGCTGATTGCCGTATGGCTGGCGATGCTGTCTATGTGGTTACATCCGCAACGCCGTATTACGGCCCAGTTTTCGCCACAGATCGTGAAAGCAACGAAACCTTCTGGGGTGTAAAATTATCGTCAGTGAACACTTTGAACATGACAGTCGCAAAAACTGCCAATATCGCTGGTTATGTTTCGGCGATTCAAGGCGGCGAGAACAAGCTCGTATTGGCGGCAAGCGACTACAACACAGACGGCACAACCCTCTATTTCTACGACATTTCCTCATCTACCGGCCAGTTCACTTCGCTCGGCACTTTCAGTGTCGAAGGTTGGGTAGCTGACAAGTTCAAGCTGCATTTTGAAAACGGCTTCTGTTTTGCCATTTCGCACTCATGGGCAGACGGCGGTCTTAGCTACTTCAGCACAATCGAGTGGACGGGCAACACGCCCAGCCGTGCAGCGCGCCTCACGCTTGCACGCGGTGAACAGCAGTTCGCATCACGGTTTGACACCGGTGTATGCTATCTTGTTACCTTTGAGCAGATTGACCCATTGTGGATTATTGACCTTTCCACGCCTCGCACACCTGTAATTGCAGGTGAATTAGAGCTTCCGGGTTGGTCAATTTATCTTGAACCTGATGGCGAAAGGCTTATTGCGGTCGGTTACGATTCGCCTGAGACCCGACGCGTTCAGGCTTCGCTTTTCGATGTATCCGACCTCGAAGACCCAACACTAATCTCTCAAGTTGTACTTGGCGATGAATACGGCTGGACCCCCATTGATGGCGACGACAAAGCATTCACTTTCCTTCAGGATGAAGGATTGCTTGTTGTGCCGGTTATTGGGTACGGCAATGCATTCCGCTTCGGATACGCCCAGCATGCGCGCGTAAGTCTTATTTCGTATAACGGCACCACGCTGCGCAAGCGTGGCGCATTCGATATTGGCGATGACTTTAAGCGTTCGTTCGCCCATAATGACTCGCTGTTCGCATTTACCTCAGTCAGCCTTGTCGCATACGATATTAGTGATCTTGACGACCCAACACTCCTCGACGAGCTTACCCTTGTCTATAATGTTCTTGCTGTCGAGCCTATCACTAATGGCTTCAGGCGTGTCACATCCGATAGCGCATCCGTCTCGTTCGAAGTCATTTCGGGAACAGATCCCAACGCTGAACCCACCTCGACGCTTAAGTTCAAGGGTGCGTCATACTTCGCGTTCTTCAACAACGGCAACTACGCGTACCTTTTGCTAAACGAGTACGGTGAGGATTATGACTCCTACACCGCGATTTATGTGATCAACGCATCAACCAACCCACCTGTGCAGGTCGGCAAGCTGAAAGTTGAATCGAGCTTCTCGACTCCGTGGTATTTCAACATGCCGATAGGAATGGCTTATTATCCAGCTTGGGGTGATGTAATTCAGGTTAAGGGCGACCTGTTAGCGCTTCGCACCTCTCAGTTCTACGGAATCATGGAACCGAGTTACAACCTTGACAGGGCTCCTTCTCCCCAAGAGCCTACCGACAACCTGCTTTTGATTGACCTTTCTACGCCTGCGACACCGGCAGTCAGCGCCCGCATTGGTCTGCCTTACGGCGCGAGTGAGCCTTATGTCGCAAACGGACTTATCTACCTGTCCTACTTCGCCTCGCACGGGCGCGATGACTTCGACAATTACACCTGCCGTCACTATGTAGTTGTAGTTGACCCGACAAACCGAGCAAACCCAACTGTGTCAGACCCGATCAACACACCCGGGCGCATTGTCGGAGTATCAGGGAACACGCTGTTCTGCCTCGAAGGCATCTACAAGAGCCGCGATTCGTTTTCTCGCCTTTTCAACGCTGCAAACATCACAGAGGGTAAGGCTGTGCTTCTTGACAGCCTTGAAGTGCCCGACAAGCTGTGGAATATAACTATAGGCTCAGATGGCAAACTTGCCGCTGGCATAACCTGCCCGAACTACTATTACTTCTATGACTATGGCTATGGATATGCATACGCAGAGGGTGATACTGGTGTCGTCTTCTCTAACGGCCCTGTTCGCGACGGAGACGATGTTGCAGGAGGTTCAAACTCGGACGAGACTCTTGTATCTAAGCTGTATGTGCTTGATATATCCAAGCCTAATGACCTGAAGACCTTGTTCACAACCGATATGACTTCTTACTGGGCAGAGATCGTTCAGGTTACAGAGCCTTACCTGTTCATTATGACCGATTGGCAGATGCTGAACGCATACGAAATTGTCAACAGCAGACTCGTAGCGCGCGACAGCAGCTCATGCGGTTATTATTCAAACAGCATCGAGGTGTTAGGCACCAACGCATACCTTCCAGGAGGCTACTTCGGCGTTGTTGTGCTGAACCTTGGCAATTAGCACCTCGCCCGCTTAATCACTGAAGAAGGCGGCACCTGCCGCCTTCTTTTTTCGCTCACATCAAAATAGAGATACATCTCAGCGGTATAGCTGGTTTAATGCATCGCTTTGCATTAGCGTAAAAAATGGATCCTAACAATTCGAAGGGGTGGTTTTTAGGCAGGCTGAACTGCGCGAATGGCGTATATATGCCATCCGTGCGCCATCGTAAATTTGCTGCCCGGCTAATATTGTGGAAAATATGCCTATACAGCTTATACAAAAACGCCATAGTGTGTACTTTTGTACACATATTTGTCGAGTTGTTCTGTGTACTTGCATCTTATTGAGAAAGATAGATATTTCAGCAAAGCCCTTTAACAAGCTTCGAAACCTCGACAAATAGCCCTTTGCGAGACTGCGCTGACTTCATATTCACAATTCGCTCATGGTTTCGCATATAGCCTTCTTTTTGTGCATGAATTTTGTTGACAACTAAAAAAGCGCTGATATAATCACCCTTGTCATGCCATAATGAGGATTGCCAGCATCGCCACACAACTCCCTGGCTTGATTGAGAAAGAACAACGCAGACCCGATGTGGGTTGTTGCACTTGGCACGAGCTTTGTTGGGCACTTGTGCCGACATCTGTTCAGAGATTTGGAGCAATCATGGCAGAAACGCCAGCGACAACGCGAACAGCAATAATCATGTTCATATTGCTTGCACTTATAATCGCAATAGTGGTTGGGTATAAGATATCCAACCGCCCAAAGCCGATGCGTCGGCCTCCTCCATCGGGTTATCGCACTGATCCACCAATAGCGTCATCGCGCACAACTCTTCCATCCGGCAAAACCCCATATCCCTCATCTGTAACCAAAACGGCAAATCGTCGTTAATGGATAGTACCGGAGGCTCAAATGAGATACTCGCTTCTTGCCCTGCTTCTTATACTGATAGCACTTCCCTGCTCAATCAGGGGGGAAGAGGAAGAGCCTTACGGTTTTCCTCCTTTCACAGGTTGGGACGATGTGGAGGACATCACTGATAAGGTAATAGCGTGGGATGTTCCATTTGCCAAGGTTGAGAAGTACTCACTGCTTGATCCTAACATCCCCGACCTTCCCGATCCTCACCCAATGTGTTTCGCTCCACCCGAATACGACTCGTACGAAGGAAGAACGCGCAAGTACCCAAAGCAGTGCGGGTATGAGAAGAGTGGCGCAAGCATGGAAACTGTTAGTGGACTCCTGTCTGGAAGCAGTTATTTCGATTATGATCTGTTCTATTCTATTT
The DNA here is from genome assembly GCA_964571525.1 of uncultured Planctomycetota bacterium. GTDB lineage: Bacteria > Planctomycetota > B143-G9 > B143-G9 > B143-G9 > CAZNBY01. The sequence continues at coordinate 21,096 of CAZNBY010000011.1, forward strand.
CCAGTTTTAGAAAACACATTGCCTTCAAAAGGAAGATTGCACCAAATGAGGAGTATATCGAGCCTCAATATGAGACAAGAGCTGCACAAATAGCAATAGATAAATTCACAGAGGAAAATGGGCGTATGATGTCCTGCTGTATCTCTCCACGAGTATTTCATTTTATAAAGGAGAAGCCAACAAACACATGGGGAGTTAAGATAGTAGATACATTTTACATCGTCAAGTCAACAAAAGAAGGTGTTTTGAGTGTTACAGAAGAAGAATCGCTTAAGGGTTTTGAGTTTATGGGACGCTTTTCGTGGGAGCCAGAATACAATAGAACGGGATTGACAATATTGTATAAGGACAATTGTCTTTACACCATTAGCATTGACGGACTATCGAAACCGATTCCATTTAAGCCAGATTTGCGATTCGACACTAATATATGGCATCCACTTTCATTTTTTTCATGGGAGAATTATAATATGCCAACGCCAATCAGAGCATATCCGATTGTCCCGTTCTGCGAGAAGAACTACGGTTACCCGAAAGGTGCAGAGATGCCTCCAATTTCCTACGACCCGGAAGCCGGACGCCATAACACATTTGAGCGTGATTGTTGGTTTGAAAAACAGAAAATTCGACCGGATTACTATAATTCTAACATAATATTATTTAATCTATCAACTGGAAAATCGAATCTAACGCTCGATGGGGTTCACACACTGATTCAAGTTGACAGCAACTATGTAGTTATGAAGAATATTGCTATGTCTGGCAAGTGGCATCTGACTGGAATTCGGGACAATAAAGTCGTCTTTAATTTACCATTATCAAGCATTTCTGCAAAGGATTTGCGTCATATATATTGCTACGATGGAAGATACCTTGTTGCGGTATACCCATGCTTGACGGTAATGGTTGATTTCGTCGAAATGCAGATGGTTCGCTTTCATCATCTGAATGCTATTGAAGAAGAGGGAATGCATAAATATATGAAAATGATGTATTTCGAGCATATTTTTGTGTCGAGACCTTTTGACAATGATGGAATAAAATGCAGAAGGGTTTGGTCAATATCAAGAAATACATGCATGACCAAATTATCCTTTATCATTCCAGACCCATATATCAACGGCCGACAGCGTATGCCACCAATTTGGTATGATAAGGGTCACTATCTGCTGTATTCGGGCGAAAAATACCTGATGCTGCGAGGAGGGAAAATATGAGCCCTGAAGCCGAATTTCACCACGCACTTCCCCATACGCCTGCTTTCAGTCGGCATATCAGGATGTTACAGATGAGATACTCGCTTCTTGCCCTGCTTCTTATACTGATAGCACTTCCCTGCTCAATCAGGGGGGAAGAGGAAGAGCCTTACGGTTTTCCTCCTTTCACAGGTTGGGACGATGTGGAGGACATCACTGATAAGGTAATAGCGTGGGATGTTCCATTTGCCAAGGTTGAGAAGTACTCACTGCTTGATCCTAACATCCCCGACCTTCCCGATCCCCACCCTATGTGTTTCGCTCCACCCGAATACGACTCGTATGAGGGAGGAACGCGCAAGTACCCGAAGCAGTGCGGGTATGAGAAGAGTGGCGCAAGCATGGAAACTGTTAGCGGACTCTGGCCAAGATCCTATTACTTTGATTACGAAATGTATTATTCTAATCATAGGTTCAGGAGAAACATAAGTTATGTTAATAAAATCGCAACCGAGGAGTATATCTTTCCTCAGTATGAGACAAAAGCCGCACAAATGGCAATAGATAAATTCACAGAAAAGCGAGGAGAAATGATGTCTTGTTGTATCTCTCCACGAGTATTTCATTTTATAAAGGAGAAGCCAACAAACACATGGGGAGTTAAGATAGTAGATACATTTTACATCGTCAAGTCAACAAAAGAAGGTGTTTTGAGTGTTACAGAAGAAGAATCGCTTAAGGGTTTTGAGTTTATGGGACGCTTTTCGTGGGAGCCAGAATACAATAGAACGGGATTGACAATATTGTATAAGGACAATTGTCTTTACACCATTAGCATTGACGGACTATCGAAACCGATTCCATTTAAGCCAGATTTGCGATTCGACACTAATATATGGCATCCACTTTCATTTTTTTCATGGGAGAATTATAATATGCCAACGCCAATCAGAGCATATCCGATTGTCCCGTTCTGCGAGAAGAACTACGGTTACCCGAAAGGCGCAGAGATGCCACCGATAACATATAATCAAACTCTTGAAATGGATGATTACACAAAGCGGCATTATTGGTATGATACAGCTAAGATACGCCCAGAGACTTATGATTCTAATATTTTCCTTTTCGATTTAGCGACAGGCAAATCAACTCTAACGCTCAATGGGATTCACACACTGATTCAAGTTGACAGCAACTATGTAGTTATGAAGAATATCGCAATGTCTGGCAAGTGGCACCTGGCTGGAATTCGAGACAATGAGGTTGTATTCAACTTACCACTCGCAAAGATAGTGCCTAACAATCTAAAACAAATGTATTGTAATGACGGAAGGCATTTTGTGGCTATATCACAGGAATATACCATAAATGTAGATTTCAAGGATATGCAATTGACAATATATAAACACATAAACGCAATTAACGAAGAGCGTTTGAATAAATACCTTTACATGATGCACTTAGGCCATTTATTTATGTCGGGACCCTTCATACACGAGGGAGAAAAATGCAGAAGGATATGGTCTCTTTTTCAACAGACTTGTGAAGTTAATTTCTCGATTATCCTACCCGATCCATATATTGACGGTAGACCAATTACATCGCCAATTTGGTTGGAAAAGGGTCACTATCTGCTGTATTCGGGCGAAAAATACCTGATGCTGCGAGGAGGGAAAATATGAAAAGATGTTACTTCTTTATCTGCTGCTTTCTGAGCTTTGGCTTCACCTGTACTTACATACTAAGCCAGGAGTCGCTTAATGGCGTGATGAACCATGGATTGCACGCGATGCAATTTGATGCCTCCAACGGTCATTATTTGCATGCAGGAATGGATATATTCTGGACATTTTCGGATGATGCCAGTACATCAGATCGTCCTTACTTACCTGCATTCTCAGGTGGCGCATTGCTTCTGAAGGCTTACAATATAAGAAATGACAATGCCGCTGCTGATTTGTGCCTTAATCCAGTGCCGACACTGACATTCACCAGTGGTAATACGGGCTATCAAATGCTATCTGATCCAAAATTATGGTTTGGCGCAAACCACTGTGACTGGAAGCTCTTGCCAGAAGTCACAATGGAATTAGACCAAGGAACCTATATTTACGTTGCAGAGTCTAATTCCAAATTAGATGGATTACATGATAAAATATGTGGGGGTTATATTAATATGTACGCAAGCACATTTTATCCACAATATGCTGAGCATTGTAAGCCATCTGGTTTTTATGAAATATATCAGAGGGAATTTCTTATCCCATGTATTCCTCCAGGTGCGAAAATGGCAGTAATGGGTAACTATAACGGTGTAAACCAGCCCAAGAAAGTACGCCACTTTCACATAATGAATTACGCACAAGACCAGAGCCAGGTTATTGAGAACATCAGTAACTTCAGCGCTTTCAGATCATACCTTGAGGGTGTGTTGACTAATGCACCTTCACCTCAGTTCACCGCTGAGGAAATTGTGTTTCGCCAGAATTATCGTGACCATGTGTGTACAGCACAACCGTCACTATCTGATGTTGACACAACGGGAACTCCTATTGATATTCGTGATAAGTATGTATTTATGCACTCACTTACACCAACACCGGCATACGGATTACCATTGCCGGATCGTCGTGTCTGCGTTTTTCACGATGTTGATATTATTCAGAATGCATTCACGATAAATGGATACAAGTCAACTCTGTTCGATGTGATTAATTTCTATATATACAAAATCGAACCAGAACCAATTTCTACTGATAACTGCCTCCGATTCCGGGCTTCTGATATGCTGATAGACAGTGCTTCTACTTATGCCCTACCGTGGGTTGATATGACAGACAACTCATACGGCGTAACATTCCCTCCTCATGAATCCACACAAGTTGACCATGCACGCGTCATAAAGGGTACAGAAATCTGTAACGGGGATTACGGCTACATACATGAATATCATCAAGGCATGAGTAGTTACAATGACTTGCTTGATATGTCAACATGGCTGTCAAATCCTGATGCTGTCGAAGGGGGATGTCTCAATACTAAGATTGTCAGGGCACCGTGGATATTGACCAACCTTCACACAAAGGTTGTTGAAGGACAATTTCGGTTTGATCCACGCGATCGTTACTTGTGCTGGAATACAAATGTTCATCGAGAGTACAAGAGTTCTAATCAATGTCAATGGTGGTTACCACCCCAGATCGGAAATCGTACATACCCACCGCTTGCCAATCCATCGGGAGCACCAGTAAGATCTCCAGATTTCACAAACAACCTTGCATATCATCCTGACTATGCGTATTTTCCTGATGGGCGATACAATATTAAGTCCGACTACGAAGTAACAAACGGGCAATTCTGTGAAAGCAAGTCTGCCGACTTCTTTGTTAATAATTACAAACCATATCTTAAATATATATGCATCCAGCAGGAGGAACTTAATTGGAATGTTGAGCCAGACAAATGGCGCGATCCAGATGTTTCTGATGATTGGCTTAATTTAGATGATACGACTGAAGTTACTTTCTCACCATTTCCTGGTGTGAACAAAAAGTACAGAAAGGAATTTCTGAGTTACCTTGCATATTGGAAGGTGAGAGCTGATACAGGCTCACATGTGGGGCAAAGCGCTATAATGGATTTATGTTCTCATGATGGAAATGACGAAATTCTGCACCCATATATGAATTTTGACAATTCGAACAGTAACACTGCTGGAAAGAAATGGATTCATGGGCGTAAGCCAGTGTATATTGAGCTTCATTTTAGTGAACCAATTGATATTGAATCGCTTTGCTTAGATATACAGGATAGATACGATCAATATCGAGCGATGATACAAGGCGGGTGCTCTCTCATCCAACTTCCCCCAAATATTAACGAGAATTCTGAAATATTCGAGTATTTCGACATGAGCAATGATAATGAAATTGGAATCGCTCCCAAAATAGCAAGTCATAATACTATTATATTTGTTAAGTTGCCTGCATTCAGATATTATGAGACAGAAGCGCTTTTCGATGCTGCGGAGAGAATTATAGCTATCACTGCTACTGATGAAGCTGGTACACCCTTGGCATGCCTTGAGACCAAAGAGATTAATACCGCATTGCTATTGTGCAGAGATAATGATGGTGTTTTCCCCTCTGCGAATGGCGATGCTTGGAGACATCGAATCAGCATTGACTCTGTTTCGAAGTCGAAAACCTGTTTTAATCCTGTCGGCACGCATAATTGGCCTGATGTAGAACAACAAATAGATCGTTTGGAAAACAATCTTTCGTACGATGACATTACAAATTGGCATTTTCGAGTTCCGAGCTGTCAGGCTTGGACAGAGGAATGGGACCCAAAAAGAAACAATCAGAGGAGATCAATTGACTACTATGATAATCCTGGTTCGCCGACAACATGGATATATGATTCTGCGGGGTCAAGAGAAACAAAAATTGAAATTGGGGAGTTCGTGCAAGAAAACAGGAATAATACTGCAAAGATGCGTATTATGGCTGGTACTGCTGTAGAGGTTCAGTCTACATATACTTTATTATTTGTAAAGTCAACTGTTGTGGATTTTATCGGGAACAAAGATGTTTCATACGGATACATTCCGATCCCCGGTCCACCTTTTGCACCGCCGTCGTATACGGGCATTCCGCGCACATATAGGACAGATCCTCCCATTACCATCAGAGCAACTACGCAGGCTCCTGTTACTCGTACAATTCCCGGTGATTATTTCACACCAACTAATACGGTACCATATGTTGGACCTCCTTCACCTTCGCCTTCTTTGTCACTAAGAGGAATGCAAGGTGATGATGACGATGAATCGAAGGAAAAAGACAAGACGGAGAAGGATACTAAGGACAAAAATCCTACTCTATAAATGCAACAGAGAAAGTAAAGGGGGTAGCGAGTTGCTACCCCTTTGCTGTTTTGTGCAGCGCATGTGTGAATCGCAATCGAGACAATACTCCGACAGGCGTAACAGCCCCATATCACCAGATGTCGGCGATGCGTCCTGTTATCCAGATCGCGGTCAATGCGCCAAGAAGGGGGGCATCGGAATGCCAATCGAGCTTAAGATCACCGCGTTCTGCGCGAATTGAGCCAGTGGAAGCGGTAAAGAATCCGGCTGCATCGTCTGGTGACGGAAGAAGAGCGGGATCAAACGGCAGAGTTACGCCAACCGTTTGCACAAGCGGAATGCAAGCGATCAACCACTTGATCACGCTTTGATTGTCTGCATAAAACGCAGCGATTGCAGAGCCAGGAAGGCGCGATGCGAATGTGTCGTTTGGCGATGGAAATGCAATGGGCGACCGTTTTACAAGCGTCTTCAAAAAAGGAATCGAGTCGCTCATAAGCACCGATTCTTTTGTGAAGGTAAGGCACGGCGCAATACCGAGCCTTTTAGATGGAGTACGGTAGAGAATTGTCGAGTCCTTTGTGCGGTTCGATAGCGGGAAGAACTCGAACAGGCGTGAGTTTATAAGCTCGATAAAGGTTTGCGCGCTTGATTTCTCTTTCACGCCAATTGACACGGCAATGTGGGGCAGAAAGCCGAGATCAGGCTTAAGCACAGAAACTTCGTATGAACCGGAAAACGCGGATGCAAGCTCGTCTTCGATCTCGCGATTGGCGGCGATTCTGAACAATGCCCTGCCCTGCTCGACTTGCTTCTTCTTGTCAGGCGGCAGAGCGTCAACAGCCGAGTTGAATGCGTCGCGCACAGGCAAAGACAATGATAATCTTGCAAGAGACGATTCGGTAAGCCTTTCGTCAAACACAATCGGCATATCGAACAACGCTGCAGCGGCAAGCCCCTTCCACTTTAAACCCGATGGCTTGAATGTAGCCTTTTCGACAAACATGCCGTTTTCGACATGGCCACTCCAATGAACTGCGCCAAGCGAGGTTAGACCGAGTATCGCCGCTGTGGTAAGCTCATAACCGTCAAATATCTTGGTCATGTCGAGCTTTGCGGCATCAATGTACAGATAGAATCCGCTTTTTTCTGAATCAGTGCCGCCTGAAAGCTTGATGTCATCTGCAACGGTCTGCTTATGTGACTGCGCGCTCTCCTCTATTCCAACTGATGTCGAAGAGAAGACAATAATATCGTCGCCGATGTAAAGCCAGTCTTCACCGTGACGGTAATAATTCTCTTTGTTTTTGACAGGCTCTGCCTCGGCAAGCATAGGGTCGAAGGCCTTCAAGGCTTCCCATACGCCCTTCGCGTCCTTCGACTGGAGAATTGCCCTAAATCCCCTGTCGGGGTAAATGCCGACGGCCATGCCGATGTTATGCTGCGAACACTGCGTTACGAGGGTAGAGACGCGATTGGCAAACGATGACTTTTCGAGCAGGTCCTTGCTTTCGGGCAGTTGAAGCACCTTTGCAAAGCTCGTTGACGACATTGACTTGACTAACGCGTTGATGTCGGGAATCTCGAAATAAACCGACGCACCTGTCGGAAACCGCAGGCGAAGGGTTCGAGTAGTCTGCTCCTCGCCCTGCGCAAGCGCGGTGAACAGCACGGCGCAGAAAAGAAGCAGCAGCAACCCGAGCTTTCGCATATTTCATCCTCCGAACTGGGTGCACTTGTTGTCTAAAACGGCAAGCACCTCTTCAAAGGCCTTTTGGAATGCGACAATTCCGTCCTCTTGAAGCTTGTGGCAGACGCCAGGAATGTCAATCCCCAGTGCGGCGAGCTTCGATATCACCTCTGCACCTGAACCAAACGGGCAGAGCGATAGCTTCGTCTCGCCCGTCTTAAGATACTCATCAAGCGTGGCGGGCGGAACGGTGTTGACAGTGTTTGGCGCGACAAGGCAATCAACATACTTTGTCGGCTTATAGGCTGGGTCCTTAACGCTTGTACTCGCCCACAGCACGCGCTGGCGCGTCGCACCCTTAGCTTTTTGCTCAGCGAACCTCTCAGAGGCGTAGAATCGCACAAACTCGGCGTTGACATCGGTCATCACGGCTATCGCGGCCTGACCACGCAGCTTCGCCGCCTCGGTGGTGCCGAGCTTGTCGAGCATCGAGTCAGCGAGAGTATCTATTCTGCTGACGAAAACGCTTGCCACGGATGTTAGGCGACGAGCGTCACCGCCAGACTTGATGAACTTTTCGACACCGCATAGATAGGCATCGGCTATTGGGCGATATTGATCAACATCGAACAGCAGCGTCACATTTATGCAGTAGCCGCGACCGGTCAACTCGCGGATAGCCGGAACGCATTCCTCGGTGCCGGGTATCTTGAACATTACATTGGGGCGATTAACAAGCGCAGCAAGGCGAATCACATCGCGGACGGTGCCCTCTGCGTCGCGTGCAAGCTCTGGTGAAACCTCAAGGCTCACATAGCCGTCAGTGTAGGATGTGTTGTTGTAAAGCTCTATGAACATGTCGGCGGCGGCCTGTACATCCTCCACAGTGAGCATGTCGAATATGCGGCGCGTCGGCAGATTGACTGCGGCATACTTTGCTATTGCATCGTCGTACACTGCGTTGGGAATTGCCTTCGCAAAAATCGAGGGGTTGGTTGTTATGCCGTATATTACGCCCTCGGCGATCATCTTAGCGAGCGAGCCGTCTTTGATCAGCGAGCGGTTGATGTTATCGTACCAAATGCTCTGGCCTGCGGCGAAAAGCACCTTAGAGTTTGTTGGTTTCATGGTTTGCCCTTTCTTCTGACTACAGTATATCTTAAAATCTTTTCGACTCAATTCGCGGGAAATATCTTGCCCGGATTGAGTATGCCCTTGGGATCGAAAACGCGCTTCAGCTCGCGCATAAGGTTCATCTCGTAAGGTTGCACTTCGAGCGGCAAATAGCGTTGCTTTGTGATGCCAATGCCGTGCTCTCCAGTCAAGGTGCCGCCGAAGGCAATAGTCGCCACGAACAAGTCTGCAACCGCTTGTTCGGCCTGTTCAAGCTCATGCTCTGTGCCATCAGTCAGCAAGAAATTGACATGCAGATTGCCATCTCCGGCATGACCGTAAGCGAGTGTGCGAATCGAATAGCGCGCCTCCAATGCCTTTAGTAGATCGAGCGTCTCGGCGAGCTTCGAACGGGGAACGCAAATATCCTCGCTAATCTTCTTGCCAGCAATTTTGTAAACAGACGGAGATATTGACTTTCTGACAGCCCACAAAGACTCACGCTCTTTTGGATCATCAGTCGAGTCAAAACGGACACAATGCGGCGCCAAGAGTGCTTTTAAGGATTGAAGCTCGGTCGCCACGGTCTGCGTAGTGCCGTCAAACTCTACAAGCAACATGCTCTCACCCTCATTAGACGGTATGTGCACACCAGCCTCGCGAATAACAGCAAGGCAATTGCAGTCAACGAACTCAAGCGCACGGGGAAGCATGCGGGAGTTGACGATAAGGCTCGCTGCAGAAAGCGCGGCTCTGTCGTTTGCGAAGAACACCCTTGCAACGCCGACCGCGGGCGGCATGGGAAGCAACTTAAGCGTTGCGCGAGTGAAGACGGCAAGCGTGCCCTCGCTGCCAACAAGCAAGCGGGTTAGATCGTAGCCCGTTACAGACTTCATTGTGACAACACCGGTGTGAAAAATTGTGCCGTCGGCTGCAACTGCCTCAAGACCGAGCACGAAATCGCGCGTTACGCCGTATTTTAAGCCGCGTATGCCCCCTGCCCCCTCTGCGATGTTGCCGCCAATTGTCGAAAACTCGTTTGAAGCCGGATCGGGTGGGTAGAACAGACCCCGTCTTTCAACCTCGCGCTGAAGATCTGCGACAACAACCCCAGCTTCGACCGTAGCGGTCAGGTTTTCAGAGTCAATGCTTATTAACTTGTTCATAAGCGTGAAGTCGAGAGCGATGCCACCATGCAACGCGAGCGCACCGCCTGTGAGATTTGTTGCCGCACCTCGTGGGACGACTGGCACCCCGTTTGCATAGGCGAACTGAAGTATCGAAGACACCTCTGCGGTGTCTTTAACTCGAGCTACTGCATCAGGAAGCGCGATTCGACGCGTGCCATCATATCCGTAAGATAAAAGCTCGATGGGTGTACAACCAAGCCGATCCCGTGGCAGTATCTTTGTTAGGTTATCAAACAGCTCTTTCTTGTTCATCATCTGCGTTTTCTCTTCTTAGCGGCGCGTTTGCCCTTGGGCGAACCGCCTTTTCTACTGCTCTTCTGCGCCTTTTTTGCGGGCTTTTTGCTCCGCTTACGCATATCACCGGTTGCGCTTAGTTTTCTTACAATTCTAAGCTCGAGCCTTCTGCGCGGCAGATCAACGGCGGCAATCTTTACGCGTATCAGAGTTCCCGGGGCAAGCACTGTGCCACCATCGCCGATCATAGCGGTCCCGTTGCCGTTAAGGTTGTAGTATTCCGAACCAAGTTCGCTTATGTGTATCAGAGCGTCAACGCGAAACTGCACAAGCTCGACAACCACACCGAATTCCTTAACTGCGGTAACAACTCCATCAAATTCATCGCCGACAAACCGCGCAAGGTATTCGAGCGTTTTCAGGTTAACGATATTCCGTTCGCAATCTTGCGCGTTGCGTTCAGTATCGCTGCACGATAGTGCGATTTCATCGGAAGTTTGAGGCTCTTCAACAACCGGCGCACAACGAAAGTAATGCGCGTCAAGCTGCTGATGCACAAAAAGGTCGGGGTACCTGCGTATCGGTGATGTGAAGTGCAGGTACTTATCAAAACCCAGCGCGTAATGCTGCGATACAGTACCGCGATACTGCGCGATCTTCATCGAACGAAGTATGCACAGATTGACCACTCTTGCGATGGGTTGGGAGGCGACAAGCTCTATGATGTCGGCCAGATCGGCCTTTCTTAGTGAGTTTTTCGATATGTTAAGGCCGAACGATAGCAATATCTGTTTGAGTGTTTCAAGCTGCCCGGGCTCAGGTTCGTCGTGTATGCGAAAAATACCCTCAATGTCGCGCGATAATAATAGCTCTGCAACGGCGCAGTTTGCTGCAAGCATGCACTCTTCGACAAGCGAGTGGGATGCATCGGATGACTCGAATACTATATTGACCGCATTGCCGGATTCGTCAACAACGACTCTTGTCTCGGGCATGTCAAGTATTAATGAACCACACTCGATTCGCCTCGACAGAAGCAAACCGGCGAGATTTGACAGCGATCTTACAGCTTTGTCAATCTCTTGCCCACCAAGCGACGCTGTCTCCCCGCTAAGAAACGCCATGACCTGCCTGTAATCAAGACGCGCAGATGACCTTATCACCGACCTGAACAACTTATATCCCAACCTCTTGCCCTGCGAATCGTATTGCAGCAGAACGGTCTTGGCGAGTCTGTCCTCGTTGGGCGCAAGGCAGCATCGTGAGTTGGAGATCAAATAGGGCAGCATCGGAACGACAAAGCCGGGGAGGTAGACGCTTGTGCCGCGCCTTCGAGCCTCAACATCAAGCTCAGAGTTACGCAAAACAGCAGCCGACACATCGGCAATATGCACATAAAGGTCAAATCCTTCTGGAGTAATTTCTATCGAAAGCGCATCGTCGAAATCCTTTGCATCTGGCGGATCAATCGTGACTGAGGTGTGATTTCGAAAGTCTGTTCTGCCTTCGAGAACAAGGGGCAAAGCTGCAACTCGCTCTGATTCCTCGACCGCTTCGGACGGAAAGGGCTGTGAGATTTCGTAAGCACGAAGAACAGCCTCGATGGTTGATGAGTAGTCGGAACTCTGGCCGAGTTTCTCTAAAAACTTGACCGTGAAGGACTCCCGCCCAGTCTTCAAATACTCGACAGTAACAAGATCGCCGTGCACAATCGCGCCGAGAGGAGCCATTATAGGCGATTCTGGGTACACTCCCCCGCGGATAGGAATAAAGTAAAAGCCAAGGTAAGTTTCAATAACAGTGCCCACCGCTCTGCGCTCGCCGACACTCAGAATAGCCGAGACACGCCCAAGAGGGGCCTTTCCAGGTGCAAAATCCGCAAGCACTTCCACTTCCACGGTGTCGCCGTGCAGCGCACCACCGAAGTGACCGCGGTTTATCTCAACTATGCCACCTCGCGCAAGCTTAACAAAACCGTAATTAGTGCCACGAACAACAAGCTTTCCGACCAAGGAGCGGGAGCGTGAAGCAAGGTCGAACTTGTTGCCCCTACCCTTCGCAACGCGACCATCGCTTGTCAATTGTCGCAATGCAAGCTTGAAGACCTCGTATGCTTCATCATCGGCCATTTCAAGAACAACGGCAAGTTGCCGTTGTTTAAGGGGGCGGTAGCCCTTTTGCATCATATACGCGACAATACGCGTTGCGGTGGTAGCCACATCAGACATGCATGACCATTTCGTTAGGTTTCGCCAATTATACACGATTTGAAAACATTGGCGACAAACAGAGGAGTAAGGGTGGACGGTGCGGGAAGTCAAGCACAGATTTACGCAAAAGTGTGCCCGTAGCTCAAGAAGGCACCAATTTTCCTTTGAGCCTTGATGAGAGCTAAAGGCTGTGCCAATGGTCGTATTTCGCGTGCGACTTAGAGGTCAGTTGCCCGCCCGCATTGAACTGGCGCGTGTGCGTGCGGCTGAAATTCATGCATCATGAGGATTGATGCTTAATGTAAGCTACTCCCTCCCCTTCTCCGGCTTAAGTGCATCGCTGTCAAGAACCGTGCTTAAGTCAATCCAATAAACAACGCCATGAACTCGCTCATCATCCTCTTTGCCTTGCACGCCCTCACGATATTCAAGTACGATACACTTGTGCACAGCATCTAATACACCGAAAAGAAGACCACTTGTCCTTTCTCCTTCCATTCTCCCGTTTAGCTCACTTATAACAACTACCTTTTTGCTATTATATCTTTCAATTCGCAATACCGTCCTCACAAATCTATTATCCGAACCGTTAATCTCTTCGGTGACAAGATAGTCTTTGTCCATGCCACGCATGCATATATTGTCACTTAGCCCGTATTTTCTTATTTCCTCAACACGATCTGTGGATAACTCATATATTGATACAATCTTCCCCCTGCATACATATATTTGCTTTATCTCGGTAGATTTTATACTTTTGATTATAGCGCGTCCAATATATTTAATATCACTTATAATGCCCTGAATCACTCCATTTGCCTTTATAATATACCCTTTCTCGCCTTTATGGTCAAACAGCATAATCTGACAGAAAGACAGTCTGCGGTGAGCTAATTCTCGATAATGTTCATAATAGAAAGATTCATCACTGATTACATCTCTGTCAGCCACTATTTCCCTCGCATTAATGTTGTATTGGCAAACTCTAATCATGCCATCAATCCAATATAATATATCGATAAATCCACTGCTCTGATATTCAAATGCAAGTACTTTTTCTGTTTTTAAGCACACAGGCCTCCATATTCCATCGTTATCTTCTTGAAGTATGCTAAATCCTTTCAATATATTTTTGAAAGAAGCGCAGATGATTATATTCTTATACTTAATTGCATAACTGTAGCTGGCAATATTATCTGGAAGAAAGGCATGAGACTTCCATATGATTTCCTTCGTTTTCGCATTCCATCCACAAAAAGTCGAATAGCCTGCGAATATTAGGTCACCTGAATAATAATCATAACCGATGAATTTTCTCGTATCTTCGGGCAATGCTTCTCCATCCATATCAGATTTAAATATCACTTCTCCAGTTGCAGTAAGTATAATGCATACTGATTCTTCAGATCGCAGTATAGTATAATAATCGTACTCGTGTAAAACAGGGCAATTTCCGTGATATTTATAGGTTTTCATTGGAAGGTCAAATTTCCATTCTATATCTGAGTCATAAACGGTGTCGCCCAACAATGATGTGTATGGAGCGAACAACATTGCAGCGAGAAGCAGTACGACGCAGATTTGCTGATACCTCATCTTCCAACTCCTAATGCGCGCAGAAATAGAGTAACCCATGCCAATCGCGATTGGGCATGGTGCAAGTAACGGTGTCTGATTTGCATACGCATAGTTTGTCTGGACAATGTATATCTCCGACTCGGGTAGGGGGCATGTATTCACAACGGAGATTGCGAGCGAAAGTTACACTTACATTCTGAGAATCATATCCTCATTCGCAAGCAATGCTGTAAAGGGTAAGACAAAATGTACGGATTTGCGCGACAAAATCGTGCTGCGAACGGCCAAAAAAACCGACTTCGGCAACCATAGATACAATGGACGGTATGGACGAAATGGACTATATGGACAATGCCCGAGTTTTGTTATGCGGTTCCTTGGTCTTCGTTCGCGTTCCTACTTCGCTTTCGCGCTGCGCGCTTAGCTTCAGAGGATTAAAGCTTCGCGAGAGAGAACCCCGAAGATCACAGGCGAGACGCCCGCGCTCCACAGTCGCTATCGCGATTGTGCGTGTTCGATTAACTCATTGTTTGCGTTGATTCTAACCGTCAAGATGGCACATTTTGAGTACGGCACGGGCGAGACGCCCATGCCTTTAACGCCTTAATATTGATTTGGTTCTTGGTTCTTCTCGTTCTTTCTTCGTGTTCCTACTTCGCTTTCGCGCTGCGCGCTTAGCTTCGGAGGATAAACTTTGTGTCTTCGTGAGAGACATCCCCCCGTCTTAACTCCCACAGGCGAGGCGCGTATCAGTAAGTTGATAGGTGATAGGTGAAAGTGAAGAGGATGGGAGAATAACCTCGAAACAACATGGAAGGAAGTTGAACACATAGCGCTGAATTCGCATAATTAGGTGCGCATTATTGGGTTACTTCATCTTCAGAAATATGAGAGGTAGAATACCCCCTTACTGCAATTCGGGAAGGCCAACAAGTTCGCGGATCTTCTTCGCAAACTCAAGCACATCCTTGCGCGGTTCGCCGAGGTAACGAATCCATTTCACCGTATAAAATGAACTAAGTCGTTCATCGTAGAACAACGCACATTCCTTATTGCAGTTCTCTACAAAGACGCCGTTTCTGCAGCCGATGTGAAACACCTCGTTTGTTTCGACGCTGACACGATAGATGATTTTTGCGGGTGCATCCTCGCCGTTATCATAGAAGATGTGCTTGGCCTTGTAGCTGGCGTCTTCGATGGTCTGATGTACTTTGTTATCCATGCCGACAATCGAGCAATCAAGAAACTCTTGCACAAAGTAGTTGCTGTTCAACACAGCGCTGACCGTTCCTGATTCCAAAATCGCAGCGGGTTCATCGTTAGCCTTGTACGGAATGCGGTACAGAATGGTGCGGTCGTCGTCAATAATAAACTTGTCTTTGCAGAACTCGGCAGTTATGATGGTCTCGACAGGCTCGTATGGAATCCAACCCTTATCGCTGAATACAACGCTCTTTTCTGTGTCCTCATCCTCAGAATAGACTAAGTGGCCGTCAGATGAGATGCTCCATTGTTCGTCTTTGATGCATCCCTTTGCAAGCAGTTCGTATTTACCGACATTCGGCCTGTTGTTTCTTATATAGATCGGCAGACAGTATAGGGATTCGCCATCGCTGCATAATATGGCAACGCTCTTGTTTTCCCTGCCAAATGAGACGCAAAGCGGCACATACTTGCCCGCAAATCCGCCCCTGTAAATCAGACGGTCATCAATACGATCCACAACTGCAACCTCGCAGGGATTGATGAAAACGCTGTACTTTCCGTTCGTCGAGTACCTGTGGATGCTGTTATACAAATCGCTTAGTAAAGGTCCTGTATATGTTGAGATATCGGGTGCGGGAAACGCAAGCTCGTTTGTCTCGATTCTAAGCAGGTTCAACCGCGGATATGGGCTGTTTTCGGCAGCGACTACAAGACAGTCGCTTCTTTCAGGAAAGCTCTCGCAAATGACATATCCTTTCAGATCGAACTGTTGAAGAGCTTCTTCCTTGCCATAGTTATGTATGTAAAGCGAAGATTTGCGCTGTTCGAATTTGTTAATATAAAGCAGCTTGTTCTTAGCATCAATAACCGCCTTAATCTTTTGCCGTTCTCCCTCTTGCCCAGCGGCGATATCCCAACTGAGCTTTACCTTTGCTTGAGCATCCGCAACACCAAGGTCGTTGAAGTTATATACCTCGACAGCAAACGCAGTTCTTCCCTCAATAGTATCGCCCATGCTGACAAAATAGAACAAGGCTCCATCCGCGCTTATCGAGATGTTCCTTTGCGGTGTATGCTTTTCGACAACCTTACCGCTTCGCCAATCAAGGATAACAGAGCCTTGCCGCTCCTCACATGTTACTATCGCAATAGCTTGCCCAATGACCGGTGATAATACGCCAGAGATTGAGGAAAGATAGCCTAAAAGCTCGCACTTGCTCTCTTTATAGTTGAACTGCGCCAGTGCGTAGTTGGGATCGAAACCAATGATTATATATACAGCGTCTTCGGAGATTGACGCGATACCCGATGCGCATTTATCAGGCTCGTTGCCAAGGGATTCAAAGATGCCCTGTAGTACCTGCGGGTCGTGACCGCCAAAGTTCCATTCAACCTTGCGCAGATCAGTTCTTAGGGCTGGTTTTGCGAATTCAGGCACAAACATGTTAAAATGAAAATCTGACATAGCGAAGCAACAGTCGGCTTTTGACGAATAGACCACAGAGCCTTCCTGACCGAAAAAATCCCACTTTGTGCGCGGAAGATCGTACACAACCTTGACTTCGCCATCGTCTTTGCTAATCAAGCAGTTTCCTGCAACAATGTCACCTAAGTTGGTCTGAGAGATATTCGATATGTTCTCAAAGGGCACGCATGGGCGCAGAATGTGCGCACTTATGTCTGGGTGCATACCGAGTGTAACCTCGTTGCCGATCTGTATGGCAACTCCTGAGGTATCTGTTTTCTGTTCCTCGGCAGCGGTAACACAGATTGCGCCGATCAGCAGCGATAGCATCAGCAGTTGAGCCTTCCGCATACAACACTCCAGATTGTCATAACGCATCAATTCAGAATGAACGATTATTTAGACGCCCGTTATTGGACACAGTTACAGAGGATACGACAAGTGCATTGAGGGATTTATCCCAAAGAATGGTATAATGCTTCAATAAGCAGTCAAATACTGTGGGAAATCCCACACACAGGGTGTTGCATAATCCTACACAATCGGCTGATTGCCACTGCTGTTGTAAGCAGATGCCGCGCAAATGGCGTTTAAAAGCCATTTACAGAAGAACAACGCAATTGGCACGCTTGTTGCATATAGAGTATGGCAGACAACAAATGGAGGCAAACATGAAAAACCTGCTCCTTTCACTTTTTGCGCTTGTAGCGGTAATGGTCATCGCCCTTCCCGCATACGCAGAGCGCCCCAACAAACCCGACCGCCCCGGTGGCGATCAAGACGAAAACGCCCCTGACAGAGGCGCAATGGCCGACAAGATGCGTGAGATGGCTCAGGCTGACCCGTTCCTCGCCAATCCCAGCGAGGCGATGAAGCTTGAATTGAAGCGCCATGCCGAAGTACAGCGTTCGCTGATGCAGAAGACCGGCGAACTGCGCAAGACCATCATGGAGGCGATACGCACAGAACTTGAGGCAGAGCGCAAGCGAATTGCTGAAGAAAACCCCAACGCCGAAAATCCGCCCAAACCCGATCTGAAGGCGATCGCCGACAAAGTGCGCGAGGCGAACAAGGAACAGATCGAAGAGCTGTGCAAACTCTTGATTGACGAAAACATAAAGCATAGCGAGAACATGCTCGAAATCAAGAAGAAGGAACGCGACGAGGCTATCAAGAAAATGGCAGAGCGCTTCACAGTACCTCGCGAGGGAATGCGCCCGGGTGAAGGCCGTCCAGAAGGCGGTCGTGGAGAAGGCGATGGCAAGGGTGAAGGCAAGGGTGAAGGTCGCGACGGCAAGGGCAAAGGCGAAGGCCGTGATAAGCCCGAAAGACCACCGATAGAATAACGAACAGCGATTGCGGTTTGCAAGCTCCCGCAACGCTTCAACACACAGACGGACGGGGAAACCCGTCCGTTTGCGTTATTGGGGGTGTGTTTGGGATTTATGGTGAGAGGTTGCTTCAAGATGAAACATCAAGTAGCTTTTGATGTCGTACGGGCGTTAGCTTTGGTAGTGATTAAACTCGCCTGAATCTAACTACTCTGTAATGAGGTGCAAGAAAAGCATTATACACCTTATCAAAACCCATAGGACCTATGGGTTTTATGGAAGAGTAATTACCATCTTCACGGCGAGTTATTCTAATTTTTGATACATAATACTCCCCATTAACCTTAAAAAGACTAAGGATGCCATTAGAGACGGGGAAAATTAACTCATTTGCAGCATTTAGCTCCTTACCAGTAAATGCTGTAATCTCTCCCATGGCGATATCATGGCTTATCTGATGTGGCCCAATTGTAATTAAGATTTCATCTGCTGCGCTACCTTCGATTACTTTAGCACCAACGTGATACCAGTTCGCTTCTATATCAAGAAGCAATGCATGACCAAACCGATTACATTGTGGCAAAATGACAAGATATTCATCAACCACCACACACCTCCAGATAGGATATTCCGCAGGAGCACCTTACACAACCAGCATAGTACAACGCGATTTGAGGCTTGACAAGTAAAAACCCCCCTTGCGGAACGGCAAGGTGAGGAAGCAGACCAATCAGTTTTGAGCATTATTAGTGGTATCAAGCCATCGGGCAGTACAATCTACTTGACAGCGCAAAAAGTGGTTGTACAATGATGCAAACCCCTTGAAAGGAGGAAGTATGAATGAAGATAGCATTCCAATGCCCACAAAAGATCCCGAGATCCTTCTTAACCAATTATATGAGGACTTAAAGAGATTGGATGCATGTTTAGCTGATGACTTTATGAGAGATTGTAAACCATTATTTGACTTGCTTCAAAGTTATAGAGTAAAAAACGAAACAGTGTTAAAGGATACTGAGAGTGATGTAAACAGAATGCTTAAAGCTATGGGATTATCAGATGACACAATTAAAAAGCAAATACTATCATTTACCATGAATCAGAATTATTTCTATCTTAATCTAAGACATACCTACCATCAGATGGCAATAAAGCACGTAGAGGACATGTATATTCACTCACTATCCCATCATATTCAAAAGGACATAGTTTGCACTAGCAAGCAGAACACTGCCATACAGCAAGCCTTAGTGGACCGTTCAGAAAAGGGTATTGAAGTACAGCAGAAGTTAGTTGAAGCAGCTAACAAAGCTTATGGGACGCAAGAAGCCCTTGTTAAGGAAGCTGCTAATACAGCTAAATGGACAAGGTGGATGGCAATTGCAACATGTGTCATGGCAATAGGAACTTGGGTGCTTGTATATCTCACAAAGTACCCTATCAGTCAGCAATAAAGTCAGCGACATTGGCCAGCATCTGGGGGTAATGCTCTGTAAGGATTGTGCGGATTGTTGCACGCTTAGACCGGTTATGTCTCTTATCTTACGCACAGGACGGTCTTGTTGTTTGAGCACCAGCACGGATTTAACCTTGACATCTATGGAAGACATGTAATCCCGCATGTCAAGGACAACTGACATGTCCCTTGAAATATAAGAGGGATCAGCTTGCGTACCGCTTGCCAGATGCGTCGAGCATTGAATTGTGTCAGCAATGCCTACAGCGACTTCATACAGTGAGTCACAGGTGAGTCACAATGTGACACAAAATCATGTCCTTCTGTGGCACCAGAGCACTTACTCCAATCGAGCTACAACCCTGTTAACTTCAAGCTGGTGGGCGCGGGGGGACTCGAACCCCCATGGATGTAATCCACAAGATCCTAAGTCTTGCGCGTCTGCCAATTCCGCCACGCGCCCAGTTTCGATTTAATTATGCAAGACCTAATAGCGTAAGTATAACCGCCTTTTGAGCATGGATGCGGTTTTCGGCTTCATCGAACACAACAGACTGCGGTCCGTCAATGACCTCGGCGGTTTGTTCGTAGCCACGAAGTGCTGGCAGGCAGTTCATAAATATAGCGTTTGGCTTGGCATGGCTCATCAGCTTGGCATTGACCTGAAATGGCATAAGGTCCGCGACTCGCGCCTCAAGCTTGTCAGCCGGTATATGATAGCTCATCCACGAATCTGTGTAAACCACATCGGCATCCTTTACGGCCTCGGCTGCATCGTGAATGATCTCAACGCGAGAACCTGTAAGGGCAGCAGCGGCACGAGCCTTATCCTGCACTGCCTTCACCGGTATGTATTCTTCCTTAGACGGACAGCCTACATTGATGTGCATGCCGACCTTTGCAGCGCCGAACATTAGCGAGTGAGTTACATTGTTGTTGCAATCGCCAACATAAGCAAGCTTCAGCCCCTTCAGGCAACCCTTTTTCTCGATAATTGTCTGAAAATCGCCAAGAATCTGGCAAGGATGCGAGTAGTTCGTCAACGCGTTGATAACGGGAACGGGCGAGTACTTCGCCATCTCTTCAATATGCGAATGCTCGAACAGGCGCGCCATAACGATATCCACAAACCGACCCGCGGTCTTAATAGTATCGTGAATGCTCTCTTTACCTGCGCCCATTGGGGAACGGGATGTATCGTAGTAAATGCCGTGCCCGCCCATCTGGGTCATGCCTGCCTCGAAGGAGAGGCGAGTTCTGAGGCTCGGCTTTTCGAATATCATCAGCAGGGTCTTGCGCTCGCATGCGGAAGCGTAGGTCTGCGGAGTTGCTTTGACCTTGGCTGCAAGTGCAAGCACGGCGTTGATCTGCTCTGTGCTCCAATCCGAAAGGGTTATAAGGTGCTTCATAATATCCTCCAAAGGCGCATAGCCAGTGTAATTAACAAAGATTAGTCGGGAAGAATTTGGGTTCCAGCGTTTCCATAAAAGGCATCGAGCAGTTGCTCGGGCAGCGATATAACGACGCGCTTGCCGCCGTTTTCGATAAACTCGATTGCGGCACGAATCTTGGGCTTCATGCTGCCGGGAGCAAAGTGCCCCTCATCGAGCCACTGTTTGAACTTGCTTACTGGCGCAGAGGTAATCTCTTGCTGATTCGGCTTGTTGAAGTTTATGCATACGCGAGGGACTCCCGTTGAGATGATAAGCTCTTCTGCACCGATCTGAAGTGCAAGCACCTTTGATGCAAGGTCCTTGTCAACAACGGCGTCAATGCCCTCAAGTGTGCCATCCTTTTCAATGTAGATCGGACATCCACCGCCACCGACGGCCACAACTATCAGCCCAGCCTCATAAAGCACGCGGATGGATTCGCGCTCGACAACACTCGTGGGAACGGGAGACGGGACAACGCGTCGCCAGCCACGCCCTGCATCCTCGCGCACTGGGATGCCAAAATCACGAAGTTGCATTGCGCGCGATTCGGTCATAAAAGGGCCGACCGGTTTGGATGGGTCTTTCAACGCTGGATCGTCTGGAGATGTGAGCACCTGAGTTACGACCGCGACGACATCGCGGTTCAATATACCACCCCGCACGAGCATGTTTTTCATGCATTGGGCGAGCATATAACCCATTTCGCCCTGCGACTGCGCGACAGCGACACCGACGGGAAGTTCGTAAGCTTCGCCTGCGGCTTTGTCGGAACGGATCATAATGTTTCCGACCTGTGGGCCATTGCCGTGCGTTATCACCACCTTGTGACCGAGCCTTACAAGCTCGACAATTGGTTTTAGCGCATTGCGCGAGTTAGCGAACTGGGAGTAAACGGTAGGGTCTTCTCCCTGACGGATGATTGAGTTGCCACCAACCGCCACGACGATCTTTTTTGACATAAACTATCCGTTTGTCATCTCGAAATGTTCGAGAATTGCCTTGTCGCGATTGAATGTTGATGCGAGCAGCGCGACGCGCATCCACATGCCGTTGCGAACCTGCCGCCAATACACGGCTCGCGGGTCGGAGTCAACTTCTATCGCTATTTCCTTACGACGCGGCAGTGGGTGCATGATCACGCCGGTCGGTTTTAAGAGTGAAAGGTATTCTGTTTTGAAATTAAACGCGGTGAGGTCGAGCTTCTTTGTCTCGCCAGCGACATCCCATTCGTCTTGAATACGGGTCATATACACTGCATCTGCGGTTTCAACAACATCTCGAAGCGCATAGACTTTTTCGTTAAAATAACCGCGTTCGGTCAAGTAAGTGGTGATGTCGTCTTCGATCTGCAATTCTGGCGGAGCGACGAAGTACATTTTAACATTGTCGAAATTTGTCAGAAGCTGCGCGAGCGAACGGGCGGTTCGACCGCGCTTAAGGTCGCCGCAGAATACGATGGTCTTGCCGTCTATCCCGCCTCTGTCCTCAAACGAGCGGACAAGCGTGTATATATCGAGCAGAGCCTGAGTTGGATGCTGGTCTTTACCTGAACCGGCGTTTATCACCGGCACCGGGCGCTCGGTGCGCGAAAGGAGCCAAGCGATTTTCTCAGCAAAATTCGCCTCGGGGTGCCTCATAATAATGACATCGAAGAATGAAGAGAAGGTGCGGACTGAATCTTCGGGTGTTTCACCCTTTATCTCTGATGAGGTTTCGGCTGAGCGAACCTCGGCAGGCTTCAACCCCAATATCTGGCAAGCCGCATAAAACGAAAGGAATGTGCGCGTGCTGGGTTGCTGAAAATAGAGCATCGCGCGCTTATGAGATAGAAGCCCCTGAAGGAAATCCATTCCCGAACGGGTCTTTGCGACCTTGCGGATGCAAGTTGCAAGGTCAGACATGCGTTCAAGCTGCTTTCTGTCGAACTGCTGCGCGAATATCGTATGGTAGATGCGGTCGGCTGAATAGAAGAAGCGCGCGCGGTCCTTTATCGGAAGAGCGTGGAATTCATCCCATTTCTTGGGCAGGTTGCGGAAATTGCCGAGCATTTTTCACCTTCTTTCTTGTTCGTGCTATTCTAACTCCCTTTATATTAAGTCAATTGAGGGACGATGGTGCTGGGCCAAGAATGCCGATAGAAAGCCGTTTGCAGCGGTATATCAGCGTTAAGCCTTTGCATAATCCAAGCGCAAACTGCAAAAGGTACGAATTCTGTTTTTGCAGTTATTTGACTATCGAGTTGTACAGTGTATAATGTCGCAAGCACGCACATCTGCGCGTGCGCTGTTCGTATTGCGCTATTTGTCATCAACAACTTGCTTTTGTTGACATATAAGGCGTGGAGCATCTTCCGCGCTAAGGAGGATTGGGTGAAAAACAGACTTCTAACAGCGTTTCTCATGACGGTGATCATGACAATCAGCCTTGCGTGCGGTGGCAAGGATGGCATTCGTTATTTTGAGGCCGAGTTTATCGAGCCCAGCACCGTTGTGCTGCACTTTGTCACACAGAATGAAGGCATACGAAGCCGCGAAATAGTGGTGTTCCAGTACATAACCGCTGATATCACGATCGAGCTTTTCAGCGAGACGGTCATCGGTACAGGCATGCACTACACGATGAACTACCCGTTCCTGCCCGACACAACATACTTTGTGCGTTATCGCGATATGTTCGACCGGACATACTCGGCATGGTATCGTTCTGGCTTGTTTGACTATACCGTGCCCGTTCCGACAATATAGGCATCATGAATAAAACAGAATTCCGGGGCATGGAGTGGCATCTCCTTGTCCCGGTTTTTTTATTGCTTCTGCTCTCGTGCAAAATTGTCTATGACCTGCATGGAATTGACCGCGCAATCGCCCAGATCGGTTGGGTCGTGCTCTCTGTATTCGCTGCCTTCGTTGTACTCGGTGTACACTACCGTTCTCTTGCGCGCATTTCTACCGTCATCTATCCAATTATACTATTGAGCCTAATTGCTGTGCTGTTCACCGTGCCAATAAACGGGGCGACATCTTGGTTTCGCTTTGGTAGAGTCTCGATACAACCGTCTGAGTTCGCCAAGCCCGCGCTAATTCTTATGCTCGCACTGTACTTGCCGTTTAGAGAGTTCTATAAGAAGTTCGTGGGTTTGCTGCCACCGCTCGCATTCATGCTTATTCCATTTGGGCTTGTGTTGCTTCAACCCGACCTTGGCACCGCAATGGTCTATCTTCCCATTTTCCTTGTGGTCGTGCTGGTTGCAGGCGCAAGGGTGCGGCACATAGTACTCTTGCTGCTCATTGCATTGGCACTCTCACCGCTATTCTACGCAAACATGAAAGAACATCAGAGGCTGAGAATCGCCGCATTTTTCAACCCCGCGCGTTACTCGTCGTCGGTTGGGCATCATCTTGAGCAGTCACGCATCGCTATAGGTGCGGGAGGGCTTACAGGATATTCACCAGAAGATTCAGAAATTGACGATCCCCACATGTCATTTATCGTATATGCAGCGACTGATTACGCTTTTGCGGTAGCTGCCGAGAAATTTGGCTTTTTGGGTTCTATTTTTGTGCTTGGCCTTTACATGTGGATCGTGGTTGGAGCTTACTTTCTGCTTGCACGAACGCGCGATCCAGTGGGGCGTATAATCATCGCGGGGGCGGCGGCATCACTCGTAGCGCAAGCTTGCCTTCATATAGGGTGCAATCTTCAACTGATACCGTTCACTGGTATTACACTGCCCTTTCTGTCGTACGGCGGATCATCTGTAATGAGTTCTGCGATACTAATTGCGATGGTGCTAAATGTGGGAATGAGAAGGCGGTTGACCTTTGGTGAGGATGTAAGCCCTAATTCGACGCGCGCAAATTAATGCGCGGTTCCGCCAGCCGATTACTCGTCAATACTATCCTTAAATGCTGGCAATACTATCGTAAAGCTGGTGCCCTTGCCCACCGTGCTTTCAAACTCTAACTTTCCATTGTATCTACGAAGTATCTCAGCGCTGGTTGAAAGGCCAAGCCCTGACCCGCCAATTAGCGATTTGCCGGCCTTTGTGCTGAAGTAAGGTTCGAATATGCGGGGTTTAACATCGTCAGGTATTCCGATGCCGGTGTCACTAATCGTCAGGCAGACAAAATCATCCTTCAATCTTGTCGCGATCCCGAGCCTTTTAACCTGTGTGTCCTCCATTGCTTCACGCGCATTCTGAAGCAGATTGCCGACAACCTGCGATATATCTGAATAGGTCGCAAAGACTGCAGGAATGCCGACTTGCAGGTCGAAGTGCTTTTCGATCTGATGCTTAAAGAACAGATCGCTTTCCAAAAAGACTATTTCTTTGCGCACAAGCTCGTTAAGGTCAATGACAATCTTGCTGGGAAGCTCGCGCGCATAGGCTCTGTCGAGTATGGAGTTGACAATTTCCATCAATCGCGAGCAGCTTTCAATCATAATGGCGATCCACTGCTGCTCTTCTTCAATCATGGCGGTCTCACGCGAGCGGTATGGATCTGGCATGGATTTAAGGCGTTTCAGCTTTTCTAAATTGTTGACACCAAGAAGCTGAAGATAACCGAGAAGACTTGCGACGGGATTCTTAAGGTTATGCGTAAGCCCCTGCACAAGATTGGCAAGTATGGCTTTCTTTTCGGCCTGAACCAGCATCTCAGCCTGCTTATCAACCTTGTTCTTAAGATCGCGATTGATATTAGCGATCTCGTTAAGCGCATTCTTCAACTGCCGCGTAATATCCTGTATTTCGTTTTCAAGGTTTGACTTAGCGCTATCGTGCTGCTCGACGGTCTGAATGAAGAACACGCCCAACTTGTTGATTTCTTTTACAAGGTCGCCAATTTCGTCGTCGTTGGGATACTCGATCTGCTTGAAGACCTTCTTTGGAACGACCTCAAGAGCCTTTGCCTGCTCTGCAGCCTTGCCAACGGGCATGGCGATCAGCTTTGAAAAAGCCATCGAAAAGACAAGGACAAGCATGAATGCAAGTAGAACAAATGATGCAAGCTGAGATCGGAAGGAGACAACTTTCTGTGCAAGGAAGTTTGAACCAGCGCCGACTAATATCGAATAGACAACGGTCTTTGAAATTGGCAGAACGCCCTTTTCGGTTGTTACAAAGACGGGCGATTCGTCACTGTACGCAAGATAAGGAAGGAAAGCCGCAGCGAAGAAAGCATCATCGAAGTATTCAACAGCCTGAGTCGGCATGCCTATCTGAAGTGGATTCTCATGCAATAAGTAGTTTGAACCAGCTATTATTCGAAGCGAATATGGATGCGGTGTTGGGGCGACTGCGCGTGCAAGCAGATGCGAAAGGTCGTATATGAAGTTCAGCTTTACATTGTCTGCTGTTGCGCTTATAGCAAGGAGCCAAGCGCCCTCTCCCTTGTACAGAAAAATGCCTTCTTCGACAAATGGCAGGTCTTGAAACTCACCTCTTCGCGTTACAGTGCTGACATCCTCCCCTTTCCTTAATTGCACGGCAACCAGCGATGGCAGAGCAGCGACGATCTCATCGAGCTTATGAGGTTGCTGAGCGTAAACAGAGGCGATATTCTGGGAGTCAACAAGCCATCTTTCTATACCAGATTCGATACAGAACGCCGCTTTCTCGCCAACAAGCCTCATTTCATTACGGGTGCTCCATTGTATAAACTCGGAGTTGAAATAAATAGCGAGAATCGAGAGTATGGCAATTGGGAAGAACGAGACCGCAAGAAAGCTGAGTGTAAGGCGCTCGCCGAAAGTGAAGCGGTAAATGCTTTCTAAATTGCGTTTTAAGCGCTTATAGAACCAACCTTCGCGAGTAATCCGTCTGGTATCGGATGAATTACGCTGTGAGTGATTCGCAGTCTCTGGCGGTTTCATTCCATGTTCTCTTTGGGAGCTTCTTTATTCTGCATCGTCTGAGACTGGAATCTGAGCAATATCGAGGACACATCGCGGTATTTTGCGATAAAGGGTTTTCCCAAGGTCTTCTTTTCATATGTGCAAGCGTACGAATCAGATTGGCAGGCAACAGACTTGGGAATCCCCATATACGATGAGTCGAGAAAATTGGCGATCATTAGCGCAGTTTTGTCGGCTGAATCAGAAGACGAGTTGAAAACGGCAAGAACAAAAGTCTCGACAACAGGGACATCATCAACTGTGATTGGATAGCCGACAAAGTCCTTAGAGGCGCTTTGCAGCCCATCACCAAGGCCAATGTATACTGATTTGCTATCAATCTTTGAGGATGATGCTGAGACAACATGCGAGGAGCAAGCGCCAAGGATGCTGTCTACATCCTTTGAACCACTGGATAAAAGCAGTGAAAGCAGATAAGGACTGCTGCTTATCTGGTTACATATACCCGCACAGGCGTTCTTTGCGCCTAATAGGCGGACTATATCGCAGAGCTTATCTGATGAGATTCCCTTTTCGGCCTTCGATGGCAACATCGCGTCAAAACCTGTCTCAGCAGCAAAGGAAAGGTTTATATAGAGTGTAAGGTGTGATGCAAAAGCTGGAAAAGCGTAGTACTTATCAAGGAACTTGCACCTGTCGAGCATCGGCTTCTGCCAGCGTTCATTCTGTTTTCTGCCTATTTCGACTTCGCTAAGTAAAGCACGCGAAGCAAAGGGCTGTATCATCCAATCTGGCATGACAACAATGTTAGGCTTCAAGCCATTTTTCGACGCAGTCATAAGCGATGAAGGTACATCAAGCCAGTTAACAGCGCTTAGCGATACTTTTGAACGAAAGCCCTGCTCTATTTGCGAAGCAAGCTGTGAGATATCGAATGAACTGGAAGGCTTTGTTGACGATGGGTCAATAACCCAAACGCGAAGCGAAGCGCGATTATCCTGCGGAATGGCGGATAATGTAAGCCCCTCCATGGAGTAGAAGAGCAGCGCAAGAAGCAACATGCCGACAAAAAAGCCGATTGTTGTGCGCCACAAGGAGGGTATTATTCTCAACATAGCATCATTATATCTTTTCGACAGTAAAAGTCATCTATGTAATGCAAACGATTCTCAAGAATTTTCACCAAGGGCGTTGAGGCGTGATGGGGATATCATCGCCTCCCACTCGTCACGGGTTATCAGGCCGGATTCGATAATTTCCTGCTCGAGCGGGATGCCCTTTTGCACCGCTGCAAATGCGATTCTTGACGCAGCTTCGTGCCCTATCTTCGATATAAGCAGCACAGATGCGGCGGTGCTGTTGCGCAAGTGTTCCGCCATAACATCGCCGTTCGCCTCGATACCGCGCACACACCGGGATGCGAGTTTTATGCAAGCGTTTTCGAGCATCTCGATTGCGCTCAGCAACGACCAGCAGACAAGCGGCAAAAATGCGTTTAGCTCAAGGTTTCCCGCAGATGCCGCGCTTGTTATCATTGAATCAAAGCCAATCACCGCCATACCAGTCTGCACTGCATTTTCGGGGATTACAGGATTGACCTTGCCGGGCATTATAGAAGATCCTTCTTGAACTGCGGGAAGTCGAATCTCATTCAACCCGGCACGAGGTCCGCTTGATAGAAGGCGAAGGTCATTTCCGACCTTTATAAGGTCTGTCGCAAGGGCTTTAAGAATGCCTGATACCTCAACGAACGAATCTGCGTTCTGTGTTGCCTCGACAAGATTTTCGGCACGCGAAATCGGCAAGTTAGTCAATTGCTTGAGCCTCTCGGTCGCACGGAAAATAAACTGACGAGGGGCTGTAACACCTGTGCCAATTGCGGTGCCTCCCAAATTCACAACGCGGATACGCTCACGGCACTTGAAGATGCGCCAGCGGTCGCGGGCGAATACCTCGGCATAAGCGCCCATTTCACGGCCAAGAGTAACTGGTACAGCGTCCTGAAGCTGTGTGCGCCCTACCTTGCCGAACGACGCGAATTTCTTTTCAGCTTCCTGAAATGCTTCAAGCAAGTTAGTAACAGCGTCTTCAAGCTTAAAAAGCTCAAACAATGCCGCAACCTTTAATGCGGTTGGGTAGGTGTCGTTAGTTGATTGATGAAGGTTTATTATATCGTTTGGATGAATGGTCGAATATTCGCCAAGCGGTCGGCCAATAATCTGCAATGAGCGGTTGGCAAGAACCTCGTTGACATTCATGTTAAGGCTTGTCCCTGCACCGCCCTGCATAGCCTCGACGATTATGTGTTTGCTAAGCTCGCCGCGGATCATCTCCTCACAGGCTCTAACAACAGCGTCTGCAATATAGCGCTCTATATGTCCTAACTCTGCGTTGACCTGAGCACAGGCGAGTTTTACAAAGCCGTATGCGCGAATCATAGATTCTGGGACACGGCGTTTTGCAGTGCCAAAGTTCTCGATAGCTCGATGGGTGTGGATGCCCCATAAGGCAGCAGAGGGAATCGAGACTGAGCCGATAAAATCGCTTTCGGTGCGTAAACTCATCGTCTTTTACCTATGCGCGCCTTTTCAGAATGATATGCATCCAGTGCAGCGGGGAAAGGTTCGAGCGCGCGTTCGAATATGCCAAGTGAGTATGCAATAGAAAGGCCGTAGTTTGTGATTGGAATGCCCGCATGGCGGCAAAAGGCAATGCGAGACAATACCTCACGCCGGTTGTGCACACACGCTCCGCAGTGGATTACGAGCTTATATGGAGAAAGGTCGTGGGGGAAATCGTGGCCAGCATAATGTTCAAAGTGCATCTCTCCACCCACATACTGCATCAGCCAGCGGGGAATTTTGACCCTACCGATATCGTCGCCGATTGGATGGTGTGTGCAGGCTTCACAGACAAGTATCCTGTCGCCCTGTTTTAACGAGTCTATCGCAACCGCACCGCGAACCATTTCGACAATATCGCCCTTCAGTCGGGCGAAGAGAATCGAAAAAGATGTAAGCCAGACATCGGAAGGAGTATCGCCAGCGACCCGCAAAAATGCCTGCGAGTCTGTAATCACTATCTTTGGCTTGCGCTTAAGGCGATCAATGGCATCAGCAAGCTCACGCTCCTTAACCACAATGCAATAAGCGTCGCTATCAAGTATGTCGCGAATGGTTTGCACCTGCGGCATTATAAGACGCCCCTTCGGTGCCTCAAGGTCAATCGGCACGACAAGGACGGCAAGCTCTCCAGCGGGCAGAAGATCACCAACTATCGTGGGTTGAATTACAAATTCCTCAGGAGCCTGACGGATGATTGCTTCGCGGAGGTCAAGCAGTCCCTTTCGCTCTGGTGCACATGTATGAACGACACGCGCTTTTGCTGCGCGAAGCAACGCCTCAGTCTCTGGAGAGGGCGAACCGAGATCGGATTTGTTGAATGCGACAATCAACGGAGCCTTGCGGAGTTGAAACTCATCAAGCAGTTTCTGCTCGAAAACACCCCATTCGCCCGCCGCGCACACAATAATTGCCAGATCGGTGCGATTGAAGATGCGTTTGGTGCGCTCGATGCGCATCTCACCAAGCGCGCCAGTGTCGTCAATACCCGCTGTATCAATGAAAAGCACTGGTCCGACAGGAAGCAGTTCCATCGCCTTTTCGACGGGATCGGTCGTCGTGCCCGCCACATCACTGACGATAGAGATATCTTGCCTTGTCAGCGCATTCAGCAAAGATGATTTGCCGACATTGCGTCTGCCGAATATGCCGATATGAAGACGGTGTGACTTAGGTGCGCTTTGCATGTGTATATTTTACTCGCAGAATGCCGATGTGCGGGTTTTTGCGAAAAAAAACGGGGCGGGAAAACCCGCCCCGCTCTGCGTTATCAGTGCTTGACGATATAGACCATGTATATGAATATATTCGCGATAATCAGCGACATAATAGTAACCGGTATGCCGTACTTCATGAATTTGAAGAACGAGATGTGATACCCCTCCTTCTCAGCAATTCCTATCGTTACTACATTAGCTGAAGCACCAATCGCCGTTGCGTTGCCGCCCAAGCAAGCTCCGAGCGCAAGCGACCACCACAATCCATCCATCACTTGGCTGTATGAATAGGGTGTCGCGGCGGTGATTTCAGCTCCGATCTGCTTGACAACAGGAATCATCGTTGCAACAAACGGAATGTTATCAACAATAGCGCTCGCAATTCCGCTACCCCACAATATCAGATAGCAGCTTAGCGATAGCTCGTTCTTTGAGATGATACGAAGCTGATCAGCCATCCATGCGATGATACCCACTCTTTGAAGCGCACCGACGATGATGAACAGACCGAGGAAGAAGAAGAGCGTAGGCCATTCGACCTCGTGGAAGATGTGCTCCATGTTCGGGCGAGTTATAACAAACAAAATTCCTGCACCAAACAGAGCTATCGAAGCTGGATGAAGATGCAGCATGCCGTGGAAGAAAAAGCCGGTGATCACGATGCCAAGTACTATCAGCGACTTGATCAGAATGCCCTTGTCTGTAATCGCCTTTTCGGGGCGCATCTGCATGACCTTCATCTTGTCTTCATCAGTGACATTGAACTCCTTGCGCCATATCAACCAGCACATACCAAGAAAGACGATGAAGATTATAACGACAACAGGTGTAAGCTCTTTGATAAACTCAAGGAAACCAAGCTCGTGCTTGGTGCCCATCGTCGCTGAGCCAATCATGATGTTCGGAGGGTCGCCAATCAGTGTCGCTGTTCCGCCAATGTTAGAGGCAAGTATCTGCGCAATTAGCATTGGAATAGGACAGATGCGCAGGTTTCGCGCGATCGTTATCGTAACAGGAGCTGTAAGCACCACAGTGGTTACATTGTCTAAAAACGCCGATAGAAAGGCGGTAACAAAGGACATTATCAACAATATTGACATTGGATCGCCCTTGGCGATCTTCGCAGAAGAGATTGCGATGTACTGAAATACGCCCGAGCGCTTCATTATGCCGACGATAATCATCATGCCAGCAAGAAGGAAGATAACATTCCAGTCAACAACCTCAGAGTAATGAGACTCCACTGTCTCGACGACGCCCTTATCAGTTACGCCGGTAACGGCTTCGCCTGATTCATGAACATCGATCAGTTCTGACATTGCACGATAACCAGCGACTCCAAGTATCCGGTTGACTTGAAACTTCGCATGAGAACCGTCAGGAAGAGATACAAGATATGTCTGATGGGTTGGAACGAACTTCTCAGTATGCTTTCTGCTGAACATGTAGAACGACTTGATCTTGCCTTCGAGCCAAGGCTCGACCTCTGGAATGCGCGAAAGCTGGTCAACAAAGCCGACAACATGACCGACTTTAACATTCGGCGCAGACTCGAAATAAGCCTCCGTTAGCGGATTCTTCTTGACGAACTGTACATGCCAATCGTCTTTTTCAATCTTGCCAGTTGAGAAGTTGAAACCTACCTCAACATTCTTGGCAATTTCAAGATAGGAATGGCTGTATTCCTCAAGCTTACGGGTCGGAAAGACGCGTTGGTCTGGCCCGATCACACAATACTCGATTTGAACGACATCCACCTGCTCAAAGCTGGCAAAATGGAATGCCTCGTGCTGTGATATGACACCAAGACAAAGCAAAAGCCCAGCGCCAAAGACAGCAATAGCCGTTTTATGCAATTTCTCTGTAGCGATAATCGCATACACAACGACAAACACAACCGCGGTGATATACAAGTGGTATGGCTGCAGGAAATCCATGTTTATCCTCAAATACTCAGTGTTTGTAATCAAGAAAACCGCCCCGCGACAATGTCGCAGAGCGGCCGGATCATTTACTAAGGATTAATCGGCAAGCAGCTTCTCAGCAGCTTCGACAATAGAGGACTGGGTGAAAGGCTTGCGCATGAATGAATCCACACCAAGCACCTTTAGCCCCTCCATATCTGTATCCGAAACAAGGTCGCATATAGCGATGATCTTCGCGTGGCTTAGGTCCTTTTCTGTCTTCACACGGATAACAACATCGCGCGAGTCAACGCCCTTCAGCGAAAGGTCGAGTATTACAAGATCAGGATGAAGCTTTGCGAGCATGAAGCCAGCCTCGTATGCATTTGCTGACTTTTCGACAGAATACTCGTCGCTGTCAGCAAATGCTGATACCACCGAGCTTCTCAAAACGGGATCTTCTATGATGATAAGAAGCTTGCGCTCAAAGGAGAAGTCGGGAGTTGGTATGTTATGCTCTTTTACAAAGCGCTTAAGAGCATCCCGTGTAATACGACGGTCTTTTGAATAAGGGACTCTGTATCCTTCAATCTTACCGGAGTTAAACCACTTGATGACCGACATCTGGCTGACATTCAGGATCTTTGCCACATCGCCGGTCGTAAAGGTCTTCTTATTGGCCAGCTTTTTCGGGTTATTGGGCTTTGTTGCCATTGAGCTCTCCTGTGATGGTGATTGAGGATTGACAAGTTGATATAAGTTCGATAACGAACCGAGCCGCTTCTTACCATTGGGAACACGGCATCGCGGGTATGGATTGAATTATATGCTTGTTTCGAGGCGGTCAAACTTTGTTTCTATAATTTATACAATCGAATCATTATGCTCGGTATCGTTGCCCGCTTTTTCATTGACTCTCCATGCAACCTTTCGAGCCTTTCGTTCTTCCTTAGCGTCATCCTTTACACGGTTTTCAATAAGCAAGCAGCACTCGCCGATAAGCTCACGGATCTCAAGCGTCTTCGACAGCTCAAACAGCCCACCGCGCAGGAATTCCTCGTGAATTTTAGTAAGCTCTCGCGCAAGAACCGCAGGGGCATCTCCGAACACTTGACAGGCTGCTCCAACAAGCTTTGAGACTCGATTTGGCGATTCGTACATTATCAGTGTTCCGTCGAAGCGGGAAGCCTCTTTAAGGAAGTTTACCAGCTTGCCGGGTTTACGAGGCGGAAAACCTAAGAATGCGAACCTATCAACCCGAAGCCCCGAACAGCACAAAGCAGACAATGCCGCCGATGGGCCTGGGATGGGTGAAACAGTCACACCAGCCTCTATTGCGGCACGCACAATAGCATAACCGGGGTCAGATATCAGTGGGGTGCCAGCGTTGCTTGCCAATAGCACTGTTGCCCCGTTATTAAGCTCGTTAAGCAGAGTCGAGATGCGATCTCGTTCGTTGTGCTCGTGGTAAGAAATCATACGGGGGATGGGGACCTGGTGGGCGGCGCAGATGCGTTTGAACATTCGTGTGTCTTCGCAAGCAACAACATCGCATTCTGCGATTGCTTTCAACAACCTTGCCGATACATCACCCAGATTGCCAATAGGGGTTGCAGCGACAAGAAGCGTGCCCAAGCTCTATATACCCCGTTCGATCACATATTCGACAGCATTGCGAAAGACGCGTACTCCGTCGCCCTCCGCTTTCCTGCCCTCTCTTGTGTGACGGGGGTGGGAGTACGGAGAAATAAACCGCTCGGGATGGGGCATGAGACCGAGTATTCTACCGGTTTCGTCGCATACACCAGCAACCCCAAGATAAGAGCCATTGGGATTGGCAGGAAACTCAGCGTCACTTCCGTCGGCATTAACATATCTGAATACAATTTGCCCATTATCATATAGATCGTCAATAAGTGAGAAGTCCATCGCGACAAACTTGCCTTCACCATGAGCCACGGGAAGCTCTATAATGCCATCATCTTTTACAAACACGCATTTGCGCGAATCGGGCTTTAGGTAAACCCAACGGTCTTCAAAACGGCCGCAGTCGTTATTTATAAGCGAGAATTTTTGCTCTGAAGGTGAAATTGGTCGAGGCAGAAAGCCCATCTTAACAAGGACCTGAAAGCCGTTGCAAATACCAATGACAAGACCACCGCGTTCGATGAATCTGTCCATCTGATCGCCAAGTCTCGCGCGAAGCTCGACGGCAAGAACTTTCCCTGCCGATATATCATCACCGTATGAAAAGCCCCCTGGAAGGGCAAGTATGTGGTAGTTTTCGAGCGAATCATGGCCAGCGATCAAGTCTTGCACATGCACCCTTTTGGCCTGAGAGCCTGATAGAGAGAAGGCATACTCGGTTTCAAGATCGCAATTAGTGCCAGCGGTGCGAAGAATCAGCGTTTTTATCTTTGACATAGCCCCTGCTTAGTTCCGCAATGCGGTGAAGTTGCATGACGGCAAAGCATCAGCAGCCATGCCGTCATGCAGTAAAAATTGAATGTACTGCTACTTTCTCTCGTTAATATTGGCGACGAACTCTGTGTGAACAAGATTGCTCTTCTTCTTGTCGCCGAAGGTGCCGAAGCGAACAGAAATCTCCGTTGTGTCATCAGAGACAGCCTTGAGAATAATGGTCACTGTTGTCTCTTTTGCCGTCTTGGCGATGAACTTGTGCTCCAGCTTGTCACCGGCTGATTCTGTTATCTTGTATTCGAGTTTCTTCAGGCCTGCATCCACACCCTTCACGCAATCTTCCATCCCGGCAAGATATGTTCTCTTCGCCTCGCCGTTAATATAGGCTACGCCAGCGACAGCACCTGCGACGACTGCAACGCAACCAGAGGCGAGCAGGATAGAAGAGACAGCAAACAACATCAATGCGGTAGTGAGCTTTTTCATTTCTTTCCTCCGTTACTGTTCTCAATTTCGCGAATCAGCAGCTCGGCTCGTTCGCGAACCGAAGGGCTGCCGTAAATAAACGCCTCGCGAAGCATTTTCAATGCCTCTTCAGGGCGATTATCCCTCATATTAACACATCCGTGCAAAAACAGCAAATTTCCATCTTTAGAAAACACATTTGTTGCGATAGATATTGCCTTCGAAATGTCGGTTTCGGCATCGAACAGCGCATTGAGTCTGTCGTGCAGCAGCGCTGCATACCAGTTTGGCAGGTCTTTTGTTTCCGCCTTTTCGACAATTGCGATGAGCTTTTCAGCAGCTTTCGAAAGCAGACGCGCATCGTTTCCACAAAGAGCATTGAACATAAGAGCGCGTTCTATCTCAGAGTTATCATTTGGACAAATGCGCTTTACAGCCCTGTCTATCATCTGAACGAGGATATCGGCATCAGACTGCGTGAATTCGATGGATTTGCGCACAACTGCATCGTATCGAAAGTTCAGAAGCCAGTCGCTTGAGATTTCGGACTTTGTGCAAACACCATCAAGTACATCAAGAGGTACCGTAATGCCTTCGCCCCTCTTTATAGCCGCGGCAAGCGGGGCAAGAACGAGGATAGGATTATGTGGTTGTTCGACGCGGAGTTGGTCAATTGCGGTTTCAAGAGAATCTGTATCGCCGAGTTCGAGGGCGAAATACGCCTTAGCAACCACAGGAAGGCGAAGCCCAGCGAGGAAAGATTGAAGCTCAACTCCCTTTGCACGGCATTGTTCAAGAAATGCCATGCAGAGTCTTGGTGCACCGTCTGAGGATGCATTTGCGCAAATAGAAAGGTGGTATGTAGCATTTTTCATATCAGAGAAATGCAGAAAGGCCAACGCAAGTGCTGGATAATGCTCGTCTTCCTTTTCACTGATGCGCGCAAATTCGTCAAGAAGCTCTTTTTTGCCCCAGCTTGCAAGTCTATTGATTACCTCTGAAGCCGAAGGCGCGAGAGCGGGGGCGACATTGAAAAGCGCAAGAGATAACAGAGCAGCTTCATCAAACTGAGAAGCCGCAATGTGTTCGGCAAGAGCCGCTTTTGCATCAGTCAGCTCTGGGTTGTCAATCAGCATTGTCCATAGGCTTCGTTCCATCTTGTTATTTGACACCAAATCAAGTTTCAGCACTCTTTCGATGAATGGGACTCGGTTCTGTCGGCGCATCTCGATTGCCGTATTGTAAAGAAACTTGCGCGCCTTTCTCTCTTTTCCAAGTGCTATTGCGCTTTCGGCACAGAGCATCGCTGATTCGATCCTAATTGCTCCCTCAGCGCGCGATGTTAGCCACAGATCAGTGCCGATGGCTAAAGCTCTTTCAAATTGGCCAAGGTCGCGCAAAAAACAAGCGCAACCAAGCGAGGCTTCGGGTGCGCGAAGTATCTCTTGCGGCGAGAGTAGAATCGGTTTCGCAGCGGATTCCTGTGCTATGGCTCGCCACAGAATGTACTTTTCACCTGAGTTCTCTATAAGTAAGTTAGCGGTTGCCACAGCGTCGCCGAACCGCCCCGAGAAGAACTGGAGCCAGAATTTTACGCGGTGGATAAGCTCTGCACCCCTTGGGTCATCTGCAAATTTGTGACGCGAAGCGAGAATCTCGCATTCGACTAAAGACTCTATCGCAGTTTTTGTCACGGTGGTGTCTTTGTTTTGGAATTGCGTAGCGATTTCACCAAGCTTGCGCGAAAGCACAACAAACCGCGCACCGTCCTGTTCATCGAGTATCGAGATATTCTTCTGCCAAACCGGTGGAATAAGCTGCTCACCAAATGCGGATGAAAGAAGGAGCGATAGAAGGATTGCGAACGGCAGTATGCGTTTCAATCTCACCTCTGAAGAATCGGCAGATATCTGAACGGCACCTGAAGGATGATTGCGGCCATCGCGGTGGCATAGTCGCTTCCAAGGGAATATGTAAACGAACCGTCCTTCATCTGCTTTCTCAATAACCAGCGAGTGACGGCAGGATACCATTTAGCCCAGTACTCACCACCTGCCTGAAACATAGCTTGAGTTGCGTAATAATACCCGTAGTATATATGAGATTCGCCAGAACTCGTCTTCTCGCTTCCGGGCACATAATTGAGTATGTACTTTAACCCAGCGGTAACCTCTGGCGCGTCGTACTCTCCAAGATAATACAGAATGCACACACCCGCTGCTGAACGCGGAAAAGCAGAACCACCTTTTGAGCCTGCAATGTAGCTGAATCCACCGTCCGCATTTGCGCACATTTTAACGCAATCGAGCGCACGGCGAATAACTTCGGGGTCAACCGGTACACCGGCGTTGCGAGCGGCGCGAAGAGCCATTACTTGACAGATTGTTACCGAAATGTCAGATTCAGACGGGCGAGGATCATACCGCCAACCACCTAATTGCCCTTGACTGTATTCGATCAAGCGCACAGCTTTTTTCAGCGCTTCCTCGACCTTCGGGTCGGGGGTCATTCCAAGCACCTCGGCAAGAAACAGCGCTGCGAAGCCATGCGAGTACATGTTACCGCCCATGTTGCGCGAGTTTATGTACCCCGAGGTAGAATGAACGCAGGTGAGTATGAAATTCTTGATCTTTTCGAGCTCCGCGCCGTATTTGCCCCGACCGGGTGTGCTGCCCTCTGATAAAAAGGCAGTGCCCGCCAGAGCCGCCACAGCCACACCTGAGTAGTTACTCGTCATTGAGCCATCAGGCTGAACTCTCGAAGCGAGAAACTCAAGCGCCGCGTCAATGGCGCGTCTGACATCGGTGGTTACCTCGCCTCCCTCGCGCGGGGCAAGTTCTTCAGCAGGCACAACGCGCTCAGGCACCGAAGTCAGAGCTAAGCATATTACAATCAAAGCAAGCAAATATCTCATCGCGCCTATTTTACACCGTTATCGCAGCTTTTACAAATCGCACGGCATGTTTGCTGTGATTGGGATTTCAATTATCAATTGTGACTTGCCTGAGAAGGCCATGCGGAGCCTGTCGTTACCTAATACCGTAAAACAAGTATAATATGCTCTTACATAAAGGCGGTGCAGCGAATGAATTCACCCACAGGCTTCTGCCCATTTCTATATGATGGCGACAAGAGATGTCATCCATCAAGGTTGTCCAATCGCAATATGGACAAGCTGATAACAATATGCGCCTTCGAATGGAACGAGTGCCCCATATATGCGGTCAAGCTTGTCGAATCTAAAGAAAAGACAAAGCAGGTAAGAGCAGCGACTCAAGAGATTGATAACACAGTAATCGAGGAGCTTCTGCGCGACGATGCTCCTGTCAAGCTCGAATTGACTCCCGCTGATTATGAAGAAGACAGTGAAGAGGAATCGGGGCTTTCGCTCGACCGCTTTACGGAACTGCCCGCTGCCCGCCCGCCAGAGCAAGAGAAGCCTAAGCAGGCTGCTGTTGAAGCAAATGGGCGAGATAACAGACAAAACCAAAAAAACAACAACTCGCAAAACGGAAGAAATCAACAGCAGAACGCTGGCAGAAACGAAAACAAAGGCAACGGCAATAACAATCGCAGAGATAACCGTGACGATAGCAGAGGCCAGAACAACCAGCGCGAACAAAGGCGCGACATCGCCCCTCGTCCGGCAAATGGGAACAAAGAGAGGCAGGAGCAGGTTCAGCAGCCCAAACAACAGTCACAGCCACAGAAACAAGGTGACCCACGCCCTGCACCACCCGCACCACAACAAAAGAATGCTCCCCCTCAGCAACACCAGAGCCGACCTATCAATAACCAGCCGAACAATCAAAGGGGCAGCGATAGAGGCCGTCAGAACAACAACAGAAGACGGGGGCATAACAATCCCCGCACTGGTCGTGGTTGATTAACTTGATGGCAGGCACCGAGCAAGACCTTATCTCAGAGTTTAGCTTGGTCGTGCCGTCTTGTTCGGCAGGGATGAGGCTTGATAGCTTTCTTAGCGACACACTTGATGAATTTTCCCGTTCGTATCTTAAAAAGCTTGTCCTGCAGGGCTGCATAACTCTTAATGGTTTACCGCCTAAACCAGCAAAAGCCGTCAAAGCAGGCGATTTAATCGCCATATCAATACCCGCGCCAGAAGAGCTTAGCGCTGCACCCCAGAATATTCCCATTTCGGTTATCTATGAAGACGACGACATAATCGTGGTCAACAAATCTGCAGACATGGTGGTTCACCCATCCGCAGGCCATCCAGATGGCACTCTTGTCAATGCCCTTCTTTACTATTGCCAAGGGAGACTATCGGCCATCAACGGCGTTCTAAGGCCAGGGATTGTCCACCGGCTTGACCGATACACATCAGGAGTTATCGTAGCTGCTAAGAACGACCGCGCCCACCACTGTCTTGTTGAGCAGTTCAAAGAGCGCAAAATCAGCAAACGCTATCTTGCAGTTGTGCATGGAAGGTTTCCAAAGGATTTACGATTAATAGATGCACCGTTGGGGCGCAGCAAAAGCGACTTTCGCAGAATCGCGATCCGCCCTGATGTGGGACGCGAAGCGCGCACGCAGATAATGTCGGTCATTCATATCGGCAGGTACTCAGCGTTGCATGTGTATCCGCAAACCGGAAGAACCCATCAGATACGGGTTCATCTTAAATCGAAGGGGCATCCGATATTGTGCGACGACCTTTACGGAAACGAGACAGCTTTTCCATCACACAATCCGGTTCTTGCGCGCTGTGCGCTGCATTCTTATCGCATCGAATTTGACCATCCGTCCACAGCAAAGAGAATATCCTTTAGTGCGCCTTTGCCCGAAGATATAAAGAGGCTCCTGTTTAACCTCCGCTCGATATGTGACTGAGGAGCGCAATCGTGCTAAACGGTCAAGCCAATAAGAAAGAACAAGAGAAGGAAAAAGACAAGCAGATTCTGCGAACCGCCTTGTTGCTGTTTGGCGGAATCGCGGCATTTGTTATGCTTGTCTTACTTATTACGGTGCTTACGCACTCATCGAAGCCTGCCTCAACACCTGCATATAGTGCAAAGGTAGTTGACCCTTACACTTTGCTTGAAACAGGCGATTTTAATGCGTCATCACTCTCGCTCATCTTCGCTGGGCTTACAAGAAGGCAAGTATCGGGCGAGAAGCTCACTGCTCTAAACCCGCCACAGATTGCCAAGATATATTCGAAGTACATTTCTGCAAGCGAAGGTTTTGAATACGCTGCCGCTATTCTTAAGCTGTTTAGTGCAATGCCAAAAGCCGAAAAAGTCTGGCGCGACTTTCTGGATGCTCGCATTAAGGAGGGAGACAGGATAGAACCAGTAAAGTGTGCTGCATGGCTAAGCGCGTTTGCTGAAAAAGAGCTTGGCAACATCTCCGTTTTCGATACGCTGCTAACAACCTTCTTCAATTCGATTGCAGTACAAATTGATCGGCCTGCAAAAAAGGCAAACGCACTTCGAGCGGCACACGGGCTTATGTCGGTATCACTTGCGCATTCGGGTAAGCGGGGCGACGCGCCAAGGTTCTGCGCTTCTGCAATAAGGTTTTTTGCAGCGTTCGACGAGGGCACAAAGCTTGTTGCGCTTCAGTTCTTTTCGAGGTTTCTTGAAGTTGAAAAAGCTGGGCAACTTCACTCAGTGCTTGGTGACACAAACGCATCAGACAACCTGTTCATTGCCGCTGCAAACGCATTTGGCAGAATTGGTGCGGAATCTTCCGTACAGATCATATTGTCAACCATGACCACCCGCAGCCAAGGTGTGCAAGCCGCCGCTTTGAAGTCGGTTGAGTTAAATCCGCTCGAAAAGCACTTTGCAGTGCTGTGGCGTTATGCGACGAACGAAGACACAACCCTTGCTGTTGCGGCGATTTCGGCAATGACCACACGCCCCGACAATTGCGGGATTTTCGCATCAGAGTTGTCCAAGTACACATCTCGATTTCAGCCTTCTGTCATTGACTCTGCAATCCGAGCACTGAAAAACTGCCCCGATGACAAGCTGCCTACTTCGTTGTTGCTGACCTTGGGATTGAGGGGAGAAGAGGCTCTAAATGCTGTGAAGGAGTCGTTTTATGACAGGACATTTGGCTTTGTGCTGACCTCTTTCTCGGGGAAGATTCACCCAAAATCGCTTGCGGTAAGTTCAACGAAAAATGAGACACAGGTACTGATAGAGATCATGAAGACATGCGCCAATGCCCAATCAGGAGCCATAGCATTAGAAGCGTATGATGAGGAGATGCGAGGCGCAATGAACACTGAAAGGTGCCTGTTTTTAGTCGAGATAATACATGCATCATACAAGAAGACGAGAAATCCAGAGCTTCTGAGCAAGCTCAAGGCGATTGCATCCGAGAGTCCAGACGACAGGATCAGAGCAAAGGCTGCCTCGCTGCTACGCGGTAATTGAACTATTCAGCCCATTTAGACGATTCCCCCGTAGTCCCACGCTTTGCGTGTATCATTTTCGTCGCTGCAAGCGCGATAAATACGATATTCATTGACTTTTGCATCTTTCGATTGTAGAATAGAGTTAGCAGTACATCTGTCTTACTCGTCGTTTCGCCAACGGCCAATGCCGTATGGAGGGTTTATGCAGAAGTTCGAGTATCATGTTGTCATGAACATCTCTGAGACGCATCTTGATGAGATGGGCGCGATGGGTTGGGAGCTGGCCGCTGTCGTTCACGACCCAGGCGATCTCAACAACCTCATCTTCTACTTCAAGAGGCGCCTTGATTAACGATTAAGCCGAAAGCTTTGCGTCTCAGCATAATCACACTTTTCTT
The DNA here is from genome assembly GCA_964571525.1 of uncultured Planctomycetota bacterium. GTDB lineage: Bacteria > Planctomycetota > B143-G9 > B143-G9 > B143-G9 > CAZNBY01. The sequence goes on from CAZNBY010000011.1 coordinate 63,344, forward strand.
TGCTCTGCTGCTTTTCTCCGTCACAGGTGGGCTGTGCGAGAAGCGCGAACAGGGGCTGCAAGCCGATATTGCATCATATGAGGCACTATCTGCTGAAGATGCAATCGGCAAGCTTGCTGAGTTTTCATCGTGGCCACCGGAGAAACGCACCGCCTTTCTAATCGGCACGCGATTCTTAACTGAGGGCACAACGCTCGGTTCTTACCGCCTTTATTTCTTCACCTACGGTCACCTTTCCAACGATCTTGTCCCTCACTTAACCGATGCGCTTAAATCCGCGAATCCATCAGTGCGGCTTTATACACTCAAATTGCTTGACTCGATCCGACCGGTGGGTCTTGGCAAGGAGATTGCTCGTATTGCCGCATTCGATCCCGACGAAAGCGTTGCGCTTTGTGCATCGGGCATGCTCGGATTCTATGGATTTGGCGAATTCAGCGACCAGTTTGAGCGCGTGTCGAAAAACCTTAAAGCATCTGTTCGCGAAGACATGCTATACAGATTCGCCTCGACGACATCAGCATCTCCTGCACAGATCGAACGGATTTGCGCCGATCTTCCCGCATCTTCGCTAAAGCTCGCGGCGTTAGCTGTCAGTGGGCACGATGGGGCAATGGAGCTTGCTGCGAAATCCGAGTACAGAAGCGCGTTGCAGCAAAGTTGGATATGGCAAGTGCTTTCGGATCGTAATCCCAAAGTATCGTGCGACCTTTTCAAAAAGCACATCGCTCCGTTTGTGTCAGATAATTCTATCGAGTCATTCATTGACTCCTTGTTCACCACCGCCGGTATTTCAGATCCACCTGCAGCATACGAAGCAGCGATGAGTCTCAAATCGGTGCAGAAACTTGATGCGTATATTCGCGCGTTATCGTATGTCTCGTTAGCTGCCGCAAGAAACGATCTTCGAAGGGCGGTTAACACCGACGACCCTCCTTTAGATAGGCTACAAAGGTATCGCTATCTTGTTGAAATCGGCGATTACGACGCAGCAGCAGAGCTTGTTAAAATTCTTAAGTCCGAACGAGTTGCCGCTATCCCCAGAAGGCTTGTGTGGGGCGCGATGATGCTTTCCTACCTTTCATCGCTTGATGCTTTGCCGATTATGGAACAGGCCTATGCCGCGGATACAAAAATTGCCGCAAGATGTAAGGCTCTTGCACCGATGGCGCGAGTCGCACCATCAGCATGCGTTGATAGGATTGCAGAAAACTTGAAATTGCTTAAGGCCGAATGGAAGCTGGGCTGGAGCTTAGGCGCTAAGGAAGAATACGATTCGACAATGCTTCCAAGCCTTTACGAAGCGATGATGGCCTTGACAAGCGCGATATCGGAGCTTTCGCCGGAAAAGGGCTTGCCGTTGCTCAAGGATCTTGTCGAGTCAGTAGAACCTTATTTTGTGCCGGAGGTTCTTTCAGGCGCCTCTTATTGGTTCAACGACTCGCAAACTAACTTATACCTGCGGTCGAAGCTAAGCTCGCAATACATTTTCGTCGCACAAGCGGCAGCAAATATTCTTGGTTCCACGGGGGCAATTGAGGATGCACGCGCATTGATCGCGATGAAGGCCAATCCGAGCCTTACAATTGCCAATAGTGCTGCTCAGTCCACCGCTAAGCTTCTGCTTGTTAAAACTGATGATAAAGACCGCAAGGCGACTGCCGACAGACTCGCCGCTCTTTTTCAGCGCCTTGAGCAAGCTTTGCAGAACGCAAAGCCCGTTGAGGAAAGCATTGAGGCAAAAACTGGCGGTATCACACTCGATGATGCTTTTTTTGACCGAGTTACGAAGCTGATCGCGCAAGACAGACAAGACAGAGCAACTATCATTGCGCTTTTGCGCGCGATTTCAAAGAAGTCAGGTGTTCGCGTTGTCCATCTTCTCGATTACTCGCCGCAATTTGTTAGGCACGATATAACCGCCACTCTTAAGGGTTGCATTGCAGCTCGAAAGAATGTGAAGTAACTCACAATTGACCGAAGATCAGCCAACAAAGCCTACTGCTCAAACTGCTGCCATGCCTCAAAATGCCGCTTCCGCATCTAAATCAAAGAAAATAGTGCTGTTGTTGACCAGCACCATGACAGTTATGGCTGGTGCGACGATAGCACCCGCCCTGCCCCGCATGCGCGACGCGTTTGTTCAACACGAACAAGTCGAGATCCTCGTTCCACTATCCCTTACAGTAACCGCGTTGTTTATCGCGCTCTTCGCATCTCTTTCAGGTGTGATCGCCGATAGGTTCGGGCGCAAGCGATTGTTGCTTGTTTCGCTGGTCTTGTACGCGATTGCCGGTAGCTCGGGTTTGTACCTGACTTCGCTCGAAACAATTATTGTGGGAAGGATGCTGCTTGGGATCGCAGTGGCTGGGACCATGACTGCCACAGTTACCCTAATCGCCGACTACTTTCATGGGGCTGAACGGGAAAGGTTCATGGGGTTTCAATCAGCGTTCATGGCGATCGGCGGAGCAACTTTCCTCACAGGTGGCGGTTTATTGGCAGACTTGCACTGGCGTGCCCCGTTTTCGATCTACCTGTTTGCATTACTCGTTGCACCCATGGCGTTCGCATTTATCAAAGAGCCTGACCGAGCAACTCAATACACAGGTGAAACCGACAGCACAAAGCAATCGAGAAGAGTCTTTTATTACTACGGGCTTGCTTTCTGCGCGATGGTTATATTCTATCTTGTGCCTGTGGAGTTGCCTTTCTACATGAAATCGCTTGGATACGAGTCTTCAGGTATTGCTGGAATGGCAATCGCCTTCAGCACAATCTTCAGCTCGATTGGAGCATTGGTGTTTCCCAGACTCAGATTAAGGATGTCAAGAGGTGCGATCTTCACAATTCTTCATTTGTTCATCGCAGCAGGCTTCATCACCCTTGCTTTCAGCAGAGGATTTGTCGAGGTAGCAATTGCAATGTCTTTATTCGGATTCGGTTTCGGCCTGTTTTTCCCCAACATAAATGTAACAGTCGCTGACCTTGCGTCCCCAAGGCTTCGCGGGCGCGTGATGGGAGGATTGACGGCAGCGGTGTTTTTCGGGCAGTTTTTATCACCCTTAATAGCGACTCCTGTAGAGCGCACGGTAGGTCTGGGCGGAGCGGGAGGGCTGTTCTATCTGACTGGTATCGTCGCTTTTATCTTCTCGCTTGGATTCTTTTACGCAGGTAGGGCGAGATTTGCAGGACGAACGGAGGCAACCTAAGGTCCGGGGGTCAGTTTGCGGGTTCGATGCGCTTTTTGGCATATCTCGAATACAATGAATCGGCAACGGTGACCAATATCGGAGCAACAGCAATCCCAGCGAGCATGTCAACCGCATAATGGTAGCGGCAATAGACCGTCGCGGCCGCAAGACTCGCAACAAGAGGCAGCATTATCAGAAATGGCTTATTCGCCTTGAGACAGTCTTTCAGTCTACATCATACGGCACTCCGTAAGCATTGCCCCAGAGTAGTAAGGATCGCTTTGACTTGCTGTTTTCTTGTTCAAATATGCGATTCTCTTCAGCATCCTTTTTCATGGCTTCTTGGTGCTGCTTAAGTATCTGCTGGAACTCCTCCCACAAGATGACCTCAGCGCTGTGAAATGGCCTTGTTTCGTTCATTCGTGAAACGCCAAATTTCATTAGGTTTTGCTGGCCATCCTTCTTTACAAGCCCAAACACAACTTCGTCGGGCTGATCACCTTCGATTGGCATAATGTTTATGACCATTCTACCTGTTCCGCGCCCCTCGATATTTTCCAATCCGCTTGACCGACTCTCTTTGTAAGCTACAATGCGCGAGCGCGGGAAATGATACCAGACAACCAAAGCATAATCGCTGAGAATTGTCACCTTTTCGGCAATAGCTTTGTTCACTATAATCCTAAGCTTATCCTCGTCAATATTCATGAGGCACTTTTTACCCATACCCTGCACTATCATCTCCTCAATGCGCTCTGTCGTGAAATTGTAGTCAGTTTCTAAACCATCAACCTTTGCGGTAATGCTTGGAACTTGCTTTCTTCTCTCTGATAATGGGCCAAAGTCCTTCAATAATCCTTCATTTCGAAGCGGAGTAAGCAATTCGTAATGCAAAACCTTTCCATCTTGAATGGCAAGGCTTATGGGATAAACTCTTACAACTTCTGGCTCCCATTTGCCCGATGGTTCTGTTGGATACTCGTAGGATGCAAACCAAGCATCTGGACCATCATGCTCACACAATTTTGTATACTTCACGCCCCGATTTTCAATTCTATCTTTGTAATTACATTCATAATAGTTTTTGCAATAATCTTCAATATATTCTTCGTATTTTGCAGAACAATCTGATGTCAGGTGAATCAATGTGTAAAGAAACTCAGAATACTCCTGATGCATAGCAGCATGCCCAAAGCAACGCCTTCTGTAAGGCAAGTCACTACCATTCTGTATGTTTGGCATACAGATTTGTAGCACTCTGCTGGCAAGGAAATAATCCGAGTACTTTCCAATAACATAAGTTCCATTATATATAATATCATCACAACCCAACTCACTGAGGCGACCATATCGGTTCACAAAATGCGCAGGATCCTTAAGATCACATATAGGGATCCCGTCCGGTATGTTTTCTGCTATAAGCATATCGTCTTTAATATTCTTAAATGCCCAAACTAAAAGAGCTGAAAGCACAATCGAACTGTTTTCTGTGTTAATTTTCCTTCTCCACTCAGCTATTTTATCACCAATTGCATTCCCGCTGATATTAAGTGCTTTATATTCATCGCGTACCAATTTCTCATATTTGCCTACAAATTTATACTTAGCATCTAATTCTTTTATCTTTCTCTCATACCATTTCCACCCAGTCTGCCTATCTGTATCATATTTGTCAGCTCTTGTAGTTAGCATTGTTCTCGAAATCAAATATGCCAGCGTGATCATGTTATTATTTTTTGAAAAATCCGCAATCGGAAGACTGCCTATCGATTCAAGAATGCTTTCGATCAACGCCGCGCTTATCGCATAGCGACGCCATGATTCAGGTGAAGCGGATAAACATCCTTCTGATATCGAACATTCTACTTGAAATGCACCTGAACTTCGCGCATCTTTGATTGCCCATTGAAGGAAATTGTTCATTTTTAATATTGACTTCCTATCTCTTTTAATGTCATGCAGCTTTTGCTGGTCGTAGTTAGTGGCGTTGATCTTCTTTCTTATAAACTTGAGCAGAGCGTCATACTCGCTGTCGCTTGGTGATGAGCCAAGATTTCTAACAGCATTCTTGTATTCATCAAAATCCTCTACTCTTTTGTTATATCCCAGAGCCTTCAGCACTTCTTCTGTGTTATCGGGACCTGGATCTTTTGGGATATACGGATCTCCGTGCGCCTCACAATTCGCTTTTTCGCGATCCTCTGCCCATTTTTTGAATCTCGCTGGCATCGTTTCGTTAAGCTCGCTGACAATTTTCTCACATATTTCTACAACCTCTTTACCATGCGGTGAAGCAAAATACGTGCGTTTCATCCAGTTAGTAGGAAGATCAGGGATTATCCCCGTCCTCCATAAATACGAGCTTGCTGCCTGAGGTATCAAGTATGGCTCGACCTTTGTAGGATGTACATTATCCGCGGGTGAGACAACAATAATCCCAACGGGACGCTCAATATGCGGAAAAGATTCTGCATAAGAGAATATCTCGTACTTTGTCTTCTCATAATAATAGCGCACGCATGGGGAGAACACCTGCATTGCGGTGCGAGGGTTTATAGAGACAGATGAAACTCCTGTAGTGCCTTCAAGAAGCTGCGCAAGATCAGTACTAAGTATCTCCGCAAGATGCGGCACATCAAAATTAAACTCAACCTTTCTGTCAATGTCATATACCTTATTGGGGGTATACTCTCTACATAAATGCTGGTCGTTGTTCCACAAAAAGTGCCCTGTTCTTCCCAATATCACAGGATATATTAACGGGTATCTTCTCAACAGACCATAGTAGTTTGTAACCGAGTATATTCCGTCAGTTCGAACCATCTGCACATGGGGAAACAAGAAATCCTGCTTGATATGAACGATCTCATTATTGTTCTCTGGCACATAATCGCCGTAGAACCATGCAGGACCTGACTCACCTGATATCCTTTTTACTAATTCAACATTCATAGATCGAATAGACATTTTGTTCTCGTGGATGCTGGTAACATTCTTGGTAAACTCATAATTTTCGGCATACATAATCTGGAGCATATATGGCAATTCTTTGCATGGGTTATTCTGTAGCATTCTATTAATAACCGAGCGTTTAAGTTCATACGCGTTAGGGTTAATAAACAGCAGTTTCCAGATCAACGAAGCAGTCCGGCAGACAACCAGCTGTTCAGAAAGCAAATTACTATGCTTATTGTATTGGTTTTCGAGAGGATCATTGTATTGAATCAAAGCATAATCATGTACAATGTCAGACAATATATGTTGTAGGTCAATCCCATTGAATAGCATTTCACCTCCATCCTGCCGTCTCACCTTATATATTGTAATATCGAAATTCTCGTCAATTTTCACCTTTAGTAAATCCTCTTCCTTCACGCTATTGCGCAACCATTCGTAGCCGACAATTGCATTTAGAAGTGTAACAGGCTGCGCATTGATCCATTTTCGCCATGCAGCAAACCGCTCGATGATAGTTTCGCCTTCTATAGTGATTCTTGCCAAATATGCAGATATTATACTGTGTAATTCCTCCATTGGCTTATATTTATCATCAATCTTCCTGCTTTCGTCATACAAATACTGCGCATGTTTTCGAAGAAATGGGTTATCTTTGTTATTATCAAGTGAATTCTTATGGATTTGTAGCATATATGATATGATGACATTCCGCGTGAATTTATCTATCTTATCATCTTGTTGTTCACAGAGCAGCCTTAGAAGACACACCTGCAACACGAATGATTTAAACGGAGGGCGATACACCTTTCTATCGGGAATATCTTCATCCATTATATGCGCATATAGGCGCATCCCGAAATCCTTCGCGTTAAGTTCTGAAAGACCAAGCCGAGTCGGAATCGAGGTATACGAGAACAAAAATTCACCGACCATCTCCATAGGCTTATTCTCAGACGCTGTACGAGCCATAAGCTCGTACAGCGCCTTTATCTCGTCTTCGGATGGCTCGTCAGGCAGAGCATCATAGTACTCAAGCAGACCCTGACGCTTCTCAACCTCCTCAGCAAAGAGGAGGAAGGCAGGAATGAAAACACAAAGGGTTATCGCCAATGCATGTTTCATACTGTGATCATACCTTTCGTACTAAGGCTCAACAATGAATTCACATTGATCCTGCGATGTGTCAAAAGAATCTGTTAGGTAACCGAGTACAATACATGTTCCACTATGAGAAATGGTTATCATTCCAAATGATAATAATTCTCCGTATCCGGCACCAGGATTAGATTGATTCCATTCTCCGGATCCATTGTTTGCAAAATTGGGCACAAAAGATGCACTCCTATTGCTCAACCAGTCCGAAGGATTAAAAGTCAGACTAAATTTGAGAGAATAATTAGTATGAATCACATCCTGAGTCGATATTTCCGTCCAATTTGGAGAATTAATAAAATGATATGCTTTCACCGTGACAGGCCTATCTTCTCCAGGATTGAAAACAACTGGAATGCGAAAAGTCTCCACATTGCCACACCACGGGCACTGTTGATTATTGCATCGGAAGGCAAATCTTAGTGTCCCACAATTAGACTCAAGATTATCAAATGCTGCATTAAACGTACATTCTTGACTGCTTGACATACCAGTTGAGGCGGAATAAAAAGGAGGATTTAGATTTGGATTGACTGGATCGTTTGAAGTCGTTATCGATGGAGAATTAACATTGACATCTACATCAGGTTCTGCTTCTCCCGACGGTATATATACTACCTCATACAGATACTCTGAGTTGTTATGATATGAATAAATCTGCCACTTATAGCTCAAACCACCGCCCAATGTGCCATAGATGTGCTGCGGGAAATCTGGCAACATCCCTCTTGGTGCTCCTTGATTATCAACTGCCCATATTTGAAATAGCTTGATGCACTCAGGTGTCTGCCCTAAACAGGTAATCATTGCATCGGGGCGAGATTGGAAGCCAAGGATGAACACAAAGGCAAGGGACAAGACAAGAACCAACAAGTACTTTGATTTCACGGATCCTCCTTTTTTTGGGTTTTGCGTAGTATATCATGCATTTTTTTACTGTCAAGCTAATTATCTGGTGCTTCGAAAAATTCCGGCCTGAATAATGATGTCGAGCATATAGCCATCGGAGAATGGCCATACAAAGCCATTTCTGCGCAAATTCTATGCGACTTCCTGACTTCAAGATTTTCAGTAAGTTTGATGTCATACTGCTGATTATACGCCGCACTACCCTCATGTAATGCCCCCCTCTTCATTGTACAACTAAACGCTTATTTTACTAACAAACGA
>CAZNBY010000012.1:0-69784 GCA_964571525.1 uncultured Planctomycetota bacterium
TGGTTCGTGGGTATAGTGATCGGATTGATGCCTTCTGCGCAAGCAAGCAGGCTTCGGTGTTTTGCTCAGTAAATACGGCATGTCATTCCCATAGCTCCAGTATCGGTTTCTCATCATGCAGCAACTCGCGTAAAATAGAGCGTTCGTCTTCTGTACATTGGCGATTGAGTTCATTGAAGACATCGCGGACATTTATAAGTGCAGATAATCTTTGCCCTGAATCGTGCATGCTCAATATCAGCCTCAGAGCGACTGTGAGATTCCCCGATATTGCCAACTTAACAATCCTGCGGGTAACTTCACTATATGCATTATTCGATAAGCCTATGAGCTTGCATCTGCTCAATAAGTTGATAGCATCATCGTAGTTGTTTTTTGCTATGCTTTCAATCACCATTACGAAATCCTTCCATTCTTCGAGTTCTGAGTTCATGTCCATGATATCCCGAATATAATCCGTTTGGTTCAACTCCACAAATAAATCTATAAGTTGCGTAAGTTCATCCATGTTGCTCGGAACTAAAAACGGTTGACCGTTTCTATTGTTTATATCAATAATACACTTCAGTCCTATTATAAGGTTATCAATAACTCCGTCCATCTGTCCTGTTTTAATTTTAGCCTCAGCGCAATAAATAATGTCGCTGATATTGAGTCTATCCTTAACACTCGCGGTCAATAAAAATACATTGTCAAATAATCCTGCTTCTGCGAAGGCGCAAGCCATGTTTGAAAGCGATGGCCCGCAGATCTTGCATCCGTCAGGTTCTTTCGCCTCAAGTGCTTTTCTCACTGCCTCTCTTTCGATTGTCTTAGCTTCATGCATTCTTCCTGCCTTGGCAAGCAGACAAGCGATGGACTCTAGACCCGTTGCACTTGTAAAATCATCTTTGATGCCACGAATTACCTTCAGACCAGCATCATAGCTACCCGATTTTGCCAAATGTACACCGATCTGCAAAAGACAATGGTCTCGATTTTCTTGATACTCGATGGATTTTGCGAGCATGAGAGCCTTCTCAGTCTCCCCTCTTGTTACCAGCAAAACTGCCATACTTGATGCAAGTGAAGTTCTTGTTTCGGTGTCAAGAAAACAATAAACGGCTTCTGCACGATTAACATCACCATTATTCATAAGAAACTTTATAGCTTCATTCGCGAGCTGATATTTGCACATAGAGTTCTTTATTCGAGAATAGTATAAATAAAACAGATTATCCCGACCAAAGTGCATATGTGTATTTGCAAGGCAAGAGAATTCATTATCATTTGTCGCGTATTTTTCAGCTTCCTCAAGCAAGCCCACATTTACCATAGGAATTGCAGGCCTGAACTGAAAAATCCTCCAATTGCTTTCGTATGCATCCTCCTGTTCGTTGATATATTCCATCACAGTCGTTAGAACCTTCTTAGCTTCTTCCAAACCATCGCATGCAAGTGCGGTAGAAACAGCCTCGTTAAAAGTACCTGCAATGAAAGATCCAAGCCCACGCTTATCCGCTAAATCAACTGCCTTATCGGGTCTGCAACTGCGAAAGCATGCAGTCATAATATCCCTATAGAACCACCCCTTCTGTTTTGCAGGGATGAACTTGATCAGTTGCTCCGCCCATTCAACCTGACCTTGGGCGATAAGTTCATCTAAATAACCACTCATGTAGGTTGCGCCCGGATCTTCTTCGTATATGTACGACAACACCTTGTATAGTGCGTTTATGTCCTCCCCAGCTTCTGGGATTAGCTGAATGCAATGACTTCGCGCGATCCTGTTTGGGTTGGGGAATGAATCGGCATTGAGCTGTTCTGCATATTGAGGGCTGTATTCAACAGGATAGTCTGGACGCTTATGTTGAGGTAGAAGTTGAAATGCAGCATTCGGGTTGCTATCGAAGAACGATCGTTGGGAAGCGGTAGGGTCGTATGTGCCTCTATCGGCATCATATAAGAACGGCAATATAACATACACGCAAGCACACAAAACGCATGCGAGCAGCAGCGCAATCAACAGGATTCGTGTAATCGGGCGCATGGCGGCTCCCTTCTTTGCGCGGTATAAGGTGTACCCTTAATGCATACTAAGTCTATCCCACTTTTGCGTTGTTTCGAAAAAACACGCCTTTCCCAATCGCACAATTGGAGAGTGTGATTGCGGTGTAATGTTGCAATGAAGCCGCTGCTCCCTTGGTTGCCTGTCGCTGGAGTCAAACGCTGGAATTCGCCCTGACGCGGACTATAATTTGCGCATTCGTTTTTCCCCTTGATTCCAATCCCATGTCATTCGGAGGCTTGTGTGGAGTTGACGGTCCGCGATGTCGCGGAACTGCTCAGCCTTTCTGAGAGTATGGTCTATCGCCTTGTAAAACAGGGCGATCTACCCGTCCACAAGGTCGGTGAGCAGTACTGTTTCCATCGCATGGAGATACTCGAATGGGCGACGGCAAACAGCAAGAAAGTCTCCGCTTCGTCTGTGTTCGACGGCGCGCCCAACACAAATAACGAGAGCCTTGCTGGTTCGCTGCAATCGGGCGGCATTGTGTATAATCTCGAAGGGAACGACAAGCATACCGTTCTTCGCAACGCCGTTGCTTCAATGAATCTTCCCGATGCAGTTGACCGCGCACACTTGTTAGACCTTCTATTAGCTCGCGAATCAATCGCTTCGACTGCTATCGGCGACGGTATCGCCATTCCGCATGTGCGCCATCCGATAGTTCTCCACATCGAACGCCCAACTATCACGCTTTGCTTTTTAAAATCGCCTGTCAACTTCGATTCGCTTGACGGCAAGCCTGTCCACAGCCTATTCATGATGGTAAGCCCCACAGTACGCACACACCTGCAGGTTATCTCGCGCCTTGCCTTTGCATTAAAGGATGAGCGACTACGCAAGACCCTTGAGCAACGCAGAGACAGCGAGACTATATTCGCCGAAATCTCGCGGATAGAGCAGGGGCTTTGCGCCGCAAAGCCAGCCTCGCAACACAGGGAGTAGCGCTGTGGAAATGCTGTTGGCGGGTCTTTGTGTAGTTCTTGTCGGCGGCCTGGCCGCCCGTCTTTTTAGAGGGAAACCCTCGATCTCCTCAATTCTGGGCGGTTGGAGCGCTTTTATCGGCTGTGGCATCTCTCTTGTGCCCGCCATAATGGCGATGCTTGGTTATAGATTCTCAGACATGACTGCAAGCTGGGGGCTTCCCGGCGCTTCGCTCAATATCGGCCTTGACCCACTATCTGGCCTTTTCTTGCTCCCCATTCTTATTCTTGGAGCCTTGGCCGCAATATACGGAATTTCTTACCTTAAGCATTCGGTGCAGGAATCGCTCATTGGCTCTGCGTGGCTTAACTACAACCTGCTGATTATCTCGATGGTCGGTGTGGTGATTGCTAAGAACTCGATTATCTTTCTTATTGCATGGGAAGGCATGGCATTATCGTCGTTCTTTCTTGTCACTCTCGACAGCCAAAACAGCAATTCGCGTTTTGCGGGCTGGATATATCTAACCGCGACGCATCTTGGCACAGCGTTTTTGCTCGTCATGTTTATTTTGTCTGCCAAACACATCGGCTCGTTTGATTTCGGTGGGGCTGGCAGTCTTTCAGGCATGTCAAACGGGCTTGCCGGACTTGTGTTTCTGTTCGCGCTGATCGGTTTTGGGGCAAAATCGGGAATTGCTCCGGCTCATATCTGGCTGCCCGAGGCTCATCCTGCTGCACCGAGCAATGTATCCGCCCTTATGTCTGGTGCGATGATAAAGACCGGCATCTATGGGCTTATCCGTGTTATGACATTCTTTGACACTATCCCCCTTTGGTGGGGCTGGGTGCTGCTTGCCGTGGGAGTCGTATCGGGCGTTTGGGGAATTTTGCATGCGTGTATTCAAATTGACATCAAGCGCATGCTCGCATACAGCAGTGTTGAGAACATAGGCATCGTCTTCATCGGGCTTGGCGTCGGTGCAATCGGATGCAGCTTGAACCTGCCGCTGCTTTCGGCAGTGGGCTTTGCTGGCGCATTGTTGCATGTCGTCAACCACTCGCTTTTTAAGGGTTTGCTGTTCTTTGCTGCCGGTTCTGCCGTTATGGCCGCTGGCACGCGCTCGCTCGATTCGATGGGTGGATTGCTTAAGCGCATGAAGTGGACTGGTGGCTTGTTCCTTCTCGGCTCCGTCTCTATCGCCGGTATCCTGCCGTTCAACGGCTTTATTGCCGAGTTTTTGATTTTTTACGGCGCGTTCAGCTCAGTCGCTGATCGTACACTTGGCGCTGTGCTACCCTCACTTATTGCGATTGGTTCGCTTGCCGTAATTGGTGGATTTGCGTCTGCCGCATTCACCCGTGTATTCGGTATCGCATTTTTAGGTGAACCACGAAGTGAAGCCGCGAGCAATGCGCATGAATCGCCCCGCTCGATGCTGTTCGCAATGGTCGTGCCTGCGCTGATTTGCGTCGCGATCGGCTTTCTTCCGTTCTTGGTACTTCCGCTTCTTAAACACGCGATTGGCGCAAGCATTGGTTCAGGCTCGATTGCTGCGCTTGCATCGCTCGATAGGGTCATTTTTGTACTGAAGTTTGTTGCCATAGGCGCGGGCGCGTTTGCAGTTCTAACAATGCTGTTGACCTTGTACCGTCATTTCGTCGCGTCAGGCAAGCCTGTGAGCACGGCCGGAACATGGGATTGCGGCTACGCCGCACCGACTGCGCGCATGCAATACACCTCTTCATCTTTCTCACAGCCAATTTCATCGTTCTTCTGCGCGGTTCTCGGCTTGAAGATAAACCTTAAAGCACCACGCGGCCTGTTCCCCGCCGATTCGAAGCTCGCCGTCAATGTTGGCGATTTTATTCGCGGTTGGCTGTTCGAGCCTGTCTTCTCTTGGGTCGAGCGTATGGCGCACAGATTGCTTGTCCTTCAGCAGGGGCGTGTGCAGGTCTATGTGCTGTACATTGTCATTACTCTGATGATCTTATTAGTATGGAAGCTGAGGTGACATAATGGACTGGACGCGCACATTACCTCTCGCATTAGCCCTTGTTACCTCACCCTTCTTGTTCGGCGTGATAAATCGCACCAAGGCGTTTTTCGCAGGTCGCAAAGGCCAACCGCTTCTGCAGATGTACTTTGACATATCCAAGCTGCTTCGAAAGGGTGTTACATATAGCAGCACAACAAGCTGGATTTTCAGGTTCGCCCCTGTTGTAATGCTTGGCAGCGCCGCGGCCGCACTGGTCTTTGTGCCGATGGGTTCCATCGCCGCGCCTGCTTCGTTTCCGGGCGACATACTTGTGTTCGTGTATCTGTTGGCAATGATGCGGTTCGCGACAATTTCCGCCGCGCTTGATACCGGTTCGAGCTTCGAGGGAATGGGCTCAAGCCGCGAGGCGTTCTTTTCGGCAATCGCCGAACCAGCACTGTTGCTTGGGCTTGCGGTTATAGCCTATTGCAGCGGCAGCTTTTCGCTTTCTGAAATGTACGCAGCGATCTCGCCCGATCTGTGGGCTCGCTTTGCCCCCTCTCTTGCCCTTACCGCCGTTGCCCTTGGCGTGGTGCTGCTTGTCGAATGCTCGCGCATTCCTATTGACGACCCAAACACCCACCTTGAACTTACAATGATTCACGAGGTGATGATTCTTGATACAAGCGGCCCCGATCTCGCGTTTGCCGAATACGCCGCATCGCTTAAGTATTGGGCATTTGGCGCGCTGTTCGTCGGCCTTGTACTGCCTGTGCGCACTGGCAACCCCGTGGGCGATATAGCTGTATTTCTTATCGGCATGATAGCATTCTCTATTATCGTTGGCGCAATAGAATCCTCTATGGCGCGCATCCGAATGACTAATGTCCCCAGACTTATTATGGGCGCTGTTGCAAGCGCCTTGCTCGCCTGGGCGTTGATCTTGAGGTGAACATGCTAAGCAGCTGGGGTTCCGAGATCATTCCCGCCCTTCTTATTGTGACAAACCTGCTTATGTTAGGTTCAAGCAGAATTCGCACCTGTATTAGGCTCGTGGCTATTCAAGGCATCGTCATCGGCCTTATACCGGTGCTTTTCGAGGGTGAGGAGTTCACCCTACGCGCATGGAGCCTTGCGCTTGCCAGCATCGCTTTAAAAGGATATGTTTTTCCCAAGTTGCTTATCCGCACCCTTCGCGAGACGGGCACAAAGCGCGAGGTCGAGCCGTTTGTGGGCTTCACCCTGTCAATCATAATCGGTATTGGCTTTGTAGCCTTTTCAATGTGGGTTACCGCTCGCCTTGCGCTGCCCGAGCTTGCACCCATTGCCGCGATAATGGCGCGTGCGGGTCTTGCAACTATTCTCATCGGTCTGTTCATAATTGTCAGCCGCCGCAAAGCACTCAATCAGGTGCTTGGTTACATTGTGATGGAAAATGGCATATTCGCCTTTGGTGCCGCACTTGTCGCCGACATGCCTACGCTCGTGGAGCTTGGTGTTTTGCTTGATGCCTTTGTGGCAGTCTTCATTATGAGCATAGCCGCCCACCAAATAAGCCGTGAGTTTGATCACAGCGATGTTGACCAGCTCAACACTCTGAGAGGATGACAGTGGATACCGCTTGGCTTCTCTGGCTTATTCTCTTGCTTCCCGTTCTCGCATCCGCCGCGAGCCTAATATGCCGTGACCCGCGCCGCATTCTGCTGCTCGTCTCGACTGTGGGAGCATTGTGGGCGATCTTAGCTATTGGCGTATCGGTGATGGTCGTTGCAGGTGGTTCGTTCGAAGCGGCAGGTGGTTGGTTGTTTTTAGACAAACTATCGGCGTATCAACTGCTGATACTTGCCCTTGTGTACGGCATGAGTTCAGTTTACGCGCGGGGTTACTTTTTGCACGAGCACGCAGCAGGGCATCTTACCCTTGCGGCAGCAAGAAGATATGGAGCGCTGTGGTTCGGCTCTATAACCGCTATGTCGCTTGTGCTAAGCAGCAACAACCTTGGCATTATGTGGGTTGGCATTGAAGCGACGACTCTGACAACCGGATTTCTAATCACGATACACACATCACCGAAGTCGCTTGAGGCAATGTGGAAGTACCTGCTTGTGTGCTCGGTTGGTGTCGCTTTCGCCTTTGTAGGCACGCTGATGGTCGCCGCCTCTGCGCACGGATTGAACATAGAGGAATCGCAGATGCTTTCTTGGACAGCGCTGTCCGCATCGAGCGGGCTTCTTAATCCCGCTCTGATGAAGCTTGCTTTCATATTCTTGTTAGTTGGATATGGCACAAAGGCGGGTCTTGCACCGATGCACAGTTGGTTGCCTGATGCACACAGTCAGGCTCCCGCGCCTGTCTCCGCGCTGTTTTCTGGCGCGATGCTAAACACCGCGCTGTATTGCATTATTCGGTACATTCCGTTGGTCGAAGGTGCAACCGGAAACAATGGTTGGGGGCTTGATCTGCTGCTGATCTTCGGGCTTGTTTCAATTATAGTCTCATCAGCGTTTATCATCTTTCAAAGCGACGGAAAGCGTTTGCTCGCTTATCACAGCGTCGAGCATATCGGCATCATTACTCTTGGCCTTGGGCTTGGCGGGCTTGGCATCGTCGCCGCGCTATGGCATACACTTAATCATTCAGTATGTAAGGCGCTTTCCTTCTTTGCGATGGGGCGGTTGGGGCAGGCATACGGCACGCACGATCTTGAAAAAGTCGGCGGAGCCGCTCGCCGTGTTCCGTTGTGGGGCTTTGGCTTCTTTATCTCAATTCTGATTCTCATCGGCGTTGCACCGTTTTCGATATTTATGAGCGAGTTCATGGTCCTTCGCGCCTCAATTGACGCCAAGTCTTATGTCGCGCTTGGGCTGTTTCTGTTAGGCACTGGCGTTGTATTTATCGCAGCACTAAAACATGCACTTGACAGTGCGTGGGGGCATGAGGTTTCACAACCAGCGAGTCTTAAGTTGAACGCCGCTGAATACATTATCGTCGCTATTTCGCTTTCGATCCTCCTTGTGCTTGGTCTGTGGTTGCCTGAGCAGATGCTCAAGTTGCTCGAAGACTGCGCACAGATAGTGAAAGGCGGCAAGTAATGGTCTCGGTTCTTAGATTCGGCAACTGCGAAGCCTTTGACCGCCGTGCCATACCGGTGCTGTCAAACGATGATTTCCGCGACTTTCTTACTGAATCAATTCTGCTTGGTGCGCGGATACTCGCCTTCTTTGGAAGCGACCCGACTGACAAGGGCATAACCGCTACCGCGGTGCTGGCGCATGCCGATACAGGAAAATTCTCAATATTCTCAACTCGGTTGGGCAACAAGTACCATGCATTTACTCCCGACTGCCCACAAGCCTCGTGGTTCGAACGCGAGATGGCAGAGCAGTGGGGTGTTGTGCCACAGGGTCACCCGTGGCTAAAGCCGATCCGTTTTCATAAATCTTACCGCGATAAGCAGGATGCATGGGGGCGCGACACGCAATCGCCAATATTGCCATGCGTTACAGATTACTTCCGCGTTGAAGGCGAACAGGTACACGAGGTCGCTGTTGGGCCGGTGCACGCTGGCGTGATTGAACCCGGTCATTTCCGCTTTCAATGCTATGGCGAAGAGGTGTACCACCTCGAAATATCGCTCGGATATCAGCATCGCGGTATCGAGCGAGCCATGCTGACGGCCTCGCCAGCAATGCGCGTTCAGCTTGCCGAAAAGATTGCCGGTGACACCTCTATTGGCCACACAACCGCCCATTGCCTTGCGTTGGAGGCTCTTTGCGGCAGAACGGTACCAGCACGCGCAGAGGTCATTCGCGGCATCGCGCTTGAGCTTGAAAGGCTCGCAAACCATGTTGGTGATATGGGAGCCTTGGCGGGTGATGTCGGATATCTACCCACTATGTCGTATTGCGGAAGGCTTAGGGGCGATCTGCTTAACCTGACCGCGCAAATCTGTGGCAACCGTTTCGGGCGCAACCTTGTCCGACCAGGTGGTGTCGCATTCGATATAGAAGGCGATCGCGCTAAGAGAATATCAGACAAGTTTGAAGAAGTAATATCACATGTGAAGAACGCGCTTGAACTGCTTTGGGGCACCCCAAGCGTGCTTTCGCGTTTTGAAGAGACCGGAGCATTAACAAAGCAGGTCGCCGAGCAGATTGGCCTTGTAGGCGTTGCAGCACGCGCATGTGGAATAGAGCGCGATGCGCGGTTCGAATTTCCATCAGGTGTTTACACAACATCTCAATTGCCTGTTGCTACATGGCGCACTGGCGATGTGTTCGCGCGCGCCTGGGTGCGTTGGCTTGAGATTCAATACTCGCACGAGTTCATTCGCGAGGAGCTTGGCGTGCTACCCGCAGGCTCGATTGCCGAACCAATTACCGAGCTTAAACCGAATTTCGGTGCCGTTTCGCTTGTCGAAGGTTGGCGTGGCGAGGTCTGCCATGTTGTTTTTACAAACAGCAATGGCGAGGTTGAGCTTGTGAAGGTGGTAGATCCCTCCTTCCACAACTGGCAGGGTTTGGCCGTTGCGCTCCGCAACCAGCAGATTTCAGATTTCCCGCTCTGCAATAAGAGCTTCAACCTTTCTTATTGCGGGCATGATTTATAAAGGAGAGCTATGTTAAGAGAGCTTGCAGCTCGAATTACTCAGGGACATCGAACGATTTCATATCCAAAGGGTGAAGTATCCTTATCCGACCGCTATCTTGGTCTTCCCAAAATCCACGGCGGTCGGTGTGAATCCGATTGCTCGCTTTGCGTAAAGTCCTGCCCCGCTGGAGCTATCTCACGCGATGAGCAGGGCATAAAGCTCGATCTTGGCCTCTGCTTGTTCTGCGGTCAGTGCGAACAAATTTGCCCCTCGAAGGCTATCGAGTTCACCCCTGAACACCGCATGTCTTGCTGGAGCCGCCAAGACCTTGTTGTATCATCCTCACCTCGCCCGCAGGCACCACCTCCGGATGACGGAAGAATTTACCTTTTTCGCAGCTCGTTTAAGATTCGCCAAGTATCCGCTGGCGGTTGCAATGCGTGTGAGGCCGATATCAATGTGTTGAGCACAATAGGCTTTGACCTTGGCAGGTTCGGCATATCGGTTGTCGCGTCGCCGCGCCATGCGGACGGCCTGCTCGTCACCGGTCCTGTGCCAAACAACATGCAACTTGCGCTCGAAAAGACCTATAACGCTATGCCTGAACCTCGCTTTGTTGTCGCAGTCGGTGTATGCGCAATTTCGGGCGGTGCTTTTTCTGGCTGCAGCGAAGGTTGCAAGGGCGTAAACGACATAATCCCAGTTGACATGTGGATACCCGGTTGCCCACCGCATCCCCTTACAATTCTCAATGGTCTTCTGCGTTTGACCGGTAAGTTGACATAACGACGCCTTAAAGCGATTCCTCTACGGTGCCCCCTCTATCTCGACCTACAACAGGTCGAGCCTTCGTTTTTGCTTTTCTCCTTGCACCAAATAGTGTGGTATGCTATCAGCAAAGTAATTTTGCGAATCATTCTTAAAAAGGAGAATGGCGATGAAGACAAAAGTGAACATAGTGTTTTACAGTACATACGGGCATGTTTATACGCTTGCAAAAGCGGTTGCGGAGGGTGCGCGTACAGTGGAAGGTGTCGAGGCAAACCTGTTCATGGTGCGCGAGACACTTTCAGACGAAATTCTTGGTAAAATGGGCGCACTTGAGGCGCGCAAGGCGTTTGCACACATTCCCATCGCAACGCCCGAGGCCCTTGCGGAGGCGGACGGCGTGTTGTTCGGCACACCAACTCGCTTCGGCAACATGGCAGCCCAGATGAAGGCGTTTTTAGATTCTACCGGTGGTTTATGGATGAAGGGCTCTTTGATCGGCAAGCCAGCGGGCGTCTTTGTCTCTACAGGTTCGCAACACGGCGGACAGGAGACGACAATTACAAGTTTCCACATCAACCTGCTGCATCACGGCATGGTTATTGTTGGCGTGCCTTACTCGTGCGTTAACCTGCTGAATATGAACGAGATTACCGGCGGCACTCCCTATGGTGCAAGCACCCTTGCTGGCGGAGATGGCTCGCGCATGCCCTCCGAAAATGAACTGGCGATTGCTCGTTTTCAAGGTGCGCACTTCGCGGCGATTGCCAAAAAGCTCAAGGGTTAATCCCGTTTGCCATAGCGCATCTGCGTGATGGAATGGGCTTCCGTCTGTGGTATAAGACTCGGGGTTGTTAAAGAAGCACTCCCGCGCGTCTGCCTCTCACGGAAGCCCGTAGCTGGCTGATTTCAGCCTAATTATTGCAGTTCGCCAGTTATTCCATCCCCTTCATTGGCCTTTCATTGTGTTTATCCCGCGTCTTAAGGTTTGCCCTATTGGTCATTATGAAGCATCTTCTTATGCCATTACACCGTATTTCTTGACATTCCTATATCCATGTGTAACCTTTGGTGTCATTCCGCGTTAGTAATATGTGAACCTATCATTTCGTATTGTAAAATATATCAATACCCTATCCCTTTCCCTGCAACTCTTAACTGCACAGCGGCGTGTGGTGTTGTGCTCTGTGGCGAAAGTGAGCCTTCGAGACTTCGAGAATAGGGGTGTGTGAATGCAGAGCAGCGCCATATCCGCGCTTCGTCTTGCTGTAATCATCGCAATAATGCTCTTTCTCATTGTTGTAATTGTACGGCTCGACTGTATAGAAGAAAAACCTTCAGCAGGAGTATCTGGCGCTCGCACATCCTTAACAGGTGAGGGGCGCGAAGCGACAATAGAGCGTTCCGTCCGCGAGTTCTCGCACGATTTCATCGTCACAAAAGGTGAGAAGGTGGTCTTCGACAATCATGCGCGGATAGTATTCAGCAATCACGCTGATCTTGTCGTAAAAGGATCGCTCAGTGTGATCGGCACTGAACAAGACCCTGTTGTGCTTCAAATGGGAAAGGGGATGATTCGGCTTGAAGAGGGAGCAAGCCTAACATTGGAGCATTGTACGCTGACTGGGGAAGATTCAGATGAACTCTCCCTGTTTCACTCTCGCGATGCGTCGTTTTCCATAAAGAATGTGACAGTTATAAACACCAGGAGAAAGATTATTTATAATATAGAAGCAAGTATGGATAGTCTTCAACAGGAGTTTGTTGCTCCTCGATGTTATGGTGTCAAGACAGATGACTATATATCTGCTGTGGAGTGTAGCTCGATAGTGAACATATATAATTTTGATACTAGCGAGAATATTGCAACGAGTTTTGATGGCAAGTACTTTAAGTTCTTTATATGGGGCAATATAGGAATCTACGATAGTAATATGAATGAAATAGAAGGAGCAAGATATGATTGCGCAATTACATGTATAAAAGATTCCCAGATAAGTGTGCCAATTCAGGTGAAGTCTGCCTCTTTTTGTGTGTTCTATGGTCGTCAACCGTATGCATATGACTATGGTTATGGAGGTGTACCGATAGATTTCTCGGTAGAATCGTGCGAAATGCATGATCTTAGTGTAAATATTGATTCAATGAGGCCGTATGAAGGCATTATATCCTTACCTTACGCAAAATGCAAGTTATACTATGATATAGTCTACGATGTTGATAATATAATAAGAAATGAAACAAAATCGAATGATCCTAATCCATTTAGTAACTATATGAATGATATCACATTATATTGGCTTGCTAAGTTTTGTATTCTGAATATTAAGAGGAATGAGATTTACATAACAATACGCAAAGACCAAGAGAAGAGGGTTCGGGAGGAAATGGCAAAGCACAAACTCGATATACAGGAGGACGGAAAATACTACAGAGTAATCCCACTGGTGAATAATGAGTAAGGCGTTAAATGCCATTTGCCTATACCCGCTGATCGTCGTTGCATAGCGGCGGGCGAGAGTATCCCCCAAAGATATGTGATTGATGCCGCCAAAGTCAAACAGGAACCGTACCGTCAACACCGGTTGTGTCTTACTGTCTCACCTATCCCTTACGAGCCTTACACCATAAATGTAGTTTCTGGTCGTATTGCCAGCAGCGTTGCGAATATAAGGCTCGGTGCGAAAACGAAAGCCGCCGCCACGAAGAACAAACGCTGATTGCCCAAACATGCTGTGCGAGGACGATGAGCCGGGGTAGGGGGCGAAGAGCGAAGATGTCCACTCCCATGCGTTATCGAGCATCCCGTACAGACCAAGACTGTTCGGCGAGAGCGACTTGACTGGATGGCTGTAAGGATAGACATTTTTCAGGTCACCCAGAGCCTTATCATCAAATGCAGACGCGCTATCGCCAACTCGTGCGCAGTATTCCCATTCCTGTTCGGTTGGCAGACGGTAATTGCGTTTTGTTTGCAATGTCATGTATCGGCATAGTATGTCGCAATCTGCCTTATCAATGCAAAGCATAGGGCAGTCAGGCGAAGGCGCGTACCGTGCTACATAATCCCACATTCCCCATTGGTGCTTTGTGTTAGACTTGAAATAAGCTGTCCATTGTGCAACTGTAAGCTCTGTTTCCGCAATATAAAAATCACCGACCG
Organism: uncultured Planctomycetota bacterium; assembly: GCA_964571525.1. Classification (GTDB taxonomy): domain Bacteria; phylum Planctomycetota; class B143-G9; order B143-G9; family B143-G9; genus CAZNBY01. The sequence goes on from CAZNBY010000012.1 coordinate 13,472, forward strand.
TTACGCTGTGCTCTGGCCCATATTGTGGTTGGCGGTTGTTAACGCCGATATTTGTCGTGCCGCCAGAGATGGGAATGAAACGAACGCCGATAGGGTCGTCAAAAATAGCGAATTCCTGAGGCTCAGTCGAAATGGGCAGGGGGGTGGAATGCTCTTTCTTGCCGCATCCCGCAAAGAGCAGCACGGCAATAGTGCAGATAAGTAGAAGCGGCAGTAGGGCTACGGGTTTGCTAATCATAATGTTCGTCTTTAACCGCTGAGATTAGCATTAGCGAGTACAAATCACCTGATGCAGGCACTACATTGTCAGGATGGTTAGGCCATTTTCCATGCGCGAATTCATCCGCGGATGTTATGCGAAGACCGAAGGCTCGCATCGTCTGGTCAAGGTCGCTCAAGTTGAGCATGTCACCAAGCCCCTGTTTTTCGGCTATCTGTGCGCCCTCGCTTTCTATGTCGAGCAGGCAAAGATGGGCGAATATCAGCAATCCGCCCGGTTTCAAAACCCTTGCGACCTCACCAAGCGTGCTGCGCGAATTGCGGATGTTGTTAAAACCCGCAACAGTTGCAACCTGATCAATTGACGAATTCCTGAGCGGAAGCTGGCGGGGATTAACGCACAGCGCATAAGGAATGCGTGCGCTGACCTGCGACATTCTCTTTTTGAGACCGACAAGGACATGCGGTGAGTCCTCTGTTACAACTAATAACGACCTCATTGCGGGTGTCAGGCAGAGTGCCTGAGACAGCAAACCTGTGCCGCACATCAGATCAAGAGTAACACCGAACCGAGGTGTTATCTCGTCAACGATACGATTTACCACATTGCCTAACGCCCTTAACATGCGGGGAGGCAGCAGCGCCTCATCGTGCAGACGGCGATAGTTGAAGAGCTTTAGTTCGGATGTCTCCTCGCCCCAGCGCGATTCGCGCGAGCTTACGGGGCCACGCCTCAGCACTGGTATTCCCTCGAAATACGGAAAGACAGTGTCGGTCTTGTCGCAGTACAGACCGTTGTCGGTGTACTTAAGCGGCGAAAGAGTGTCAGGACAAGCGAGTATTTCTATGATGTATGTATCCATACCCGTATTGTAGCGATTCGCGTCAGAATTTCAACGCATTTCGCTCAAATACTTGTCACACAAAAAACTTGCTGCGTTATTGGGCGACCAGCTTGAATTCGCCTCTGTTCTGCGCAGCAAGGGGTTTAAGAAATGGTACGCCCTCCTTACCAACGCCTATTGTGTGAATGGTGGTTTGGCGAATCTTGTTTATGCGTGTAATCACATCAAGAAGGGTCTCTGAATCCGTTATCTCGCCCACCGTCGGCATTCCGTCGGAAAGCAGAAAAATTGTATCGGGAGAACGGTCGTGCGGGTAGTAACCTGTCTTTTGCTGCAGTGTGCCGAATGCCTTTTGCAGAGCCTCATATATGTTTGTGCCGCCATCGGCTGTCAGTGTCTGCACGAAGTTTGTGGCGGCCTTTTTAGATTTCTCGTCCGCGGCAGTCTGCGCACCTCGCCAGAAAGTCGCTTCGCCCGCAAAGGTGATTATGTCGAACTTTGCCTCCACCGGTAGGGAGTTGATGACGCGAATAAGCTCAGCCTTCACATAATCGAGCTTAGTATCGCCCTTCAGAACCGCACCCTCACCAAGGTAACCGCCCTCTGCCTTGACCTTTTCGTTCATCGAGCCGGATATATCAATGCAGAATACCATATCAAGCGTGCGAGTGCGAATTGTGTGATACACGATGTATGGGCGCTCCTTTGGGCGTGGAGTGGGATTGCGAGTGATCTTGCCGCCAGATTCCTCCAACCAATCCTTCCAGTTCTGCGGGTCGCAACCGAAACGGTATTCGGTTATATGCTCTAAAGCCTTTTGAAAGTCATCAAGCAGCCTTCCCTTTGCCGATTGCATTGCATTTATCAGGTAGGGTACAGATTCGATCTCGTTTCGCTTCATTAGCGATGATACTGCCGCCGAGATTACCTCCCACCTGTCATCTTTTAAGCGATCGCACAAAGCGTTACGGATAAGATCGCCTGGAAAGTTCGCTGCAGCCGAGCAACCCGCGGCTCGTATGGGCGGTTCAGGTGCCTTAATCGCTGCGATTATTGTGGATTCGGCCTCCTTGCCTCCTATGTTCCCAAGAGCCCAGATAGCAGCACAGCGCATTTCTATAACATCCTTCTGCGCCATCTCGACTATCTTCTTTAACGCCCTTTCTGCCTTAAAAGAGCCAAGTGCTTCGACGGCTGTCAGGCGCACATCAGGCCGGTATTTGCGATCTAAAAAAGGGATTATCTCGTCAACAACCTTATCGGGCGGGTAGCCCAGAAGAGCTTCTATTAGCGCAACCTGCGTTACTGCTTCATTGCTTTTCTTCAGCGCTTCGATAAGCCTTTGCATTGACTCCGGTTTTGCCATCCGCCCCACAACTCGCATCAGCTTGGCACGCATCGCAACCTTATCCTCGCTGTTCATCCGTTTATGAAGTGTGTCGAGCGGTTTTCCGTTTGTGGTTGTTTGCAGCGCATCCTCTATCGCAGAATCAAAGTAATAGCCATAGTCAGCCCACTGTATCCAAAGGTCTATCACAAAATCAACAAGCTTTGCATCGTCAAGCGGACAAAGCTCGCGTATGGCCTGCATAGGGTTGGTCTTATAAGTCTTGTTGAAATTGTCTATACGGCTATTTGCCGACTCAGCAGGCACAAATAGTGCTGGAGTCAGCAGAAGAAATAACACAAGGCAAAGAAGGCGCGTTGACATAATACGCTCCGAATCTTTGTCGGATAGGGAATCTAAGAAAAGCACCGCTGATTTGTTTGACGAATAAGGTCGAATTGTTACACTTTCGATTGCGAATTTTCGTCGTTTTTGTATGATGTCGAGCAATGAAGTGAGGGCGGCAGCCCGTGCCACAACGCCGCGATTTGAGGGGCTACTTAGCTGTATCGCCTTGACAAAACCCAAAACTGGCGACAATACCGCTTTCGGGCGATTGTTTCTTAAGCCCGAGGTGGTGCTGGCAGGCGCAAGCCTTCCGGAGCTATTATTAGCAGGGCCAGCGAACCGAGCAAAATATGAGAAGTGCAACCGCAGTAATCCTTGCCGCCGGCAAGGGCACAAGAATGCATTCTGAGCTGCCCAAGGTGCTTCACGCCGTTGCGGACAAGCCCATGTTGCACCATGTAATTTCCTCGATTCGTCTCGCTGATATCCCCCGGATCGTCGCTGTTGTCGGCCACCGATACGAACTTGTTACGGCTGTACTGCCCTCTGATGTTCTTTATGCAATTCAATCCGAGCAAAAGGGCACCGCTCACGCGTTTGCACAGGCTGCTCCTCTTTGCCCAAGAACCGGTTCGGTGTTGGTCGTCTGTGGCGATACACCGCTGCTCCGTCACGAGACCCTTTTGCGGCTTATTGATGTGCGCGAAACCTCTGGTACGGCTGCGGTCATGCTGACGATGATTGTCGAAAATCCGACAGGCTATGGGCGGGTTGTGCGCGACAAAGACGGCGAGGTTACTGGCGTTGTTGAGCATCGCGACGCAAACGAGGCGCAATTGAAGATACACGAGGTCAACTCTGGTGTCTTCTGCTTCGATGCAGCGAAGGTCTTCGACGCGCTTGGACGAGTGAAGAACGATAATTCGCAGGGCGAATACTACCTGCCGGATGTGCTAAAGGTACTTCTAAGCGCAGGCGAAAAAGTGCTCGGTGTGGTATGCGAAGACGCCGAAGAAGTACTTGGTGTGAACACAGTCGAGCAGCTTGAGTTCGTTTCGGCAATCCTAAAACAGAGACAAGAGAGAGTTAAATGAAGACCTCGATTGCGATCATTGCGGGCAACGCAAACCGGCCTCTTGCGCAGGGAATAAGCGATTATCTCGGCCGCCCCCTTTCGCAGACGGTCGTCTCCCGTTTTCCCGACGGCGAGATCAAGGTCGTCATTCAGCAGGATGTACGCGGTCTTGATGTTTTCGTTATCCAGCCGACATGTCCGCCGGTCAACGAGAACATTATGGAGCTTTTGATCATCATTGACGCGCTGCGACGCGCATCTGCTGATCGAATTACCGCCGTGATTCCATATTTCGGTTACGCTCGGCAGGACCGCAAACACGAGGGGCGTGTGCCAATCACCGCCAAGCTCATTGCCAACCTGCTAACACATGCCGGTGCAGACCGCATTCTTACGATGGACCTTCACGCATCGCAGATTCAGGGATTTTTCGATATTCCCTGCGATCATCTGATGGCGGTTGTTAAGTTCGCGCCGATGCTTCAGTATATGGGGCTATCTGACATGGTTGTTATGTCGCCCGATATCGGCAGCATTAAAATCGCGCGCGAGTTCGGCGACAGGCTCGGCATACCTCTTGCTGTGATTGATAAGCGAAGGACGGGTGACGAGCAGGTCGAGATGACACACATCATCGGCGATGTAAAGGGCAAGACACTCATCCTGGTTGACGACATGATCTCCACGGGCGGAACTTTGGCGAATGCCGCGAAATCGCTTCAGGAGGCGGGTGCGGTAAAGATAATCGCCGCTGCGACGCACGCCGTATTTGCGGGCAACGCGATAGAAAAGATCAATGCGTCTCCGATTGACAAGCTGCTCATCACCGACACCATTCCGGTCGCGGATAAGTGCAGATTGTTGAAAAATGCCGAGATACTCTCTGTCGCACCGCTATTGGGCGAGGCGATCAGGCGCATTCACTCAAACGAGTCTGTAAGCTGGCTTTTCAGAAACACGCCATAGGCGTTTTAAATATTCGATAACCGCGCATTCGCTCTAAACGCGCTGCGCGCCGTATAAACCGGATGCATCGTTTGCGGCGTAATTCGAGCCGCAGGAGGATAACATGTCCACTAAGATTAGTGCGACCGTGAGGAAAGACACAGGTAAGCAGGCAAGCAGAAAGTACCGCAACGGCGGCTTTGTGCCCACTAACTTGATTGTTACCGATCAGAATGAATCAATTCTGCTCCTCACCAAGTACTCCGATATCCGCAAGATATACAACTCGCAAGAGCACTTTCTCGAGTTGGATGTCGAGGGCGTCGGAACAAAGCATGCGCATGTGAAGGAAATTCAATGGGACAACATCAAGGATCGCATCCTGCATGTTGACCTTATCGAAGTCAAGATGGACCGCGAGATAACAGCGGCTGTGTCGCTTAACTTCAAGGGTAAGCCCGTCGGCGCCGAGAAGGGTGGCGTGTTCAACACGCATGTCACTGAGGTCGAAGTTTTCGGCTTCCCGAATGTCATTCCTTCGATGATTGATGTTGACACTTCAAAGCTCGAGATCGGCGATCACATTAATGTGATCGACATAAAGATACCGGCAAATCTCAAGCTCTTAACCCGCGGTGATCTGCGTGTCTGCGAAGTGCATGTCGCGGCTCGCGCAAAGGTTAAGGAAGAAGTTGCCGCTGAAGCTGCTGAGGGCGAGGCTGGCGCTGCACCTGCTGCCTCTGCACCAGCTCCTGCTAAGGGAGCGGACAAGAAATAACGCCTTGTTAAAAAGGGCGAAAGGGGTTTTGCGGCTTGAAGGCAATAGTCGGTCTTGGCAACCCGGGTCCCCAGTATGTCGGCACGCGCCACAATGCGGGTTTTGATGTGCTCGACAGATTGGCTGGCCTTAACAACCTTACATGGAAGGGCAGGTTTTCGGGTATGTTCACCGATATGCAGCTTGACGATGAAAAGCTGCTTCTTCTAAAGCCCGGAACATACATGAACCTGAGCGGAAGAAGTGTGTTGCAGTTGGTCGAGTTTTATAAACTGCAACCAAGCGCAATCATGGTTGTCTCTGACGACTTTAACCTACCGATTGGCAAGATGCGCATCCGCGAGGGTGGTTCGCACGGAGGACATAACGGACTTGAGTCAATAATGGGCGTGGTCGGTGAGGGCTTCTGCCGTCTCCGCTTGGGCATCGGTGAACCGCGAGGCGATTCGGCTCAGTTTGTGCTGTCTCGCTTTTCACCAATCGAACGCGAATCCTTCGACATAGTTCTTCGCTATGCGACTGATGCCGTGCTCGAATGGGTGAAAAACGGCACAAAGGCGGCGCAAGAGAGATTTAACGGACTCGATATCGCATCAGCGTAGATCTGTTTTCAGTTTCTATGCGCTAAAGCGCTAAGAATATAGCGTGTGTCAAATTCGTCGAGAGCTTTACAGCTTTCGTTGTGTAGTAAGCCTTTTGAAAGGAGGCTGAGTTGAGACTTTACGAGGCATTGTTCCTGGTTGACAACAACCTTGCCAGGACGAATTACGAAGAGATTGAGGCGCACATACAAGGCATCCTCAATCGCTACGAGTGTGAGACCGTACAATCCGTGAAGTGGGCGGAGAGAAAGCTTGCTTTCCCCGTCAAGGACCTTGCAGGCAAAGAGCATACGCGTGGAACCTATGTGCTGGTGCACTTCAATTCAGAGCCTTCCGCGCTTATTAAGCTCGACCGCCAGTTTCGTCTCTCCGAGACAGTCATCCGCCACCTTATCCTTCGCGACGAGGACGGTCTGTTTGACGAGTCCCGCAGATACGAAGAGATGTTCGAAGCCGAAGACGCCCCCGATCGCAAGACCGAGCGCAGGCAGCGTTTTGACCGCCCCCGCAAGAGGAGCGAAGAGGCTGCCGAGGTTGAGAACGGTGATGTCGAAGCTGCCGAGGGTGCGATTGAGCCATCGGAAGCAAACGGTATTTCAGAAACCCCAGAGACAACCGCGACTGACACCGAGGCATAATACAACCTAAGGAGCGACAATGTCCGCTTACAACAAAGTTATATTGCTTGGAAACTGTGTTAGAGAGCCTGAGATGCGCTATACGCCGTCTGGGGCAGCGGTAACTGATTTTCGCCTTGCTGTAACCCGAATATCAGGTTCCGGCGAAACGCGAAAGCAAGAGACTTTGTTCATTGATGTTCAGGCATGGTCGAAGGCTGCCGAGACGCTGCACCGTTACCTGCTAAAAGGTTCCTCGGTGCTTGTCGAGGGTCGTCTTGTGCTTGACCAATGGGAGTCGAACGGTGAGCGTCGCTCCAAGATAAAGGTCGTCGTTGAGAACTTTCAGTTCATCGCTTCGAAGCAATCGGGTGGAAAAGATACAGACGATAGACCGGCGAATCCCGGCAAGAGCCGTCCGGATGAACCGCCCGAAGAAGACGATGTTCCATTTTAAGACCAAGAAGGAGAAATCATAGCATGGCTCCATTCGAAAAGAAGATTGTTCGGCGCAAAAAGGCCAGAAGGCCAATTATGCCCCAGACCTGCCGATTCTGCAAAACAGATGCGAAGATTGTTGACTACAAGGACATTCCTGTTCTGCAAAAGTTGACGACTCCGCAGGGCAAGATTCTCGGCAGAAAGCGTACCGGAAACTGCGCCAAGCACCAAAACATGATCAAGCGCGCAATCAAGCGTGCCCGTATCATGGCTTTGATGCCCTTTGTCAAGCTTTACTAAAAGAGGGGAGTAGCAATGGAAGTTCTGTTGCTTGAAGATATGCCAAAGGTCGGCAAGAGAGGCCAGACCGTTCGCGTTGCAGATGGCTTCGCGCGCAATTTCCTTGTTCCGCGCAAACTCGCCGTCATCGTTGACGCAGGCAATCGAAAAATGCTCGAAAACGAGCGCAGGAAAATTGAGGTTCAGAACCGCAAGCGCCTTCAAGCTCAGCAGCTTATGGCCGAGCAGATCTCCAGCGTCGAGCTTGAGTTCGTAGCTCGCGCCCGCGAAGGCGTGCTCTACGGCTCGGTGTCTGTTACAGACATCCTTGATAAGCTCAACGAAAAGGGCTACAAGCTTGAGCCTAAGCAGGTGCTTCTCGACTCGAACATCAAGCAGGTCGGCACACACTCCATCCCAGTCCGCTTTAAGGATGGAATTCAGGCCAACCTCACGATACATGTCATAAGCGAGGAATAATATGCCGGATGACGGCCGTCTCGTACTTCCGCAGGATGTCGAGGCGGAAAAGTGCATTCTTGGTGCCGCGATACTCTATCCAGAGTCGGTAGCGAGCATGCTCGAAGCGCTTAAAGCCGATGATTTCTATCTCGGCAAGCATAAAACCGTTTTTACCGCCATCGAGGCTTTGTTCTCAAGCGGAGACCCGGTTGATCAGGTCCTGCTTCGCAACAAGCTTGTTACGATGGGAGTCTTCGATGAGATCGGAGGCTCTGCATTTTTAGGCGAACTGTGGGAGTACGCCTCAGCCGCGCCTAACCTCGATAAGTACATTGACATTGTAAAGCAGATGTCTGTTTTGAGATCTTTGATCTCGGCAACACTCAATATACAGTCATCTGCGTATCGTCACAGCGAACCCGCCACAGAGATACTTGAGCAGGCCGAACGAGCGATTTATCAGATTTCTTCTGGTACCCGCACCAACGACCCTGAGCATGTATCAGACATTCTTACGCGGGTTCTGGTCGAGCAGATTGACGATTCTAATGAAGCAAACGCTAAGAGAAGGGTAGTCTTTACAAACTACTACTCTCTCGACGAAATGACGACGGGCTTCCACCCGGGCGAGCTTATAATCATCGCCGGTCGCCCCGGCATGGGGAAAAGCTCGCTTTTGCTTTCTATGGCCGTCAACATTGCTCGATCGCAGGATGCGCCGCCGATTGCTTTCTATTCGCTCGAAATGAGCCGCGAGCAGTGCACTTCAAACATGCTTTGCGGTCTTGCAAAGGTGCCTGTGGAAGTGCTGCGCAAGCGACGCGGGATTTCTCGCGAGTATCGCGATGTGCTGATGGAATCAGCGGATCTGCTTTCAGAATACCCGATCATGGTTGATGATTCAGCATCGCTGACGCCCGTTCAATTGAGATCCCGCGCAAGAAGGCTGAGAAGTCAGCATAACATCGCTGCGTTGTTCATTGATTATCTTCAGCTCATGCAGGGTGGCGGGCGTTTCGACAGCAGACAGGCTGAGGTCGCCGAGATTTCGCGTAGCCTAAAGCTCCTTGCAAAAGAGCTTGGAATACCGATAATAGCTGGTTCGCAGATAAGCCGCGAGGCCGCGGCATCGAAAGATTCCCGTCCAAAGCTGCATCATCTTCGCGAATCTGGCGCGATTGAGCAGGATGCCGATGTCGTCATTCTTATGCATCGCGATGACTACGGAGCCTCTACTGTCTCGTCCGCTCCGAGCCTTACCGAGCTTATTCTCGCAAAGCAGAGAAACGGCCCGACTGGAACAGTGAAGTTGAACTTCATACGGCAATACACCCGGTTTGAAAATTGCGCCTCAGACAGTCCTACTGCTTAGGAGGTCGAAGTGAAGCGATTCTTTCAGCTCGCAATCTTGTTCATACTCTCATTCACCGCTTGCTTTTCAGGCGTTACTTACGCTGAGGCGACTGGTACCGAGAGCGACACGATAGTCGAGGTGGTGGTTACTGGACCAAATGTTACTTCAGCAGAGCGCATCAAGCTGATGCTTCGAACAAAGCAGGGCGCAAAGTACGATCCGGTCATCACCGATCAGGATGTTAAAGACCTCTATGCCCGTAACCTTGTCGAAGAGGTTTCAGTTCAAACCGAACGAGTCGCGGGCGGCCTTCGCATAACCTTCACCATTGTCGAAAAGCGCACAATTGCCGAGATTAGCTTTCAACCTAAAAAGGCATTGTTCTTCACAACCTCGAAGCTTAAAGAGACAGTTACATCCAAGATTGGCGACTATTACAGCTTTGCAGTTGCAGCGCAAGATGAGGAGCTAATTCGTTCCGAGTTTAAGAAAAAGGGCTTCCTTCAGGTCGCAATTAAGCACCGTGTTGAGCCAATTCCGGGGGGGCTTAACCTTATCTATGATGTTTCGCAGGGGCAGCGCTATGCGGTCGGCGATATTGTGATGAATGGCAACACGGTCTTCACTCACCGTTATTTGCGCAGAAAGATACTGACAAAGCGCAAAGACCTTTTTCACGGCGGCTATCTCAAGGAACATGAGATCAATGTTGACGCCGATAGGATTCGTGCTCTTTATCTCGACAAGGGATATCTTGATGTTAAGATTGAGATGCAGCAGATAATCCTCCCCGATCCTCCACAAGGATATAAGCAGACTAAAAAATACTTGTTCACAATAGTCTTCAACATCACAGAAGGAACTCAATACAGGGTAGGAGAAATATCTCTAACCGGCGAAACGGTGTTCGAGGAGCAAGAGCTGCGCTCGACTTTGCTAATCTCCTCTGGTGATGTTGCCGAGTTAGGCAAGATAGAGAAATCTGTAACAGCATTAAGCGACCTTTTCGGCACACGGGGCAGGGCATTTACCGACATTCGTCCAGAAATTGTGCCCGCCGAAGGCAACGATGTGGTTGACATTATCTTTCACATTCGCCAGTCTGATATCATCAGCGTCAACGAAGTCATAATCCAAGGCAACGATGTTACAAAGGACAAGGTCATCCGCCGCGAAATCCGCGTTTATCCCGGCGAATACCTTTCAATGAAGGACATGCGCACTTCGTTCAGAAACCTCAATAACCTTGGGTATTTCAACAATGTTACGGTCTCGTATGCACGCAAGAGCGAAAATGTTACCGATGTGGTCTTCACTGTAGAAGAGGGCAAGACAGGTAGCTTCACAATTGGTGGTGGCGTAACAAATATGGCGGATGTCTTTTTGAGCCTTTCATACATGCAGAAGAACTTTGACATAGGCGCATGGCCTCATTTCAAGGGGGCTGGTCAGAATTTCCGTATCTCGACGAATGTTGGCACCACGATGACAGCATTCAATATTGACTTTACCGAACCGCATATTTTCGATTCTGATTACAGCTTTGGCATTGGCGCATCTCGCACCGAAACAGATTACTCTACCTTCGACGACACGCGCATGGAGTTCCATGTCTCCGTCGGTAAGCGTTTTTCAGATACTTTTAGCGCGAGCCTTATTTACTCTTATGAAGACATAAGAATTGACGACATTTCTGCGACCGCGCCAACAGCGATCAAAATGGACGAAGGCAAACACCATCTTGGCTCGCTCGGTATTCGCTCTCGCTGGCGCAACCTTGACAATTTCTACATTCCCAGCGAAGGGTTCGATGTGCGATCCGATCTGACTTATTATCATTCAGTTTTCGGCAGCGAATTCGACTTCTATAAGATATCATCCAAGGGCGCGAAATACTGGAACATGTTCACAACAAAGGGTGGCAACACTCATACACTGTCCACATCTTTGCTCTTGGGCTTCATGGAACCGATAGGCGACACAGACACCATTCCGACATTCGAGCGCTTCTATTGCGGTGGTGTTAACACTGTGCGTGGCTGGCAATCGCGTGAAATTGGACCCCGCGTCGGACAAGATCCAATAGGCGGATATTTCATTGGTGTCGCATCAGTCGAATATTACTTCCCGGTATATCCCGATGTGCTTTACTTTGCGGCATTCTTTGACGCTGGTGGCGTGTGGGATAAGATTTCCAACTACGATTCAGATGGTTTGAGATACGGAACTGGTGTCGGTGTCTATATAAAGACTCCGCTTTCACCGGCGCCGTTTAAGATCTACTTCTGCGATGCCTTGAACCCGAAGAATGGCGAAGACGACACGCTTATCGCCTTCAGCTTCGGCTTCACATTCTAAAAACGGAGCAACGAATTTTATAACTTGGGGAAACCCGCTGTTTTGGAGGAATCAGATGCGTATCAACCGTTTTGCCTTAGCATTGTGTGTCGTCGCCGTCGCCTTTGTCGCCTTTGCAGCCTCTATGTCTGCAAGCCGTGCCGAAGATGCCGGAAAAACCGCTCCGCTTAAGATCGGTGTCGCCGACCTCTCTTACATCGTCAATAACTACATCCGCCGTACAGACGAAGAGGGTAAATTGCAGATTGCCATTAATGTTGAAAACGAGCGCAATATGCAAATCCAAAATGAGATCAAGGCTCTCAACGCCCGCATAAACGAGATGACCGAGCAGAACATTAGCTCTGATTCGATGGAGTTCATCAACCTGAAGAACGAAGTCGAGCTTAAGAAGTTGTTGCTCAAGCAGCGCGTTGACCTTACAAAGGCACGCGTCGAATCGGGCAAGATTCGCATACTCAAGCTCATCTACGAGGACTTTGTGAAGTACTCCCGTATTTACGCTGAGAAGCAGAACTTCGACCTAATCCTATCGAACAATCCGCCGTCGCTTGATCCCGCTCCGCGTGATTACGAGATGCTCATGCTCCAAATCTCGGTTCAGTCTATCTATTACTATCGCGACAGCTTCGATCTTACAAAGGCCTTAACTTCATATATGAACGAGGCTTACAACGCATCGAAGACCCCTGAGGCACCGGCACCCGCGCCAGCACAATAGAGACGACCGATGAAGCTTGGCGAGCTTGCAGCACTTATTTCTGCGCAACTGGTCGGCGATCCATTAATCGAGATAACCGGTGTCGCACCGATAGAGACCGCAGGAAGTAAAGAACTTACCTCGCTGCATAATCGCCGCTATTTAAAGTTCTTGGCGACAACTCAGGCCGCGGCCATCATAATTGAACCGGCTCTTAAAGACTCAGAATACGCGGTCGGCAAGAACCTTTTGCTCTGTGCAAACACAAATCGTGCATTCGCAATGGTGATAGCTGCGTTTGCACCGCCTGATATTAAGTATGAACGGGGGATTCACCCCTCAGCGATTATTGCGCCCGATGCCGAGGTTTCCCATACTGCAAGCATCGGGCCGCTTTGCGTCGTGCAAAGCGGCGCAAGGATTGGCGACGGCACCGTCCTTATGGCAAATGTGTATGTCGGCCACCAGACAACCGTCGGCGCTAACTGCATCTTTTACCCCGGCGCAATTGTGTGCGAACGCTGCACCATCGGTGACAGGGTTGTGTTACACCCATGTTCAGTAGTCGGATCGCAGGGATTCGGCTTCGAACCCACTGGCGGTCTTCCACGCAAAATCCCACAGATTGGTACGGTTGTGCTTGAGGACGATGTCGAAATCGGCGCATGTTCGTGTGTTGACCGCGCCCGCTTTGCCTCCACTGTTATAAAGAGCGGAACGAAAATTGATAACCTATGCCAGGTTGCACATAATGTGCAGATTGGCAAGAATTGCCTTCTTGCAGCCCATACTGGCCTTGCAGGAACGGTTAAACTTGGCGATGGTGTTATGATGGGCGGGCAAAGTGGCGCTGCCGACCATATCGAAATCGGCGACGGCGCGATTCTCTACGCCCGAACAGGCGCGACAAAGGACATTCCTCCCGGCGCTATCGTTAGTGGTCTGCCTCCACTTCCACGCGATGAGGACCTGAAGCAGCAGGTCAATATACGGCGCATTCCAAAGTTGCTTGCACAAATTCGCGAGCTTGAAGAAAGGATCGTCGCGCTTGAGGCGCAGATTAAAGACTATCCGAAAAAAGGCTGAGCTTGAAGGTCTTGGGATCCATTCGGGCGAACCTTGCCGATTAACCATTTCTCCTGCCGACAAACACGGTGTTTGGCTTTCGCGCACTGATCTTGCGTGCAGAAATGCGTTTCTTCTGTCGCCGTCCACATACAAATCTGCGCAGCGCTGTTCTGTCGCTCAATTCGGCTGCATATCGCTTTTCACCGCTGAGCACCTTCTTGCCGCTATTTACGCGCTTAACATAAGTTCAATACTTATCGAGTGTAACGCGCCCGAGCTTCCCGCTGGGGATGGTTCTGCGGATTGCTTTGTCAAATTGCTTAACCAAGCCGAGATTGTAGAACAGGCAAGCGAAACCGCTTGCTTTCGCCCAGTTGAGAATATTTCGCTTGAGGATGGCGGTGCTTCAATTCTGTGTCAGCCTTCTGACAGCGGTATGCTTAGAATTCGGTACGAGCTTAGTCTTTCGGAGTTCCACTTGCCAGATCAATTCGTAGAACTGGACATAACTGATGAGGCTTTTCTAAACAAAATCGCACCCGCTCGCACATTTATCCACACAAGCCAAGCGGACGGATTACGCGCAAAAGGCTTTGGAAAAGGTGCAAATATTGACAATACTCTGCTGCTTGGTTCTGCCGATTCGACCGAAAGAGTTGAAAATGAAGCCGCAATGCACAAAATAACAGATATGCTTGGTGACCTTTGCGCGCTTGGCTTTCAGCTTTCTGCTAATGTTGTTGCCCGCCGCTCTGGTCACAAGCTCAATAACATGCTGTTGGCAGCACTTGCCAGGCAGCTTTGCCTGTAAGCAAAACTGTGGAGATATGAGATGGATGTAAAGGCGATTGCGAAAATCCTGCCTCATCGCTACCCGTTTCTTCTTGTTGATCGCGTTCTTGAAGTCGAGCCTCAAAAGAGCATCGTCGCTCTTAAAAATGTGACTGTTAACGAGCCCTTCTTCGTCGGCCATTTTCCCGGCGAACCAGTAATGCCCGGCGTGCTTCAAATCGAAGCCATGGCTCAGGCTGGCGGTCTTATGATCCTCGCTGGCGAAGAGCAGGGCGATAACCTTGCATTTCTGATGACTGTGAATAACGCCAAATTCCGCAAGCCTGTTGTGCCGGGTGACCAATGCATTATTAAAGTTGAAGTTGTGCGCGTAAGGCCGAAAATCAGCGTTGTACAGGCTCGGATAGAAGTTGACGGCAAGGTCGTCAGCGAGGCAGAGATATCTTTTTCGATATTCCCCCGTCAACAGCAATAGACTTACTGCTTTGGAGGCACGATGAACCCAGAAGCAAACGCTGCAAAACAGCATTATACGAAGCGCAGCATTTTTATGGTTGCTGGAGAGACATCAGGCGAGCAATATGGCGCACTTCTTGCGCAAGAGCTTCACCTCCTTGATCCAAACCTTAAGCTGTCCGGCGTTGGTGGCGACACAATGGCAGAAGCCGGAGTTGAGATACAGCATCATGTACGCGATATGGCTGTTGTCGGGCTTACAGAAGTCCTATCTAAGTACTCAAAGCTCAAGGCAGTGTTCGATGATGTTGTGCACAAAATCCTTACCACCCGCCCGAATGTTGTAGTGCTGATTGACTACCCCGGGTTTAATATCAGACTTGCCAAGGCAATTAAGGGGTCGGGTATTCCGGTCGTCTATTACATATCACCCCAGATATGGGCATGGCACCGCAAGCGCGTACATGACATAGCCGCTTATTGCGACCGCATACTCGTCATTTTTGATTTCGAAGAAGAGCTCTATGCCGATGAAGGCTATACCGCTAAGTATGTTGGTCACCCGCTGCTCGACAGGATGAAGCTGCGCGAACCTGTTAATCTGCGCCAAGAGCTTAATGTCCCCGAACAGACAAGAATTATTGGTTTTCTTCCCGGCAGCCGCAATCAGGAGATAGAACGGCTTCTGCCGATATACCTTAACGCCGCTAAACTTCTCCACGAAGGCGGGCTTGATATTGCTTACTTTCTCGCCGCCGCTCCTCTCATTAACCGAGCATTTCTTGATAAGCTTGTAAGTTCGTTCGACTTGCCAGTTAAGATATTCCCTGGGCGTGCATACGATGTAATGGCCTCTTCTGATCTGCTATTTATCGCAAGCGGAACAGCCACTCTTGAAGCCGCGGTTATCGGAACACCAATGATTGTCACATACAAAACCGGCACGATAACCTATATGGTCGGCAAGTCGGTATTGAATGTTGACTGGCTTGCACTGCCGAACATCATTGCCAACGCCGAAATTGTGCCCGAGCTTCTGCAGCACAACTGCAAACCAGAGTTTCTCGCTGGCCTGACGCTCAACATACTCGGCGATCCCCAGTCCTACGGCGAAATGAAGGCAAACCTTGCAGCCGTCCGCGCAAGACTTGGCGGAACAGGTGCGTCTTCACGCGCGGCAAAGGAGATTATGGGGCTTATACTTTAAGCAGTTTGAACGCCCTTAACGCGCCCGATTCCTTGACTCTGGCGCAAAGAATTATACAATCTAACCTTTAAGCCACCGTCCCTTCCTGCGCATTTCGCCTTGAAAAGGGGCGGTAAATAACAACCGAGGAGTTCGGATAATCCGCGTTGCTTTAAACGACGGCTTGCCGAGTTGACCTCACCGGAGGAAAAATGGCATTAGTTTCGGTTCAAGACCTCTTAGAGGCCGGCGTACATTTCGGCCACAATGTCAGCCGCTGCAATCCGAAGATGAAACCCTACATCTACGGAAAGCGCAACAAAATCCACATCATTGACCTGCGCGAGACTATGAAGGGCCTTATCAACGCCTATCATGTCGTTGCAGAGGTCGCCACCAATCCCAACGCGAAGATTCTGTTTGTCGGCACAAAGAAGCAGGCGCGTGAGGCTTTAAGCGAAAACGCCTCCCGCTGCGGCATGCCCTTTGTGAACGAGCGTTGGCTGGGCGGCACACTCACCAACCTTGAGACGATTCGCAAGCGAATCATCAAGCTACGCGAGCTTGAGTCTTACAATCTTGATGCTCCCGGTATCTCCAAAAAGCGCGTGTCCTCAATACGCCGCGAGCTAACAAAGCTCCGCCGCAACCTACTTGGCATCGTCGAGCTTGACCGCATCCCAGACCTGATGGTCGTTGTTGACCCCAAAAAGGAAGCAAATGCAGTCGCCGAAGCGCGCAAGCTCAATGTGCCCATCGTCGCCTTGCTTGATACCGACGCTTCACCCGATGTCGTTGACTTCCCGATTCCCTGCAACGACGACGCGATCCGCTCTGTGCGCCTGATCGTTGGCTATCTTGCAGAGGCCGTTCGCGAAGGCCAAAAGCGCAGCCTCGACCGCCAGATCTACACACCGGCTCCCGAGCGTCGCGAAGAGCGCGCTGATTCCTCAGCAAGCGCAGACGATAAGATGCGCAAAAACCGCCCCAAACATCGCAAGTACACCAGCGCTCCGGCAGCCTCAGCAAGCCCTAACGACGCTTCTAAAGAGACGCCTGCCGATTCCGAAAAGTAACATATTAATGGGGCGGTCTATAGGCCGCCCCTTTTCCCTTTCTTGTTATCTATCAACAGTTAACAACCATCAAGGAGATAATGATGGAAATCACAGCTGAAATGGTAAAAGACCTTCGTCAGAAGACTGGATATGGGTTCAAGGTTTGCCGCGAGGCTCTTGAAGAGGCGAACGGCAATGCAGAAAAGGCTAAAGAGATCCTCCGCCTCAAGGGTGAGGGCAAAGCCACAGAGATGAGCACACGCCCCACCAATCAGGGCACCATCGGTTCTTACATTCACTTCAACAAGCTCATCGGCGTGCTTGTCGAGGTTGCCACACAGACCGATTCGCTCGCACAGTCTCAAGAGGTGCAGGAATTCGCGGCAGGCGTCGCGATGCAGATCGCTTTCAGCAACCCCCCATACATCAACCGCGAAGCAGTTCCTGCCGAAATCATCGAGCGCGAGCGCAGAATCGCAAACGAGGAAGTCGCCGGCAGTGGCAAGCCAGAATTCGTTATCGAGAAGATCGTCAACGGCAGAATCGAAAAGTTCTTCGAGGAAAACTGCCTTGTTGACCAGAAGTTCATAAAGGATGAAAGCACTACAATCGGCCAGTGGATGAGCAAGATTGCGGCTCAGGGCAAGGAGAATGTCCAGATTCGCCGCATCACTCGCTTTGAAGTCGGCAAGTAATATGACAGACGGCAAACCCGTTTTTCAACGCATTCTTTTGAAGATAAGCGGTGAGGCAATGCGTGGGTCAGAACCCTCCGGCCTCGATTACTCCGCTGTCGAAGTGATTGCCCGCGAGATTTTCTCGGTCGCCGCTCTCGGCATAAAGACCGCGGTGGTTATCGGCGGTGGCAACATAGTTCGTGGCGCCGCAATATCAAAACTCGGCATCTCGCGTGTGCCCGCTGATTACATGGGCTTGCTTGCCACTGTTATCAACGGCATCGCGCTGCATGAACGCCTCGAAAGTCTCGGAGCACCTGCAAGACTTATGTCTGCGGGTATCGTGCTTGATGCTGCAGAGCCTTATGTTCGCCGCCGCGCGAACTCGCATTTGAACAACGGGCGTATCGTCATATTGACCGGTGGAACCGGCAATCCTTTATTCACGACCGATACATGTGCCGCACTTCGTGCCGCCGAGCTTGGTTGCGAAGTTGTGCTGAAGGCAACAAAGGTTGACGGTGTTTACACCGCCGACCCCGTAACGCATCCCGATGCATCGTTCATCGAGCGCCTTACGTACATGCAGTGCCTTTCGCAAAACCTCCGCGTGATGGATGCGGCTGCGATTTCACTGTGTTCAGAAAGCAAAATCCCGATAATAGTATTCAACCTCAACAAGCCCGGCAACATCATGCGTGTTGTGCAGGGCGAGAGGATAGGTTCTATTGTGGAGGATATTTTATGAACGACATAAATGAAGTCTTGAAGGATGCCCAAGCCAAGATGGCCAAGACAATCGAGGTCCTTGAAAAGGACTTCTCGATGATTCGCACAGGGCGCGCAAACACTAATCTCGTGGCAAGCATCAAGGTCTCTTATTACGGCACACCCACGCCTATGTCACAGGTTGCAAACATCGCCGCCTCAGATGCTCGCACTATCTCTATCCGCCCGTGGGATGCGGGGCTGATAAAGGAAATCGAAAAGGCGATCATTGGCAGCGACCTCGGCATCACTCCAAGCAACGATGGAAAGGTCGTCCGCCTGAATATCCCACCGCTAACCGGCGAAAGACGCAAGCAGCTTGTCAACCAGATCAACGATATGGCCGAAAAGGCGCGCGTTGCGATCCGCAATGTCCGTCGTGAGGCTTTGAAGTCAGCAGAAGACCTTAAAAAGAACTCCCTGTTGACCGAAGACCAGCTCGAGAAGTCTAAGAAGGAGATTCAAGACCTTACAAACGGCCAAGAGAAGAAGGTCGGTGAGGTGCTTGAAACCAAGCGCAAGGAGATAATGGAAATCTGATCTTAAAGACCAGATGTTGTGGTTTACTATACGGGCGAAGCGTTGTCTTCGCCCGTTTTTTTTTCGCGCAAATGGCTTGCTGTCGGCATTTCTTAATGCGAGTGAATATCATTATTGCATAATGGAGTTTTTCGTATATACTACATCAAACCCTTACCACGGAGAACAGAATGAAAGGCAAAAAGAAGAAGCTGACCACCAATTCCGGCGCGCCAGTGCCCGACAACCAGAATGTGCTGTCTGCAGGCCCACGCGGCCCGATGCTGCTGCAAGATGTCTGGTATCTCGAAAAGCTCGCCCATTTCGACCGCGAGGTTATCCCCGAACGCCGCATGCATGCAAAAGGCTCGGGTGCGTACGGCACATTCACTGTAACCCATGATATCACTCGTTATACCCGTGCGAAGGTCTTCGAAAAGAAAGGCAAGAAGACAGATCTATTCGTTCGCTTCTCGACCGTTGCGGGTGAAAGAGGTGCCGCAGATGCCGAGCGCGATATTCGCGGATTCGCCATCAAATTCTACACAGAAGAGGGCAACTGGGACCTTGTCGGCAACAACACGCCTGTGTTTTTCTTGCGCGACCCGCTCAAATTCCCTGACCTCAACCATGCTGTCAAGCGCGACCCCCGCACGAACCTGCGCAGCGCAAAGAACAACTGGGACTTCTGGACATCACTGCCCGAGGCACTGCATCAGGTTACAATCACGATGAGCGATCGCGGTATTCCATTTTCATATCGTCACATGCACGGATTCGGAAGCCACACATTCAGCCTGATTAACGCAAAGAACGAACGCTTCTGGGTCAAGTTCCACCTTCGCACGCAGCAGGGCATAAAGAACCTGACCGATGCAGAGGCGGAAGCAATTGTCGGAAAGGACCGCGAAAGCCATCAGCGCGATCTATACGATAGCATCGAAAAAGGCGATTTCCCCCGCTGGACAATGTTCGTTCAGATTATGCCAGAAGCGGATGCGGCAAAGTGTCCATACAACCCGTTTGACTTGACAAAGGTTTGGTTCCACAAGGACTATCCGCTCATTGAGGTCGGAGTGCTCGAACTTAACCACAATCCCGAAAACTACTTCGCAGAGGTCGAGCAGGCCGCATTTAACCCCGCAAATGTCGTCCCCGGCATTGGATTTTCACCTGATAAGATGTTGCAGGGGCGCCTGTTCTCTTACGGCGATGCGCAAAGGTACAGGCTCGGTGTGAATCATCACCTTATTCCTGTCAACATGGCTCGCTGCCCATTCCACAGCTATCACCGCGACGGCGCGATGCGCGTTGACGGCAACCACGGCAGCACCCTCGGCTACGAGCCTAATAGCTACGGCGAATGGCAAGAGCAACCAAAGTACGCCGAACCACCATTAAAGCTGGAAGGCGATGCCGCGCACTGGAATCACAGAGAGGATGAAGATTATTACTCCCAGCCGGGATTGCTGTTCAGGCTCATGTCTCCCGAGCAACAGAAAGTGCTTTTCGAAAACACAGCTCGTGCGATGTGCGGCGCACCAAAGGAAATCAAAATACGCCATGCAGGCAATTGTTATAAGGCCGATCCAGCATACGGAAAGGGTGTCGCCAAGGCACTTGGTATCCCAATCAAAGACATTCCCAAATAACCGCTTGTTCACTATTCACCTCACCTATAATACAGAGGGGCAGATTTTGTCTGCCCCTCATCATTACAAATAACGCATTAATGCGGCAGAATCCGTGGTCTGCCTCTCTCAGCAGTACTCTGATTGCGCACAACATATATACCTCGACGAAGGTCACAATAACTTCGTAGGGCGATTTGTGGAATAGACCACAAGGTTGCAGCACGCCAATGCGTATAAATTGGTTGGCAGTAGCTCTATCTAACGGTGCTCATTGAGGCATTCCCCTCAATTCTCTCCATTGCCCTCAACCCAATGAATGCAAAAACTTGCTTTCGTATAATACCGGTGTATCCTTAATAAGCAATTCTGAGACGACTTGCGAAGTTAGCGCTCTATGAGGTCTGATGCCACACCGATTTCGAATGCAGAAGCTCGTGAGTTGTATTGTCATAACCAGATGAGCTGATGCGTTCGATGCATGAAACGGGGGTACGATGAGATACTGCAGCATAGCGATAATACTTGCTCTTTCGGTATTGCTTGCCGTTTGTTGTGCTGTCGAATGCGAAGAAGAGTCTGGCATCAATATGACTCGCTTTCGTGGTTTGTACGGCAAGAACTATGTCGGCAAGCTTGAATCAACGGCGACGATACCCGAAGGACGATCGTTTCTTACAAAGGACGGTTTGCTTCTGCTTAGCGGCCCATTTATCTGTGATGGAAAGACCGGCAAGCTTGTTAACGACCTGTCAGTTGCGGTATTAATTGATGGTTCTATGGGTCAATACTACTACAACGGACATCTTGACAATTATTACATAGTATCACATAATTACATCTATGTCTACTCTCTTAAAAGCATGAGCTTTACTTCGCGTTATTACAATGGTCTTTTTGAAGAATATCCAATTGAGCGATATTTTTATTACTGTGATGATAATTATGCCTATGGAGCTTATGTTATCTTCGTGGATGGCTGCAAAACCTATATTCTCGCGCGTTACGACCTTAAAAATGACAAATGCACAAAAATTGAGTTAGAAGAAATGGGAAACGCTGTTGCAATATTTTATCAAACATGCTTTGAGCCGTGCTTCATCATAAATGATGAAGAAAGCGATAAAATTTGGCTTGTTGATTGGACATCATATGAATATGTTATCACAAAGCTCTATTCTGAATATGAAAGAGCTTTCTACTTATCAAATAAAAAAATAGTCGCGTGGATGGATGTAAATGGAGAGAAATATGCGGTTTGCTTTTCAATTGAGGATCAGAGTAAAATATTGTGGCGATTACCGAAGGAATACAATTATTACTATAATATTTGCCTGCACGAGTTGCTTTTTATAACGGAAGATGACGCGATGATATGCGTGAACAAAGAGGATGGATTAATAATCAACACACTGGAGTCATATGTAAATCCGAGAGGAGTTTCATGGTGTAAAGACCTTGCTGTTGTCGGTTCAAACACTAATATAATGAATCTAAGAACTTCAAAAGTGCTATTGCCTGATATGTTTGGGCTTGAGGAAAGATTAGCTTTCAGCGATGACAACGAGACAATATGCATAATTATATACGATTCGATTGTTGTGTATTCTGTTAAGGATAGATTGGAGAAGTATCGTGTAAAATATGAACGCATCTCTCGTGATTATGACGAGATATATTGGTCTGGAGTGCTCAATAAGTTCATCATGCTGCGAGATCGCGATGATGAGTATTATATATATGAAATATCGTATGCAGGAATGGTTCAGATAAAATATGATAAGGATATGCGTAATATATGCAAGGAAATTGTTAATTTATGTGGCGTAGGGAGAAGTAGGGATGTCGCGTTGAATATTATTGATGACAAGGAATGGGAGGGGTATGTCGATATTAGTAATCAGGTCATATTTGTAGTTGATTATAAAAAGCGCAATATAAATATTATTAGTGATGGAATTATTAGAGCACATGTAAAATACGACGATTCTTTTCATGTGAGATATTTTATTGATGAGAAGTATGCAATTGTATACTCGGAGATAAAGAGTGAAGGTTATTTATATTCTTTCAAGACTGGAAATAAATGCTTAATTGATTATGATTATGTATATGGTAGGAATATCGTGAAACGAGATAAAGATATATATGTATATAATACTGAGACGAGAAAGTATAATTGTGTACGAAATTTAACTAATCTGAAGATGAAGACAATGTGTGCCTATGACCTTGTTTTTGCAGAGCAAGTCTATAACAAGTGCTTTCTGATACTCCGCACTGAACCATGCGAGCCCGACGAGCAAGCAAAGCGCATCACAGAATTCCTTGATAATGAGGATAAGATCGGTGAAGCAATTGAGAAGTAAGTGTCGGTTCATTCTGATAGGCATTGCCGCAGCAGCTACTATACTGCGACAATGCATTTCTGTTCTATACTGCGATTCTGATAAGGGGTGACGCATGTCAAGTATAATTGAGAGGCTATCAAGCAGCTGGATAAGTAGGCTCTTATTAGCAGTAGCGATCATACTGCTGATAATATATTTAACACATAATGATACTATGCATGTTGAGAGCAGCATAGTTGGACACATGTACGCAAATGATGTGTTGTTTGCTGATAATTGTGCCATTCTTGCTGGCAAAAAAGAGATAAGTGATGCAAGTGGAGTATCGCAAGGATTGGCATCTGTGCAAATAATAGACCTATTAAGTCGCGACACAACAGAAATATCTCTTGAAGATAGTATAAATGAATATGAAGATTGTTTCGCAGTATGCAGAACTGCCACTGATTCATATTGGGTTGTATGTACTGCACGAAAGAAAGAAGAGTTAAAGGTCTCTGCGAATACTCTATGGTTATTATGTATTAAAAACAAGAAAATCACAGAGAAGCATTTCCTCATGGAGGGAGTGAAGTGTGGAGATCTTGTGAAAATGAGATGTGATCAGGCATCCAACTTATGGATTGCTATTAATCGTAAAGAGCGAAGTGAGGATTCGCTAACGATAATATATAAGGCGGCAGAGAAGAATGAGATGAATAAGGTAACATTGTTGTCGAAGTTCAAGTTGCTTAGCATGGATACATGTTTGGGTAAAAACGGAAAGCTTTGGTTATTATTCACTATGAAAGGTGAAGTATCGTTTGATGACAAAGTCATATCATCAAAAAAGACAGGTGTTATTGCTTTATATAGACCAGATATGAGTTGCGAAGTCGTAAAGGAGTTTCCTGCTGGTGTTGTACTTGATACAATTGGCGACAACGAATACGGCTGTTATATATTAGCATCTTTCCCGTCTCCAGTGCTTGATGATCATGTTATTGAATGGTGTAGAGGTGCCGCAGGAGCATTTTATATAGCCAGAATTGATGAACAAGGAGACTTTATGGGAGGTCGAGCGATAAGTGCAGAGATAGAATCTGCATCGCTTGCGTTATGTGAGGAAGGAATTAGTATTTCAGCAATGTGTTATGGTGATGTGAGCTTGGGAATTGAGCGAAATTATAACATTACTAATTCAGATGCAATAATCATGCATTGTGTATATGACAGAGAATACAAGGTTAAGAAGATGGAGTACAAAAGATATAATAGTTGGAATGGAATTGTCGGCTTTGACGATCGCAATGGATATATATGCATATCTGGGCGAAACATACCTTGTATTAAGTATTTTAAAAGGTATAGCGGATTAACAACGATTCTTATGAAAATTAAGAAATAGTGAGATGTACGAACAGATGAAGCTCGCGGTTGGAGGAAGATTAGCTGTTCGTAACAAATCGGGCATCGTATTCCTTCCTGCTCAGCCACCCGCAGATAATGGGTGCGGCTGAGCAACCGTACTGTTCATACGCATTAAACGAAAAAGGGGAGGCCCGCGCCTCCCCTAATTGAGCATGCAGTTCTATTGCTTCTATTACGGCTCTTTGAACCAGATAATTGCCTTTGGCGGGGCATATTGTGTCTGCTTAAGAAACTGAATCTGTTTTGTCGGCAGTGTTTGAGGCTCTACTGTCACGGTATATCCGGTGTAGCCGATGAATCTGTCGATCGTGCGGTACAAAACCACCACAAAGTAATATGTGCCGACTTCGGCATCAGCACTGCTCCAGTTGCCGTCAATATCGTCGTGGGGGAAGGTTGCGATGAGGATTTCGTTGCCATTTCCCCAAGAAACATCCGGGTCGAGATAGAATTCTGCCGCTGTGAATCCGGTTGAGTTTATCGTGCCGGAAATGTACAAGTCGTCGCCGCGCTGAAGCGTAACATCATCAGAGGGAGAGAGCAGGTCAAACATCTCTTCACCCTCAACAGTGACCGTGAAATCAGCATAGCCAATAACGCGCGACTCGGATGTGTAAATTACAATCGCAACATTATAAACGCCGGGGCTTGCCGAAACGGTGTCCCAGTCTGCCGTGAAATCCGCTGCTGGCAGACCGAATGCACCGAGTGATTCATTGCCGTTATCCCACATACGGTCAAGGTCGAAATAGAATTCCACCCACTCGAACAACTGAGGGTTTGGCATTGTGGCGACGAGCGGAATAATATCGCCGCGCGAGATAGTGATGTTTGAGTTTGGGCTTAGAAGATAAAGCGGATCGTTTTGCGGCGGTGCGGTTGATGCGGCAGGGGACTTGCCACCTCCCGACGAGCAAGCGGTAGCGATGAACAGAACCAACACAGCCATTGATAGCAATACAGCTCTTTTCATATCGCCTCCCAAGCGACTTGGCAACTTCGGCCTGTGTGGTTCCGCAGGGGATTAATGCGTCATCACCTGTCAGCCTTTGCCTGTTTCAACCTATATACGCGAACACAGTATATTCTATCATAAAGTAACCGCTGATTATCTTCTGTTGCGCACAAGCACCTGATCAAGCAAAAACGCGATGTAGTTAGTGGGTTCAAGATTGCTTTGCAGTGACAGACCGGCTCGTGAAAACTTATAGGCAACATAGGTAGTATGTGAGCCATGCATCTCAGGAATGTCTTTATATACCAGCGGCCAGAGGTTAGGCGCGAATCGAAGGATTATTGACGCACCATCGCTGAGCTTCAGGGCGCGGTCATTTTCCATGTCGTGGAAAAAGCCCAGTGTCTCATCTAATGTTGTGTCAATGCTTCTGCGCAGCAAAGCGTTACTGGGCGACATTAACAGCACATCGTTTATCATCGAAATGCTGAAACCGGGATCAGTTTGCGTCTCGCCGGGGAAGCTGATCTTGCGCCCCTTGTAAAGCATCGTCATTGGCTTTTCGTCACCGAAGATATCACCCTTTTTCAGGCTTTTCAAAAGGTCTTCGAGCGTTACGCTCTGCTTCAGGTCAAACCCATAAACCGCGTTGCTGCCAATAATGTCGTCGTCGGGGTCGGGAAAGAACATGAAGAAGCGCGAGCGCGCGTACTTTGACAATTCGGTCGGCGTGATGCCCAATGATTCCTTAAATTCCTTAAGCAGTTTGGCGTCAAAGCCCAACACCGATTGAAAGGCGTTGACAACCAAATCCCTTTCGACCTCGCGATTCAGCGCGACAGCCATTGCAAACGGCGATGCT
Source organism: uncultured Planctomycetota bacterium (assembly GCA_964571525.1). Taxonomy (GTDB): domain Bacteria; phylum Planctomycetota; class B143-G9; order B143-G9; family B143-G9; genus CAZNBY01. Next base: position 39,555 of record CAZNBY010000012.1, read on the forward strand.
GCCGGCACAAAAGGCACAACAGCGACGCGTGGATCTATGGCAAGCTGCCCAATCCATTCAGGCCCACCGTCCCATTTTACCGTAAAGGTTGTAAAACCGTCTGCCCATGCGACTGATATCGCGTTGCCGTATTTCAGTATATCGTGATGGAGTGCGTAACCTGAAAAGTCTATGAACTTGCGCGTTAGGCGGACGAATATCGTCGCATCTTTGAAATTCGCAACCTCGTCTGCATAGGCTCCGCGATTGTCGGGAAAAGGCTCGTTATCCCGAATGCGAGAAAAGCGTTCGCCACCGAACTTGCCGAAGTAGGCCTTACCGCCTTCAAGGGTGATCAAATCCTTAAGGTTATCCGCGCCAAGCTCCACCCCAGCAAGCATGTCCCTTGCGAACTTTGGAAAGGACAGGGAATAGAAGTACTCGCCATTTTCGGTAACAATCATCTCGAAGCTTTCGCACAACGGCATCATCTTTGCAAGGTGCTCAGGCGTGCATTTCAAGTATTCGGCGATGATGCGGGTATAGGGTGGTATCTCTTGCTCATCGGCTCCGAGCTTGTCGTTCACCAGCGTAAGGCTTTCGCCCGAGATACGGATGTGACATGCGACTTCGCTAATAAGGAAATATGCGGGCAAGGGCTTACGCGTGCTTGATTTGACCGGCACCAAGGTCGGTTCGGGTGTCTTTGTGGGGGTGACATTTATCGGAGTCTGGGATGCGTTAGGTGCAGCGGATGCGGCTGTGGTCTGTCGTGGCTTTTCGCCGGTCGGTTTGGGTCTGAACATTTTGAACACAAGATAGCCATTGTACGCTAAGACAAGGCCGACAACCACTATAACCGCGATCCAGATTATCTTCTTCATTTCGTTTACTCTTTCGGCAGCATCGGAATGTTGACGCCGAACTTCCGTGCCGATTCAATTGCCTCGGGGTAGCCTGCATCGGCGTGACGCATTATGCCGGTGCCCGGGTCGGTTGTTAAAACACGCTTTAGACGCACAGCGGCCTCAGATGTGCCGTCTGCTAACACCACCATGCCAGCGTGCTGGGAATATCCGATTCCCACGCCACCGCCGTGATGGAACGATACCCATGTCGCACCCGCAACAGCATTGAGCATAAGATTTAAAAGCGGCCAATCGGATACAGCATCTGTGCCGTCGCGCATTCCTTCCGTCTCACGGTTGGGCGATGCAACAGAGCCCGAGTCAAGATGATCGCGCCCAATCACAATCGGCGCACTAACTTCGCCTTTGGCAACAAGCTCGTTGAAGATCAGCCCCATCTTAGCGCGGTCGCCGTACTTAAGCCAGCAAATCCGTGCGGGAAGCCCCTGAAACGCAACTTTATCGTGTGCCATGCGTATCCAGCGGCAAAGGCTCTTGTTTTCGGGGAAGGTGTCAAGTACTGCTTCATCGGTGCGATGTATGTCTTTGGGATCGCCAGAAAGAGCCATCCATCTGAATGGACCGCTGCCCTCGCAGAACAATGGGCGGATATATGCTGGCACAAAACCTGGAAAGGCGAAAGCATCTGCAACGCCTTCCTCTTTTGCGATTCCCCTAATGTTGTTGCCGTAATCAAAAGTAATTGCGCCCCGCTTCTGCATTTCGAGCATCGCTTTCAAGTGGCCAACAATGCTCTTTCGGGCACAACGCTCATATTCAGACCTGTCGCGCTTGCGCAACTCAAGCGCGTCAGAAAGCGACATGCCACCCGGAACATAACCATCAACAGGATCGTGTGCGCTTGTCTGGTCGGTGAGCACATCGGGGATGAATCCCATTTCGAGCATCTGCGGCAGAACATCTGCGCAGTTACCGACAAGCCCGATTGACAAAGCCTCGCCCTTTTTCGCCGCTTCACGCGCCCTTGTAACCGCCGTCGCGGTATCTGTCTCCATTATGTCGCAATACCTTGTGTCAAGGCGTCTTTGAATGCGGGCGGGGTCAACTTCTACTATTATGGCTACGCCCTCGTTCATCGTGACAGCAAGGGGCTGGGCTCCACCCATACCGCCCATACCGCCAGTCAGGGTGATTCTGCCCTTGAATGTGCCGCCGAAATGCTTGCGTGCAAGCGCGGCAAATGTCTCGTATGTGCCCTGAAGAATGCCCTGAGTGCCGATGTATATCCACGAACCCGCGGTCATCTGGCCGTACATCATCAGGCCACGCCGTTCAAGCTCGTTGAAATGTTCCCAACTCGACCAGCGTGGGACGAGGTTCGAGTTGGCAATAAGCACGCGAGGTGCATCCGCATGTGTCTTGAATATACCCACAGGCTTGCCGGATTGCACAAGCAAGGTCTCATCATTTTCAAGGTTCTGAAGCGACTTAATAATCGCATCATAGCATTCCCAGTTTCGCGCTGCCTTACCTTTTCCGCCATAAACAATCAGCTCTTCGGGCTTTTCGGCGACTTGCGGAGAAAGGTTGTTCATAAGACAGCGAAGGGCTGCCTCTTGCTGCCAGCCCTTGCATGTAAGTTTGCTGCCAAGTGGTGGATGAATATCTCTTGCCATTTCATTCTCCGTCATTTAGGGGCACAGCCCTTTTGAAGGTTGAAGGTGACGCGGATTCTGTTGGACAGTATGGCTGTCTCGGTCCGCGCCTCGGCCACCTTAGCATTCATAGCCTCGATATAATCTTTGTCAGTTATTGACTCGAGATTAATGCAGATGTTCATCTTTGCTGCATTTATGCCAGCCTCAAGAAGAAGAGCGCCGGCAACGCCATCGGTGATGCAGTTCGGGTTGCCGTTTTCGACAGTCTCCACCGCGAGTCGCAGTGCATCAAGCGCAAGTGTGAGAGTGGAGTAGGGCACCTCTGCCGCGCCTTTTAGTGCGATTTGAATCGCCTTTTCACGCTCGGCTTTTTGTTCGTCAGTCTCCTTGGGTAGTTTGAACGCAGCAGAAACACCGTCATAGGCGACTGAATCCTCTGTGATCAGATCGGCAAGCTTGTCTTTTAGTTCAAACGCAGTCTTCGCTATCTGCTCCATTCGCTCGCGCCGATCGCTGAACTTCTTCGATTTGGCAGTAAGACCCGCGACCATTGCGACAAGCGAGACACCAAGAGACGCCGATAAAGCGGCCGCACTGCCTCCACCCGGTGTAGATGTTGGCTCTGCAAACTTGGTCAGCAGCTCATCGAGTTGAAGAGTTTTGTAGGTCAACTATTCCTCCTTTGGCAACGCACTTACCAGCGCAAAACACATAAGCTGCGGAGTTTTCTCCCCAGTGATACGCGATATCAACTATTGACGAACGCAATATGACTATATCTGCCCGTTTGCCAGCTTCGATGGAACCTACTTGGCCGTCGGCACCCAGCGAATATGCCGCATTTATTGTGGAAGCTGTAAGCGCGGCTTCAACCGGCATACGAAGTGCAAGTACTCCAAGAGCGAACGCGCCTTGCATAGAGAGCGACGGGCTTGAGCCCGGGTTGAAGTCTGTCGCAAGCGCAATTGCGCAATTTGCATCATATAGCTTTTTAAACGGTGCGTGGGATGGCAAGTTAAGATAAAATGATGTTCCCGGCATCAGAGTCGCAACCGTGTCTGAAGCGGCTATGGCCTCGATGGAACTCTGCGATATCCGCTCAAGATGGTCGCATGATGCAGCACCCAGCGACACAGCAAGCGCTCCTCCACCCATATCGGTGAACTCGTCCGCATGAATTCTTGGCTTTAAACCATGTTCCTTCGCCGAATTGACAATTCGTCGCGTCTCATCGGCATTGAATGCGTTGTGCTCCATAAACACATCGCAGAACTGCGCATAACCCTGCTCAGCAACGCGAGGTATCATCACGTCTGTCAGCAGTTTCACATAGTCATCCCGCCGGTCTTTGTAGTCGAACGGTACAAGATGCGCGCCAAGAAATGTCAGGAAGAAGTGTTGGGGTGTAAGTGACCGAAGATGATGTGTTGCAGCAAGGGTTCTAAGTTCACCTTCAGTATCAAGCGCGTAGCCCGATTTCGCCTCGATAGTGGTTGTGCCATATGCAAGCATTCGCAGTGAGCGGTCAAGACCGGATTCGACAAGCGTGTCAAAGGATGCTCTTCTTGTCGCCCGAACAGTTGTATTTATTCCGCCACCCTCTGCGGTTATCTGCTCATAAGTCTTGCCGCGCAAAAGGTCGGCGAACTCGCCGCGCCTGTCGCCCGCCCAAACAAGGTGCGTATGGCTGTCAACAAAGCCGGGGATAACATCTGCGCCTTTTGCATCAATAACATGCGTATTCGAGCCGACCGTAAAACCGGCCCCATCAGTCTTAATATCACCGACAAAAACTATTTTATCACCGACAATCCCTATATCCGCGCTCCTCACCGCACCGGTGTTAAGCATCCCTTCACGGCGACGCGGCACGGGACCCTTCATTGTGTGCACAAGCCCCGCGCCAGTGATCAGTACATCAAGATTCTTCATCACAGTTTCGATTCGAGTATCAAATTGAAATCATAGTTTTCAAGGCCGACATAATATGCAAAGCTCTCCGCCAGAGCCTCCATCGGTACCATGCCGACTATCTCGCTGCCAACAACCGAAACGCCGTATCTCTTTGCCTCTATTCTGATTAGTTCGATAACGCGATAGATTGGTGTTTTTTTATAGTTCACCAAGTTCATTGATACCTGAGTCTGCTTGCGGTCGGCAAGCTCGACCCCCATTGCCTTGCAGAACCTAAGCCCGCCAGAAATGTGCCGCACGGCGTGGGCGATTTTTGTGGCAATATCAATGTTCGGTGTGTCAAGGTTCACATTAAACGCAACTAAAGGCATTCGTGCCCCAACCGCTGAGACACCGAGTTTTGGATGCGGCGCAGGCTGTCCGTAATCGGGCTTCCATTGCTCAAGTTTGAGCTTATCTGCCATGCCCTCGAATTGCCCCTTGCGTACATCTGCAAGGTTGCGACGGTGCTCTGCGCTCGCTGATTCCTCGTATAATATTACTGGCACGCCAAATCTCTCAGCGATCTGTGCTCCGACTGCCTGAGACAACTCGACGCAATCCTTCATCGTGCAGTTGCGAAGTGGAACGAACGGAACAACATCAACGGCACCCATGCGGGGGTGCTCGCCCTTGTGAATTGTAAGGTCAATGTGTTCAGAAGCCTTCTCGTACAGCCGCATTATCGCTGCGACTACACTTTCGGGATTGCCAGCGAGCGTCAACACGGTCCTGTTGTGATCGGCATCGGATGAGCTATCCAACACCTTTATGCCGTTTACATCCGCAACGGATGATACTATGTCGTCAATAACCTCTTTGCGGCGGCCCTCAGAGAAATTCGGGATGCTTTCGATCAACGCGTTCGAGTCCATCTTCATCTCCTGTCGTGTCAATTTGTTTCAGGGGTGGTGGACGAGTCCTTCGAAAGGTTCATCAACGGACGATATGTGTCGTTTGCATTCCAGTCGGGCACATTCATTGTGGGATCAATCACATCATTCAGGTTGACGCGGTAATTCTGAAGGTTTGTGAAGCGAGCCCTGTTAAGGTTAGCGATGGAAAGGTTATAATCAATTATCGCTCTAAGCTCACGGTTCTGAGCTGCGATAAGGTCGGTCTGAAAGCGCAGAACTTCTATCGAGGTGCTTCTGCCGACGCGATAGCGTTCAGTTTCCTCGTTCAATGTCCTTTCAGCAAGCATGCGCGCTGTCATTGCTGAAGCGATGCGGCGGTAGTTTGTGCGCACATTTCGTATGGCGGTGCGGACATCGTATAGAACGCCTTGTTCGGCGGCAAGCACATTAATCTTTGATGCCTTGAACTCCTCCTCTGCCTTGCGAAGCGAAGCGAGTGCGGCGCGATTGCCGAGTGGGTGTTCAAGAGTGAAGCCGACTTGCCATGTGTAATAGTCGCTTCTAAACATGCCTTCGATGTTCTCGGCATATTCAGACGAAATACCGGTCAGCGCGACAGCGGCGGTAAGGTCAAATCGGGGGCGAGTTTGGTTTTTCGCAACATCCATTGCTATTTTGCGGATCGCAAGTCCAAGCCGTGCGGATCTAAGGTCTGCGCGGCGGTTAAGCGCATATGATATGCACTCTTCAAAGTTGCAGGGGGTCTCCATCGTATCGGGGCGGTCAGAAAGCACCACCGTCATGTCTGGAATCGAGCCGTCGCGTCGAAGGTTAAGCAGCATTATGAGGTTATCTTCTGCGTTCTTCACGCCGAGACGAGCTAAAAGGACATCTTCCTCACGCGATGCTACACCGTTCAATGCCTGAAGCCTTGCAAGCTCTTTTTCGGCTCCGCTCTTTACAAGGTTATCGGTTGTGCGATAAAGCTCTTCTGCAAGGTTCTTAGCGCGAAGAGCGACTTCAAGGCCGTCTTTCGCAAGCACAAGACCCCAGTATGCGGCAGAGACCTGATAAATAAGCTCGTTGATGCGGTTTTCGAGAGTCAGCATCGAGATCTCGCGGTTGTTGACGGCGATCTCATATTGCGCGTTGTTAATGCTGCGGCCAGCATTGCGAAGCAGTGGTTGTGCGACAGTGAAGAGCATTGTTGCGCGGTTTACCGACAGAGGCGTGGTGTAGCGCGTAAGCTCGTCAGTGAATGCAATCTGGTAGTAAGTGCCAGTGCGAAGGCGTCTCTTTATACCTATCTCATAACCTGCTTCAGAGTAGATGCTCGAACCAGTTGTTGTGCGGGTTTTTTCGCGCTTCAGTGGGATATCAGCGAAGAATATCGAATCGAAAGCAGCATCTTCGGCATTCACTGCCTCTTTCGCAGAACGGAAATTATAGCGCACACCCTCGATGCCGAGGTTGTTGGCGAGAGCTATTCCCACAGCTTGTTCAAGCGAAAGTGCAAGCGATTCGCCCTCAGGACCTAAGTCAAGTGGGATGTTATATTGCGCCAATACGGTGTCAGGGTCACCCGATGGAATTGGCGGATTGGCGTTCTGCTCGGCGGTAACCGAGAATGCCAAAGATATTGCGAATGCTGAGGTAAGTATCAGGGTTGCGAGTAGTTTTCGCATGATCGCTCCTATTCGAATCGAATTCATTATACCCCAAATCCGACTACAAAAACCCTATGCAGTTTCAGGTTTGCGAGATAGGTGGGTAGAAACCGCATTAAGAAGCTTATCGGGCGGAATTGGTTTTATCATAACCTCGCGTGCACCGTTTGCTGTCATGTCCTCAACGGTCTTACGAGAAGAGATTGCGGTGATGCCAATAACGATGGGCTTGGGTTCAAGGCCGAATGAGAGCACTTCGCCAAGAAAGTCTGGGCCGTAACCGTCGGGAAGGTTCGCATCCATAAATATCAAATGAGGTCTAAACTCGCGGATTATTGTTCGTGCAGAGAACAATGAGGGAACGCTGCGTAACGACAGTTTGGGGTCGCTTGAAAGCACATCCTCGAGCATTTCGGTAACTGCTGTGTCATCCTCGACAATAAGGACTCTGTTCTTGCGCAACTTCAGTAAAGAGCAAACATCAAGTCCCTTGCCGCGACAGAAGGCGATCGCGTCTTCAAGCTCGATATGCCTTGTTGAATCCGGTCCTTCGCGGTGCGGAAGCTCGCCCCTGTGAATCGCCTTCATCACTTCGCCCAATGTTATGTCAATGTACCTTGTTATGTCAGATGGAGACAGATATTCGGTCATAAATTCCCCTTAGCCGAATTTTAGGGCATTTTGAAGGCTTGAAGAGAAAACGCCGCTAATCCTCTGGTTCATCCATAATGTACCAGCCGCCAAACAACTTGCTAAACATCACCTTTTGATTGCGCATAATTCCCTTTGGCGAAACCAGCCTTATCTGCAGTTCTGCCGATTTGCCATCGCTTGTAATGCTTAAAATCTCCTCTAATGACCACAGAGACCAAGGCACAGACTTTGGCAGAGGGTTATCCGTCGTTTCTTCCATTGAACCAAGGCGTTCAGCAAAAATATAGGGTTTTCTCGCTATCGCATTCTCGGTAGAGAAATACGCAATTGCTGAACCTATTGGGTTTTGCAGGCAATTAGTAGCCATCGGCGCAAACGGTGTTTCTCCTCCAAAGATGTTCAGCAGCCATTCGTCATCAGTATATATCATATTTATCGTGGCAAGCCCGATTGCGCCCTCGGCAGGATAATCGCGAACTTGAACATGAACTTTCGCTTGCCTTTCACCGCGCTTCCATATTGGTTCAAGCACATCTAATGACTCAACAATAGGGGCAAGCTCGAACTGCTCGTGGTACTTCAACAGGTTTCTTCGGACATGGGGCAAAAGAACAGAGATGCGCTTCGCATAGTCCTTTTCTTTGAAAAAGGTCTTCGCAGGCTCTGCGTTTGGAGGCGGTACAGGCCGCTGAGGGGTTGCTGAAGGTTCTATCTGCTTCTGAACATCATGCAGAAAAGAGAACGCAACTATAAGCGATACAAGTGCAATAGCAAAAACAACGATATACTTTAGATGCTTCATGTCCGTATTGTATTAGTTTGGGCGTTGTTTCAAAGCCTTGTGTTTGCTCGGTTCTGAACCTTTTGAAGTAACCTAAACAGGCATGGGTCGTTATATAAGTATGGCAGCCGCTAAAAGAGCCTTGATCTGCATCGTGATGTTATGTGGCCTTCTTGCCGCTATGGCAAGGGTAGGCGGATTGCCGTATCTTGAACTTCCGGCGGACGGCGCGCTTGTCAAGGCGTACTATCTGCAAGGCGCAGGAGCGGCGATTAAACTGCACAAAAGCATGCAGAACTTCCCATTTTTGTATGAGGACTTGAAGGCTGTCGCGCTTGCCTATTTCGACTATCAAGAATACTCGGATGCCTATATGCTATTCCTGAGGCTTGAAAAGCAAAGGCCGTCCGATGCGATTGTCCGCGCACACCGCATTTTTCTTTCCAATGTAGAGGCGAAGGCCGCACCAAAGCTCAAGGCTGAGTTTCCTAACACCACCGAGGCGCGAATCCGTCTTCTTCTCGGTATTTCAGAGCTTCGGGCTCACGCTTTCGAAAGCGCCAAGCTGTTTTTAAACATTGATACATCATTCCTTGATGTGCCCGACCTGCTTCCGTATCTGCTTTATAAAGCAGAATTGCTTTACACGATCGGTGATAAGTATGAGGCAGCACGAGTATTGATTGAGTCTTTGTATTCTTATCCCTTCTACCGCCCGTTTTACATGCTTAGAGCACGCATCTTTGTTGAAGGTGGTGTGCCAGACGGTGCGTTTGAAGACCTTGAGATTGCTAAGGCTCTGGGTGCTGATGAATACGCTGTCGCCTATTGGACGGGCAGGGCGCACAAACAGAAAGGCAGCTTCGCCGAGGCAATTCCCTACTTCACCACAGCGATAAAAATGAAGCCCGCTCTTCCGCATGTATGGCTTGAACGGGGAGACTGCTATCGCTATACAAACGAAAAGGCAAAGGCTATTGAGGATTACCGGGAGGCGTTTAACCGCGATCCAACACTTACAGTCGCCTTGGTGAACATGGCTGTTCTTAACTTTGACTTAGGTGAGATGCAGGTATCACGCCAGCTTTTTGACGAGGCGATCGAGACCAACCCTAACTTTTCGAGCGCATATGTAGAGAGGGGTAACTACCACGCCGCCTGTTCAATGATTGAGGAGGCAGAGGCTGATTATCTAAAAGCATACGAGCTTGTACCCAACGATCCCTACCCGTTGTACAGGCTTGCTTCGATGTTTCTTAATTTCGCTGATACTGACAACGCTTTTAAATATGCCGCTGAGGTCGTTAACAAGTTCCCAGAATACGCCCCCATTAAAATCGTCTTAGGCGACATTTCAAGGCTCAATGAGGATTTCACCACTGCTATCGAATTCTACAGATCAGCTTTCGAAAGCGACCCGAAGAACAATGTTGCAGCGCGAAATCTTGCAGCCATGCTCTTGGAAATAAGGGATTTTCGCGGTGCAAACGAGATGGCGCGTAAAGCACTTTCGATTTGGCAGGATGATTTGCCCGCAAGATACACATTAGGCTTGTCAGAGCTTGCACGCGGTGAAACAGACAAAGCGGCGGTGACCTTTACAGGCATTATCAACCTTGATGAAGGTTATGCTCCCGCCTATTATGGGCTTTCACTATGCGCATTTGCCAGAAGTAATATGAATGAGGGCGTGATGCACATCGAAAACGCCATAAGGTGGAACCCATCACCCCAGTTCGTATCGTTTAGAGCTATGATAGGGCTGTTCGAACCTGCTTATTCGATGGGCAAGGAGGAGGAAATTTTCGAGCTTTTAGGCTCGCGTGATGAGCAGTTGAGAATCAGTTTCTTTGTCGCTGCGCTAAGCAAGGATTTTGAGGCTGCAAAGGCAAAAGCAACTGAGCTTGCGTCGTTAGAAAACACCGAACTGCAATGGCTTGGTCAACTGCTTGTCGAGGAAATAGAATCCGGCGAACCACTAAGTCGGCCTCCCGGCCTTAAACCACCAAAACGCACCTTGGCGTGCCTTGCTCTTGCCTTGCTGTATTATGCCCGAAACGAACGCGATGCCTGTAAAAACATGCTCACCTTCAATGTGCGTTCTATTGACTATCTCACACCTGACTTCTATCTATCATCTGTGTTTCAGACCCGACTTCTTCTCGAACGCCCTGAACGCAAACCCGCGCCTGTTGAGGATTGAACCCGTCAAGCAATTGTGTTCAGAGCCTTTGAGTTGAAAATGCTCCTGTAAACTATATAATATACAGCTTCGTGATACAGAAACTTAAGAACAATATTGAACTTGTCCGTGAACGGATATCGTCGGCGTGTGCTCGTTCATCTCGCGATTCCGGTGATGTTACGCTTGTCGCAGTGACTAAGTACATTGACACCCAGCTCGCGCAGAACCTTGTTCTTGCGGGGATGAATGACCTTGGCGAAAACAGAGTGCAAGAGCTTATCGCCAAGTCCGAAGTTCTTCCCAAGTCTGTCCGTTGGCACATGATCGGCCACCTTCAGCGTAACAAGGTCAAGAAGGCCATCGAACTGGCTTCGTTTATTCACAGCGTTGACTCGATAAGGTTGACTGAGGCGATCAACTCTGCCGCGTCAGCAACAGAGCCTGTTGATATTCTTTTCGAGGTGAATGTATCGGGAGAGCTTTCGAAGCAGGGATTTGACCCAAACGAGCTGAACAGAGCAGTCGAGTTTGCTCTTTCATGCAGCAATGTTAGGTTATGTGGCTTTATGACGATGGCTCCGATAGTTGAGGACGCTGAACACGCACGCAGGTTCTTCACTGCGCTTAGAGAGCTTAGGGACGAAATCGCTCGAAAGTACAATATGCCGACAAGCTTTCGGCATCTCAGCATGGGCATGAGTGCAGATTTTGAAGTCGCAGTTGAGGAGGGCGCAACTCTTGTTAGAGTTGGCTCGCTTCTATATGAGGGAATTCTGTGAGTCTTGAAGTAAAATGGACTTCGGAAGGTGCTGAGTTTTGCGTTCGTTTAAAACCGCGTTCCTCTCGATGCGCTGTGATAGGTGAGAGCGAAGGCGTTCTTGTATGTGCTGTCAACGCGCCTCCGGTTGACGGAAAGGCGAATGAGGCACTGATTGAGCTTCTTTCAAAGCACTTTGATGTGCCTAAAAAGGCACTTGAACTTGTTGCCGGGCTTGCGTCTAAAAACAAGCGGGTCCGTGTTGGTAATCCGTTCGCTTTGAGAGCCTTCTCTCAAAGCGAAAAAAGGTGATCAGAATAATGAATCAAGATGCATTTTTTGCCCCACAACTACAGGTCTCGGAGGTGAGTTTCGTAAAGACGGCTCTATCGCTGCAAAGGCGGTACCGTCTTAACGAAGCGATTATTGCCACCTTTCACTGAAGAGCATTCGCCTCTGTTTTTACCCACAACTTGTTTATTTTAGGAGCTAAAGGTGGACTATAAGAAATCGCTTAATCTTCCCCGTACTTCATTCGACATGAAGGCCAACCTCGTCGAGCGCGAACCGCAAATGCAGAAGCGCTGGGACGAGATGGACATATATGCCCTGATCCGTCGTGCACGCAAAGACGCGACTGTATTCACGATGCACGACGGCCCTCCCTATGCCAATGGTGGTGTACACATAGGCACGGGCATGAACAAGATACTAAAGGATATCGTTGTAAAGTACTTCACTTTGCAGGGATACAATGCGCCATATATACCGGGATGGGACTGTCACGGTCTGCCTATCGAACACAAGATAATGACCGAGATACGCACCAAGAAAGAGGATGTATCGGCTGTCGAGATCCGCAGTCGCTGCCGCGCATACGCCGAGCGTTTTATTGAGGTGCAGCGCAACCAGTTCAAGGCTCTTGGTGTGTTTGGAGACTGGTATAAGCCCTACATGACCTTTACACCCGAATACGAATCGGGTGTGATAGAGGTCTTTCGCCGCATGTATGAACGCGGTTTCATAGCGCGCGCGCTCAAGCCAATACATTGGTGCAGCAGTTGCGAAACTGCCTTAGCAGAGGCCGAGCTTGAGTATTCAGACGAGGTAGGTCCCTCGATATTCGTGCTGTTTCCTGATGCACAGGGTCTTGACAAGGCCTTCGGAGTAAAACTTGACGCGCCAACCTTCGTCTTAATCTGGACAACCACCCCGTGGACGTTACCAGCAAATCTTGCGGTTGCAGTTAATCCGTCAAGCGACTATTCGCTCGTCCGATTCTCGACTAACTCGGTTGCCGATGGTTACACTTTTATTGGATCCGAGCTTTTAGAATCGCTGCGCCAAAGCGCGGGCTTTGTTTCGCTTGAGGTCGTTGCAACTGCAAAGGGCAAAGACCTTGTGGGTGTAACATACGCGCATCCGTTCATGCAACGGCGCGGTGCTGCTATCGGTGCAGATTTTGTGACTATGAGCGACGGTACCGGTATAGTACACATCGCTCCGGGGCATGGAACTGAAGACTATCTTGCGGGCCTTGAAAACGGCTTGCCAATATTTAGCCCAGTTGACGCGCGCGGCTGTTTTACATCAGATGTGCCGCTTTGGCAGGGCTTAGGCGTACATGATGCCGACCCGCAGATAATAAAGCATCTTGCCGATCTTGGCGCTCTTGTCAGCGCAACCAAGATGAAGCACTCATATCCTCATTGCTGGCGATGCAAATCGCCGGTCATATTCCGCGCAACACCACAGTGGTTCGTGCGCGTTGAAAATGACGGCCTGCGCGAAAAGCTGTTGAAGGCTATCGCAGACACCCGCTGGGTTCCCGAATGGGGGCAGGGCAGAATAGGCTCGATGGTCGCTCAGCGTCCTGACTGGTGCATATCTCGCCAGCGCGTGTGGGGTGTGATGATACCGGCTTTCTATTGCACCGAATGCAATGAACCGCTTATAAGCAACGAGATTCTTGCGGCAGTGCAGGATTTTGTTTCAAAGCGTGGCGCGGATGGCTTTTTCGCCTGCGATCCCGCTGAAGTGCTGCCAATCGGCACGAAGTGCGGTAAGTGCGGTGGCGCAAACTTCAAAAAGGAATCAGACATATTCGATGTCTGGTTTGAAAGCGGCTCATCCTTCCGCTCGGTTGTTATGGCGCATCCTGAGCTTTCTTTCCCCGCAGATGTCTATCTTGAGGGCACAGATCAGCATCGCGGATGGTTCCAACTATCCCTACTGCCAGCAATGGCCGCCTATGGCGAAAAGCCGTTTAAGACTGTTGTAACCCACGGCTTTATAGTTGACGAATGGGGGCAAAAGCTTTCAAAATCGCGCAAGAAAGAGGACAAATACGATGTTACCGCCGCGCACGATTGCGTTCGTGTATTCGGCGCAGATGTGGTCAGACTGTGGATATCCTCTGTTGATTATCGCGAGGATGTTCTGTTCTCTGAGGAAGTTGTTAGAAAGCTCAATGCATCATACTTTGCATTGCGTAACTGCTTCCGCTTTATGCTCGGTAACCTCGATGGATTCACAGCGAATGAAATGCTTCCCTACGACAAGCTGGCAACTGTTGACAAATGGGTGCTCGCAGAGCTTGTTGAGCTTGAAAAGCGCGCGCGAAGGCATTATGAGGACTTCGAGTTCCACCGCTTCTATTCGGCTTTTAAGACATTTTGCGATGTAACACTTTCCTCTGATTACTTCGATATACTAAAAGACAGGCTCTATTGCGATTCACGCGGCAGTGATTCCTATCGCGCAGCACGCACAGTGCTTTACCATCTTTGTTCAGCGATGGCTCGCATGATATCGCCCATACTCGTACATACCGCTGAGGAGATATGGGAGCATCTGCGCGGCATGTTACCCGTCGAGCAAAGCGTGCACCTTGCACTCTGGCCGAAGATGGATGAGCGATGGGTTGACGAGCAACTTCGCGTGCAATTCGAGCGGTTGTTCGAGGTTCGCTATGAGGTGCGAAAGCGCATCGAAGAGCTTCGTGCTGCTGGTTCACTGCGCAGGTCAGAGGAAGCTGCGGTCGAATTACATTCATCCTCAAATGACCTTAGCGGTTTACTGTTTGCTTTTAAAGGCGACCTGCCCGCGCTGTTCAAAACAGCTTCGGTTGCCGTGTTGAACGATAAGAAAGACAACATGGCTGTTAATTCTGTTCTGCCAGAGCTATCCCTTGCAGTGGGTGTTGCGCCTTACGAAAAGTGCGCCCGCTGCTGGAATCACTACCCATCAGTTGGCACTCACGCAGATATGCCAGAGCTTTGCGACCGCTGCTATGCAGTTGTCGCCGAGATGGGGGATTAATATGCCGAAACTGCGATTGGCTTTTCTGCTTTCAGGTAGAGGCTCAACCCTCGCAAATCTTCTTCGCGCTATTGAAGCGAAGGGGATCAACGCTGAGGTAGTTAAGGTCATTTCGAGCCTTTCCCTTGCCGGTGGTCTTGAGATCGCCGCGAAGGCCGGAATACCGACCGCAGTGGTTCGCAAGAAGGACCATAAGGACACAGAATCGTTCAGTGCCGCTATAACGAGGGAACTCGATATGGCTTCGCCCGACTATGTGATATTGGGCGGTTTTATGTGCCTGTATCTGTTTCCTGAGCACTATCGTAACAAGGTTCTCAATGTGCATCCTGCCCTGTTGCCAGCGTTCGGTGGTAAGGGCATGTACGGTGAGAATGTGCATCGCGCGGTGCTCGAATGTGGTGCCAAGATCAGCGGCTGCACAGTTCACTTTGTCAACGAGGAATATGATTCCGGGCCGATCATCGGCCAGCTTGCGGTAGCTGTTAAGGAGGATGACGACACGCATAGCCTCGCAATACGAGTTCAGCGCGCCGAACGGCGGCTGTTGCCGGAGGTTGTTCAACTGCTTTCAGAGGGGCGGGTGCAGGTGCATGGCCGCAAGGTCTCAATTCTGCCCGCCCCATTAGGATAAACCAACTTATGTTCGATGCTAACGAGCTTGATATTCATATTTCGCAATTGGCGCAAACCCTCGATGAGCTTAGGGAAGCACTTGATATCGAAGGTAAAAAACGCCGCGTCGCTGAAATCGAAGCAAAAATGAGCGAGTCGGGCTTTTGGGATCACCCTGAGGCCGCAAAACCAATCGTTCAAGAGCTTAGTTCATTGAAACGAACGATAAACGACATGGAGATGCTTATCAGCCGCGTGCGTGAATCCGGCGAGATGCTTGAACTGCTTGCTGAGGAAAAGGACGAGACTTTACGCGAGGAGTTTGTGCTTGAAATCGAAAAACTCGGCGAAGAAGTGCGCAAATTCGAAAATCTCGTGCTTATGTCTGATGAAAACGCGCATCGAAATGTTATAATGTCAATACATGCGGGCGCGGGCGGCACAGAATCATGCGACTGGGTTGCTATGCTGTTTCGCATGTACACGCGCTGGCTCGAGCTTAACGGATACGAGTACGAGGAAGTGTCGCTACTATCCGGCGAAGAGGCTGGCATAAAGAGCGTAACGATAGAGATAACAGGCTTTTACCCGTACGGGCACCTGCGCTCTGAGGCGGGCGTTCACCGCCTTGTGCGTATATCACCGTTCGACTCTAACGCCCGTCGCCACACCTCGTTTGCCAGCGTTGATGTCGTGCCGATTTTCGACCCTGTTGAAGTGGTGCTCGACGAAAACGAGGTTGTGTTCGAGACTCACAGAGCAGGCGGACCAGGCGGTCAGCATGTTAACAAGACCGAATCGGCGGTGCGCCTTACGCACAAACCGACCGGTATCGTTGTACATTGCCAAGACCAGCGATCGCAAGGCAAGAACCGAGAAATGGCGATGCGTGAACTTGTATCACGCGTTCAAAGATACTATGAGGCGCAACGGGATGCAGACCTTAAGGCTCTTCTTGGTGATCGTGGCGAGATAGCGTGGGGAAATCAGATACGCTCGTATGTTATGCAACCCTACACGCTCGTCAAAGACCACCGAACAAACACCGAGGAGACGGATGTAAGAAAGGTCCTTGACGGCTATATTGACAGCTTTATCGAGGCATACTTGCGCAAGCGTCTTGTTAAAGGTAGCGTAACCAAAAAGTAGGAGGTCATATATGTGCGATAGCTGCGACAGCACAAAGTGCCCGTTCGTCAAGTTCATGAACAGCGCATGGGACGCAAAGATGAAATTCATGCGCTCGATTCTTAACGACGAATGTTATGCCGATTACCTTGTGCTAAAAAAGCACATGTATAAGTCGTGCAAAAGCATGATTGACTGCAGACTCGGCAAGGTCGAAGAGATGATCAATGACATTGCTAACACGGTTAAGGGCGAACAAGAGGAAAAGCACGAATGCTGCGATTCTTCTGAAAAGGCGTAATCGCTCTACAGCTTGATGCTTCGATCATAAACAGAAACGCGTCGAACGCGTTTGGAGCATAATTTGCAGTTCTTCCGCAAGTACTTACGCTATCCGCTCAATGTCCTATTCGTATTAAGAGTATGGTTCTCATATTATTGGTTCACGGCGATAGGCCCGTTGTTCGGTGACAAGAAATTCAACGAGGGTCTGAAAAAACGCCACCGTAAGTTTGCCCAACTGTTCTTCAACCGCGCAATAAAGTACAAAGGACTGCTCATTAAGATCGGCCAGATTATGTCCTCTCGCGCCGATGTGCTGCCGGCAGAGTACATTGAGGTGCTCTCTAAACTGCAAGATCGCATTCCGCCTGTAAGCTACGAGGAAGTCGAACGCACAATCAAAAACGAGCTTAACAAACCGATAGATGAAGTTTTCGACAACTTCGCCCGTGAGCCTATTGCGTCTGCCTCACTGGGCCAGGTTCACCAAGCCTTTTTGAAGGATGGCAGAAAGGTTGCTGTAAAGGTGCAGTATCCGGGCATGGAGAGCATTGTTCAGGCCGACCTAAGCGCGCTTCGGTTCGCATTATTCCTTTACTCGTTGAAAAGCCGTGTTAATGTGAAGGTGCTGTTCGAGGAGTTCAAACGGGTATTGCTCGGTGAACTTAACTACATGCGCGAAGGCCGTTTTGCAGAACGCTTTCGCAAGTTGTTCGGCGAGGATAACAGAGTTATTGCCCCCCGAATAATGTGGGATTTCACATCCACAAAAGTGCTGACGATGGAGTTTGTTGCGGGGGAGAAGATAAACGACTTTACAAATCGCGAAACCGACCCTGTTCGAAGACGCAAGATAGTCGAAAGGCTCGTTGAAGTCTATGCGGCGCAGATATTCAAGTACGGCTTTTTTCATGCCGATCCCCACCCGGGCAACATATTTATAACTGCAAACGACGAGATTGTCTTTGTTGATTTTGGTATCTGCAGTGAGCTTGAGGACGATACGCGTGAGGGTTTAAGATTCATGGCGCGCGCTGTTATCGAGTTCGATGTCGAGCGGATGGTCGAAGGTATAAAACGAATGGGTGTGATTTCGCTTGATGAAGATGAGCGTCGCACACGCGATCTGCTTCTATATGCCGTCAGGGAGTTCAAGGATATAAGCCCAAAGGAGTTTCGCGACCGCCGTCAGATATCAGAGTGGTTCAACCGCCTTGAGCGCTACTTCAACGAAGTGCGCTCGTTTCAAGTCCCGCACAAAATACTGCTCTTTCTTCGCACCGTTACAATACTCGAAGGCCATCTTGCGTCACTCGATCCCAATGTGAATTTGATTCATATTGCAAAGCCCCATATTCGGCGATTTGTTATGGACGATAAACCCATCGCCCAGATCATTGTTGATGGCGTAGTGCGGTTCTTCAACGCATTGTATCACCTTCCGTTTATCGCAGAAAAGTTCCTCGAACGCACCAACCGTGGCGATACTTATGTGCAAACCGCTGATGTTTCATTCGCGCGACTTGTATCGCTGTTGCCGGCTTTGTTCTTTGCGGCCATGACCATTGCATTGCTGTTCGGCATCCCCATCCTTGTCGCTTATGATGAGATAAAGCTGTTATATCCGACACTCGGAGCCTCTATTGTCTTCTTCTTTCTCACCATCCGAACATACTACAGGGCGCTAAGAAGATGATACCGAGACTACTTCGCCTCTACTCATTCGAGCTTAAAAAGGTGCTTAGCTGGAAGTACTTCTATTTCAGCATCCTTTGTGCTGCTCTTGGTTGCGGTCTTGCAGCAGTGTTGCCACAGCACCTTCATTCTGCACGCGACGCTGAACTAACAGGCTATACCCTTGCTGCTATTATTGCGAACTATGCGGTAAATCCTGTTGCGCTGCTGCTTTCAATATTCTTCGGCGCGCTTGTGATTGGGCAAGAGTACCAGCACAGAACTCTTCCTAACATCTTCTCTTTACCCGTGCGTCGCCATGAGGTCGTGCTGGCAAAATTGGCCGTCGTGTTCACTTATGTGTTCTGCCTAACGATATTCATATTTACCTGCGCAATGTTGATGACATACTTCCTTCACGGATTCGAGGTGATAGACTTCGACAGCCGTACGCAGATCTCACTTGCCAATACTTGGCATCACTTCCTGTTCGGTGCGCTTTTCTCAATAGAGCCTGTCCTTGCTGCTGCATTAGTCGCTATGCTGCTAACAATGCTCTTTGAAAGCGCCGCTATTGCTATCTCTGTCTCAATCGTCGGCGGTATATTGCTTCAGTTGTTCGATATGTTCAATGTGACCTTTGCGTTCACGCTAACCAAATACATTGGCAAGCCCACGAGTCTTTTGCTCAACATGGGCGAACAGATATATGTTGACTGGGGTTCAGAGCTTATGTCAATGCACATCGTTGCCGGTGCATATTCTTTTGTCGCTATTGCCGTTATGCTCGGCTTGATGTACCGCAAAGACATTTCGTGAAACCCTATTTCATCCGCATTGTCGCATAACTACGGGCACAGAAGTTATCAACGCCTATACAGCGTTGTTCGGGAGATAAGATGTCGAGTTCTATTCTTCTTAAACGCCTCGCCATATTCTTTGTGATAACCGTGATGGTGATAGTGGCACTTGCATCGCGCGCCGAGGCTGGTCTTAAATTCCAGTCCCTTGAGATACCCGAAGGCGAGATGAAGCTTATGGATCTTGATGGGGATGGGCTTAATGACATCGTGCTGTTCAGTGCCTCGGGTCTGTTCGTTTTCTGGCACTACCCGGGCGAGGGCTTTAAAGAAAAGCGCGATGTGTTCATTCCTGGCGACACATTTATGTCTGAAGCGCGTGAGGATTTCACCATTGCCGACCTTAACAATGACGGCCTTCTTGATATTGTCCGGGCAGGCGAATCCAATCTGTCAATCTTCTTCCAAAAGCCGGGCAGGATTTTTCCGCCGGTCTCCGATCAACGCGTTTCTTTTCCAGTCGGCACTTGGCTTGTTGATATAGGCAATGTATCTGTTGCCCCAGGGCTTGAGATAATCACAATGAGCGATGAGGGTGTGATTGTGCGCGCTATGGGCGAGGATGGCTTATATGGCAAACCGCAAAAGATGCTCGACGATACGCTGTATCTTGCAAGTGTCGGCAGAAACTTGTTCGCGCGCAGACGCTGGCCTTGCCCGTGGAACTTTTGCCTTGATGCCAATGGTGACGGCCTTGATGACATTTTCATCCCTCAACTCGACAAGGTTCTGTTAATCATCCAAGAGCCTCAAGGTGTTTTCGAAAAACGCTTCAACCTTAAGATGCCGGTAATAGTGGAGGTTGCAACAGGTCCTTTATCAGGCGAATCACTTACATCGCTCGCCTCAACTCGCACCCCGTATTTATGGACTGGCCTTCAGGCTCCGTCAATCGAGGTTCGCGACATCAACGGCGATGGTCGCCCTGATGTCGTGTTGGGCGAGGTTTTTGGCTATTTGCAGGACGCGAATGGCAATTTCCCCGAATCCGATAACCATCCCACCGAACGGATACGCACAAACGAACGGCAGCCGAAGGATGTGCTTGAGTTGATTAACGAATATATTGATGTGAACGGTGACGGCATTATTGACCGCGTATCGCAGTATCGCCCGTGGAGCACCGGCGCGATGAAAAGCGATGTTAAAATCTGGTTCGGCGATGGCAAGCGCAACCTGTTCGACATAGACCCCGACAAAGATAGGCCGGATAACAAGGTGGTTGGCGAAAACTTCTTGTTCGAGGCTCAGCTTGTTGACTTCGACGGCGATGGTGCGCTCGACATTCTGATGTTCGACACAGACTACAAGATCACAGAGGTCGCCAACTGGGTGCAGATAAATCAGGGGCGTATAAAAGGCGAAGTTAAGGTGTACTTCTTCGATAAGAGAAACAATTTCTACTCGAACAAGTGGAGTTTTGTCAAGCCGCTGATGGTTAACTACGAGATACGGACATTCGAGATATTCCAGAACCGCATCTTCGATTATGTGCAGACGATGATGACCTCTCACTATGATTTTACGGGAAACGGCAAAAAAGACCTGATGGTTCGCCAACAAAGCGACGCAAACGAGGACTGGGTGTTTATCTACGAGAATTCAGGCCGCCGCAACGACCTTTTCCCCGAACGCCCGACCGCGCGCATACGCACGCCCAAGTTTCATTATTTCCGAATCCTCGATATAAACAGCGACGGTGTGAACGACTTTGTTCTTTACGATTCATCCGACCGCCGCGTCGGCATATTGCTTTCCTATTACACAAAGGGGCTTTAGCGCAGGTGCGTCCCATCGAATTGAAAAGTGAGATTGGTAGGGGTGTGAATGGGTGATTAAATCAGCTATCGTTCCAGTTTCAGATCACGACTATTTGCAGTGGCGACAATCTGGATGGTACGAAATTCGGGCAAGGCAATTATTGCCATATCTCCAAGCAGCATGCAATTTACATTCGAACAATATCTGACCTTGCGCAGTAGTTATTCTGCAGTCATAGTTTAGTATCAGACCTAACTGTGAATAGAATTCCCATTAACCGCGCCGTAAAATGGAAGTTCGTTTTGTGCTTGTGATGCCATTTGGTTACATAGTCGGCCGTTTGCATACCAATGGCTTAAACACAGGAGAGCAAGATGAGAAGTAGCCTTGTCACTATTCTCATTATAACGCTATTAGCTGGTTGTACGGTTCCCAGCAGTAGCGGTTACATGGACTTCAGCTTCAACTTCTGCGATCACTCTGGAACATATAGAGTCACAATCGCCCTGCCTGTCCAGCATGATGACATAGTCGTCACATCAAACACACAGGGAGTAAGGGCTTTCGCATTCGGCTGGCAGGAATACAAGGGACTCAGTCTTCGCGATTACGACATCCTCGCCTACACACCCAAGGTTGCGCAACCTCCAATAACAAGGCTCTTCTTCCCAGTTGGAACAGGTACGGAGGAATATCGGATTTCAAAGACGGGTGAAGTCCATCTGAAAGATGAGTTATGGGGAGTGACGATCCGTGGGAAGGATGACTTCTCGCGCTATAGGACATCATTGAGTGTCCGTTTTATCGAGATTGTATGCAAGGAGATTACTTCGGACGAGGCGAAGCAACTTGCACTCTGTTTCCCGAACGCCAGATACGTCAGCCTTTGCGAGAATCAGACTCCTCGGGTGGTTGCGCAGCTTCTCACATCTCTCAAGATTGAATTTGTCGGATGGTGTTTCGATGACAAGGACTGGATGCCTCAATGGAGGCATTACGGTTATAATGACGATCCCCACTCAGCAACTCTGCGATATGCCCAGGATCTTCTAAGTGAACTCGATGAGCCCACCTCTCTGAAGTTCTTGGACTTGCCTGGCAGGATTCTGAAATTCACGCTTCAGCGAAAGACGAGTTACCTGTTTCCTCAGCTTGAGGGGATTGTGTTCCGCGGCTTCAGGATCGATCAAAACGACTTCGACAAGTACTTGAGCTCTCTGAACGACCTTCGAATCCTGCAAACACTCGATATCCGTGATGGCGTCACAATGTTGCCGGAACATATATTCGATTGCACAAGTATGGAGCACTTCTCCGGAAACTTTGAGCATGGTATTGCCGAAATGCGCAAGCGCGCTTTCGTCTCACCCGTTTCATGGAAGTTGCTTTCATATCGGGGAGGAATCGCTAAGCCGGGCTTCTTCGGCGACAAAACCTCGGTAGTCAGACTGGAAGCTTATGCAAACATAGACGACGACTTAGAGCCAATGTGGCATCTTGACGAATACCCGAATCTCAGGTATCTGCGCGTCAGGCAGTTGGCATCGTTCAACTATGGTGACCTGCTGCCGGCGAACCTCCAGTATCTCGTGATAGACGAATGGATGCATCAGAAAAAGACCGTGATTGCATCTCTGAAGCAACTTAAGGAACTGAGATGCAACACCCTCGACTTCAAATGTTGGGATGCAACGGATAAGACGGTATCACGGCTGAAACTGCTGACTACCGACGATCTCGAAGCCGCCGTCATTTTGCAGCCGTTAAACGGATACGACTATGCTGAACTACGCAGTCCCTTTTATCTTCAGCCCGACGAAAGAGTGAAGAACCTTCGCTTCTTGCATGCGCTGAAGTCCAGGGAGATATTCATTCCTTACCTTTACATGCCAAAGGAGGACAGACGCCTGTTTGATGATATCTCCAACCTGCATCTGATCCGATATGACAGCGAGGAATCGCGAATCGGTTTTAAAGATGTCGTCCCCCCAAGCAAGCACATCTTCGGCGATCCCGAATGGGTGCTGCGGCATGTTACAAAGGTCGAAAGAGCTTGGTAACACCAAAAGAGAAGGAATAGATTTGCTCTCTTTTTGAGAGGCAGAACGAAGTGTAACTGAAGCAGGCTGAGTGCGCATACCGTCTGCAGTAAGTGGCTGTTTACAGTTTCGTATCAACCGGCAGCATAGCAACTTCTCCTTAAGCCGAGAATGACACATTCAATTCTCTTTCGGTGAAAGGCTGTAAAATCAGCCTGTAACAAACGGAGAGCACGATGCCAGACCTAACAGACTACAACATCAATCTCGATATTCGTTTCAAGTCCCTTGAGCTTGTGGATGTGCCTTTACTCATCGCCTTATGCGATAAGAAGTGGTTCAACCAGTCTCTTTGCACGGTCAACGACTGTGTCGTAAGGCTCGGTGTACTGCATGGTGAGTTTCACTGGCACAAGCACGACGAGGAGGACGAGTTCTTCTTCGTGCTGAACGGACAACTTCTAATAGACCTTGAGGGGCAAATGGTTACGCTTAATCCGCATCAAGGATTCACCGTTCCGCGTGGCGTGATGCACCGCACCCGCGCACCCAAGCGAGTGGAGATTTTAATGATCGAGGGCCGAGAAGTCATGCCGACGGGAGATTGAAAGATAAACGCTATTGCTGACCTTGTTTGCTCCGACTTAACACATGATACATTAAACGCAAACCCCACCTCGCCAATACGGGGTGGGGTTTTGTTATTATCCTTATTAGTCTTCTCAGGCTGATTTAATGATCGCAGGCGTTTGCGCCCGTTTGAAGTGTGCCCGAAAGGTAGGCTTCCGCGATTACTTCAGGTGTCTCGGCGGGTGCGCCTACTACGACCTTTATCCCTTGATGCTTGAACATGTCGTGTGCCCTTTGTCCCATGCCGCCCGCGATGATGACTGTCGCGCCTTTCTCTGCGAGCCATGGAGGCAGAAGACCGGGTTGGTGAGGTGGAGGCACAACATCCTCGCGCTTTATCACCTTCTTCGCCGCTTCGTCAATGTCGAGTAGCGCGAATTGTTCACAGTGACCAAAGTGCATTGCGAGTCTGCCATTTGCTGTTGGTATTGCTATTCTCATGTTTTCCTGCTTTCTTTCTTCCGGTTTGCCGGATTGTTGTTAGTTGTTATGACCGTTCTTAACACTGAATCTCCAAATGCCGCCAGATTTCAACTATATCGGCCACGCTATCCGCATTCGTCTCGACGACGGCTTTTTCGGCGATCATCGCCTTTGTCACAGCGCTGTCGAACCGTATTCGTCCTGCAACAGTTGCTCCTGATTCAATCGCGTATGCTTCAATCCGTTCTGCCATTTCAGGATTTAGATCCCATTTATTTACGCATACCGCGGTTAGTATTCTGAAGTGCCTTGCGAGCGTTAAGACTCGCTGCATGTCATGCTCGCCAGACACAGTAGGTTCTGTTACGATTAGCACTTGTGTTGCACCAGTTAGCGACGCGATGACAGGGCAACCGATCCCCGGCGGACCGTCAACTATGACGATATCGCGGTGCTGCTCCTCCGCAATATAGCGGGATTCCCTTCGCACAGTCGAGACCAGTTTGCCAGAGTTCTCGGCTGCAACCCCCAACTTGGCGTGAACCATCGGGCCACATCTTGTCTCTGAAATCATCCATTCACCGCAGAGCCTTTCGGGAAAATCAATCGCCTTTGCGGGGCAAAATCTGACGCACACGCCGCAACCCTCACAGCCGACTGGGTCAACCTCGTACACTCTTCTGCAATCTGGGGTTGATGCGAAACTGATAGCATTGAACCTGCAGTATGATTCGCAAAGGCCACAGCCTGTGCAGCTCTCAGGTCTAATGACGGCCTCGCGACCGCTGTAAAACTGGTGCCGTTCTAAGATTGTCGGCGAAAGGACAAGGTGAAGGTCTGCGGCATCAACATCGCAATCCGCGACAACCGCATTGCCCGCGAGTACGGCAAACGACGCGGTGATGCTCGTCTTACCGGTCCCGCCTTTTCCGCTTATTACTACAAGCTCTTTCATGCTATACACTCTCCCTGTTTCTTAGTGGTGCAGGGCATCGTTTGCCACTTGCCAGAACGAAAACCAGTTCAGATAGACCAGTGAATAGAGGCTTATATTCCGGCAGTGCGTCAATAATCAAAACTCCCTTTGAATATGCCTCTGCGATGCGGCGATCATCGGGGATTTCAAGCAGCAGCGGAATATCATTGTTCGCGCAGAAGCGATGCACGCGATCATCTCCCGCACCCATTCGGTTCACCACAACGCCGAACGGAACACCCAATTCGGCGACCATATCCACCGCAAGCGATAGATCGTGCAATCCAAACGGTGTGGGTTCGGTAACAAGTATTACGAAATCGGTATCCCTTATCGTCGCTATGACGGGGCACGATGTCCCCGGGGGTGCGTCGAGTATCGTGATGTCAGTCCCATCAATTTTTGACTTTACCGCGCGGATTAAAGGGGGTGCCATTGCCACACCCACATCAAGGCTTCCCGTTACAAGCGTAATGCTATCGCACAACGCTGTTTCTACCGTTCCTATGCGTCTGTCAATCTCGCTAATGGCATTCTGCGGGCAGACCCTCATGCAGCCACCGCATCCGTGGCACATCTCTGGAAATATCAACGGCACGGTACCAAACGAGACAATCGCAGAATACTGGCAGAACCTGCCACATTCGCCGCACGCATTGCAAATTGATTCGTCAACCTGCGGAACTGGTATGCTTACAAGCTCTGTGCTTTGCACATCGCACTTTAAAAATAGGTGCGCATTAGGCTCTTCGACATCGCAATCGAGCAACTTGACCGGCTGGTTCATTGCCCTTGCGAGATTGAGCGACACGGTGGTCTTACCTGTGCCTCCCTTACCGGATGCGATCGCAATTCGTATCCCCTTGTTCATGCTGTGTATACCTTGTTGAAAATTATGGAGCGGTGTAGCTTGCGCGACTCGCAAAAGAGCTTGTGCTTTGTTATCACCCCGACAATCTCAACCTCTTTAAGGTGATGATCACTCACAGAGAGCAAGCCGTCTGCCTTAAGCACACGGTTAAATTCACGAAGATAAGGTTCTGGTTCATCAAGATCATGTAAGACATCGTACACAAGTACCATGTCGCATGAACCGGATGGTATTGTTCTGAGCTCACGCCCTTCAGCTATTCTCACATTATCGAGGTTTGCTGACTTCGCTTTCTTTCTTACGAAGTCGAGGGCGAGCGGATGGATATCGAGCGCATATACTGTGCCCGAATGACCGACAATCCTGGCGGCGGCGATAGAAAAGCCACCCGGGCCGCAACCAAAATCAAGCACTGTTGCCCCTTCTCGCAAACCCGCCTCGCGAAGTATTTTTACAGGTGGCTTGAACCAGTCTCTAACAGCGAATTCGATCGCCATCAGGCTGAAACCAAAATCACTTTGCCGATTCTTTCCCGTCACGCGAATATCCTCGCCGCCCGCGCCTATTGGCGGTGTTATCGTCAATATCGTCTTGCCAGCCATTTTTGGTCGTGTCGAACCGGTCGAATTTGGCAGTGTAGGGCTTTATATCAAGCAACGGTGTGCCATCGAGTATATCAAGACCGTCAACATGCAGCACATTGCCCTCGCGCTTTATTAGCCGAACGACGCTGAGACCGATGGAGTTAGGGCGACAGGGCGCTCTTGTGGCGAAAACGCCGCGGGCGACATCCTCCATAAAAGGCTTAACCTTGAGTTTTACCGCAGATGCCCTGTCAAACGAATACAGCAGATAGATGTGCGAAAAGCCTTCTATGTCGCAAAGCCCTTCTGCAAACTCGTCGAAAACGACCACGCGACCCATACAGCCTGTTGCATAGACAGGCTGTATCGGCGTGTTCTCTGCGATAGTGTGCTCGCTGTGTATTAGGCCAATTGGTTTTACCAAGATGCTGTTGTTGCTCATACCCAATGGCCTTCTACATTTGCGTCCTGCGCCTCGGAAAGCTTGCCTTCGCAATACAGTTTGATCGCATCGGCAACGGTAGGTGCGTCTGTGTTGTATATCTTAACTCCCGCCGCTTTAAGAACGCGAAATGCCTTCGGGCCGCAATTGCCGGATATCAGCGCGCCTGCTCCCAGCCTTACCACTCGCTCGGCTGACTGTATGCCAGCACCTTGCGCGGCGTTTAGGTTTTGTTCGTTGTCGAAGACTTCGTACTTGTTCGATTCGATGTCGTACACAATGAAGTTCTTAGCACGACCAAAACGCTGATCGAGTTGGCTGTTTAGATCATTGCCAGTTGTTGTTACCGCAATCTTCATATCATTGCTCTTTCTGTGAGTTTGCGTGTTCGATCTCGCCGATTCGACGCTGAATACTATTAAGCTGCTCTTTAAGAGCCTCTGCATGCGCCTTAAGTGCATCAACCTCAGAAGCTTGGTTCTGAACGGGCATCTGAGCAGCATATCCGCCAAAGCGCATCCAACCCGGCATACCAGTGGCGTAATACATATTGCGACAACCTCTGCCGCCCCCTCTGCCACCAAAGCCACGGCCAAAACCCATTCCATAACCTCTGCTGCCGACTGGGTTCGCAAAGCCTGGCCTGTCGAAGCCAGCGCAATAACCAGCCGCTCGGCCTGTCATCGGTCCCATTCCCATCGGACCTGTTCTGTCACCTCTTGGCATGTTTGCCTCCTTTATGTATAAGGTTGTTATTCTCTTATCATCGCTGTGCCGCACTTGGGGCACTGCCGTTGTACGCAGGGTATGCCTCGTTGATGAGGCTCTGTTTGGCCGCATTTAGGGCAAATGCACTGTCCTATGGGGCCGCCGGCTACGGGCCCACCCATTCTTCCGCGACCCTGACCACCGCCCTGACCCTTACCCATGCCTCGACATTGTCCACCTTGTCCTTTTCCCTGTCCGCCACCCATTCCACCGCCTGAACCTCTTCCGTTCATTTCGCTCACCCCCTGTTTGTTATTAGTGAATCTGCCGCAACGCCTTCGTCTGCCGCAGCAGCCGGGCATTATGTAGGCATCACCATCAAGTTTGCCAAAGAACCATGCTGAAACCACTTCGCTAAGCGGTCCCGCAACAAACGGGACAACAGTGATGCTGTAAGACGACACAAGTTCATGCATCTGCCGTGAAATTGCGCCGCAGACAAGCGTTTTCACGCCCAAGTCAACCAGTGTTAGTATCTTCTGCAGTGGCAGGTTTTGTGGCAGTGCAACGCTAACTTCACTCGATATGCGTCCGTCTGCAACCTCGACCACAAGAGCCTCAGAAGCTGTGTCAAACACAGGTGCGATATGGCCATCCCAACTTGTAAAAGCTGCTTTATCGTTTTTCATCAGTGTAATAACAGCAATCGCCGTGCCACAGTGCTCAGCTAAGAGCAAAGGGCTATAAGTGACGGTATATAAGGCACTTATGGAGAATATGTATTGCATGGGTGATGTTTTACAGTAGCGTATATGCAACTATATAGTGTCAATACGAGTTGCAAATGTGCAACTGTAATGGAGGGGAGAAACAGAGAAAAGCGACAGCAATGAACGCCGTTTTACATAAATCCCAGAAAACCTCTTGACAAACCGACATGCAACCGGTTATAATTATTACCGGTTAAGGGTAAAACCGGTAACATATCTTACCAGTAGGTGCCTATGCTTGATGTGCTGAAGTCAATTATCCTCGATTTTCAAGAGATGAACCTTGAGACCGGAGTGCCGCGTCGCCTACAAATTGAGACGATAGACGGCAAAGCAACAGTCTGCATCGGGGTGCGTCGAAGCGGTAAGTCAACTTACATGTTTCAGATAGTTGACAGACTTCTTAGAAGCGGAGTATCTCGAAAGAACATCCTGTACATCAACTTCTTTGATGACAGGCTTCGTGACATACTTCGCTCGAATATTAGTATGATTATTGATGCATATTACTCGTTGTATCCTGAGAAGAAGGGGACGGAAACGGTATACTGCTTCTTCGACGAGATTCAGGCCGCAAGCGGTTGGGAGCCTTTCGTTGATAGGTTGCTTAGAACAGAGAAATGCGAAGTCTATCTGACAGGCTCGTCTGCAAGAATGCTATCGAAGGAGATCGCCACGCAGATGCGGGGAAGGGCGTTATCGTGGGAAATGTTTCCGTTTTCATTCCACGAGTATCTCGACTTCAAGGGAATAGATGTTGGGGGTGCTTTTTCAACAAGTAAGCGGCACCATGTTCAGAAAGCGTTTGAGGAATACTGGGAGACCGGTGGATTTCCCGAAGTATTGGGCATAAACCGCAACATGCGTATAAGGGTGCATCAGGAGTATTTCCAGACTATTCTATACAGAGATATTGTCGAACGGCATGATATTCCGCACCCGAAAGCCCTGATCGACCTTGCGCATTGGCTTGTTGAGAACGCTGCATCACAATACTCGATCAATAAGCTGACAGGTTATCTAAAAGCACTGGGTTATAATGTGCCAAAGACCTCCGTTGCCCAGTACATAGAATGGCTTGAAGACTCGTTTTTCCTTTTCACTGTCAACCTGTACGATGCCTCACTCGCGCGGCGCAACACGAACCCAAAACGCATTTATTGCGTTGACCATGCGCTTGTATCCTCCATTGCTTCTGGCATACTTGTCAATTCCGGTCATTTGCTCGAAAACCTTGTATTTGCCGCACTTAGAAGGCAATATGCCAATATCTTCTACCTAAAGACAAAAACGGGGCGCGAGGTTGACTTCGTGATACCGCAAAAGGGGAAAAAGCCTTTGCTCGTACAAGTCAGTGAGAGTCTGGCAGATCCACAAACGAGAAAGAGAGAAGTTAC
Source organism: uncultured Planctomycetota bacterium (assembly GCA_964571525.1). Classification (GTDB taxonomy): domain Bacteria; phylum Planctomycetota; class B143-G9; order B143-G9; family B143-G9; genus CAZNBY01. The sequence continues at coordinate 69,396 of CAZNBY010000012.1, forward strand.
CGCACTGACAGATGCAATGTCTGAGTTCGGTCAGAGTCTTGGCGTTATAGTGACGCGCAACGATGAAGAGAAGGTTGAAACAGATGCGGGAGTTATCGCTATTTTACCTGCTTGGCGATACTTGCTTGACCTCTCCAATCAACCCGATTTGCTTTGATTGTATTGATGATGCGAAGGTTACAGACTTATAGCAGACGGTGGATCTAAGATATTCCACGCGAACGGCCATCGGATTCGGGCAGTTCTATACCAAGCCTCTTTATGCGACGGAACAGCGTCGTCTTGTGAATGCCAAGCTCACGAGCAGCAGCCTGTCGGTTGTAGCCATTTCGCTCAAGCGCCGACCAAATTGCCTCAGCATCGAGTATGTCGTGCGACGACCGAATATC